>CAKPOS010000006.1 GCA_934176955.1 uncultured Bacilli bacterium
TATAAGAAAAATACAGGTTGCTTTTGAGCAATTTTTAAAAAGACTTATGGGTATCACAAAAACAGGTCATACTGGTACAGTGATCCTATTCCTTTTGTGGAGGCTGCTGAAATTGGAACAGAGAAAGTAATTAAGGAACATTCTACGATTGGAATTGTGGTTACTACTGATGGTTCGATTGGGGAAATTCCTAGAAATGAATATGTTAGTGCTGAAGAGACAGTTGTTAATGAATTAAAAAGTATCGGAAAGCCTTTTATTGTTGTTTTAAACTCTGTTCATCCAATGCTTCCCGAAACAGAAAAGTTAGCTGAAAATTTAAAGGCAAGCTACGGTGTTCCCGTTATTCCTGTTAGTGTTGAGAATATGCAGGAGCGAGAAATGATTGGTATTTTAAAAGATGCTTTATATGAATTTCCTATTGAAGAAGTTAAAGTAAATATGCCTGAATGGATTGCTATTTTAAATCATAATCATTATTTAAAGAAAGAGTATATTAATAAAATTAGGGATAGTGTAGTAGAGATTAATAAATTAAAAGATATTGATAATATTACTGCTGGTTTTAAAGATTGTGAATATATTGAAAAGTCCTATATTTCTAATGTTGATACTTCTCTTGGGGAAGTTACAATTCAACTAGATGCTCCTAATGGATTATACAATCAAATTTTAAACGATATTATTGGAACAGATATTACTTCTAAGGCTAAAATGCTATCGATGTTTCAGGAATTAAATGAAGCAAAGGTTGCTTATGATCAAATTAAAGGAGCTTTAAAGATGGTTAAACAAACGGGATATGGTATTGCTGCTCCAACACTTGCTGATATGAAGTTAGAAACTCCTGAAATTATTAAACAGGGTCCTCGTTATGGAGTTAAATTAAAAGCCAAAGCTCCTTCTATTCATATGATTAAAGTAGATGTTGAGTCAACTTTTGAGCCTATTATTGGAAGTGAGTTGCAAAGTAAGGAATTAATTGAGTATTTGACTAAAGATGCTAATAGTGAGAATATTTGGAAGAGTGAGATATTTGGTCGAAGTTTGGATGTAATTGTTCAAGAAGGCATTCAAGCTAAATTATCTATGATGCCGGATAATATTCGATATAAACTAGGAAATACTTTAACTAAAGTAATTAATAAAGGCTCTAATAATATGATTGCCATTGTATTATAAAAAAGACTATCCATGATACTTTTAATTAAAAAGTCATCATTTATAGTCTTTTTTTGTTTATAGAAACAAAAATCAATTAGTTCTGATAAAACTAATTGATCTGAGTTTAGAAAAAAATTGCACCGTTTCCTAATAATCTGTATTACCTATTAGTACATTTCACTAATAAATAATACAATTAATAAAAAACTTTAAATAAACATTATCAGTGCTTACTACAATTTCTTATCTTTTAAGTTTTCTTTCTTAAAACAATTGTTTTGCTTAGTGGTGATAAGAGTTATTCTTGATAACATTTTCTACCAATAGAAGAAAGAAGATAATCAATCAAACAGGTTTATTTGCTATACAAAGGGCAAATCACATTCACCAGTACAAATAGACTAAACTACCATACTATCCAACAAACAAATTTATGTTTAACAACTACTCTTTCTATCTAAGCAATTATATTTTATCATTAAAAACAATAATTGTCAATGTTTTTTTAAAACTTTTTTTTAAAAAACATTGTTTGTTTTTTGTGTTGAAAACTTATGGTTAAACAGTTCTATTTTTCCTTATATTTTAAAGAAAAGCTATTGATTTATCAAACAAATCATGATATCTTATTGATGTAAGCATAAAGAAAGTAAAACATGATGCTTATTTATAGATTATGGAGGTATAAAAATGACAAAAGCTGAATTAGTAGAATTTATTGCTGAAAATGCTGATTTAACAAAAGCTGATGCTACAAGAGCTTTAGAAGCTGTAGTTGAAGGAATTACTGAAGGATTAAAAAAATCTGGTAAGGTTACTCTAGTTGGATTTGGTACTTTTTCTGCAAAGGAAAGAGAAGCTCACACTGGTCGTAATCCACAAACTGGTGAACCAGTTGAAATTGCTGCTCGTGTAGTTCCAAGTTTTAAAGCTGGTAACAAATTAAAAGAAGCTTTAAATTAGTTTTTGAAGATATATATAAATAATTATTTTTTGATTAACTATTAAAAAATACTGATAAAGAATAAATTTCTCTGTCAGTATTTTTATTTCATTTCACGATATATTGCAGTAACACGACCAAGTATCATATTATTTGCTATGATATTTACATTAATAGTAGGATACTTAGGGTTCATTGCTTGTAGAATAATTCCTTTAGGATATCGATATAGTCTTCTAACTGATAAAATATTATTTTTTACTGCTATTACAATATCATCTCCATTTTTATAATCTTCTTGTGGTTTAAAAAATATTTTGTCATTTTTAGAATAAACAGGAAACATAGAATCATCTAAAATTTTCATCGATAGTTCACAATGATTAGTAATAGATTCATATGAAGCATTTTTATAGGTATTAATAATTTTTTCTGTTTGAGGTGTTAAATCTTTATCTTGTCTTAAACTATTCACATATTCTTTTACTAATTTTTTCTCAATTAATTTCTTTTCTTCATCTGTTATAGGTGCTTCTTTAAATACTTCATTATCTAAATTAAATATTCTGCAGATTTCAAATAAAATATCATATGGAATATTTAATTTTCCTGTTTCATATTTATGTAATGTCTGTCTATTTTTTTGTCCATTAATTGCTTTAGATAAATCTTCTAAAGAATAATTATATTTTTCACGACCAGATCTAATTAATTCACTTACTAATGGCTTTAATTCATCACTAATTAATTCATTTTTTCTCGTTCTCATCATATTACTTCCTTATTTTTTATTGTTCTTTTATATACTTTGTAGTAATTATTGCAATTGTTCCAACAAGTCCTACCACTAAACTCACTAAGTATCTTATCATAATTATTTTTATGATGTCAATTGGTTCTTTTATAAATGTATATGCAATTGCCCCAAAAAGAATAGAGGCTATAAATTGAATGATAATTATTGAAAATATGTTGCTAATTATAATACTATTTTTCATTCTTTTTAAGTAATAATATAACTTATTATTTAATATTAATGAATAAAGAATAGTTACTGCATTGGCAAATATTATTCTTAATGAATTATCAAATATATTATTATATGATGCACTTGTAAATAATCCTATTCTACTGGCACTCATTTGTTTAATTAATAATAATATTATATATGATATTACCAAAATACCCACTGTTAATAAGAGATGTTTTTTAGTTTCGTCTGGACCATTTTTTTGAATAATAATATTTGAAACAATAAAAATTGTCACTAATGGTATAATACCTAAATTCATATCATAATTATAAATGGTTATCATTTTAAAAGACATCATACAACTTAAGATAATGCTTACTATTGTGTATGCATATAATCCAACCAAATGATAGTTTTTATAAAGAATGATTATTGCTACTGTGCAAATAATTAATTCAATAATTAATAAAGATAATGAACTCATTTTATCACCTTCATTTTATTTAATTTAGGAAGTATTAAAGAATATATTACTGTTATAATTAGTCCTATCATATAAGTAGATAAAGATAATTCAAGAATTGTTTTTAAAGTAAAAATATTTAAATATGATCCTAAATAGAAAATAAGGTTATTGGCTAATCCTACAACCAAATAAGTGGTAACAGTTGTTATAAATGGTATGTCATAAAGCTTTTTTATCTTTTGATAAAGTAAAATTAATAAAATACTAGAAAAAAATGTTGATACAGGGTAGGTAATTAATATTCTGTAATTTTCTATAAATACATTTTTCATATTAATACTGATAGAATCTGTTAATGCTTGAGTATGATAGGACATTAGAAACAAAAAAAAGGCAGTAAAAATATTAATCAAAAAGGTTAAAATTACTATTTTTTTTGTCTCTTTTTCTTTGACGGTTTCTAATAATAAGTAAATTGATGTATACATTGTAATGTTCAATAGCACACTAGCATTAATATTAATTGTTGTTAATGTTACATACTTAAAAGATGTAATTAAAGAAAGGATTCCTGTCATAACTACAGTAATTATTAACCCTAAATTTCCCAATAATTTGGTTATGAGAAATAGAAAAATTGTTAATATAATTAAAATTGAAAGATATATTAGTATATTCATATGCCACCTTCTCATCTATGATAATTATAACATATTTTTTGAATATACAAAAGCTTTTTTAAATGTACTTAGAAACGTAACTTATTAATAAAGAGATTGAAAGTTCAGTATTTTAATTGAAAAAAATAACGAGATAAATAATTAAATATTCCCTACAATAATCATTATCTATTTCATTTGATTTTTCTTTTCATGAAGCATGTCATAAAATGCTTCTATTCTAGTATCTATTGCTACGTCGCTAGTTTGAGAGTCAAAACTAAAATATATCATTGGAATTTCATAATCGTTACTTATTTTTTCTAAAATACTCATTGCATTTAATTCTGGCGTGCATCCAAAGCTTTTAATATGAACTATACCATCATATTTTTTCTTAGCAAGTTCTAGTGATAAAACAACACTTTCTGTTGCATCTGCTCCTAAATGATATTTTAAATATTTTTTCCCCTTTTTTAGAAGTTTTTTGATGTTATATTTTTTTTGAAATAGTAGATAAGTTAATGTTGTATAACGGTGAACTTCTATACCATAAGAAGCTAGTTTTAACTCTATATTATTACTAGAAAATGGTTCCATAATAGAGTATAGTTCTCCAACTAGCCCTATTTTGATGCAATTGTTTGGCTTTTCAACTGGAAGTTTTTTATAGTTTTTTTTATATTTAAAGTATAATTTTATTAAAGAAAAAGGAGTATGTTTTTTTCTACTTAATTCTTTTAAAAATTTATTTTGTGTATTTAAAAAACTATTTTTTTCTTTTTCAAATCCTAAATTTTCTCTGGGATATTTTGATAGTTTATCCATTGTTATTATCATTATAATTGTATTTATTGCAAAATAAGTGAAGCTGAAAACATTTAATTTAGGATTTTCTTTCTTTGCAAATTGATAAATTTTTGGAATTGAAACTCGGTTGTTTTCAATAAAATTGATTAATGTAAATTTATATCCCAAATCTTTTAAAATTTGTTCTTGTAATTCTGCATAATAACCGTAACGGCAACCACCTCCGGCTTGTAAAATAACATTTGCCCCTAAATCTAGACCTTCAATAAAATTGCCTAGATTATACTTGAATGGCATACAAACATAATCTGGAGAATATTTACTTCCTAATTCAATTGTTTTCTTTGTAATTTTTGGAGGAATAATAATTTCCTTTTTAGTGATATTTTCAAGAAGATAGTTTACTGGAATATAATAAAAACCCATATGTGGAAAAGTTATTTTATTCATTATTTTTTTCTCCTCTCATTTATAATATCAATGAAACTTTCTATTCTTGTTTCTAGTCCTGTTGTTGATGTCTGCTCATCAACTAAAATATTTGTTACTGGAAGATTGGAAATTTTTCTTAACATTAATTCATTTACTAAAGAATCTGGACCACAAGGAAACGTTGTTAAAAATATTATTCCATCAACAGAATACTGATAATATTCAATGGCTCCTATTAATTCTTTAGAGTATGTCCAATATAGAGTAGGAGATAAATTCTTTGCATACATTTTTGCTATTTTGTGATTTAATAAATTTGCATATATTATTTCTATTCCCATTTGTTCTAATTTTTTTATAATGGGAATACCTATATAATTATCATATACATTATATGGATGAGAAACTAATAAAATTTTTGGTTTACTAGTATTTAAGTTTTGTGTTTGTAGTTGTAATTGTTCTTTCCAATATTTAGCATCACATTTTTTTGCTTTTAAATAAGAAGTTATGATTCTGAATGGATTTTTTGTTATTTTTAGTCCTAAGTTAAAATAAGTTATGATTTTGAATGGTTGCTTTGTTAATTCTACATTGTAGTCTAAGATTTTTGTATCAGGAAACAAATTTTTTATAATGTCATATGTTGCATTAAATTTTACACATACTTGTTCATTTTTTCCATAATTATATACTCTTGGAACAAGGATATAATCACATTTTTTTTGAAGTGATGCAACATGTCCAAGATATATTTTTGAGGAAAGGCAAGATTCATCAATTGATAATCTTTTCCCTTGTTCAATTGTTTCTTTTGTAGTCGATGAACTGATAAGTACTTTACAACCTAAATTACTAAAAAAATTTTCCCAAAGGATATGATATCTATAATATAAATATGCCTTTGGAATGCCGATAGTTATTGTTTTCATTTGATTTCACCTAATAAAGTTTATGTTCATTTTTATCCTTTATTCTTGATTTTTTTGTGGTTAATCTTTATAATAATCGCTAGAGAGAAGGACACTATGAAATTTAACGAAAACAGTAAGATTATTCCATTGAAAAAACTTGAATTGAGTGATGAAGAAATTAGAAGTTTATATATTCCAAAGAAGTATGATTCTATTAAAGAGTCTATTACATGTTATCAAAAAGAATATTATTATTATAAATCTGTTACTGCTAATTTACTAATTAACGAATTGCTGGGTAGTTATTTGGCAAAAAAAGTTGGTTTGGATACTGTAGATTATAAAATTGGAGAAATGCAAAATCAAATATATGTTTTGTCTAAAATTTTTTATGAACCCGATTATAGTTATTCAGATTTTAGAAGTTACTATGGGGAAATACAATTTTTAGATTTAAGCTTTTATCAAACTTTAATGTCATTTTTTTACCTTAGTGAATTTGAATTATTAAATAAAATAAAATCTTCTGAATTAGTAAAAAGTATTTTAAAACTAACTGCTTTAGATTTAAAAATGGGACAATTTGATCGACATAATAAAAATCTTCTATTAAAAATTAATCAAAATAATGATGTTAATTTAGTTTCTCAATTTGATTATGGTGGATCTTATCCTATAAAAGGTACTCCTTATTTAATCTATGATAATCCTGCTATTATTTTAAGAAAAAATAAAAAAAGTTTATTAGCTTTTTCAGAAAGCTTTCCAGAATTTGTAGATTATGTTTCACTTCTATACCATATTCCGATAGATGATGCAATGAAAGATATTGAAAATGAAAAGTTAATTGAATTTGATTCCGAAGAAATGTATTTTTATCAAAAACAAGATATCGAAAATAATAAAATTTTAAGAAAAATATTATATTAAATAGGAGTTTTAGCAATTTATAAAATTTTAAACCCACATTGAAATTTCAATGTGGGTTTCGTTACTTTAATACAACTTCAAAGCTTTTTTATATAGTTGAAGTGATTGCTAATAATTAAATTGATATTTTGTTAAACTATAGTATTTTTTTATCATATTTTATTCTTCTAAATCATCATCATCAACAATTGTTAAATCTGCTAAATCATCATCAGTGTCATCATCTAAATAATTATCATCATCTATACTATCTATATCATTTGTTTCTTGTTCATCAGCTTCTAAGTCATCAGAATTAGATTCTGTTTCTTCTGCTGTATCATCTTCTAAATCTTCAATAGAAACTTTAACTTTATGATTTGATTTTAAATCCCATGTTCCATCCTCTAATAGAATAAATTCTTTTGAAGTAGTTAGTGATTCAAAAAAATCTGCTATTTTATCTACATATTCTTGGTCAGATAAATCAAGTAATTTACAAATTTCTTTAAATAAATCTGCTGTAGTTTTAGTTATTTTATTTTCCTCTAAATACATTTTTGCTATTTCTTTATATGATAATAATTCTAATTCATTTTTAGATATATTATTTAATTTCATTATAATCCTCCTACATTTCCTCTCTAGGAATAATTCCTAATAAATCTAAAGCATTTTGAATTACTACTTGAATTGCTATTAATAAATCAATTTTTTCTTCTGTTTCTTCTTCATTTTCCGTTATTATTTGCTCTTTTGCATAAAATGAATGAAATAGTGTTGCCAATTCATAAACATAATTTGCAATAAGATGTGGTGCTTCTTTTTTTGCAGAAGATATTACTATATCTTCAAATTCGATTAGTTTATTTAAAATACTATATGTATCATCAGACTGTAATGTTAAATAATTATCATGTAATTGTGCTGTTTTATGATATTTCTTTAAAATAGAACAAATTCTAGCATTAGCATATTCTATATAATAAACTGGATTTTCATTAGACTGTTTTAATGCTAAATCAATATTTAAATCCATCGCTGTATCTAGGCTATGAGAAGCAAAGAAATACCTTGTGGCGTTTATTCCTATTTCATCTACTAATTCCATTAATGTTATTGTTTTTCCTGTTCTTTTACTTAATTTTAATTCTTCACCATCTTTAATTAATCTTACCATCTGTAAAATTTTTATCTCTAAAATGTTACTATCTTTTCCTAGCATTGATAATGCTGCTTTTAATCTATTTATATATCCATGATGATCTGAACCTAATACATCAATTAATTTGTCATAGCCCCTATTTATTTTATCAATATGATAAGCAATATCTGGCGTTAAGTAAGTATAATTTCCATCACCTTTAATCAAAACTCTATCTTTTTCATCTCCATAATCAGTAGTTTTTAACCATAGAGCATCATCTTTTATATAGCACTCGTTACTTAATTTTAATTTATTTAGGGTATCTTCTACTAAGCATCTGTCATAAATTGATTGCTCACTAGTGAATACATTGAAGTTTACTCGATAGTGGTCTAAGTCTTTTTTTATTTGATCTAATAATTTATCTAGTCCTTCTTTTCTAAAAAATTCTATATCACTATCTAACTTTGTATTTCCATATCTATCATAAATATCTTTTGCTAAACCTATAATCTCTTTTCCATGATAACCATTTTCTGGTAAATTACATTCATAACCACATAACTCTTTGTATCTTTCTTTAATTGAAATTCCTAAATTGTTCATTTGGTTACCAGCATCATTTACATAATATTCTTTTGTTACATCATATCCACTGAAATTCAAAATTCTAGCTAAGTTATCTCCGTATGTTGCTCCACGTCCATGACCAATATGGAGTATTCCAGTTGGATTTGCACTAACAAATTCAATATTTATTTTTTGATTATTTCCTATTGTATTTTTTCCATAATTTCTTTTTTCATTAATTATCTTATTAATATAGCTTTGAATAAATTCTTTTTTTAAATAAAAATTAATAAAACCTGGATTTGCAACTTGAATATCATTAATTATATTTTCATATTCAATATTCTCTTTTATCATATTAGCAATTTCTAAAGGAGATTTATGTAATTTCTTAGTTAGTGTTAAAGCTACATTCGTAGAGTAATCTCCATTTTCTTTTTTTGCTGGTTTTTCAATTACGATATTATCGGTTTCGATATTTAATTTTTGTAAACTACTTTTTATTAATTCAGTTAATTTAACTTTTACACTCATTGTTATCACTCATTTCTATTTTATATTGATAATCAGTATTGGAATCGATAATAGTATATGCAATATCAATTAGATTATCTGATATTTTTAAGTATTTTGTTTTTAAATTGATTTCTAATGTAATGTCTTCCTTTTTTATTTGATAGAAAGAAGAAGATTTTTTCCCTTTCTCAAAAATTAACGTACTATTGATTAAATCATTGTTTCTTTGAATAATCACCTTATCATTGGATAAAATTTTAATTTTATAAATATCTTTTTCATGCGGGTAACTTAATGTATTTTTTTGTTTTATTCCTAAAACATCAATATCAATTTGTTCATCATATGTAATATTTTTTATGAATCCAAAAATCCTTATTTTCGTAAAAATTCCTCCTTGCGTGATTAATCAGTAGACATTATACCACAAGTTTTTTAAAAATAAAACTTATATTTATTTTTTTTTAACTAATAATATAAATAAGATTTAAAATACTTAATTTTTGTGGGAAAAGAGGGTTATTTTATGACTAAATTAAAGCGAGGTTTTTCTGTTTTTTTTAAACTTGTAGGTATTTCATTCTTATTTTTTTTAAGTTTTAATATTATTCTTTATTCTTATTGCTATATTACACCTAAAATATCCATACATAAAACTCAATCCTATTATTTATATGATAACCAAAAAAAATTAATTTTTAATGATAATGATGAATGGGTTGATTTGGATAATATTAGTCCTTATTTAATACAAGCTACTTTATCTACAGAAGATAAGTATTTTTATCAACACTTAGGATTTGATTATTTTAGAATTATTAAAGCGGCTATAAAAAACTTGCAAAGTAGAAGTTTAAGAGAAGGAGCATCTACAATTACTCAACAGTATGCTAGAAATTTATTTTTAAACTATGATAAAACATGGAGTAGAAAAATAGATGAGGCTATTTTAGCGGCTGAGTTGGAGACCCATTATAGTAAAAAAGAAATTTTAGAAGGGTATTTAAATACAATTAATTATGGTGGAGTTTATGGAATTGAAAATGCTAGTTGGTATTATTTTGGACATAGTTCTAAAACATTATCATTGGCAGAATCTTCTATGTTAGCTGGTATCCCTCAATCTCCTTCTAATTATTCTCCAATTATTAATGAAAATAAAGCCAAAAAGAGACAAAAAATAGTTCTTTTGTCTATGTATAATAGAAAAATTATTCAAAAGGAAGAAATGGATAATGCAATTAATTATTCACTTGAATATATTGGAAAAACTAATCAAAGTAATTTAGAGAATGTTCTTTATTTTAGAGATGCTGTTATTGATGAATTGGAAAGTATCAATATTCCTAATTCGACATTACAGTCTGGTGGATTAAAAATTTATACTACTTTAGATGTTAAAGCTCAAGAAAGTTTAGAAAAAGCTATTCGTGACAATATGGATGATAGTACTGAATTGCAAGTTGCTGGGATGATGAGTAATCCTAATGATGGTAGTATTATTGCTTTAATAGGAGGAAAAGATTATTCTAAAAGTCAATTTAATAGGGTAATTAATGCTAAAAGACAAGTAGGGTCTACAATGAAGCCTATTCTTTATTATTCTGCACTTGAAAATGGATTTACTAGTGCATCTTGCTTTACGAGTGAAAAAACAACATTTAATTTTTCGAATGGAAAAAATTATACTCCTAGTAATTATAATGAAAGTTATGCAAATAGTTCTATTACTATGGGAGCAGCTATTTCTTATTCTGATAATGTATATGCTGTTAAAACTCATTTATTTTTGGGGGAAAATACTTTAGTAAATATGTCCCATCGATTAGGAATTGAAAGTAAGTTATTTCCAAATCCTTCTTTAGCTTTAGGTACTGGAGAAATGAAAATGATTGAGCTTATTGAAGCTTACAGTACATTTGCAAATATGGGGAATCAAGTTAAGCAACATTTTATTGAAAAAATTGAAGATAGTTCTGGAAATATAATTTATCAATTTAGTCATTATAATGAAAAGATTCTGAATAAAAGTTTAACTTTTATTTTAAACGAAATGTTAACTTATACTTATGATAAATCCTTTATTAATTATAATTATCCAACCGTAATTAGTCTTTTACCAAAAATATCAAATAAATATGCTATTAAAACAGGAACAACAGATACAGATGTGTGGATTGTTGGCTATAATAAAAATGCTGTTTTATCTATTTGGAATGGATATGATAATAATAAGAAAATTGATACCGGAGAGCATAATTATCATAAAAATATTTGGATAGATACCATGGAAAATTATTTAAAAGATAAAGATAATAGTTGGTATGATATTCCTGATGATGTTGTAGGAACATTAGTAAATCCTATTACTGGAGAATTAGCAAAAGAAGGAGATAAAAATACTAAAATATTTTATTTTTTAAAAGGAACGGAACCTAGCTATGGCACAAAAGATTTTGAAACAGTTTTTAAAGAAGAAAATGAAAAAAAGTTTGCAAGTTAAAAAAAACATCTAATGAGAAAGAAGGATATCTCGATTAGATGATTTTATTATTTTTCTATTTCAATAATTAGTTTAACAGAGTTTTCTAAATTTTCTTCATTAATATTTAAATGGTAACCAAAAGCTTCTAAATTAAGAGCCAAAGTTTTAATTGTATTTAAAACTGGTGTGATGTCTTTTGATGGTTGCTTCGTTGGAATATTCATAGATGGATTTTCTTTTGATTCTTCTTGAATTGAAATAGGAGTAGGATTGTTTATTGGTTCTGTTACTTGAGGTTGCTCTAAAATTTCATTTTGATGCATTACATTATGAGGGATTCCTTGTTCTAATGATTGTTGCAAAACTTCCTGATTTGACGAAGAACTAGTTGGTAAAACATTTTGTGACATATCATATTGATTTTGAGGTTGTTGAATAATTGGTGCTTGTTCTTGGATAGGAGAGATACCTTGATTTAATACAGGTTGTCCTATATTTTGAGGTTCTTGTTGTGGAACTTGGTTATAAATTGGAGGTATATTTCGAGGCTCTTCTATAGGCTGTACAGGTCTAGGTTCTACTAATTGATTATTATTTTGTAAGTTATCAATATTGAGAATATTATCTACTGATGTTGGATTTGGAATTGGACTTAATTGTTCTTGTTGTTGTCCAATATTAAATTGAGAATTATTTCCAATTGATTGATTATTAATAATATTTTGAGGAGAGGTTTGGACTGGAGGTACATTATTGTTTCCCATATCCGTTAAGTCAATTAAATTATTATTATTTTGATTTGGAATATTTATTCCTCCCATATTCATATTTGTTGGTTCATCTTCTAGTGACGGAAAAAATCTTCCTCCAAAAGTTGGTTCTTGTGGTACCAAATTATTATTTTGAGAATTCATTCCCATATTATTATTTGACATATTATTCATTTGATTATTATTCATTTCTAAATCTTCCCTTTCATATTCTTTGTTTAAATCAGATAAATTGATAATATCTGATTTTTTTGTTTCTCTATTTATTCTATCATATGTATTTTCTATCTGAGAATTATTAAAATTAAACATTCTTGAATTATTTAAACATTCTTCATTGTTAGTTCTATTATATATTGGCTTCTTATCTTGATCATTTATTTCTTGATTTTGATTTGGCGATGTATCAGGTATGTTAATGAATTTTCCTGATCGTCTTTTTTGATCATTTGGGGTATTTCTTGAAGTTTTATTTTTTTTATCAAAATTATTAATTATTTTATATTGCTGTACCACTTCATCGTCTAGTTGTTTTACTAATGCAGGAACTGTTTTTAGACCTAGTATTCGAGCTATTTCATATCTTCTATTTCCAATTACTATTTCATATTTATTGTTTTTAGGTCGTAATAATAACGGTTCTTGTATTCCATTTTCCCTTATAGAATCGATTAATTTTTGTACTTCATTGTCTATAATTAATTGTTCTTTGGGAGGAATAATTGTACCTATATCAATATTTTGAATAGTACTATTCAACTCCATAAGCATCCCTCTATTCTTTTTATTCTATTAGTATCATACAATAATTTTTTTGTTTTTTCAATCCTTTCAAAAAAATTATTAAATTAATTGAAAGAAGTGTTAACTATTTTAGAGGCTTTTATTTTTGATATCTTTATATTTTCTTGGGTATTTTTTATTTGTTTCTTTTAACTTTTGATATCTTATTAATGATCTAGTACTTTTTTCAAAAGGAAGCTGAAAAGTAAGTATTTTATCCTCAATGATATCTAATTTTTTATAATAAATCTCTATATTTTCAGTTTCTTTTGTTATTTCTCCCTTCATGGCAATGTAAAATCCATTCACTTTAACTAATGGGATAGAATATTCTAAAAGATGTTTCAATGGAGCTACAGCACGGGAAGTTACAATATCATATTTTTCTCTATTTTCCTTACTAAATATTTCTGCTCTTTCATTTATTACTTCAATATCTTTTAATTCAAGACTATCAATAACTTTTTGTAAGAACTTGCATTTTTTTTCAGTAGAATCTAAGAGAGTTACCTTTAGAGTAGGGTAGACTATTTTTAGAACTATTCCCGGAAAACCTGCTCCCGTTCCTATATCACATAAACTTTGTGTATTTAAATCAACTATTTTTGTTAAAGTGAGACTGTCATAAAAATGTTTTAAATAAACATCTTCTTGTTTAATAATAGCGGTGAGGTTATATTTCTGATTTTCTGTAATGAGTATTTCATAATATTTTTGTAATTTATCCAGCTTATCATTGGTTAATGTAATATTAATTTTTTTTAGTTCTTCTAAAAATATTTCTTTATTCATTATAATTTTTCCTTAAATAAATTGTTAAGATAGAGATATCTGCTGGATTTACACCACTAATTCTAGATGCTTGACCAATAGAAGTTGGTCTAACTTTTTCTAATTTTTGTCTTGCTTCACTTGCTAAATTTTTAATTTTACTGTAATCAATATCTATTGGAATTTGTTTTGATTCATTTTTTAACATTTTTTCAGCTTCTCTTTCTACTTTTTTTATATAACCATCATATTTAATTTGAATTTCTACTTCATTCATTACTTTTTGTGGATAATCTAGTAATAATAGTTTATTTTTTATTAAAAGTTCTATTGTTATTTCTGTTCTTTTTAATAGTTCATAGATTGTAATTCCATCCTTTAAAGGAGCAGAATTTAATTTGGTTAAGATATCATTTGTTTCTTTAGAAGGAACTAATTTTATTGTTGCAAGTTCTTTTTTTAGTTGTTCTATTTGCTGAGAATATTTTAAAAATCTTTGATGTTTATCTTCTTTAATTAATCCTACTTGGTAGCCATATTCTCTTAATCTTAAGTCTGCATTGTCATGTCTTAATAGGAGACGATATTCTGCTCTTGAAGTTAGCATTCGATAAGGTTCTATTGTTCCTTTTGTTACTAAGTCATCAATTAAAACTCCTATGTAGGCTTCATTTCTTTTTAATATTAAAGGAGGATTCCCTTCTACTTTTCTTGAAGCATTGATACCAGCAATAAGTCCTTGGCAGGCAGCTTCTTCATATCCACTTGTTCCATTGATTTGACCTGCTGTAAATAAATTTTCTAAAATTTTTGTTTCTAAACTTGCATTTATTTGAGTAGGATAGATAGCATCATATTCAATTGCATAAGCATATCTCAATATTTTGGCATTTTCTAACCCCTTTAGAGAGTGAACCATTTGTTCTTGAACATCAATAGGCATACTCGTTGAAAAACCTTGCAAATAAATATCATAATAATATAGGCTTTCTGGTTCTAAAAATAATTGGTGTCTTTCTTTATCTTTAAATCTAGTCACTTTATCTTCAATAGAAGGACAATATCTTGGACCTACCCCTTTAATATCATTTAATCCTCCATACATGCTAGATTTAGATAAGTTATCTAAAATAATTTTATGGGTCTTCTCATTGGTATATGTTAAATAGCATGGTTCTTGATTATTTACGTCATAAATAGGGGAGATATCATGAGAAAAAGTATATGGTATTTTATCACCATCTTCTCTTTTAATTTTACTGAAATCTATTGAATTTCTTTCAATTCTAGGAGGAGTTCCTGTTTTTAATCTTAGAATTTCAAATCCGTATTTTTTTAAATTATCACTTAAATGTAGGGAAGGACTTTCACCATGGGGACCACTTCTTGTTCTCGTTGAACCTCTTAAGATATCCGATTTTAAATAAGTTCCTGTAGTTAAAATAACTGTTTTTGAAGAAATTTTTGTTCCATCTGCTAAAATTATTCCTTTTACTGATTTACCTTCTATTTTTAAATCTTCTACCATTCCTTCTAATAAATCTAGATTTTCTTGATTTTTTAAAGTTTTCAACATTTCTTGTGGATAAGTCACTTTATCTGCTTGTGCTCTTAACGAATGAACAGAAGGTCCTTTTGAAGAATTTAACATTTTCATTTGAATTAATGTTTTATCTGCATTTATCCCCATTTCACCACCTAAAGCATCTATTTCTCTTACAATAATCCCTTTTGCTGAGCCACCTATTGAAGGATTGCATGGCATAGTAGCAATATTTTTGATATTTCCTGTTACTAATAGAGTAGAGTGACCAATTCTTGCAGAAGCTAATGCGGCTTCACAACCAGCATGTCCTCCACCTACTACAATAATCTCATATTCTTTCATTTTTCCACCTTACTTTCCTAAACAAAATCTTGAGAATAATTCATCTAATAACTCTTCTTTATATGTTTCTCCTATGATTTCTCCCAATGAATCCCATGCATCTTTAATATTAAATTCAACAATTTCTATTGGCTCTTGGTTATTTATAGAAGTAATTGCATCATTGATATAAGCTAAAGATTTTTTTAAAAGAGAAATGCTTCTTGCATCGCTTAAGTAAGTTAAATCTTTTGTTTCTAATTCTTCTAAATTAAAAATATCAATGATTCTTTGTTTTACTTGCTCTAGTCCCTTTTTGTCTTTGATACTAATTTTTAATAAATTTTTTGGAAGTTCTAATAAGTCTAATTTCTGTTCTAAATCAATTTTATTAATTAAAATGATATGTTTTTTTTCTTTTAAAATACTTATCAAGTCTTTGTCTTCTTGTGTTAAAACTTCATTATTATTTAGTATTAATATTAATAAATCACATTGATTTATTATTTTTTTGCTTTTTTCTACCCCTATTTTTTCTACTACGTTGTCGGTTTCTCTTATTCCTGCCGTATCAATAAAATTTATAACTATTCCTTCTAAAGTAATTTTTCCTTCTACAATATCTCTAGTTGTTCCTTCTATATCTGTTACAATTGCTTTTTCTTCTTCTATTAAAGCGTTTAATAAACTACTTTTTCCTACATTTGGTCTTCCAATAATCCCTATATTAATTCCTTCATTAATTATTTTTCCATCAGTAGAATTTTTTATTATTTCTTGAATCTTTTTTCTAAAGTTTAAGAGATTAGGAAGTATTTTTTCAGTCGTTAATTCTTCAATATCTTCATATTCTGGGTAATCAATATTTACTTCAATATGAGAAATTATTTCTACTAATTCTTGACGAAGATTTTTTATATCATTTGTAACTTTTCCTGTTAACTGATTCATAGATAATTTTCTTGAAGTCTCTGTTTTGGATGAAATTAAGTTCATTATTCCATCAGCTTCTATTAAGTCTATTCTTCCATTTAAAAAAGCCCTTTTAGTAAATTCACCTGGTTCTGCTAATCTGGCTCCATTTAAAAGTAATAATTCCAAAACTTTATTTGTTGTAGCAATTCCACCATGACTGTTAATTTCCACCACATCTTCTGTTGTAAAAGTCTTGGGAGATAACATAACTGAAACTAACACTTCATCAATTGCATTTTCTCCTTCCATAATATGACCATAATGAATAGTATGACTTTTGACTTTTGTTAAATCTTTTCCTTTAAAAATTTTGTTGACTATTTTTACACTATCATCGCCACTAACACGAATAATAGAGATGGCTCCTACCCCTAAAGCAGTAGAAATTGCGGCTATTGTATCCATGATCTCACTTCCTTTTAACAGTTAATATTTTATCACATAATAAAAAAAAATAAAATAGAGAAAAATTATTCTTCATATAGCTCTATTTCTCCAGCTTGATAGGCTTCTAATACTTTATTAGAAATAACTGAATGAATATATCTGGCTTTTTTTGGATGAATTAAATATCTTACTGTTAATTCAATATGATTTTCCACAATTTGTGTATAAATAATTGGTTCATATTGATTGTAATAAATTCTATATTCGCTAGTGCTATTATTAATTTGTTTTTTCATTTTAGAAGGAATATTTTTAATCACTTCATTTGAATTCACTATTTTATAGATTACTCCTTTTGTTTTTGATAAATTACATTTTAAAGGAACTCTAAAAGTCATTTCATTCCATATATACTTGAATGCTTTATTATAATTTCTTAATGGGTAATTAAAAATTAAAGAATTCGGTAAATGGGTAATCACTCCTGTACTTTGACCAATAAAATTTTGATTATTTACTTCTAATACCTCAAAACTTAATGTATTAATATTGATTACATCACCTTTGTAATTATTAATTTCAATTCTATCTTCGATTTCAAATGGCTTTTTTATTTTAATATATATTCCTGAAAAGAAATTAAAAATTAAATCTCTTAGTGCAATGGTAAAACCTGCAGAAACAAGGCTAATTAGTGTAATAAAACTTTCCAAACATTTTCCCCATATTAATATAAAAACTACTAATTTGATAATATTGATTAGTAATTTATATTTTTGAATATATAAATATTCTTTTTTGGAATCCTTTATTTGTTTTAAAAACTTTACTCCTATTTTTTTGATAATTGTTAATATAAGAAAAAAAATAAGAGTTTTTATTATTAAAATACAGTATATTTTATCAATACTTGTTAAATGACTAATATATTCAACTAATTTCATCTGTTCTCTCCTTTCTTGATATAATGGGTATACATTATAGCATAAAGTATGAATTTATCAATGAAAAAATGAGCTAAAATATAGTGTTTGACACAAAAAAAGAAGAATGTGTATAGTCTATAAGATTAATTCCTCTAAATTAAGGGAGCAATCTAAAACTAGATTTCTTCTTTTAATTTTATCATTACATATCTATTGGGTTCTTCTCCGATACTTTTGGTATAAACATATTTATTTTTTGATAAAGTATTATGAACAATTCTTCTTTCATAAGAATTCATTGGTTCTAAACTAGCTTCTACTTTTGTTTTAGCAACTTCTCTTGCCACTTTTCTAGCAGTTCTTTCAATATTTGTTATTCTATGTTCTTTATAATTTTCAACATCTATTATTAATTTTAAATCACTAGATGTTTCTTTTAATAGAATTTGTCTCATTATATTTTGTAATGAGTCTAATGTCTTTCCTTCTTTTCCAATTAGTATTGAATTATGATTAGAAAAAATATTTATTGTTATATTTTCTTCTTTTCTTTTTATCTCCAAATTTGCATCAATATTCATTAAATTTAAAATAGTACTTATTTTATCTTTTAAATCAGATAGTATATCATTTATTGAAATTACTTCTATTTTTATACTTTTTTTTAATAGTCCTTGCTTTTCTTCTAATGTATTTATGATTACATTTTGTTCATCTAAATTTAATTCTGCTAAAGCCTTGCTTTGGGCTTCTTCATAGTTTTTTGCTTCATAAATATACTTTTTCATTACTTTTTCTTCTTTCTTTCAACATAAATATTTTGAAAAATTGTAAATAAGCTTGATGTAATCCAATAAATTCCTAATGCTGCTGGTAAAGTTAATGAAGCAACTGAAATCATTGCAAGCATAAAATAAATCGTATATTTCATTTGTTGAGCCGCTGGACCTGATTGATCTTTCATCGTTTTTCTAAAAGAGATAAATGTGGTTCCGATAATTAAAAAAATTAACAAAATGTACCAATAGTTATGATTATTGATTATTCCTATCCATGGAGTCGTTCCCATCTGAAATACTAAAAAGTTATTTTCAAATAGTGCTGGAGTACGGTTTATTGCTTCTAAAAATCCAAACAATAGTGGCAATTGAATAAAACTTAATAAACAACCTGATAAAGGATTTATTTTATATTTTTGATATATCATCATCATTTCTTGTGCTTTTTTTGCTTGATCTTCTTGAGTGTCTTTTCCTTGATATTTTTTTTCTAGTTTATTCAATTCCGGTTGTGCTTTTTTTATCATCTCTGACTGCATTGCTGTTTTTTGTGTTATTGGCATCAATACAATTCTTATTAGCAAGCAAGTAATTATAATTGATAGTCCATAATTATTTAAAATAACACCAATCTGTAAAATTAACCAAGCAAGTGGTTTTACAAAAATGCTAGTCCATAATCCTTCATAATTTTTTAAAGGATTAAATTTATCACAACTTGGTAATTTAGAAATATTTACCTTATTTTTTTCATATATTTTTATAACCTCTTTGTTCGTTGGTTTACAAATAATATTTTCTGTAATAGATTGTCCTGTTTCTTTATTTGTCACAACTTGCTTATTTTCATCTTTCAACTGCTTTGTACATCCTGACAACAAGAATATACACATTACACTTATAGTAATTTTTTTTAATATTGTGTTAAATTTTTTTTTCTTCATTTTTTGCTCCTATCTTTTTCATTAGACTAATCAAATTTAATTCCATTTCTCGATAATTTAACTCAACTAATCTCTTTCTAACAATTATAACATAATCATAATTTTTATGCACCTGTTTTTCATTGATATCAATGATATTCTTAATTCGTCTTTTTATTTTATTTCTAATATTTGCTTTTCCTGTTTTTTTAGGAACAGATATTCCATATTTTGTAGCATTACTATTCTTTTGATAATAAATTACATAATAGTTGTTTTTTACATATGGACAGGTTTTGATCATTTCAGTAAAAGTTTGTTCTTTTTTTATTATTTCACTTTTTTTCATTTCATTTAAATTCCTTTCAATTTAAATATTTTATTTTATAGTAATTAAACTATATATATTGATAGATAGTTATTAACAAATTAGCAAAAAAAAAGCCACAAATAACTCGTGACTATACTATGCACATAATTTTTTTCTTCCCTTTGCTCTTCTACTTTTTAAAATATTTCCATCTTTACGAGCTCTAAATCCAAACTTTTTAGATTTTTTATTATTATTAGGTTGAAAAGTTGGCCCTTGTGTTTTTGCCATAGATACACCTCCTAATCAAAAATGCTACTTTATTATATATGTTAAAATTCAATCTGTCAACATGTAAGTTTACAAAAAATTGCTATTTTGGAGGAGGAATAAGACTTTTTTTAGCTTTTTTCTTATTTTTATGATAGAATATTGTTAAATAATAGATAGTTAGGAGATTGATTATGTTTAAAGAAATTACTGCAATTAGTAAAAATTTTGCTTGGGTAAAAATGGACGGAACTACTACTGATGACTTGTTAAATATGAATGTAGTATTTGAAGAAAATGAAAAAAAAATTTTAGGTGAAGTCGATGAAATTGATAATGGCCAAGTTAAAATTAGTTTTTTAGGAGAATTTATTAATGGCAACTTTCAAGGAGGGATTATTCGAAAACCAAGTTTAACTTCAAAAGTAAGAATAATTAACCAGGAAGAATTAGGGGAATTAGTAGGAAGTAATGGAAAAAGAAGTATGATTTTGGGATTATCTCCTTTATATAATGATTGTCCAATAAAAATAGATATAGATGATATGTGGAGTAATCATAATGCTTTTTTTGGTAATACTGGTAGTGGAAAAACTTATGGGGTTTCCAGATTTGTCCAAAATTTATTTAATATGTCAGATAAAATTCCATTTAATAGTAATATTTTTATTTTCAATAATACTGATGAATACGATAATGCATTTAGGAGTATTGGAAATTATAATATTAATTTTAATTATAAAATGTATTCAATTAGCGGAGAAGGTGGAAACAAAATTCAATTACCTTTATGGCTATTGTCGGTTGATGACTACGCTAATTTGTTAGATGTTACGGCGTATTCTCAGTTAGCAATTATTGAAAAAATGTTAAGTTTAGTATCTGTCTTTGCAAGAAATGATGAAAATTCTAAAAGATACAAGAATCATTTAATTGCGAGTGCTATTGTTTCAGTACTTTACACTAATCAAACTGCTGGTCGAATACGTGATCAAATATTTTCAATTTTAGAAAATTGCAATACTGATGAATTAAATCTAAATGTTGACGTTCCAGGGATTGGTTATACTCGTCAGTTTAGAAAATGTTTTGAAATAGATAGTAAGGGAGAATTTGCAGAAAGAATACTTATAGCAGAATATATCCAGCAATTCATAGATAATAATACGAAATGGAATGAGGATTATGTCCCTATTTATTTTACACTTGATGATTTAGAAATTGCTTTAAACTTTGCTCTCATCTCTGAAGGATTATTACTAAATGAAAAAACATCATCTGAAGCAATGGCATTAAAAGTTAAGTTACATACAATTAATAATAGTAGTTATAAAAATTTATTTCATTGTGATAAATTTTGTACTTCATCTGACTTTATTACTAGCATTATCATGATTGGCACTAATAAAAGGGCACAAATTATTAATTTTGTATTAGAAGATATTGATGATCGATTTGCCAAAGCAATTGTAAAAGTTTATTGTCGTATTATTTTTAAATTTAGTAAAGGGTTAAGAGATAGAGGAGCAATGCCTATTCATTTGATGTTAGAAGAAGCACACCGATATGTACAAAAAGATTATGATATAGATATACTGGGATATAATATTTTTGAAAGAATTGCTAAAGAAGGACGTAAATTTGGAGTAATTATGGACCTTATTACACAACGTCCTACTGAATTAAGTGAAACTGTTATTTCACAATGCACAAATTTTTTAATTTTTAAAATTACTCATCCAAGTGATTTAGACTATATTAAAAAGATGGTTCCAAATATAAGTAATGATGTAATTGAAAAACAAAAAACTTTACAAGCTGGTACTTGTGTTGCTTTCGGAAAAATGATGAAAATTCCTATGATTGTAAAAATGCAATTACCTAATCCTGAACCCCATAGTTCTAATGCATCAATATTTGATAAGTGGATGATTACAATAAATAAATAGATATTAGTTTGTAGTTATGCTTATTTCAAAAATAATTGATGTTAATGAATAATTTAGTTTGTTTGTACGAATCAAGGGTACTATATTTATGCAGTACTCTTTTTTTGAGATATACTATTTATTATTTTTTGATATATTTCTGAAATTGTTTTAAATACTTTAATATTATTTTATATTCGTATTACCATTTAAGAAATTATTCATTACTAATACCTCTATTCTTTCAGTTTTAAATTGTTATGTTTTGATTTAAATACTTTTTATTTAAATTAGGTAGAACAACATATTATAGTAAAATAGGATATTTTTTCTTAATATCTACTAAATGCTAACAAGGAAAATGTTATGATAACTGTGGATTTAATTTATTAACAATCCTTATAAATCAAGGTTTTAACACTTTTTCCACAATTATCAACTTTTTTATTTTTTTTCCACAGTAGTATGTTTAAAACTATCTGTGGATATTTGTGGAAAAGTTGATAAAAATCAATTAAAGTAAAGGTTTTGTTCCTGTGGATAACTTCAAAATAACATAGTTTTTTGTTACTTAGTAATAAATTTATAGAAAAAAAATAAGATTTATGTTAATATTGTTAGTGAACGTGGGAGGGATTAGAATGGACATTGATGATTTATGGAAAAATTTTCTAGAGATAATAAAAAATAGTATTTCGTCTTTATCGTATCAAACTTGGTTTTATGGTACAAAACTAGTATCTATTTCTAATAATACTGCTATTATTATTGTTCCAATGCCTGTTCACAAAAAGCATTTGATGGAAAATTATCTAGATGTTATTGAAGATAAATTTAAACAGTTGACCGGTACAGTTTTTGAATTTGAATTCATGTTAGAAGAAGAGTGGGAACAAAACAAAAATAGTTTTATAACTAATGATGGTTATGATAAAGCAGTAGAGGAGAAGGAGAGCAATCCCCAAAATAGTATAGAAATTTCACCTAAAAGCTTTGAAGATGCTAATTTAAATGAAAATTATAACTTTGATAATTTTATTGTTGGAAATTCTAATCGTTTTGCTTTTACTGCATCTATGGCTGTTGCTGAAAAACCAGGGAAAGCATATAATCCTTTATTTTTGTATGGAAAAAGTGGTTTAGGAAAAACACATTTAATGCATTCGATTGGTAACTATATACTGAAACATACTAATTTGAGAGTTTTATATATATCTAGTGATAAATTTGTTAATGATTTTATTAATGCTGTTAGAAATAATGATAAAAATAACTTTAAAAAAATAGATAATTTTAAAGCTAAATATAGAAATATTGATGTTTTAATGATTGATGATATACAATTTTTAGGAAATGCAACTAAAGGACAAGAAGAATTTTTTCATACTTTTAATGAGCTTTACAATGAGAATAAGCAAATAATTATTGCTTCTGATCGTTCTGTTGATGACTTGAAAATGTTAGAAAATAGGTTGCTTACTAGATTTAATTGGGGATTAACAGCTAATATTACTCCTCCTGATTTTGAGTTAAGAATGAATATTTTAGAAAGAAAGATAGCCCACCAAGAATCAGCTAAAGATGTTCCTAAAGAAGTTATTGAATATATAGCTAACAATTTTGCTTCTGATATTAGACAATTAGAAGGCGCAATAACTAGAGTTTTTGCTTATGCATTAATGATGAATAAGGGGATTGTTGATTTAGATACTGCTGTTGATGCGTTAAAAGATCAACTTACAGATAGAAGTGTTTATAAAAATGACGTTCATAGAATTCAAACTGTAGTTTGCGACTACTTTAAAATTACTTTAGAAGATATAAAAGGGAAAAAAAGGAGTCAAAATATCAATTATCCTAGACAAGTTGCTATTTATCTCTGTAGAACATTAGCCAATGAATCTTTTCCTAAAATTGGAACTTATTTTGGAGGAAGAGATCATTCAACAATTATGAGCTCATATCAAAAAATTCAAAAAGAATTACTAGTGAATGAACAACTAAAAATAGTAATTAAAGAATTAAAACAACAATTATCCCCATAATTGGGGAATATTGTGGATAAGTATTTTCTTTTCAACAAATAATGTGGAAAAAAAAACACTTATCCAAAAAGGAAAAAATATAGTTTTCCACAGTTTCCACATTATAATAAATAATATAATTAAAGAAAGAAGGAAGAAAAATGAAATTTATTATTAAACAAGAAATATTATTAGAAAGTTTATATCATACTTCAAGAGCAATTTCTCCAAGAAATTTAATTCCAATATTAACTGGGATTAAATTTGATTTACAAAAAGAAGGGTTGTATTTATCTGCTAGTGATACTGATATTTCTATTCAGTGTTTGATTCCAACAGAAAATATTGTTGAAGTTGTTGAATATGGTAGTGTTGTTATAGGAGGAAAGTACATAGTAGAAATTATAAAAAAATTACCAAATACAAATATTACTATAGAAGTTATGGATGAAAATAAGATGATTATTAGTACTAATAATACCGAATTTAATTTAAATGGTATTAATTCTAATGAGTTCCCTAATTTAGATTTAGAGGGTACTAGTGAACCAATAGTTTTAAAAACAAATATATTGAAGAAAGTTATTTCTCAGACTTTTTTTGCCACTTCTCGTAATGAGTCACGTCCTATTTTAACAGGAATGAATTTTAGAATAGATGGTTCTATAATGGAAGTTATTTCTACTGATTCTTATCGTTTAGCAAAAAAGATTATTCTTTTAGATAAAAATTTAGACTATAAAGTAAATATTGTAATACCTGGAAAAAATTTATTAGAATTAGATAAGATTATGAGTGAGGATGAGGAAAATTTAGAATTACACATTTTTGAAAATAAGGTATTATTTAAATATAAAAATATTTTATTTTTATCTCGTTTATTGAATGGTACATATCCTGCTACTTCTTCTATTATTCCTACAGATTTTAAAGTTCAAGTAAAATGTAGCTGTAATGGTTTATTTGAAATGATTGATAGAGCCTCTTTATTAACTTCTGATCGTGATAAAAATATTATTCGGTTGGAATTGTCTCATCAAGATATGATTATTTCTTCGAATTCTCCAGAGATAGGAAAAGTGGAAGAGAAGATGGTTGTAGATAGTAATGACGAAATTTCTATATCTTTTAGCTCAAAATATATGTTAGATAGTATAAAAAGTTTTGAAACGAATGATGTAATGCTTTGTATGAATAATGATAATAGTCCAATTATTATAAAATCTGATGAAGATGATTCATTAATACAATTGGTTTTGCCAATTAAGACATATTAATTTTGGTATAATTAAATGGCAAAAAGAAGGTTTTCAACTTTTATAAATATTTTAAAAGCAGCAAAAACTATGAATTTTCTAAAAATTTCGTTTTTTTGTTATATTTCGACAATTTTCGACAAATTTCGACATTGTTTTATGTTTTAATGAATATGGTTTTCATTTATTGAAAACCAGAGGGGGGGAATTTGTATGTTAGAAAATTATGAAATTAATGATGAAACTTTAGCAATTGTTCCATATGATTTTGGAAAATCCAAAGTTTATGAGTATGATGAGGAATTTATAGTTAATATGATTCCTTTAACAATTATTAAAAATAGTTGTTTATTTTTCGGTTCATCATTTGAAGGAAGGAGAGATGCATCTAAAAATATTATTGGGGTTGATATGAAAGTTCCAATTCTTATAGAGGAAAGCAGAAATATTATATTTTTTCCTGTTTCCAGTTGTATTAATAAAAATAGCATTTGGATATCTTATCAAAATTTATTAAAATACTCTAAAAGTAGTTTGAGTACTTCCAATTTATATTTTAAAAATAAGAAAAATCTTCAATTACCTGTTAAGTATAATTTAATTGATAATCAAGTTATTCGTTGTATTAAATTAGATACTCTTTTGCTTAAAAGAAAAAAGTTTATTAAAACTGCTGTTACTGATGTTGAAGTAGAAATGTAAAAGATTATTCAATGAATTATTTTAACTATAAAAATGTCTTTAAAGTTTCATAGATTTATAAAATATGTTTATTTTATTTTTCATTTGTTAAGATATTTTTTATAATTTAACAGTTAGGCTTTCATGAGTTTATTTCATGATAGCTTTTTTTTGTTATCAATATTATTGAAAAAAAGGTTAGTAAATAAAGAAATGTGTAAGTATTTTATTCTTTTTTTCAAAATTGTAGTCAAAAAAGAAAAAAGTTTTGAAAGACTCTTATAAATTATTGTATTTTGTGTTATAATTTTATTGTATAGAATTTTTGGTAGGTTTGGTGAAAAAAATGGATTCGTTTAGATTTTATTATGAGAATAAATCGTTTAATTTTAAAAAATTATAGAAACTATAATTTTTTAGATATTGATTTGTCTTCCGGGGTAAATATTTTTATAGGTGATAATGCCCAAGGAAAGTCTAATGTTTTAGAATCTATTTTTGTTCTGTCTCTTACTAAATCTTATATAAATATTAAAGATCAAAATTTGATTAAAGATGGAAGTGATTTTTCTTTTATTAAAGGACTATGTTCAAGTAAAGATGGGGATTTTCAGTTAGATGTTTTAATTAATAAAAATGGTAAAAAAGTTAAACATAATTTATTTGAAGTAAAAAAATACAGTGAATATATTTCAATACTTAAAGTTTTAATCTTTAGTCCTTATAATGTTAATTTTGTTAAAGATGGACCTAATAGTAGAAGGAAAGCTATTAATATGGTTATTAGTCAACTTTCTTCTAAATATATTAAAAATTTGCAAAGATATAATGTAATTTTGAAGAAAAGGAATCAATATTTAAAAAATGTAGATTTATTGCTCGATTATAACAAATATTATTTTAATCTCTTGAATGATAATTATTGTTCTTTAGCTGTAGATATTGCTTTTGTACGTAAAAAATTTATTGAAAAAGTTAATCAATATTTATCTAGTATTTATTTTGAAATTACTGGTTATGCAAATTTGGAGTTAGCTTATGTTTGTAATTTTAAAATTGCAGAAGATGAGATTCAGACTGAAAAAGAATTAAAAAAAATGTTGTTAGAAAATTTTGAACGAGAAAAAAGATATAAAATTACTTTATTTGGAATTCAACGTGATGATTTTATTTTTTTTCTTAATGGCAAAGATTTATCTATTTATGGGTCACAAGGGCAAATCAGGGCTGCAATGTTAGCATTAAAATTATCAGAAGTTTTGATTTTTAAAAAATTTGATGGAGATAGTCCAATTTTACTTTTAGATGATGTTTTTAGTGAATTGGATGTTGAAAAAAGAAATAAAGTAATTAAGTATATTTTAAATGATGTTCAAACTGTTATTACCACTACTGATATTGATTTAATCGATTCAGAATTATTATCTAAATCTAAAATTTTTAATGTTTGTAATGGAGTAGTAGTTTCAGATGGAAAGAAGGAATGCAAAAATGAATAATGAACATTATAATGCTTCTGATATACAGGTATTAGAGGGATTAGAAGCTGTTAGAAAACGTCCAGGAATGTATATTGGTAGTACCAGTGAAAAGGGATTGCATCACTTAATTTGGGAGATTGTGGATAATGCAATTGATGAAGCTTTGGCTGGTTATTGTGATGACATTGAGATTATAGTTAATAAAGATGGATCTGTTACTGTAAAGGATGATGGGCGTGGAATTCCAGTAGAGATTCATCCAAAAACAGGTATTTCTACTGTAGAAACAGTTTATACTGTATTACATGCAGGAGGTAAATTTGGAGGCGGAGGATATAAAGTTAGTGGTGGTCTTCATGGAGTTGGTGCATCGGTAGTTAATGCCTTGAGTAAATGGGTTGAAGTAACAGTTTATAAAGATGGTCAAGTAAATTACATAAAATTTGCAAATGGTGGACATACTGTTCAGCCATTGAAAGTTATAGGAGAATGTAGTAAAGATAGAACTGGTACTACGGTTACCTTTATGCCAGATGAAACAATTTTTAAAGAAACTACTACTTTTGATTATGATATTTTAAAAACTAGAGTTAGAGAGTTAGCTTTTTTAAATAAAGGGTTAAGAATTATTTTAATGGATGATAGAACTTCTAAAAAAGATACATTTGTTTATGATGGTGGACTAAAAGAATTTGTTGCTTATGTCAATAAAAATAGAACTCCAATTCATGATGATATTGTATATGTAGAAGGTAAGGAAAATGATATTTCTATTGAGGTTGCCCTTCAATATAATGATAGTTATAATTCCACAGTGTATTCTTTTGTAAATAATATTATTACTCCAGAGGGTGGGACACATGAAGATGGTGTCAAATTGGCTTTAACAAGAATTATCAACACTTATGCAAAAAGCAATAAAATTTTAAAAGATAACGATGATCCGTTAAGTGGTGATGATGTTCGTGAAGGAATAACTATGATTATTTCTGCAAAAGTTCCAGAGCCTCAGTTTGAAGGACAGACAAAAACAAAGTTAGGCAATAGCGAAGTAAGAAAAGTTGCAGCAAGTATTTTTGCTAAAAATTTTGAACGATTTCTTATGGAGCATCCAAATGATGCAAAAGTTATTGTGGAAAAATCAATGACTGCTGCTAGAGCACGTATTGCTGCTCGTCGTGCTAGGGAGTTGACTCGTAGAAAAGGTGGTTTAGAAGTTACTAACTTTTGGGGAAAACTAACTGATTGTTCTTCAAAAGATGCTACTATTTCTGAAATGTTTATTGTTGAGGGAGATAGTGCTGCAGGGAGTGCAAAAATGGGTAGGGATCCTATTACTCAAGCAATTCTGCCTATTCGTGGGAAAATACTTAATGTGGAAAAGGCAAGATTAGATAAAGTTTTAGCAAATGAGGAAATTAGAACTATGATTACTGCGCTTGGCACTGGTATTGGGGAAGAGTTTGATATTTCTAAATTAAGGTACTATAAAATTATTATTATGACTGATGCAGATGTTGATGGTGCTCATATTAGAACATTGCTTTTAACGCTATTTTATCGTTATTTTAGGCCACTTATTGAGGAGGGGCATATATATGCTGCTCAGCCACCTCTTTATTCAATTAAACATGGAAAAAATATAAAATATGTCATAGATGAAGAAGAGAGAGATTCATACTTATCCACATTACCTGAAAATACAAAATATGAAATTGGAAGAATGAAAGGTTTAGGAGAAATGAATCCAGAAGAGTTAAGAGAAACTACTATGGGTATTGAATTAAGGACTTTAAAACAAATAAAAATGGAAGATGCAATTCAAGCTGATGAAACTTTTCAATTATTAATGGGTGAAGAAGTAGAACCACGTAGAAAGTTTATCGAGGATAATGCTTTGAATGTACTAAATTTAGATATTTAGATTAGGAGGAAGTTATTATGCAAGAAGAAAGAGATAAGAAAATATCAGTTAATATAGTAGAAGAAATGAGGACTTCTTTTCTTGACTATTCAATGAGTGTAATTGTAGCAAGAGCAATTCCAGATGTGCGAGATGGATTAAAACCTGTTCATCGAAGAGTATTATATACTTTATATGAAGAAGGTATGACACCTGATAAGAAATATCAAAAGAGTGCTAATGCTGTTGGTGCTGTTATGGGTCATTATCATCCACATGGAGATAGTGCTATTTATGATACTATGGTTAGAATGGCTCAAGATTTTACTTATAGACATTGTTTGGTTGATGGTCATGGAAATTTTGGTTCGATAGATGGAGATGGTGCTGCAGCAAGTCGTTATACTGAAGCAAGATTAGCCAAGATATCAATGGAGTTATTGAGAGATTTGAATAAAGATACTGTTGATTTTTCTGAAAATTATGATGGTCAAAGAAAAGAACCAGTGGTTTTACCAAGTCGTTTTCCAAATATTTTAGTAAATGGAAATATGGGAATAGCTGTTGGAATGGCTACCAATATTCCACCCCATAATTTGGGTGAAGTAATTGATGGTTGTGTAGCATATATTGACAATCCGGATATTACTGTCTCTCAATTAATGGAATTTATTAAAGGTCCTGATTTTCCAACTTATGGAGTTATTTTAGGAAACAGTGGTATTAGAAAAGCATATGAGACTGGTAGAGGAACCATTACTATTAGAGGAAAAGTTGAAATTGTTGAAAAAGCAGGAAAATCACATATTGTTATAACTGAACTTCCTTATCAAGTTAATAAAAAGGCTTTAATTACTAGAATTGGTGAATTAGTTAGAGATAAAATATTAGATGGGATTTCTAATTTAAGTGATGAATCAGCTTTAGAGGGTATTAAAATAGTTATTGATGTAAAAAAAGATGCTAATATAAATGTTGTTTTAAATAATTTATACAAGCATACTCAGTTACAAACGACTTATGGCATTAATTTTTTGATGTTAGTAGATGGTCGTCCTCGTACTTTGGATTTAAAAACTATTTTAGAAAAGTATGTTGAACATCAAAGACATGTAATATATCGTAGATGTCAATTTGATTTGAAAAAATATAATGCTAGATTACATATTTTGAGTGGTTTAAAAATTGCTTTGGATAATATAGATAGGGTAATAAAGATTATTAGGGAATCAGAAACTGATGAAATAGCACAAGCTGAATTAATATCTAATTTTGGTTTATCAGAAATACAATCACAAGCTATTTTAGAGATGCGTTTAAAACGGTTGACAGGTATGGAAAAGTCGAAAATAGAAGAGGAAATTTCTGAATTATTAAAAATGATTGAAGAACTAGAAGAAATTTTAGCGTCTAAAGAAAAGATTGATGCTGTAATAAAGAAAGAAATGTTAGAAATTAAAGAAAAATATAGTGATGAGCGTAGAACTTATATAGATATGACAGCGATCGAATATATAGAGGATGAGTCATTGATACCTGTGGAAAACATAGTAATTACTCTTACAAATAAGGGATATATAAAAAGGTTACCTGTGGATTCTTATAAAACGCAACATAGAGGTGGTGTAGGAATAAAAGGAATGACAACTAATGAAGAAGATTTTGTTGAAAACATTATTAATACCACATCACATGATTATATTTTATTCTTTACAACTAAAGGTCGAGTATTTAGAATAAAGGGTTATGAAATTCCGGAATTTTCTAGACAATCAAAAGGATTACCAATTATTAATTTATTAAATTTAGAAAAAAACGAAAAAGTGACGTCATTGTTAAAAATAAGTAAAAATGATAACTGTAAATTTTTAGTCTTTGCGACAAAAAATGGTTTAATAAAAAGATCTGATATTTCTGAATTTAATAGTATTAGAAATAACGGGAAAAAAGCTATTACCTTAAAGGATAGAGATGAATTAATTTCTGTAAAAAAGACTAATGGAAGTAATGAAATTTTAATGGCTTCATCTAATGGAAGAATGGTTCGTTTTTCTGAAGAATCACTAAGGATAATGGGAAGAAGTGCTTCTGGAGTTAAAGGTATTAATTTAGACGGTGGTATATTAATTAATATGGATGTTGTTGAAAGTAATCAACAAGTTTTAGTAATTACAAGAAATGGTTATGGTAAAAAAACTCCAATAGAGGAGTATAGAATTACTAATCGTGCTGGAAAAGGTGTAAAGACTGTTAATATTACTGATAAAACTGGGGATATTGTATCTTTTGAAATAATACCTTCTGGATGTGATAAAGATGTTATGTTAGTTACAAATGAAGGAATTATTATTCGAATAGATGTTTCTCAAATTTCTACCATGAGTAGAGTTACTCAAGGAGTTAAATTAATTAATTTAAAAGAAGAACAATTTGTTAGTTCTGTTACTATAATTGATAAATTAGAAGAATGTGAAGATTAGTTTAAGTCATTCTATGTTCCACGTGAAACATAGAATGACTTTTCCACATATATATTAATAAGTAAAATATTTTGACTTTATATTAAAGTCTTTTTTTTATCAACTTAATTTAATATATATTAGGGTACTATATTCTAAATATTTTTTATGTAAAGAGTAATTTTTTTTATATAAAATAGATTTATCAACATAAAAATAAAGAATTTAATAATATACAAATATTAAAATAAGATAAGTTTTAAGTCTGTAAAAGTAAAGAAATAAACGACATAGCAATGATATTACGTTATCGTATTCTTTCAATTGAAGATAAGTAAATTCGTTATTTTATGTTGTTATGATTGAAAAAACTAATTTGAATTGGAAATATATGAATATATAGAATTAATTAAGAGAAAAAATAGTTTTAGACAAGTAGATCTATTATAAATAGCAGAAATAATGTATTTAAAGATAGATTTTTGTAGTACTTTTTATAATTTTTGAGTAATGTTAAAATTTTTGTTTAAATCAATAATGTTTCACGTGAAACATAAAATAAATTTCCACAGTAGATATAAATTCATCTTTTTTTGTAATAATTGTATATATATATTTAAATTTGTTATGAATTAATTTTTCTTTTATGTCATTATATTTTCTTAGTTTAGTTAATATAAAAAAAATAATTTTATGTTATAAAGAAAGATGGAAATATAAATAAATAACTGATGAAATGTTTTTTGAATCTTATAATTGGGAAGTATTTTATCATTTATAAGTTTGAAGGTAAAAATAAGTATTTTTGGCTGATGAGAAAGAAGGCAGTATATAAATAATTAATTATCTAAGTAATTAGCATAAAGTAGGATTTATTTATGAGTGAAAGAAAAAAATCTTTAAAGATTAGTTTGAAAATTGTATTTTAAGCTGCAATTAGAACATTAATCTTTATAGAATTTAAAGAAATTTTCGGCAAGTTAGATATTTTTCTATAAATAAAAAATCTAATAATAATATCAACATGTTTAAAGAATATAAATTTGTAATATACAAACGAGAAAAATTCTAAAAATAATTTTTTTACATTCTTATAGATATCTATATTATTTTTTTGTTTATTAAACTTTATAATTTATTTGTTTTTTTAGAGAATTTTTGAACAATTAAATTTGTACATTTTTATGTTTCACGTGGAACATAAAGTTATCCACAGTACTTTAATTTTTAATATAATATGTTTCACGTGGAACATATTAATATTTTCCACAAGCAACTAAATTTATTACATGTAGTTTAGTAATTGGGGAAAATTGGTTAATAACATTGGCATAGTAGGTCAAGTTCGTTAGAAATCAAGGAAAAAAGTATACCAAAATTCATAGATGACATTGAAATTGTTTGATTAAGGTCATACAAGATACTCCGTGTTTCTGTGTTGCGGAGAGGTTCATTTTAAAAAGCTAACGCTCAATTAGCTTTTTTATTTTGTGTGAAATTTATTTTTGAAACTAATAACATGATTTGTAGAAAACGACAAAAGTTACAGTTCAGTCAGATAAAATAAGTGTTTAAATGATATTTTTTTATAAAAAATACTAAAATAGTCTTATTTTACTAATAAATTGTGTGAAATTTTATCCATTTATCATTATTTTGTTTATTAAAATTTTTACGAACTTCTTTATTTATATTTGGTTAGAGCTGTTTTATATTTTTCTTGACTGAACTGTAACTGACAAAAAAATTAAAATGGTAAGATCATATTGATTTTTCTTTTTTTTTGTTTTATAATTATTTTGATGCAATAGTATTTATTTGGAATTAAGTCAGGATTGGAAAATAGCAGCTTTAACAGATTTTACTATGTGCATCTTTTTTATAATTTTAGTGTATAACATTGTTTATATTTTTTTACAAACAAATGTTCTTTATTTTTTATAGAAATTTTTAATCATATATGTTATAATATATATTTATATAAAGGTGGTGATTGTAATTTGGCATATCTTGCATTATATAGAAAATATAGGCCTAAAAATTTTGATGACTTAGTTGGTCAAAATGAAATTGTGAATATTATTAAAAATGAAATTTTAAATAATAAACTATCTCATGCTTACTTATTTTCTGGTCCTCGTGGTACTGGAAAAACTTCCACTGCAAAGATTATTTCTAGAATGATTAATTGCGAAAATTTGGGAGATGATGGTGTACCTTGTAATAAATGTGAAAGCTGTGTACATTTTTCAGAAAATAGTGATATTATTGAAATTGATGCAGCTTCTAATAATGGAGTAGATGAAATACGTGAATTAAGGGATAAAGTCAATTTGGTTCCTACTTATGGTAAATATAAAGTATATATAATTGATGAAGTTCATATGTTGACTACTCAAGCTTTTAATGCATTGCTAAAAACATTAGAAGAACCTCCAGCACATGTAATATTTATTTTAGCTACTACAGAATTTTTTAAAATACCTGAAACAATTGTTTCTAGATGTCAAAAATTTCAATTTTCGAAATTTTCTTTAAATGATATAGTTAATAGGTTACGTTATATTTCTACCCAAGAAAATATATCTGCTTCAGAAGATGTTTTATTTGAAATTGCTCGCTTGGCAGATGGTGGACTTAGAGATGCCATTAATATGTTAGATCAGTTGTCATCGTTTAATAGTAATGGTATAAAATTAGAAGATGTTTATTTATTAAATGGTGTTGTTTCTTATATGGATTTTTATGATTTATTATCGAATATGAAAAATTGCAATTGGGAACAAATAATTGTTTTTTTTGAAGAATTTGATAGGAATGGCAAAGATTTTGAAAGATTTATAGAGGATTTAATATCTTTTGTAAGTGAAATTTTGCTTTATTTAGTGAACAATGATTTTAGAAGTAGTATTAAAGAAAAAAATGAATTAATAAAGAAAGTATCTAGTTTTTTCTCTAAAGAGAATTTATATGATTTTATATTGTTTTTGAATGATTTATTTTTTAAACTAAAAATCTCATCTTTTACTAAAATTTTAGTTAGTACAGAATTTATTAAATTTTCTCATTCAATTTTTTTGAATTCTGATATCGAAAAAAATAATAATCAAGTCGTTAATCATAGCAACAATATTAAAACACTAAATGAAAGTAGAATGTTAATTTCTTGTAATCAGAAAAAAATTTCTGATGATGAAAAAAAAATTATAATTAATAATGCTTTTTCATCGGCTTCTAAAAAAAATAAGGAATCTTTTTTAAAAAAGTGGAATGAATTTAAAGAGTATATAGTAAATAATCAACAATTTTTTGGTATTTATGGTTTATTGAATGACATTGAAGTTTTAGTAGTAGGAGATAAAAATATAATATTTTTAGCTAGTTATAACTCTATAATTACAAGGCTTTTTGAAAATATTTTTAGTATAGAGCAAGCTTTGAATGAGTTCTATGCTATTAAATATAAAATTGTTTTTTTGAATTCTGAACAATGGAAAAAAGAACGAGAAAAATATATACTAAATATAAAAAAAGGTGTAAAATATAATTATATTAATGAGAATGATGATAATTTAGCGTCAAATAATTTTTCAGATAAAAAATTAAATAGTGACACATTTGACGATAATATAGAAAATGACGTTAATAAAATTACTTCAATTTTTGGAGATAATATTGTTTCGTTTGATTAATAAGAAAGAAGGATGATATAGAATGAATATGCAGCAAATTATGAAACAAGCTCAAAAAATGCAAAAGGAGTTGCAAAAAACGCAAATTGAATTAGAAAATACACATTATGAGGGAAAATCTTCTCTTGTAAGTGTAGTTTTAGATGGAAATAAGAATATTATTTCTGTCAAAATTGATAGTACAGATGATTTGGATAAAGATGATATTTCTATGTTGGAGGATATGATTTTAGTTGCTTTTAAAGATGCTGCTAAGAAAGTTGATTTAGATAAGGAAAAAAAGTTAGGCAAGTATGGTGCAGCTGGTCTTACAGGATTGATGTAAGATGCTTCCAAATAGTTTAAAAAGAATAATTGATTGTTTTAAAAAATTACCTGGTATAGGTGAAAAGACTGCGGAACGTCTGGCTTTTGCGTTGTTGGATTCTAGTAAAGAACAAATGACAATTTTTTCTGATTCAATTATTGATATTAGAGATAATATTTGTTATTGTAGTGTTTGTGGAAATATTTCTGATAGTGAAATTTGTAGTATTTGTTCCAGTTCCGTTAGAGATGATTCTATTGTTTTAGTAGTAGAAAAGTCAAAAGATATTTTATCTTTTGAAAAAATTGGAGTTTTTAAAGGAAAATATCATGTTTTGAATGGATTAATTTCTCCAATTGATAATATTGGTCCGAATGATATTAATTTGAATTCTTTAATTAGTCGAGTAAAAAATGGTAATATAAAAGAAATTATTTTTGCTTTGAAACCTAGTATAGAGGGTGAAACTACTTTACAATATATCAAGAAGTTATTATATGAGGTATCTAATGATGTTAAAGTTTCTAAATTAGCTATTGGTGTTCCTATTGGAGCTGATATGGAATATATTGATTCATTGACATTAGAATTAGCAATTGATGAAAGAAAAAGTTTAAATTAATAAAAAAAACATAATATTTAATAGGTGATAGTTTTGAAATTTTTGTTTTGTATAAAACGTTTAATTATTTCTATGCTGCTTATTTATTCGTTTGATGTTTTTTTTATATTTTTAAATACTGTAATTCCTATTAATTTTTTTACTGTAATTCTAGTAAGTTTTTTTGATATTCCAGGAATTTTTTGTATTTTTTTGTTTTCTCTATTTTTATATTAAAGTTAAGAATTTTGAGGTGATGTGATAGTGTTAAAAGATTATGAAAAAGAACAATTTATTGCATATACTATTATTAAACAATCTATAATGAATGATAAATTATCACATGCCTATTTAATTAATTCTAATAATTATGAAAAGGCATTTGATTTTTCTTTATCAATTGCAAAATATATATTCTGTAGTAATCATTTTGAGAATTTTTCTAGTGAAACTTGTTTAAATTGTAATATTTGTTCTCGAATTGATAGTTTTAATTATCCAGAGTTAAAAATTATTTCTTCTGATTCTGCAGTAATTAAAAAAGAACAATTGTTGGATTTACAAAGTGAATTTAATCTTTCAAGTGTTGAAAATAAGTATCGCATTTATATTATAAAAGATTGTGATAAAATGAATAAACAAGCTTCTAATTGTTTATTGAAATTTTTAGAAGAGCCTGTTTCAAATGTAGTAGCAATTTTATTAACTAATTGTTTTTCTAATGTGTTATCTACAATTGTTTCTAGGTGTCAAATTTTAAGATTAAGTAATTCTTCTTATGATAAGAAAAATAATTTAAAAAATTTTTTGTTTTCGTTAAATGATAATAATGAAAATTTTAAGAATAATTATAGTGATGAACAAAAAGATTTAATTATTAAGGAAGTTTTTGATTTTATGTTTTATTTTGAAGAAAATGGGTTTGATTTTATGATTTATCTTAAGAAAAAGTGGAATTTTATTATTTCTTCTAGAGAAAATTGTAATTTTGCTTTTTTCTTACTTATTCAATTGTATTATGATGCACTAAAATTTAAAAATTCGTTTAAAAATTATTTTTTTGATGATTATAAAGATAATATTTCCTTTTTGTCTTCAAAAAATAGTACTGAACAGTTGATTAGTAAATTAGAAATATTACGATATGGTTATGATATGTTAAAGTGTAATTTGAATGTTAATCTTTTAGTGGATGATGTAATTATAAAGATGGGTGAAATAAATGAGCATAGTTGAGATTGAATGTGAAAGTAATCATTCAGTATTATTTTTTAAAAATAAAAATTTAAAATTAAAAAAAAATTTATCAGTAATTGTTGAAACAGATAAGGGATTGCAGTTTGGCAAAGTTATTGGTTTTGTAAATGATGGTTCAAAATTTGACAATATTGAACTTTTTTCTGTGGTTAGGATAGCTAGTAAAAAAGATTATTACTATTATTTGGAAACTTTAAAATTGGAAAAGAAATGTTTTTCGGTTTGCAAAGCAATGGTGAATAGATTAAAATTAGATATGACTGTTTTGGATGCTTATTATAATTTTGATCGTACTCAGTTAATTTTTCGATTTATTGCTGAATCTAGAATAGATTTTCGACAACTTGCTCGTGAATTAGGTGCCACTTTTCATACTAGAATAGAACTTCGTCAGATTGGAATAAGAGATAAAGCGAAAGAAGTTGGTGGAATTGGTCCTTGTGGACGATTACTTTGTTGTAGTAGCTTTCTAAAAAATTTTGATAGCGTAACTATTAATATGGCAAAGAATCAAAATGTTTCTTTAAATCCTACGAAAATAAATGGGGTTTGTGGGAGATTATTATGTTGTCTTCGGTATGAGAATGAGGATTATCTTCAAGAAAAGAAAAAGTATCCTAAAATTGGTTCTATTATAGAAACTCCAAAAGGAAAGGGGAAAGTTATTTCTATAAATATAGTTAGAAAAATTTATACAATTGAATTAGAGAATAAAGTGAGAGTAGAAGTGAGTTATTTTGAAGATAAAGAATAGATTATTAAATTTGGATATGATTATTTATCAAGATAGTGATTGGTTTAAATTTTCATTGGATTCTGTATTGTTGGCAAATTTTGTTACGATTAATTATCGTGTTAAAAAAATTATGGATTTTGCTACGGGAAATGCCCCAATTCCAATGTTGCTTTCCTATCGAACAAGTGCTCAAATTTATGGAGTTGAATATCAAAAATGTGTTTATGAATTGGCCATTCAATCGATAAATGAAAATAATTTGGGAAATCAAATTCATTTGAGTTGTGGAGATGTTTCTGATTTAAAAAATAAATTTCAAAGTGATTCTTTTGATGTTGTAACATGTAATCCTCCTTATTTTAAAACTTTAAGTTCGAATTATTTTAATCAAAATTTTGTAAAATCTATAGCTCGGCATGAGATTTTTTTGAATTTAGATATTATTTTTAGACAAGCTTTTTATTTATTGAAAACAGGCGGAGTTTTTGCTATGGTTCATCGTACTGAAAGATTTAGTGAAATTTTAGAAAAAATGAAAAAATATCATTTGGAACCAAAGAGAATTCAATTTATTTATCCTAAAGAAGGAAAGAATAGTGATTTATTTTTGATAGAGGCTGTAAAAAATGGGAATGTTGGTTTGAAAATGTTATTTCCATTAATTATTCATGAAAATGATAATACTTATACAGAAGAAGTTTCTAGAATATTAGAATTTAAATATTAGGAGGTTTTTTATGTGGAAAAGAAGTTATGATAATGGTGCTATTTTATATTTAGTTCCTACACCTATTGGAAATATGGAAGATATTACTTTTAGAAGCTTAAGAATATTAAAGGAAGTAGATGTTGTTTTTTCTGAAGATACAAGAGTAACACAAAATTTATTTAATTATTTTGAAATTAAGAAGAAATTAGTTGCTCTTCATGATCATAATGAAAATATTGTTAAGGAAGAAGTGCTTTCTTATTTGGAACAAGGTTGTAATGTTGCTATTGTTACAGATAGAGGAACACCAATTGTTAGTGATCCTGGTTATAAAACGGTGTCTTATGTTAGCCAAAAAGGATATTCAGTCGTTGCTTTGCCTGGTGCTTGTGCTTTTGTTCCAGCGTTAATTGTGTCTGGAATCAATCCACAGCCTTTTACCTTTTATGGATTTTTGGATAGTAAAATTGAAAAAAGAAAAAAAGAATTAATGCAGTTGAAATTTGTAACAAATACGCTTATTTTTTATGAGGCTCCTCATCGAATTTTACAAACAATGAAATTAATGTTAGAAATTTTTGGGGATAGAGAAGTTAGTTTATCTAGAGAGATTACTAAGAAATTTGAGAGTGTTTATCGGGGAAAAATTTCTAATTTATTGCCGACATTGGAAAGTATTAAAGGAGAATTTGTTATTGTTGTATCTGGTTTTGAAAAGAATCTTGCTGATATGGAGTGTGGAATAGTTGAGCAGGTACAATTTTATATAGATAATGGCATGAAAAAGATGGAAGCAATTAAAATTGTAGCAAGAGAAAGAGAAATGAAGAAAAATGATGTATACGCTTTGTATCATCAGGAGGTAGAAAAGTGAAATTGATAGTGGGTTTGGGTAATCCTGGTAGGGAATATGTTAATACTAGACATAATATTGGTTTTCAATTGTTAGATTATATTGCTGGTAAAAATGGTTATTGTTTTTCTAGGGAAAAGTTTAACGGCAGTTGTGCAAAATTGATGATTAATGGAGAAAAAGTATTACTTGTTAAACCTTTATCTTATATGAATTTATCAGGGTCAGTAGTTGCTAAATATGTTTCTTTTTATAAGATTAGTTTTGATGATATTTTGATTATTCAAGATGATTTGGATATGAATTTTGGAAGAATTAAGATTGTTTATGACAGTAGTTGTGGTGGACATAATGGAATTAGAGATATTGAAAGGTGTCTTGGGACTAAAAAATATACTAGATTAAAAATTGGAATTGCACATGATAAATCAATGGATACAAAAGATTACGTATTAGGAAGTTTTAATAAAGATGAGCAGCAAGAAATAGAAAAAATTGATCATTATTTAGAGAATGTAGTTCATGATTTTTGTTGTATGAGTTTGGAAAATTTGATGAGTAAATATAATCGAAAATAAAAATACTTATCAATATTTTTTTCGTTATTTAAGGAGGAATGTTTGTATGAATTTTTTTGAGCGTTTGTTTGATGTCTGTGATAATGATTATTATGGAGTAAGTGGGCTTAATGCTGAATTGAATTGTGTTTATGTTTATGATGCTTTTGTTAAATATCAGAGAGGTATGGTTATTGTTACTAATTCTTTGTATGAAGCTAATACTTTATATAATAAGTTGTTGAGTTATACAAATAGAGTATTATTTTTTCCTATGGATGATTTTATTACAAGTGAAGCAATAGCGATTAGTCCTGAATTTAAGAGTGAAAGAATTCATACTTTAAATCAATTATCTAGAGATAATAATTATATTGTTGTTACTAATTTGATGGGTATACTTAGGTATTTGCCTATTGTTGATGTTTGGAAAAATCACATTGTTCATTTAAAAAAGGGAATGTCAGTTGAAAGAGATCGATTGATTCAACAGTTGTATGAGATGGGATATGAAAGAGAGACAATTGTTAGCGAAACAGGTAAATTGGGGGTTAGAGGCTATGTTTTAGATATTTTTCCTATTGATTTCGAAAATCCTATTCGTATTGAATTTTGGGGAGATGAAATTGATAGTATAAAATATTTTGATGTTGATTCACAAATTTCATCGAATTTAGTAGATGAGATTGATATTTATCCATATTCTGAATTTTTACTTAGTACTAAATCTGTTGATGATGTTATGCAAAAAAAACAAAAGTATTTAAAGTATTATTCAGATCAAATTGGTTCATTATGGGATTATATGGGTAAATATATGTGTTTTTATTATGACTACAATCAAATTGAAGAAGGCTATAAAATACTTAGGGAAACTATTTTCAATTATGATAAGGATAATCGTAATACATCAGGTATTCAAACTGATTATATGTATGATTTAAAAGATATTCATTTTGAAAAAGAAATTTTTTTGATGAATTTTGACAATATTTTAATGAATATTAAGTTAAAAGAAGAAAAAAAATATATTAGTGGTGCAGTAGATTGTTATAATGGTAATTTTAATTTATTGAAAAATGATTTAGAGAAATATTTATTACATAATAAAACAGTTATTCTTTGTGTTGAAGATGAAAATTCTAGAAAGAGAATTGGGAAGTATTTTGAAGATATAAATATTGTTAATTCTAGTGAAGATTCTATTGCTTTGGGAAAAATTAACATTATTGTTAAAGGTATTGATTCTGGGTTCCTTTTTGGGGATTATGTGGTAATTTCGGCGAATGATATGTTTCATACTAGTGAAGTAAAGAAAAAATATAAAAATAAATTTAAACTTGGGACTAAAATTAATAGTGTTAGTAATATTTCTAAAGGAGATTATATTGTACATGAGTCGCATGGAATTGGAATTTATGATGAATTGTGTACAATTGTGAAAAATGGTTATAAAAAAGATTATATAAAATTAATTTATGATGGTGGGGATGTTTTATATATTCCAGTAGAAAAAATAGATCGAATTAGTAAATTTTCTGGAAAAGAAGGTGTTAGTGTTCGTCTTGATAGTCTTAGTAGCGATAAATGGCAGAAGAGGAAGGCTCGTGTTCGTAGTAGATTAGAAGATATTGCAGCTAATTTAATTAAGGTTTCTGCTGAAAGAGAAGCAATGAAGGGGTTTGCTTTTTCTCAAGATGATGAGACGCAAGTTTTGTTTGACAGTAATTTTCAATTTGAAGAAACTCCTGATCAATTGAAGGCTATTTCAGCGATTAAATATGAGATGGAAAAGCCTAAACCTATGGATATGTTGTTGTGTGGAGATGTTGGTTATGGAAAAACAGAGGTTGCTTTTCGTGCAATGTTTAAGGCAGTAAATGATGGAAAACAAGTATCTTATTTGTGTCCAACGACTATTTTATCAAATCAACAGTATAAGAATGCTTTGAAGAGATTTGCTGATTTTCCTGTTTCTATTGCTTTGTTAAATCGTTTTGTTGATCGAAAAAAACAGAAAAAAATTATTGAGGATGTTAAAGATGGAAAGGTAGATATTTTATTTGGTACACATAGAATTCTTAGTAATGATATTTCTTTTCGTGATTTGGGATTGTTGGTAATTGATGAAGAACAGAGATTTGGTGTTACGCATAAAGAGAAAATTAAACAGTATAAAGCAAATATAGATGTTCTTACTTTGTCTGCTACCCCCATTCCTAGGACACTTCAAATGTCAATGACTGGGATTCGTAGTCTTGCTTTGATAGAAACTCCTCCTCTTCAACGTTTACCTATTCAAACTTATGTACTTGGGGAAAATAATAATGTAATTAAAGATGCTTTATATAAGGAGTTATCGAGAAATGGTCAGGCTTTTGTTTTATATAATCATGTTGATGATATTGAAAATAAGATGATTAAATTAAATGAGCTAGTTCCTGATGCTAGAATGGATTTTGCTCATGGGCAAATGACTAAAACTGAACTTGAAGATAAGATGCAAGATTTTATTGATCATAAATTTGACGTGTTAGTTTGTACGACAATTATTGAAACAGGAATAGATATTCCTAATGTAAATACTTTAATTATTATGGATGCTGATCATTTTGGTTTATCGCAATTGTATCAAATTAGGGGAAGAATTGGTCGTAGTGATAAGATTGGTTATGCATATTTAATGTATGATAGTCATAAAGAGTTGAATGAGATTGCTGTTAAACGTTTGAATACAATTAAGGAATTTACAGAACTTGGTAGTGGATTTAAGATTGCAATGAGGGATTTATCTATTCGAGGGGCTGGAGATATTCTTGGTAGTGAACAATCGGGTTTTATTGATACAATTGGTATTGAACTTTATTTAAAGATGTTGAAAGATGCTGTTGATAAAATTAAAGGGGAGTATGTAGAAGAAGAAGTTGATGAGAATTTAGATAATCGTAGTTTGATTGATGTGGATACTCATATAGATGATAATTACATTAAAGATGATGACTTAAAGATAGAAATTCATAAGAAAATTAATGAAGTAAATTCTATGGAAAAATTAAATGAAGTAAAAGCAGAATTAGAAAATCGATTTGGAAAAATTAGTTATGAGTTAGAAGTTTATATGTATGAAGAATGGTTTGAAAAATTAGCTAATAAATTAGAAATTAAGAAAGTAAAACAAACCAAAACTATGATTGATTTAGAGTTATCAGAAGATATTAGTAAAAAAATACAAGGTGAGGAATTATTTATGTTATCTTATGAGATATCGCGAAATTTTAAATTGAGTTTTAAAGATAATAAGATTCATGTTATTTTAGAATTAGTTAATTTAGATAAACATTTCTTATTGTATATTATTGAACTTTTATCTAAATTAATTGAAAAATTAGGATTAAAGATTTAAAAATAAAAAATGTTTGGTGGTTATTTATGAAAATATTATTGTTTTTCTTTCTTTTTCTTTTCTTTCTTGTAATATTAGATAACATTTTTGAACTTATTTATTCTCGAAATGGTGATTATTGTTATGGTAAAACTGGGAACAGAGTTAAAAAAAATATTTCTAATTTTAATATTATTCCGTGTAATAATGATATTTTTCGTTGCTATTGGATTGCTGTTAATTATCATTTAGTTAAGAAAAAAGAAGATTTTCTTGTTTCAATTTTATTAAAGTGGCTTCACAATGGAAATATTAAGATTCAAAAAATTGATCATAAAACTTTTTATAAAAAAATATTTTTAATATTATTTTTATAAAACCACCAAGTGACACAATTGAATTGGAAGAAAGATTATATGAATATATGTATAAAGCTAGTCAAAATGGGGAATTGAATAGAAAAAAATTTAAAAAATGGTGTTGGGAAAATGATGTAAATATTCGTAGGTGGTTTGAGGAAGTTCTTGATTTTGAGAGAAAAATGCTTATTAATGATAATAAAATCAGTGTTCGTGAGATTAAAATTAGAAAATTAGGTTATCGATTAAAGGGCCTAGTATTTGATGTTGACTCTTCTATGATGACTGAAGCGGAAAAAATTGTTGGTTTTAAGAATTACTTAAAAAAAATTTCTAGTATTCAAGGAAAAGAGTTTATAGATATTAATTTTTTGAATGATTATTTAATGTATGCTCAAATGTTTGGGATTGTTAATAAAGTTGCACGACGTTTTAACTCGTTATATCCAGAAGTAATTAGAGATATGGATATAGGTTATAGTTATGATGATATTGTATTTTTAAATATGTTGGTAAATACTGGAATTAGTACTGCTCGAAAAATTTCAAGAAATGATGATAGAATTGGATATTGATTGAATTAAATATTTAAAGAATTAATTTGTATTTTATTAGAATTTAAAGTACTATTAATTCTTTTTTTCTTGTTTTGAAAAAAATATTTAAGTATAATGATAAAGAGGTGTATTTTTGTGAAAATAATATTTAGTGATTTTGATAAAACTTTGGTAGATAGAGGTGTTAATAATGGGAAAATCAAAGATATTAATTTAGATATTCTTAAAAAAATTAAGAGTAGTCAAGTTAATTTTTCTATTGTAAGTGGTAGGTGTTTATCTTTTTTTAAAGAAGAATATCCAGAATTGATGAATGTTGTTTCATTTTTTATTTCTTCTAATGGTAGTAGTATATATGATATTTTGGAGAGTAAGTATATTTATTTTAGTTTTATTGATAGTAGTGATTTAAAAAATGTTTATGAATGTGCTAAAAAGTATAATTTAAGTGTATATTTTAATTTATTAAATAAACGATTTTATTCTGAGAAAGGATCTTATCAGTATTTTAAGTTTGATGAAATGCAATGTGAGCAAGTGGTGTTGATGGGAGATATTGAAAATTATGAAATTTTAATTGACGATATTGATAAAATCGAAAATTTAAAAGTTAGTAATAAAGGAAAAAATCCAGATAATGGTAGTTTCTTTTTGGATATTAATCGAAAAGATGTATCTAAAGGAAAAGCAATTTCTTATTTATGTGATTATTTAGAAATTGATAGAAATGATACTATTTGCTTTGGTGATAGTGATAATGATTTATCGATGTTTCAAGTAGTTGGTAAAGGGATAGCTGTTGAAAATGCAAGTGAGAAAATTAAAGAGAATGCCGATGAAAAAATTGGAACTGTGTGGGAAGGTAGTGTATTTAAATATATTGATAATATCTTAAAGAAAGAAAATAATTTTTAGTTTTTTTTAAGAATGGTGTATTTTTTTTGATGATTTGCTTAATATGATAATGTAGTTATTATTTCTTTTTTGTTTATTCCTGGAAAAGCTGATGAATAATCATTGGCTTTTTTTGTAAAGTTTTTGTGGAATAGTATATTTTTTTTAACATTTTTTATTTCTTTCTTATTTTTTTGGTATAATTATGAAAAAGAGGGATGTTATGAAGAAAGATAGAATTATTAATACTGAGGAATTAAGATTAAAAATTGTGAATATGTTAAAGATATATGGTTATTATGATGGTATTTTGGTGAGTAGTAATAATGAAAAAGGGTTTGTGGATGGAAGTTTATCTTTAGATGATATTATTCTTAATCGGAAAGATTTTAAAGAATTAAAACGAAGTGTTAAGAAATTGTTGGATTATTGTTATGAGAATAACTTTGATGAGTTGATAAGAGAAGTAAATTATTTTTATCAAGTAATGGAAAAAAATATTCGTAAAAAATTCGGCAATTTATTTGATAAGTTTTGATGAATTGTTTTTGATTGGAGGATAGAAAATGAACTTAAATCGTTATGTGGATGATTATGGGTGCTATACATTTGATGATGTTCCTTTTAATGAAGTCGATAATGCGGTGATGTCAGCTATTTCTTATGTGAATTTAGATGGTATTGTTTCAAAAAATCGATTTCATAAAATTACTATTGAAGAGGCTGGAAATATATATTTTAAAAGACATTCCAAAAAGGAAAAACAGGTTCTTGCGGTTAGGGAAGCAATTAAACTATTTTATATTATTAAGGATACAGAAAGATATAAAAAATTATATCTTTATAATTATACTTATGAATCTGGAGATGCTGAACAATTTTCTGCTATTACTATTGAACTTTCTAATAAATTAGTTTATGTTTCTTTTGAGGGGACTGATCATTTGGTAAGTGGTTGGAAAGAAAATTTTATGCTTAGTTATCAGTTTCCTGTTTTATCCCAGAGGAGAGCAATTGATTATGTAAATAAGAATTTTCTTTTTCGTCATCATGAAATTATTTTAGGTGGTCATTCTAAAGGTGGTAATTTAGCTATGGTAGCAGGAATGTATGCTAATTTTTTGGTTCGGGATAAAATTGTTAAGATTTATAATAATGATGGTCCTGGTCTTTTGATGGAGCAGATTTCTTCTAAATATTATAAAAATGTTGCGAATAAAATGGTTCATATTATTCCTAATTATTCTATGGTTGGTTTATTGCTTAGGCATGAAAATAATTATGTTGTAGTAAGGTCTGCTCGAAAGAGTATTTATGCACATGATATGTTTACGTGGGTAGTTCGGGGTAAGGAATTTGAAAAGTGTGAGCTTAGTTCTTTTAGTAAAGCGTTGGATGATAAGTTAATTCATTGGCTAAATAAATATGATCGAAAAACTAGAGAAGAGTTTGTTCTTTCTTTGTTTGATGTTTTTGATAAGGCTGGTGTTTATAGTTTAGTAGATATTATGGAGAAAAAATCTTTGATTATTCGAATTGTACTTGGAATTAATAATACTAATCCAGTGACGAAAAATATTTTAAAGGACTTTATTTTTGCTTTATTTCAATGTTTTAAAGATGTAAAAAAAGAGGAATTAATTTCTTTTTTTGAAAGAAAATAGTACTTCTTTTTCTTTTGTACTTTCGATGTTATTTTTTGTAAAGTGGTTTCTTTGTATTGTTAAAAATTTTAATTGTATGATATAATGATTTCATCATAAAGAGGAGGTAAATGATATGAAGTGTGTATCGATTTCTGGGGAAAAAAGTTTTGTTTTGAAAAATATTGATGTACCTGTTTCTAAAGATGGTAGTGTGGTATTAGAGGTAAAATCTTGTGGTATATGTGGATCTGATATTCATTACTGGGTAGATGGTAATCCTGTTGGTTTAGTTATGGGACATGAATTTGCTGGTGTGGTAGTAGATCCTGGTTCTAGAAAGGATTTAGTAAAGGGGGATAGAGTAACTGGTTTACCTATTTCTCCATGTGGTAAGTGTGATGCTTGTAAGCATGGTATGCCTCAATATTGTCAAGATACGTGGTCAGAGGCTGTTGGTCTTGCTCTTACTAATCCTGGTGCTTATGCTGAGTATACAAGTTGTAGATCTGATATGATTAGAAAGATTCCTAATAATGTTAGTTTTGATGCAGCATGTATGACAGAGCCATCAGCTGTTGCTTTACATGCGGTTAAGCTTGCTGATATAAAGATAGGAGATTCTGTTTTGATTGTTGGTGGTGGTATTATTGGTCTTATGTCGGCTGAATTTGCTCGGCTTGCTGGTGCTGGTTATATAGCTATTTTGGAGACTAATAAAAAGCGTGGTAAAAAAGCTGTTAGTTTTGGAAAAATTAATGAGTATTATGATGCTACTAAGGAAGATAGTATTGCAAAAATGGTAACTAAAACAAATGGTGGATTTGATCATGTTATTGAATGCTGTGGAAATTCTCCTGCTGTTAGTGAAGCGATTATGTCAGTTCGTCCAGGTGGTAGAATAGTGTTAGTTGGTGTATCGATGGATGCTGTTACTATTCCAACAGTTGTTTCTGTGATGAGGGAAGTAACTCTTCAAGGGGCAATTGCATATACTCCAGAAGAGTTTGATACATGTTTAAAACTAATTAGTGAGAAAAAAATTAATGTTACTAAGTATATTGATGATTTAGTTTCTTTGGAAGATGTACAAGAATCTTTTGAAAGACTTACTAGTGGTAAAGATGCTGCGGTTAAAATTGTAATTAAGCCATAATAAATGGTATAAAACTATACGGTTAAATCTATAATAGTAAAGGTAGGTTGTCAATTGATTGAAAAAAATAAAAAAATTAGCAATCTGTATTGACAATTGCTAAAAAAGTAGTATAATGAAAAATGAAAGGTGATGATAATATGGCTTTAATACCAAGACTTGTGCCAAATAAATTATATTTGGATGATGTATTTGATGATTTTATGTTTCCTACAGTAAAGGATGATTTTGGAAAGATGAAATGTGATATTTACGAAAAGGATGGTGCATATCACTTAGAAATGGATGTTCCAGGTTTTGATAAGAAGGACGTTCAAATTGAGGTTGATGACAATGATTATTTGACTATCACTGCTGAAAAAAATACAGAAGATAGTGAAGAAGATGCGGATAAAAATTATATTCGTAAAGAAAGAAATTATGGAAAATATCAAAGAGCTTTCTATGTTGGTGGAATAGATAAAGATAATATTCAAGCTAATTTTGAGAATGGTATTTTAAAAATATCTATGCCTAAGAAAGAGGAAGAAAAGTCATCTAAAAAAACTATTGAAATTAAATAATATTATTTGACATATATGGACTGTACTTTTGTAGAAGAGTATAGTCTTTTTCTTTCTTTTGATTTCATGGATTTTATGTATAATAATAAGTGTGTTAGATTTATTTGATTTCTTTAGTCGAAAATTATAATAATCTAACACTTTTTATTTTGTAATATTTTTTGTTTAAAGCTAAAGACTTTTCATCAGAAATTTGGTACAATATAATATGACGGCAGGTGATTATTTTGATAAGGATTTATAAGAATGAAATTAATCAAGAACAAGTTAATTTAATTAATAATATAGAAGATAATTGTTGGATTAAAATGGTTCATCCTACTGATGAAGAAATAAAGAAAGTTGTTGAGAAATTAAAGATAGATGAAGATTTAATTACAAAAGTTTTAGATGAAGAGGAATTGCCTCGTATAGAAAAGACTGATGGCGCTACTTTGATTGTGGTTGATTGTCCTTATTGGGATGATCATCATATAAAGAATAAATATCATACATATCCTTTGGGGATTATTATTTGTGATGATTTACATATTATTACTGTTTCTTTGAAAGAATTTGATTATTTAAAAGAATTTGAAGAAGGAAAGGTCAAAACTTTTTATACTTATAAGAAATCTCGTTTTTTAATTCAAATTTTACTTAAGACGGCTTCTGCTTATTTGAAAGTACTTAATGTTGTAAATGAAGATATTCGTAAGAAAGAGAAGATTTTATATAATTCTACAAATAATAAACATTTGGTTGAGCTTTTGGATATTGAAAAGACATTGGTTTATTTTATTACTTCTTTAAAAGCTAATGATGTTGTTTTAGAAAAATTATCTAAAGGGAATGTTATTATGATGTATGATGAGGATGTTGAATTACTTGATGATACAATGATTGAAAATAGACAAGGTATTGAAATGTGTACAATTTATAAAGAAATTTTATCTTCTATTACGGATACTTACGCTACAATTGTTTCTAATAATTTAAATGGTGTGATGAAGTTTTTAGCAGGAGCTACAATAGTTTTGGCTATTCCTACTATGATTTCTTCTTTTTTAGGAATGAATATTTCACTTGGAGATTTTGCTAAAAATGATTATGCCTTTGTGGCAATTTGTATTTTTTCTTTTATGTTGGCCTTATTTGTGGCCTATTTATTGAAGAAAAAAGATATGCTTTGATTTAGATTTGAAAGATTAGAGAGGTGATAATTTTGAAGAAGTTTACTTTCATTCCCGAGGGAGTTTGTTCTAGTAAAATGAATATTATTGTAAATGATGGAATAATAAAAGAAGTTGAGATTATAGGTGGGTGTCCTGGTAATACTGTTGGTGTCAGTAGATTGTGTGCAGGTAAAAGTATCGAGGAGGTAATAGAACTTTTATCTGGAATTAATTGTAGAGGGAGAGGAACATCTTGTCCTGATCAACTAGCAACAGCTTTAAAAGAATTTTTAATTGAGAATAGGTAAGGAGGTATCTTTCATAAGAAGATTTCTAATAATCATTTGATGTTGAATCAAAAGAACATGTTATATGGGAATGATAAATTTCATAAAAAACATTAAAAAGGTAAGTAAATATCTTTTTTAGATGAATAAAAAGCTACATCAAAATTTTGGTGTAGCTTGTTTTAGATTTAAATATTATGATGTTTATTTTTGATTTTCTTGGTAAATTGATTTTTCCACACTATTGTAATAATCATTTCCTTTTTCATAATATTTTTCTATTTTTTTCTTTTCTTTTTCTGTAAACATTTCGTCAGATAATTCTAGTTTTTTTAAATATTTCATTTTTATCACCATTCTTAATATGGTTATTTTTTGAATTTTTATCCTTAATCTTAGTATAAAGATTTTAAATATTGGTAAAATATTTATAGAATGGAGTGAAATTTATGAAAACGACAGGGATTATTAGAAGAATTGATGATTTGGGAAGAATTGTTATTCCTAAGGAATTGAGAAAATCACTTCGTATTAAGAATGGGGATTCATTAGAAATTTTCGTTGATCAAGAGGATATTGTTTTAAAAAAGTATTCTCCAATGGAGAGTATTGAAGAAGCGGCGATGAAATATGTAGATAGTTTTAATCAAGTAATTAAACATAATGTAATTGTAACAGATAAAGATAAAGTAATTGCTGTTTCAGGTATGTTAAAAAAGAAGTATTTGGGTAAAAAAATAACCGAATTTACTGAGAGAGGTATTGAACGAAGAGATAGTTTTGTGGAAAGGCAGAAAAAATTATTTTCTTTTGTTGAAGGTGTGGAAGAATTAGGTTATTATTCTTTTAGTTCAATTGTTTCGGATAGTGATACGATTGGAAGTGTAATTATTATTTCTGTTGATAGTCCTATTTTGGAGAGTGATGAAAAATTAGCGGTTATTTTAGCTAAATTGTTATCGGGAAAATTTTTAGAAAATTAAAGAGAGAAAGATTATTTTTGCTTTCTCTCTTTAAGTATTGTTAGTACAAATAGCAAGATTCCAATGCTGCTAGTAATAAGGCTAATCTTTTTTAGCGGTGCTTCATATATTATTTTTATTTTATGTGTCCCTGTTGAAATAGGAAAAGTAATGAAATTAGCCCCAGATTTTTGGTAATTTCTTTTTTTATCATCTATGTAAATTTTAAAACCTTTATCGTAAGGGATTGAAATGGTAAAATATGAATTATTCTTTGTAACTGTAATTTTGCCTTCTATTTTGTCTCCTTTTGTCAATTTTTTGTTGATTTTAAAGGTATCTATATTTTTGTTTGCATTTTTAATTGTATCATAATCTAAGATATATGTAGTGAATTGATCTAGTTTATATGTTCCTTTTGAAATTTTAATTTCCAAAATATTTGTGTTTTCCACAGTATAGTGAAAAATGATATTATTATTGAAGTATTTCCAATTTTTATTGGTTAACTTATTTTGAATTCCATTGATAGTAATGCATAGGTCTTTATTGGCAAGTTTTTTATTTTGAAAACTTAGAAATAGTATTTTGTTGTTCATGTTATTATCAAGTTTTATTTTTAGGGTTGCATTTTTATTGGCTTTTATATTTATTGTATTATTTTCTTGATTTATTTTTAAGTTATTTTTTTCTAATATGGTATATTTTAGTTTTTGTTGATTTAAAGTACTTATTTTTTTCTTTTCTTTGTTATTTATAACAATATTTGTTAATAGTTGTATTGTATTGTTAGGGTATTGTAATTCTTTAAAATCTTTTAGAGATATGATGTTGTTGGTGGCGTATCCTATAGGTAGGGAGTTTGTATTTTTGTATAGATTAATACCATTTTTTGTTTTGATTAGTTTATAGCCAAGTGTTAGATTTTGTTTTGTTATGATGTATTTTTCACCTAGTATAATTTGCGATAGTAGATTGGGAGAAGGAGAAATCATAAATTTATTTCGATTAGGTATTGGGTTATTTAATAATTGATTATAGGTATTTATGTAATTTTGATTAGAAGTAGAAGAATAAATGGTTGTTTTTCTTGTATTGATATTATCTATTTTATTAATGTATTTTTCTTCGTTTAAGTTTGTATTTAATCGATAAAATTCTTTGTCTTTTTTTGTTATTTCATTGATTAGTTGGTTTACTGTTTGATATTCTTTACTATTAATATCATCTTTTTTCATTAATTTATCTTTTGAATTTGTATGGAGACAAATGATAAATGAGGAGAGAATAAGATAAGATATAATTAGATATTGTTTTTTTGAATGAATTTTTTTCATAGTAATTTCTAAAAAATTGGCAACTAAAATTAAGATTAGGGGAATGAATGGTATTAATGATTTTGCATTAATATATAATGTTCCGTTTAAGATATAATTAAATATAGGAAAAATTGTAATTAAGAGACAAGTTATGGATAAGTATTTTTTTTCATTTTTTCCTTTTAAAGCAAAGAAAATTAAGGAAATTAAGCTAATTAAGGTTAATCCTATGCTATAGTGAGAATATAAAAGGTTTTTACTAATGGAAGGTGTAAAAAGACTAGATAGGCTAATATTTTTATGTGTTGTTGCTCTTCCTGTTAGTAGTGCATATGCTGTTGGTAAGAGAAGTATAGAAGATGTTATAATTCCAATAAAAAATGGGGGTATAATTTGAATTGTTTTGTTGATTAAATTTTTAAAGGTGATATTTTTTTCTTCTTTTATATAGTTGTAGATATAGTATAAATATAATACAATTAAAGCGGGAATGCTAAAGTAGTAGCTGCTTAATATAATTAGTATTGTGCTTATGATTAAAAGTGTGGATTTTTTCTTTTTAAAGAAGTTATCAATTCCAAATAATCCTAAAATTAGAAAAGGAAAATAATTAATGAACATAATATGTCTTTTTGCATGAAAGATTAGTGGCCCACTTACTAAGAATAAAAAACTTGTGATGAAACTTATTTTTTCTTTATGTTGATGTTTTCGAAGAAAGTAATAGAATAGTATTGCGCTAGTTATAACAATAAGGCAATTTGTTGCAATTAGATAATCAATCATTTTGATGAAAGGAAATAGGTAAGATATTAGAATATAGGGATTATATAGTCCATAGTAAGATAGATAATAAATATTTTGTCCACTTCCTAAATTAGGGGCAAAATTAGGAAATAAATCATTGGTGTTATAAAAAAGTGTACGAAAATATTCTGGGATTAAATAATGTTGATATTTAAAATCAATATTGGAGGCAAATAAATGGTTGTCTCTTGTTAGAAATAAATAAATTATGATAAATGTTGAGATGAGAATCAAATTGGATAAGATATCTTTTTTAGTAATTTTTTTCATAAATTCTCCTTTCGATAGAGTTATTATAGCATAATTGCCATATTTCTTTCTTCGTTTAAGTTTATTTTTTGTGTAGTAATGATTTTATTATTAAAATGTTTGACACTTGTTGTCAATTAAAAAAAATATGAAAAAAGGTATTGTCAGAAGAAAAAAAGTGTGGTATAGTTAAGATACTTAGATAGAGAGTACTTGGCATATTACTCATTTAAAACTTGTACTTCTAGATGAAAGAGAAGTATATTGATTGAATGACTAAAATAATATCTAAAAAATATTTTGTTAAGTTAACTTTCTTTGTTTGGTAGAAAAGATATAAGTATGTCTTTGTTCTTATCGCCACTAAGTGAGACGCGCGTTTTGAGAAAGATAAACTCGAAAGGATAAGAAGTTGAGATAGGCACTGATAATGTCTATTAAATGGGGGAATAGTATATAGGTTATGTTAGATAATTCTATATATTATTGATGTAATTCCAATTCAACCTTTTCTTAAACTAGAAATGAATCAATGTTATCAGTATTGATTCATTTTTTTTATTTTCTTTTTCTGAAATGTTTGATAATTTTTTAGTTAATGGTATAATAATTATTGGATTGAAAAGAATTATTTTTTTCTATTAGATAAGATTATTTTTGTGAGATTTAAATAATTTTATTTTGGATGATATCATACTTTATTAATGATAAAATTTTTGTATTTAAGAAGTACTGTTTAATGAAGAAATAATTTTTTAAGTATTTTACTTGTATAGATAAGGTTAACAGTGTTATTGTAATTGTAAATAAGGAGATGGAATGATGGAAAAAAAGTTTTATATTAGTACAGCAATTGCTTATACAAGTGCTAAGCCTCATATTGGTAATACATATGAAGTTGTTTTGGCTGATGCAATTGCTCGTTATAAAAGATTACAAGGATATGATGTTTATTTTCAAACTGGGACAGATGAACATGGAGAAAAAATTGAGATTAAAGCAAGAGAAGCTGGGGTAACTCCTCAAGAATATGTGGATAAGATTGCTTCTGAGATTAAGAATATTTGGGATATTATGAATACTAGTTATGATTATTTTGTTCGTACAACGAATACGGAGCATGAAAAGATAGTTCAAGAAATATTTAAAAAATTTTATGATCAGGGAGATATTTATAAGGGTGAGTATAGTGGTTTGTATTGTACGCCTTGTGAGTCATTTTGGACGGAAAGTCAATTGATAGATGGAAAGTGTCCTGATTGTGGTCGTGAGGTTAAGGAAGCTAAAGAGGAAGCTTATTTCTTTAGAATGAGTAAATATTCTAAATGGTTGGAAGAGTATATAGAAAGTCATCCTGGCTTTATTGAACCAGAGGTGCGTAAAAATGAGATTATGAATACTTTTATTAAGCCTGGTCTTCAAGATTTATGTGTATCTAGAACAAGTTTTAAGTGGGGAATTCCTGTTACTTTTGATGAATCTCATATTGTTTATGTTTGGATTGATGCTTTATCTAATTATATTACTTCTTTGGGATATCATCCTGATGGAGAATGTGGGGAAGCATTTAAAAAGTATTGGCCTTGTGATATTCATTTGATTGGCAAGGATATTTTGAGATTTCATACAATTTATTGGCCAATTATGTTGCATGCTCTTTCTTTGACACTTCCAAGAAGAATTTTTGGTCATCCTTGGTTGTTATTTGGAAATGATAAAATGAGTAAGAGTAAGGGAAATATTGTTTATGCTGATGACTTGGTAAATCAGTATGGAGTAGATGCAATTCGCTATTACTTGATTCATGAAATGCCTTTTGCTAGTGATGGTACTTTTACAAATGATTTGTTAGTAGAGAGTATTAATAGTAATTTGGCGAATGTTCTTGGTAATTTGGTTAATCGTACAATTGGTATGGTAAATAAATATTTTGATGGAGTAGTAGTAAATAAAAATACTTCGGAAGAATTGGATATAGAGTTAAAGAATTTAGTTTTGAATACGAAGGAAATTGTTGAAGGTAAGATGGATAATTTAAGAATTGCTGATAGTTTAGATGCTATATTTGATATTTTTAGGAGATGTAATAAATATATTGATGAAACTATGCCTTGGGTGTTAGCAAAAGATGAAGAGAAGAAAGATAGGCTATCTACTGTTTTGTATAATTTGGTTGAATCTATTCGTTTTGGTACAGTTTTACTTCAACCGTTTATGCCAGATACAGCGGCTAAAATTTTTAAACAACTTAATACTGATAAGATTACTTATGATACATTAGATAAATTTGGGTATTATGAGAGTGGTACTCATGTAGGAGAGGCTCAAGTATTATTTCAACGAATTGAAGTGAAAAAATAAAAATAATTTGGAAAAATATGAATAAAGTAGTTTTATACTTTATCAGTATTTTTTGTTTATGATAATTATTCGACAAATATTTCTTTTGAAAAGTGTTATTATTGATTTACAACATAAATGTGTAAATTTTTACGAAACACTTTTCTTTTATTTACATTAAAATATTGGTTTGCTATGATTGATGTAGTAGTTAAGCAGTTTAGTAGTTTAAGAAAGGAACGAAAAAGAATGCTTAATAAAATTAAAAATCAAGAAAATATAATGATGATATTTTTTGTAGTAACACTATTGTTTGTTGGAATTTATGCTGTTGTAAATCAAAATGTAATGGATGCTATTTACTTTTTTGTATTGTTGTATTATTTTTTTAGATTTTTAATGATTCGTAGGAAGTAGAGGATTTTGATGTTGATTGATACGCACTGCCATATTTTTACTGAATATTTTGAGGATATTGATGCGGTTATTGAAAGATGTAATCGTCATGGTGTTGGGATGATCATTGTTAATGGAACAAATCGTCGTGATAATGAAGAAGTGTTGTCACTTGTTAAAAAGTATGATATTGTGTATGGTGCTTTGGGAATTCAGCCTGAAGAAATTGATGATTATACAGAAGAAAATTTGAAATTTATTGAAGAACATATTGATGATGATAAGATTCTTGCTGTTGGAGAAATAGGTTTAGATTATCATTATGAGTGTGATAAGGAACTTCAAAGAGAACTATTTAAGAAACAACTTAATATTGCTAAAAAGCATAATAAGCCTGTTATTATTCATAGTAGAGATTGTATTATGGAGACATATAATATTTTGAAAGAGACAGATGTAAAGGGAATTATGCATTGTTATAGTGGTAGCGTTGAGATGGCAGAAAAATTTATTGATTTGGGATTTTTTCTTGGAATTGGAGGTGTAAGTACTTTTAAAAATGCAAATAAGATTATTGATGTCATAAAGAATATTCCTTTAGAATATATTGTATTGGAAACAGATGCCCCTTATCTTTCTCCTGAACCATATCGTGGAAAGAGAAATGAACCTTGTAATGTTGATGTTATCTTGGAGAAAATTTGTAGAATAAAAGGTATTGATTATAAGGTTGTTGGTGATATTACAACCCGTAATGTTTTTCGCTTGTTTGACAAACAACTTAAATTATGATAAAATGTTAATTGCCTGAGAAATAAAATAAGAGGTGATTTAATGAAGAAAATAGTATCTAATGTATTGATTGTGTCAACACAATTGATAGTTGGGGGTCTATTTTTGTTTATGTTATTTTCAAATAAAACTGAAGATAATAGAGTTGTAGTAGTAGAAAATAATAATTTAGATAAGATGGCTGATGCTGTTTCTGAACTTTTTGAAGTAGATCATGTAGTGAATGTAAATCAAGCTGAAGAAGATGCTAAAAAAGAGGAAGAATTAAAATCTGAACAACAAAGAATTGCAGAGGAAGAAAAAAGAAAAGCAGCAGAAGCTGAAGCGGCTAGAATAGCTCAAGAAGAGGCTAATCGTAAGGCTCAAGAAGAGGCTGCTGCTAAAAAGGCGCAGGAAGAAGAAGCTGCTAGACGAGCAGCTGCAGCTAGTAGTACTAGTGTTGAAGTTTTGCAAGCCTATGCTCATGATTTAGTTATTAATTCTTATGGATGGACTGAATCTGATTTTATTTCCCTTGTTGCTTTATGGAATAGAGAGTCTGGATGGAGAGTTACTGCTAGCAGTGGTAGTGGTGCTTATGGCATTCCTCAAGCTTTGCCAGGTAGTAAGATGGCGAGTGCTGGTAGTGATTGGGCTACGAATGGGGAAACTCAAATTCGTTGGGGCTTAAATTATATTAAGTCTACTTATGGTAGTCCGTCGGCGGCTTGGGCAAAGTTTCAAAGTAGTGGTTGGTACTAATATATGTACTATGATATTTAAAGGTAGAGAGTCTTTAGAGGCTTTCTATTTTTTTTAATTTTTGCTATAATATTTAAAGAAATTTGGTGATTTGATGAATGAGTTTAAATTTAAGAAATCTTTAGGACAAAATTTTTTACAGGATAATAATGTTATCCACAAGATTGTGGATAGTGCAGAGTTGAATAGGGATACTTTATTGATTGAAATTGGTCCTGGTGGAGGAGCAATTACTAGATATACGGTTTCATTATGTGGACATGCTTTGTTATATGAAGCAGATAGTAGGTTAGAAGAAAATTTGAATGAACTTTTAAAAAGTAATGATAATTATTCAATTATTATTGGAGATTTTTTAAAGAGTAATTTAGAAGATGATATTAAGAAATATGATTATTCTAAAATTTATGTAGTAGCTAATCTTCCTTACTATATTACCACTCCTATTATTCTAAAATTTATCGATAGTGATGTTTTACCTGATAAGATGATTGTAATGGTTCAAAAAGAGGTAGCGGCTAGATTGTCTGCATCTGTTGGAAGTCGTGATTATGGTTCTTTAACGGTATTTTTGAATTATTATTATAATATTAAGAAACTATTTGATGTTAGTAGAAATTGTTTTATGCCTAAGCCTAATGTGGATAGTGCAGTTGTTTGTTTTGAATTAAAGAAAGAAAGAGAGCAAGTATTAGATATTGCTTTGTTTAAAAGGTTAGTTAAAGATAGTTTTTCTTTTAAGAGAAAGACGCTTCGTAATAATTTAAAGAATTATGATTTGAAGATTATTGAAAATGTATTGATGATGTATGGTTTTGATTTAGGGGTAAGGGCAGAAGCTTTGTCTTTAAAGATTTTTGTTGAGATGGCAAATGCTTTAGTTAAAAAATAAAATACTTATTTTTACTTTGATTTCTGTTAAAGAAGTTTAATAAAGATAAGTATTTTTTGTTTGTGTTGTTCTTTTTTTGATTATTATTCATATAGTTAGATGGGTGGTTTTATGATTAGAATCGGGGATTTTGTTACGAGAAAGTCTTATGGGAATGATATTGTATTTAAGGTTGTTGGAATTGAAGGAAACAATTGTTTTTTGTATGGAAGCTGTATTCGATTGTCTGCGGATAGTCCTCTTCAAGATTTGGTTTTGTATGATAAAGAAATTGATGATGATTTTGGTAGTGATTTTAGTGAGTATAAATCTCTTGATCGCCATGAATACTTTTATCTTCCTGGGAAAGTACTTCATATTGATGGGGATTCGGAATTTTTGTCTAAGTGTATGAATTTTTATAAAAGGAATCGGATTAAAGCTTATGGAGTTTTTTGTTCGGAGAGTGAGTTATCTTCGAAGATTGTTTCTTTTTTGGAAAAGTATAATCCTGATATTGTAGTGATTACTGGTCATGATTCAATGTACAAAAGAGAGAGAGCTAATGGAAATTATAAGAATACGACAAATTTTGTTGAGGCAATTCATGAGGCTAGAAAGTATGAAAAATCTCATGAGAAGTTACTGATTATAGCAGGTGCATGCCAATCTAATTATGAGGAATTGATTAAAGCGGGAGCTAATTTTGCTTCTAGTCCTAAAAGAATTAATATTCATGCATTAGATCCTGCTATTGTTGCTAGTTCTTTAGCTTTATCAGATAAAAATAATAATATTGATTTAATTCATATTTTAGAGAAAACGAAATATGGGGCTGATGGAATGGGAGGTATTATTACTAAGGGTACAATGTATGTTGGTTATCCTAGAGAATAGGGGGTATATATGACGATTGATGCAATTCGTGATAATATAACAAATCATATGGGTAATGAAATTTCAGTTATTCATAACGAGGGAAGAAATCGTATTTTGGAATATCATGGAAAGGTAGTTGAGGTGTATCATAATATTTTTATTGTTTTAGATAATGGTGGGAAAAAAAGTTTTAGTTATCATGATATTTTGACAGAAACTGTAAAAATTTCTTTTAAATCGTAAAATAATGGTAAATAAAGTTAAAAAATATTGACAATTTTATTTTACTTTTATAAAATGTAGTTAGAAAGTAACATTTCTAGAAGGAGAGTTGATACATAATGAAGATTACTTCAGTTACTGTACACAAGATTGAAAAAGAAAATTCTCGTATGAAAGGAATTGCAGTTGTTACTCTTGATGATTGTTTTGTTGTTAAGGGTATTAGAGTTATAGATGGCGATAATGGTTTATTCATTGCAATGCCTAGTAAGACTACTGCTACTGGTGAGCATACTGATATAGCACATCCTATTAATAAGGAAACACGTAAGATGTTCGAAGATGCTATTATTGAAGCTTACAATAACGCTGAATAGAAAATCTTAGGAGACTACTGATATATTTAGTAGTTTCTTTTTTTTGTCATTATTTTTTATTATTAGCATATATCTTATTAGGAGGTACTTTATGGACAAGGTAAAAGAAATGGAGTCTAGTTTTAATCATGGAATATCGATTGCTGAGAGAAAGAATGTTTTGGTTACAGGGGTAAAGAAGATTGAGAGTTTTGATAAGGAGGAGTTTTTGATGGATACTACTTTAGGATTTTTAAGTATTAAAGGAAATGGGTTAGAGATTATAAAGTTGGATACTTATCAAGGAAATGTTACAATTAAGGGAACTGTTGATAGTATTAATTATACGGCTAGTGATAACAAAAAGAAATCAGAGGAAAGTTTCCTTTCTAAGTTATTTAAGTAATGATTTTAAAGGTGCAGATTATTTCTTTATTATTTTCTTTTTGTTATGGAATCTTTTTTTATTTATTGTTAGAGTTAAATTCTAAATTTTTATATTCTTCTCATATTATAGTTAGGATAGTAGTTTCTTTTTTGTTTGTAATGTTTCATACTTTATTATATTTTTTGGTTTTAATGAGAATTAATTATGGTTATCTTCATTTTTATTTCTTTTTATGTATTATTTTGGGGTATATTTTGTGTAAAGTGGTAATGAAAAAAATTGTAAAGAAGCAATGATTATGCTATACTTATTTTAAGATAAGTAGGTGATAGAGGTGAAAAAAAGAAGAAAATATACTGTTAAGACAAAGGGTAGAATGTTTGTTATTATTCTTTTTTTTGGTGCAATTATTGCTACTTTAGGATATACTTTTTTTCTTGATTTAGGTCGCATTCATGAGATGAAGAAAGAAGAGAAAAGTTTAAATCAGGAAAAAAGCAAGTTACTTGATGAGGAAGAGACAATACAAGCGGATATTAAGAGATTGTCTGATCCTGAATATATTGCTAGGTATGTAAGAGAGAAGTATATGTATTCTAAGGATGGAGAATTAATTTTAAGAATTGAAGAATAATATTATTTTATACAATAGAAAAACTGGTAAGGGTTATTCCTTATCAGTTTTCTGTTCTTTATTAGATTTTGTTTCTTTTTTAGAAGAATCTTCATCAGTATTTTTTTCTTCTTCCTTATCTTCTTCGGTTGGAAGATGTCCTGTTTCTACTAAAGAGTCAATTTGTTCTTTGGTAATGGTTTCTTCTTCTAATAGAGTGTTTGCAATTAAATCTAATAAATTTTTATTTTCTTTTAAGATTTTTTTTGTTTTTTCATAGCATTCATTGATGATGCTACGCATTTCTTCGTCTATTTCATGGGCAACGATATCAGATATATTTCTGTTTTTTGTATAGTCTCTTCCTAAGAAGGTATTTCCTGATGGTTCTTCTAACATCATTGGTCCTAATTTACTCATTCCATATTCGGTTACCATGCTTCTAGCAATTTTTGTTGCTTTTTTGAAGTCATCGTGAGCACCAGTAGTGATTTCTCCAAATTCGATTTCTTCAGCAACACGGCCACCTAATAAGCCTGAGATTGCTTCTAATAGTTCTTGTTTTGTGCTTGTGAATGTTTCTTCTTTTGGTGTCATCATTGTATATCCACCGGCTTGACCTCTTGGAATGATGGTTATTTTTTGAACATCGTTAGCACCTTCTAATTTAAGACCAACAACGGCGTGTCCTGCTTCATGATAAGCAACTAATTTTTTTTCTTTGTCTGTATATTTTTTTGTTACTTTAGCTGGTCCCATGATAACACGGTCGGTTGCTTCGTCAATTTCGCTCATGGTAATTGCTTTTTTTCCTCTTCTTACGGTAAGTAGGGCTGCTTCATTTAATAAGTTTTCTAGGTCAGCTCCACTGAAACCTGGTGTTCTTTTAGCAAGATATTCTAAAGTAATATTTTTATCTAATGTTTTATTTTTAGCGTGTACTTTTAAAATTTCTAAACGAGCGTTTTTATCTGGTAGTCCAACGGTTACTTGACGGTCAAATCGTCCTGGTCTAAGTAAGGCTGGGTCTAATACGTCTGGACGGTTAGTAGCAGCAATTACGATAATTCCTTCATGAGGTCCAAATCCATCCATTTCTGTTAATAATTGGTTTAGGGTTTGTTCTCTTTCATCGTGTCCTCCACCAAGTCCTGTTCCTCTTTGACGTCCAACTGCATCAATTTCATCAATGAAGATTAAACATGGGGCGTTCATTTTTGCTTGCTTAAACATGTCTCTTACACGAGATGCTCCAATTCCTACGAATAGTTCTACAAAGTCAGAACCACTAATGTAATAGAATGGTACTTTTGCTTCTCCAGCAACTGCTCTGGCAAGTAAGGTTTTACCTGTTCCTGGGGGACCTACTAGAAGTACTCCTTTTGGTATTCTTGCTCCCATTGCTTGGAATTTCTTTGGATTTTTTAAGAAGTCAATTAATTCTTTTACTTCTTCTTTTTCTTCTGTTAATCCGGCTACATCTTTGAAGTTAGTTTTTGTTCCTTCTTCTAATAATTTTGCACGAGATTTTCCAAAGTCCATTGATTTGTTGTTGCCTCCGATTTGTCTTGTGAATAGCCAGAATGTTGCGCCTACTAGGATTGCTAGTGGAATAATTTCTGTTAATACAGCTAGCCATTCAGAAGATTCGGGGTCTCTTTCAACATTTAGAGTAAATTTATTTTTATCAGCAGCATCTGTTATTTTAGAGATGAATTCGTCTGATTTTGGTAAAGTTAAAGTAAATGTTTCATTTTCATCATAATCTTTTAATTTTCCTGTTATTTCATATGTTTCACTTCTTGTTTTTGGAACGATATTTAATTCTTTAATTTCATTACTATCTAATTCTTTTATGAATTCATCATAGGTAAAATTGTTTACAGTGGTATTAAAGTTTTGAAATATTAGTAAACATACTATGATAAAACAGAAGAGAAATACATAGGGAAATAATCCTTTTTTTACTGTTTTATTATTCATTCTTTTCCTCCTTTTCACAGTACTTTAGTATTATATCATAAAATTCTTTTGAATTGCTATTAAATTTAGACTTTTTTAGATTTGGTATCCAAATTATTTGGTCATTTGCATCAACTAAAATCGGATAAGTTTCTCGCTTTTCTTTTGGTATTTTTTTTTCAATAAAAATATCACTTATTTTTTTCTTTCCAGGATTGTTATAAAGGTAGATTTTATCTCCAGGTAATTTTTTCCTGAAGTATAAGGGTAGAGTAATATTTTTACTGTTTAGTTTACATATATCATTTCCATTTTCTGTGGTTTTATCTATTTTTTTGATGATAATACTTCCAAAGATATTTTCTTTCTGTAAAAGAACTTTATTGTTAAGGATTGAAGTTTCTTCTGTTTCTTTTATGGTTAATTTGTTGTAATTTTTGATTGCTTTTTTTTGTTTAGGTAAATTTATAGATAAGTTTGGTGTAGGAGAATTAATGATTTTTAAGATATTATTAATATGATTACTTGTAATAATATTAGGAATATTTTGATAAGTATTATTTAAAATGTTGTAAAGAATGTTTTTTTGGATAAAGGGCTTTTCTTGTTTGAATAATTTTAAATTTAGGATATTTTTTTTATAAAGGATAGCCATTTTTTCTTTTACTGTTTCTTCTATATAAGTATTATATTCAAGTAAGACTTTTGAATATTTTAAAAATTGTTTATGAATGTCTTTATTTTCTTGTTTTAAAAGTGGAAGAATATTAGCACGAATTCTATTTCTAGTATAATTGGTGTCTTGATTTGTTTTATCAATAAAATATTCGACATTATTTCTTTGATTATAATCTAATAAATCCTCTTTAGTATAAGAAAGGAAAGGTCTAATAATGGTATAATCTTTATGTGTGGATATTTCTTTAATACCAGCATATCCTTCTAGATTAGATCCACGATTAATTTTCATGATAATGGTTTCGATTAAATCATCACCATGGTGTGCTAAAAATAGATAATGGCTATTGTATTTTTGTAATGTTTTTTCATAAAATTGATATCTTTTTTTTCGAGCTTCATTTTCAAAGTTATTTTCTTGATAGTTTTCTATTTTATAAGATTCAAAAAGAATATTTTGTTTTTGACAATAATTTTTTAAATATTTTTCTTCCTTTTCACTTTCTTTTCTTACGTTGTGATTAATGTGACAACAGACAATTCTGTTCTTTGTGTTAGTGATTAAATAGTGGAGAAGGGCCATAGAATCTGGTCCTGCAGAACACCCTATAACAATAGTTTCTGTTTCTTCAGGGATAAATTTTTCAATATTAATCATGATACACCTTCTTTTTTTGTATTATAACATGGAAAGAATTTTTAGTAAAATTACTATTGCTTTTTTGGTGTCTATGTTGTATCATAAATTTTAATTATTGAGAGGGAGAAAGATTATGTTTGAAAAATATGATATTGATAAATTGTATATTGGTGAAATAGAGGGATGGATTCCATGGAGTATTGAAAATATAGGTGGAAATATTTCTATTACTGGGGATGATGTTGGAGTTTATCAGACAATTATTTATGAGGATAATGGTAGATATATCGATATTTATCATTTAGATAGAATTATTTGCGATATCTCTAAGGGAAATATTAATCATTTATGTTGTTCAATAGATTGTTGTTTATATATTTTAAATGGTTCTACTTTGAGAAAATATTCTGATTGTTTACATGATAAAAAAAAGAATAATAAAACTTTACAACGGTTGCCTTTTAAGAAAAATAGATTGTTGAAAAAGTAGGAATGAAGTACTTATTTGTTTGTTTTTTATTAATGTAGTTAAGAGACAAGTAAGTATTTTTTGCATAAGATATCATTGAAAAAATGATTGACAGTTACTACGCAGCCTTAAATAATTAAATTTAGTGATACAAACGTATTTTTGTAGTATAATGAATATGTGAGATACGACTACCTTAAGCAGTTAGTCAAATGTATCTCGCTTTTTTATTAGTTTTATATTATAATTGTAATAAGCTTGAGGTAGTGATAGATATGAGTAAATATAGTAATGACATATACAGAATGTATGAAAAAGAATTTAACAAAAATGAAAAATTACCTCAAAATTTTTATAGTGATGTAACATACAATAATGATATCAAAATGCTTATCGTTTCATTAGAAAATTATTATAATCTTCCATATAATAAGATTAGAGAATTTATAAGTGATGTTACTAAAGGTATTATTTCAATAGCTGAGTAGTAACGATTGACAAATAATATAAGTATACCTATAATTAATTTTATGAGGTGACAAAGATGTATGAAGAAAATGAGATCGAAAGGATACGAAAAGATATATATAAAGATATGTGGGAAAAAAAGCAAAGAGAAACAGATTTTTCTAAAAGTTGGATTGGGAGAAGAAAGATGAAAGTTAAGAATGCGAGGGAAAAGCAAAGTTTTCTAAAATGGAGTCGTATGAGATAAGGATATCTTTTTTTGAGGGCAAAGAAACAAGATGTCTTTAATATGTGCTAAAAAAATAATTTTATTGTTCTATTGGTTGATATATTTTAAATTCATTACTTAAAAGGGGAAGGGTATTTTAATTTTTTATTTAACAGGAAGAAAGATAATAAGATTTTATAATGGTTGCTTTTTAAAAAAATAAATCGTTGAAAAAGTAGGGATAAAGTACTTATTTGTTTGCTTTTTTATTAATGTGGTGAGGGTACAAGTAAGTATTTTTTGCATAAGATATCATTGAAAAAATTGATTGACAAATAATATAAATATATCTATAATTGTGTTTACGAGGTGAAGATAAATAAAATGGAACAAAATGACCTGATATCTTTTACATCTGTAATAGCAGGTATGCTTTTATGTAAAAGAATTCTTACTTCTAGTGAAATTGTAAATTTTATTAGTGAGTTGAATTGTGAAGGTATGGAAATAGATGATTATTGGAATAATGAAGAATTATTTCCAATAGTAAATATGGATAGTAATTATTCTTTTCGATTAAGAGATGACTTTTCTTATGATACTGTTCTTCCATGTGGGATAACTGTTCGAGATTTTTTATATCGAAATACAGATAAGAGAGTATTAAGTGTTATTTATGGAAATCAGAAATATAGTGAGATGTATTTGAAAAATTATTGTTTGAGCAATTGTGCTGACAATGATAATCAAAAATCATCTTTAGAAGTTTTTTATTTAGATGGTTCAGAAGAGAAAAAATCACTTCCCAAGGTAAAAAAAAGAAGTTTTCTTTATTCTTTGTGGGCAGGAATTCATTGAAATGACATTAGTTTTTGCTAAATGTCATTTTTTTGTCGTTTTTTTCCTTTATTTTTAAGAAAAAGTTTGATACAATGTATTTTGTAGGAAATAAAGGTGAGTATAAATGGGAAAGATTATTGCAATTGTTAATCAAAAAGGTGGAGTAGGGAAGACTACAACAAGTATTAATCTATCCGCTTCTTTGGGTGTTTTGAACAAGAAGGTTCTTTTAGTTGATTTGGATCCTCAAGGAAATGCTACTACTGGTGTTGGTGTTGATAAGGGAGGAATTAATAGTAGTATTTATGAAGTTCTTGTAATGAAATCACCTATTGAGAAATCAATTATTAAAACGAAAAGTAAAAATCTTTATTTATTACCAGCATATTTAAACTTAGCTGGTGTTGATATGGAACTTATTGAAATGGAAAAGAAATATCATGCAGAAGGCTTAAAATTTAATCGTGTATTGAGATTAAAGGAAGAGTTAGATAAAGTTCGGGATAAGTTTGATTTTATTTTTATTGATTGTCCACCTTCTCTTGGAATTTTGACAACGAATGCTTTGGGAGCTGCTGATAGTGTATTAATTCCTGTTCAATGTGAATATTTTGCATTAGAAGGAATTATGCAATTAATTAATACGATTATGCTTGCTCAGAAGAAAGTAAATCCTAATTTAGATATTGAAGGAGTTTTACTTACGATGCTTACTACGAATACTAATTTGGGACTTGAAGTAGTAGATAGTATTAAGGGATTTTTTAAAGAAAGGGTATATGATACAATTATACCAAGGTTGATTCGTTTGGCTGAGGCTCCATCTCACGGAAAACCAATATTAGAATATGAGCCTAGAAGTAGGGGAACTTTGGCATATTTGAATTTGGCTAAGGAGGTCATTGAGAAGAATGGAACAAAAAAAGAAAGCGTTGGGTAGAGGTCTTGAACAATTATTTAGTAGTGAAGTTTTAGATTTTGATACATTTGAAGATAATATTATGGAAAATGCAAAGGAATCTGATATTATTCAAATTTCTTTAGCGGATATTCGTACTAATCCTTATCAACCAAGAAAGCATTTTGATCAAGAGGCTTTAGATGAATTAGCTACTTCTATTCGTAATTATGGTGTATTTCAACCAATTATTGTAAAGAAAAGTATTAAAGGTTATGATTTAGTTGCCGGTGAAAGAAGACTTCGTGCTTCTAAGTTAGCTGGTTTGGAAACGATTCCTGCAATTGTTAAGGATTTTTCGGATGAAGAAATGCGTGAAATTGCTTTGCTTGAAAATATTCAAAGAGAAAATCTTACTTCGATTGAACTTGCTTGGGCATATAAGGGAATTATTGATAACCTTCATATTCGACAGGAAGATTTAGCTGCTAAAATAGGAAAGAGTCGTAGTCATGTTACAAATACTTTAGGTCTTTTAAAGTTACCAAATGATGTACAAGATATGGTTAGAGATAATCAAATTTCTATGGGACATGCTAGGGTTCTTAGTAAGATGGAAGATGATGAAAAAGTAGAGGAACTAGCAAAGAAAGTTGTTCAAAATAATATTAGTGTTCGTGATTTAGAGGATATTTCTAGCCAGGAAAAGGTTGAGAAAAGAGTCCCTATTAATCGTCAAAGTAAAACTAATGAATATCAATATATTGAAGAGGAACTTAGAGATATTTTAGGAACAAAAGTAAAAGTTGATAATAAAAAAATTGAGATATTCTTTGAATCTAAAGTAGATTTGACAAGAATATTAGATATATTAAATGTAAATGTTGAGTAATTTATGGAAAAAGTCAATTTCTTGAGGGAGATTGATTTTTTTGTCGGATATTGTAGGGTTGATAGGGGTAGTTTTTTGCTTTTTCTTATTTTATAATTTTATTATAGAAGTAAGAGAAAGAGGTGCAACGGTATGAATGGTAGAGTAAAGTGGTTTAATAATGAAAAAGGATATGGATTTATTGATCATGCATCAGGTGAAGATATTTTTGTTCATTATTCAGCAATTAAGCAAGATGGGTATAAAACTTTATCTGAAGGCCAATTGGTTAATTTTGATTTGATTGAAACTCCAAAAGGGCTTCAGGCGGTTAATGTTACAACAGCTATAGATTCTAAAGTTATTCATCATAATTGTTAAAAAAGCGATGGTTATCGCTTTTTTTGTGTTTGAAAAATTGAATTTTGAGATGATTTTTTGTTCAAAATTATCTTATTTTGGTAATAAACGAATTTTGGTTAGTATGAATTTTGTTAATTTTATTAATCTTTATTAAAAGAAGATATTATTGCAAATAAATTTTTTGAGTAATGTCTGTAATTTTATCTAGTGTATGTTATTTTTTTGTGATAAGATGAAAATAGAAGAGGTGCTGTTAATGGTGGATTATTCTTTTTTGTTTATACAAGGAATGGATATTGTAGCTTGGGTTATTTTATTTGTTAGTTATTATCAAAAAAATACTAATAACGTAATATTATTTCAGATATTTTCAACAATTTTATTTATTTTACATTATTGGTTATTAGGTGCTTATAGTGGAAGTTTAATTTGCTTATTTGAGGTGTTTAGAGATTGTTTATATTATCGAACTGATAAGGATAAATATATATTTTTATTATCTGTTCCTTTTTATGGCGTTTTAGCTTATTTTAGTTATCGTACTTGGATTGATTTTCTTCCTATTTTGTCGAGTTTGATTGATGGATATAGTTTGACTTTTTCTCATAAAAAAATTGTCGTTATTGGTGGATTTTTTTCTTACGTTCTATGGATAATTTATGACTTTTTTGTTGGTTCTTATACTGGTATGATTACTGATAGTTTAATTGTAATATCAAATGTATGTATTTTATTATTTAACAAGAATGTTGATGGCAAATTATTTAGAAAAATTTAGTTTAATAGAAATTAGGTCTAGGTAAGTATTTTTAGTCAAAAAAAGATAGACTTTACTTTCATTATTAGTGTATAATGGTGATTATGAGGTGATATTTATGTTAGATATTAAATTTGTAAGAGAAAATCCTGATAAAGTAAAAGAAAATATTAAGAAGAAATTTCAGGATAAAAAATTACCGTTAGTTGATGAAGTTATTGAATTAGATAAAAGAGTTCGTGAATTGAAGGCTGAGGGAGATACTCTTCGTCAACAAAGAAATACAGTTAGTGATGAGATTGGTAGTTTATTTAGAGAAAAGCGTGTTGATGAGGCTAATGAAAAGAAGCAAGCTGTTGTTGAGATTAATGAAAAATTAGTTGATATTGAGAAGGAAGAAGAGAAGTTATCTGGACTTTTGAAAGAAAAGATGATGACTATTCCAAATATGATTGCTCCTGATGTTCCTATTGGAGAAGATGATAGTAAAAATGTGGAAGAGCAAAGATTTGGAGAACCAGTTGTTCCAGATTATGAAATTCCTTATCATTCTGATATTATGGCACGATTTGATGGTTTAGATAAAGAAGCAGCTGGTCGTGTTAGTGGGGCTGGATTTTATTATTTAATGGGAGATATTGCTAGACTTCATTCTGCTGTTCTTTCTTATGCTAGAGATTTTATGATTGATAAGGGATTTACTTATTGTATTCCTCCATATATGATTCATGGAGATGCTGTTGATGGTGTTATGTCTTTTGAAGAAAAAGATGCTATGATGTATAAGATTGAAGGGGAAGATTTATATCTGATTGGTACTAGTGAGCATTCTATGATTGCTAAGTTTAAAGATCAATTATTGAGTGAAAAAGATTTACCAATTACAATGACTTCTTATTCTCCATGTTTTCGTAAAGAAGTAGGTGCTCATGGTATTGAAGAAAGAGGAGTATATCGAATTCATCAATTTGAGAAACAAGAAATGGTAGTTATTTGTCGCCCAGAAGATAGTGAAACTTGGTATGATAAGATGTGGAATTATTCAGTTGAATTATTTCGTAGCTTAGATATTCCTGTCCGTAAGTTAGTTTGTTGTTCTGGAGATTTAGCTGATTTGAAATATCGTTCTTGTGATATTGAAGCTTGGAGTCCTAGACAAAAGAAATACTTTGAGGTATGTTCTTGTTCAAACTTGACAGATGCTCAAGCAAGAAGACTAGGAATAAGATATAAAAAGGAAAATGGAGAAAAAGAGTTTGCACATACTTTAAATAATACTGTTATTGCTCCACCTAGAATGTTAATTGCGTTTTTAGAGAATAATTTACAAGAAGATGGAAGTGTATTAATTCCAGAAGTATTAAGACCTTATATGGGAGGAAAAGAAAGATTAATTTCTAAAAAATAAAAATTTATTTTTTTGATAATTATGATTACAGGGTGATGTTTTATGAAAAATGAAGAATTGGAAAATTTAAGAAAAAAATATTTTGATTTAGTAAAATTAAGAAATTATGTATTAAAAGCAAAAGAAGAAATAGAAATTTTGGAAAATAATCCATTAATAAAGGAATATTTAAGGTTAGTTAATTTTTGCAAGCAAAATGAAAATATTTCTAAGAAATCTGATGATGAACTTTTAAATTATTTTTTAGATAATTTTATTTTATTTAATAATTTTACAGATACTAATAATATTTATATGTACATGGGTTCATATGCAACTGAAGAGGACGCTCTTAAGGCAAGTGGTATACAAAGGTCAGATAGTTCTACGGCTAACTATAGAACATATTTAAGTTTAGAGAGTAGTATTGGTTATTGCAATGATGTGGTGATTGTTCCAGCTAATAAAGTGTCTGATTTTGAAAAAAATCATGAAGTTATTTATATTGGAGAGCTTTATTCGCCAAAAAAATATTTGGAGCATTTTAAAACAATAAGAAAATTATTTATGAAGGACTGTATGTTAGGATTAGAATCACAAGAAGAATCAAAAGGTAAGATTTTATCTATGTATAATTGGAAAAAGCCATTTTAGTTTTTAACTATTTATATGTTTATTGAATTTTTGGGAGGTTGTTATTTTAAAGTGTTAATAATTAATTTTTTTCAAATGAAAATTGATATGAAGAATTATATATCTATATTTCATATTTTGAAATTAAAATAAAAAAATTTTTATTGTGATTAATTATTATAATGGTACTAGTAAGAATATAATAGTAGTGTGTAAACTATTTGTTAGATTAAATTTATAGGGTGTTAAATATGAATAGTAGTAATTTAATTGATAATTTTTTTAAAAAATTGGAAGGTTCAACGAGTTTGATTGAATCTTCTGTTATTGTAATTGATAGAGAAGGAAAAATTTTAAAGGAAAGTTTAGAAAATAAGCCTTATAATCATGGTCTTCTTACTAATTATCTTGCAATGAAATTAGAATGTGAATATTTGGAAGATAGTGATCCTTTCCTTTCGGGAATTAATTTAAGTAATCAAGGTTATGTGGTTTTGCAGATAGATGCTGACAACTTTAGTATAAATGGGTTGTGTTTATGTTTTTTTCCTGATTTTATTTCTCACTTTCAAATTTCTAGTATAAAGAAAGTAGTAAAAAAGTATCGTGATGTTTGCTATCAATATTTTGGTAATTTGGAAGATGAATATTTATCTTATCAAGAGATTATTTTGTATCTTGATTCTTTAAAAAAAGAAGATAATAGTAAAGTAAAAGGTAGGACAAAAATAAAAGATTAAGTTTTAGTTTTGTGTTATTATTTGAAATTGAGTTTAATTGAAATTAAATAGAATTCTGTTTTTTTAAAAGGAGAAGATTTATGGAAAATATTTTGAAAACAAAAGAAAAAGGGAATTTAATTGTAATTAGTGGTCCTAGTGGTGCTGGTAAGGGGACAATTATTAAGGAATTATTAGAGAAAGTTGATAATGTTTGGCTATCTGTTTCAATGACTAGTAGGGATATTCGTAAGGGGGATATTCCTGATGTTAGTTATTATTTTGTTTCTAAGGAAGAATTTGAAGATAGAATTGAAAAGGGTATATTCCTAGAGTATGCTACTTATAATGGTAATTATTATGGAACACCAAAAGATAAGATTCAAGAAAAGTTAAATAATGGTTGTGATGTTATTTTAGAAATTGAGATACAAGGTGCTTTAAAGGTTAAAGAAATGATTCCTGATGCAATATTTATTTTTATTATGCCTCCTAGTATGAGAGAATTAAGGAAAAGGTTAGTTAATCGAGGTACAGATAGTGCTGATAAGATTTTATCTAGATTTAGACGGGCTTATCAAGAAATTAATGAGGTTACTAAGTATAATTATGTTGTAATTAATGATGAAATAGAGCATGCTGTTAGTAAGGTTCAGGCTATTTTATTATCGGAAAGATGTCGAGTAGATAGAATAGAAGAAGTTTATTTGAATAATGAAGAAGAAGAAATTCATGAGTTATTGGTAGATAAGGGATTAGTGAATGAAGAAAGAATTTTTTAGTTGAAAGTACTTAAAAAATTTTTTTTCTTATGTTTTTGGTGATTTGTTTGAAAAATTTGGAAACTAAAGAATTAAGAACAAAGAGATTAATTTTAAGGAAATTTACTTTAGATGATGCAAAAGATATGTTTAATAACTATGGAAATGATAGCAATTCATCAAAGTACTTAGTTGAGAAAATGAATTTATAATAGCAAAAATCACATTTCATGTTATTGAAATGTGATTTTAAAATTTAAGCAATATTTATTTTAGAATTAAAAATGTTAAGATACCTATTAAGGTTACAGTTATTAATGATAAAATAAATATAATGATGTTAGAGAATCCTTTTGATAATGTTCTTGATTTTCCACTCATTGCTAGTTGTTGTTGTTGCTGTTTCATTAGTTCAACCATTTTTTGATAGTATAGTCCTTCAAAGTATAATTTTATTATTTGTGATTCTGTTTTTGATAATTTTGTTAGTGCTTCTGGAGTAAATTTAGATTCTTGTATTTTATTTATAAAGTCAATAAAGTTATATGTTATTCCTAAGTCATTAAATTCTTGTTCTACTTTTTGTTGGTGTTGTGATGTTGTAGAAGCTTTATTAGTAGGTTTAGGTTGTTGTTGAATTGCAGGTTGAGTTTTTTTACTATAATCAGAAAATTGAATAATTTTGTTGGGACTTTTTGTTTGTTGTTGAATAGTAGGTTGTGATTGCTGTTTTGTAGTAGGAGTAATAATTGTTGTATTTTTTAATTGTGGTGTATCTTTTGATGAAACAATTTTTCTTTTTGGTACGGTCATTATCATATTATTCTTTGAATGATTATAGGCTTTTTTTCCAATTAGTTGTTTATGAAATGATGATAATCCTTTAATTTTTATATTTGTTTCTTTAATTTTTTTGCTAGTTTCTTTTATCGTTTGATATGATTCTGAAATATTTTGTTTATTTTTTTTGATACTTTCTTTTTCTTTTTCTATTTGTTGTTGTGCTTTATCAAAGTTTTTATTTAAATTGATTATTTCTTTTTCTGTATCTTCGATAGAAGATGAAGTGAAATTTATTTCATTAGTAAGTCTGTTTATCTTTTCTAATCTTTTTTTGTTAATAAATGCTATTCTGCTTTCTGGTTTTAGAGCTGTATTAATTAATTTTTTTTCTAATTTATCTTTTCTTTTATTAAGAGATTTTATTATTATTTTACTATTTTTAATATTAAATTTTATTTCTTTTTTGTTATTTTTTAGATTTATAATATTATTTTTAGAATTAATAATATTTTGATTATAATTGTTTATATTTCGATTTTGAGTTTCAATATTATGAATATTTTTATTAACTTCATTAGATAGTTCTCGTTCGTTTGAATTAAGATAAATAGAAATGAATTTTTTTTCTTCGTTTGATGATAAATAATAAATGCTTTGTAATGTTTCTGTAGTCATTAGATCAAGTAATTCTTTTTTGTTTTTTGCATTACTATAAAAGTAATTTAAAAATGTTGTATTTGTGTTGTTTAAAATTTCTCTTTTTTCGTTTTGAGGTAGTTGATTAAATAAGGTTTGTTTTTCATTCATTGTTGTAATAGAATTGAAAAAATTTATTTTATTTTGTGCAGTATTATATTTAGCAAGTAATTCATTTTGATTTACATTTTTTTTATTATTTTGTTGTATTATATTTGGATTGGTGGTTTGAGAATTGGTTTTTGGTGGGAAAATTTGTTCGTATTTTTTTCCTAACCATTCTTTTAACATTTTTTCTAGATCAGGATAGTTCTTTTTTAAATTTATTATTTTTTCATTATCTAGAAGATTAGTCATTTCTTTTTTGTTTTCATATTCTATTTTTTGTGCTGTTAAAATTTCATATAAATCATTTAATTTTATATGTTCATTGTTATTAATTAAAAATTCTTTATCTTCAGGGGGGATGATATTAAAAATATGGTTCTTCTGGTATAAATTTGCTTTGGCAAATATTTCTTTTTTTTCATTTATTTCTTTTGCTTGATAGAAATATTGTGTTGCTTCTAATGCACCACTTTCTATAAAGGCTTTGGCACTACTTAGAATTGCTTCTTTTGTGCTTTGTTCTAAACTGTTACCAAATAAATTGTTGATTTGTTCACTTAAATGATTTTTCCACCATTCAGAATTATTATTTGTTCTAATCATTTCTTCTTGAAATGCATTAATAAGAACTTCATTATCAGTATTCAATGTTATCACCTACTCTATATTATTTATATATTCTTTTATGATACTAAAGACTTTTTCTTTTTCTTCTTCATTTGTGATATCTACTAAATCATCTTCTCCGTTTTCCTCTTTGATTATTTTTTTTACATATAGACTATCTTCTTCAGGAGAAGTACTAACAGAATAGAGTAAATATTCTATTTCATCGATTTCTATTATGTTTAGTACTTGTCCTTCTAGATTATTTCCATATTCATCTTTTAAATTAATTGTATTATTTTCCATATATTATCTACCTTTCTTTAACTGCATTTACTATTTTTTCTACTACCGTATTAACAAATGCTTGCTCTTCAGAATTGGTTATTTTTATTAAATTACCATCTATATTTTTGGCACAATATAAATTAGCACCATCTTTAGTATTTATGCTATATATACAATATTTGTTTGTGGCATATTCAAAATTTACTATTATATTTGCTTTTATTTCTTTTCCATCATTCATTTTTATTGTGAATGTTCTATCAAAATCCATTAAATTTCTTACTCCTTTACTATATTAATAATATCAAATTTTATTTCATTTGTCTTGAAAACTTAAATTATTATGAAAAAATTTAAATTTATACGAATTGATAATATTAATCAAAAATTTATGTTATTATATTAATTATGGGGATGAGATGATATGAAAAAATTAAGTAAAGAGAATATTGATAAGTTTTTGCAATATTATCATGATTTTCATGATAGCTATATTGTTAATATTTATTATGATATTGTAAATTCTAAAATTGACCTTATTTTAGATGTTGTATGGTCTGGTGAGCCTATTTTAAATGGTAAAACTTATGAAACAAATGAAGTGCATCTAAAATTAGTTTGTTATGGTGTTTGTAAATATATGGGTAAAAATATTTCTTCTTGGGAGTATATTAATCAGTGTTTTTTGGATTATATTAATTTTGAAGGAGAAAAAAAGTTATGTTTTGCTACTGCTAAAAATAATCCTTTGGTTTATGTTATTTGTGATGTTATTGAGTATGAAGAGGTAGCATAGATATTAAAGTTAGATTCTATAAATACTTATTTCTAAAATTTTTTGTTTTTTTTCTTTTACATAAACAAAAATATTTATAAGTATTGTATGTGTAGAAAAATGTTAAGTTTTGTTGCTTGTAATGTTTGTTATTTTGAATTATAATTAAGTTAATAAAATATTAGAAAAGAGGGATAAATGTGGTTAAGTATAAGACAATGGATGCAAATGAGGCAGTTAGTAGGGTAGCCTATTTATTTAGTGAGGTATGTGGAATTTATCCGATTACGCCAGCTTCTCCTATGGCGGAGCATGTAGATGAATATGCTTCTCATGAGAAGAAGAATGCATTTGGAAATATTGTTGATGTTATTGAGATGCAATCTGAAGCTGGAGCAATTGCTGTTGTTCATGGAGCTTTACAGAGTGGGGCTTTGGCCACTACTTTTACTGCTAGTCAAGGTCTTTTATTGATGATTCCGACTTTGTATAAATTAGCTGGAGAATTACTTCCTGGTGTTATTCATGTTGCAGCACGTAGTTTGTCAACACATGCACTTAGTATTTTTGGAGATCATCAAGATGTTTATGCAATAAAAGGGACTGGAGTTTGTATGCTAGCTTCTAGTAATGTAGAAGAAGCTTATCATATGGCTGTTGTTGCTCATTTAGCAGCAGTTGAATCTAGTCTTCCTTTTGTTCATTTTTTTGATGGATTTAGGACAAGTCATGAGATTGATAAAGTTCGTTTGATGGATGAGAAACAAGTTGTTAAGTTGTTGGATAAGAAGGCTGTTTTTCGTTTTAGAGAAAATGCTATGAATTCTAGTCGACCAACTACAAGAGGTACAGCAGAAAATGAGGATATTTATTTTCAACATACAGAGGCTAGGAATATTTATTATGATAATGCTGTTGATATAATTGATAGCGTAATGAAAAAAGTAAATTATCTAAATGGCACAGATTATCAGCCTTTTAATTATTATGGAGATAAGAATGCTACTATGGTAATTGTTGCTATGGGAAGTGTTACTGATACTATTCGAGAAGTTGTTGATAAGTTAAATGAGAATGATGGGAAATATGGTGTTGTTTGTGTTCATCTCTATCGTCCATTTAGTGTAAAGCATTTTTTAAGTGTTTTACCAAAATCTGTAGAGAGAGTTGCTGTTCTTGATCGTGCTAAAGATGCAACTAGTTATGGGGAACCATTATATATGGATGTAGCTAATGTCCTTCATGATAAAGATATTATGGTTGTTGGTGGAAGATATGGTCTTTCGTCGAAGAATACTACTCCTGCTCAAATTAAATCAGTTTTTGATTTTTTAGGAAGTAGAAAAGTTCATCATAATTTTACTATTGGTATTAGTGATGATGTTACTCATCTTAGTTTAAAGATTGATTCTAAGTTTCATATAGAAGAAGGGGAAATGAATTTACTTATTTATGGATATGGTTCTGATGGTATGGTTTCTACTTCTAAGGATTTAATTAAGATTATTGGGGATAATACCAAAAATTATGTACAAGGATATTTTCAGTATGATTCTAAGAAAAGTGGTGGAGTAACTAGGAGTCATATTCGAATTAGTGGTAGTGTTATTCATAAGCCATATTATGTTGAAAATGCTAAAGTTGTTGTTGTTAGTAAAGATAATTATATGTATCAATATGATATTTTAGATAATATTGTATATGGTGGTATACTTCTTCTTAACACTTCTTTATCTAGCGAAGACTTGGTAAAGAGTTTGCCAAATAAAGTGAAGTATTTGTTGGCTAAAAAAAATATAAAGTTTTATGCAATTGATGCATATGGTTTGGTTAATCAATTAGGATTAAGGAATAAGATTAGTACTTGCATGGAAGTTTGTATTTTTGAACTTATTCAAGTTCTTTCGAGAAAAAAATACTTATCTATTATGAAAAATTCTAATGAAAAAAGATTTTTGAGTAAAGGTGAAAATGTTGTTCAAGCTAATAATAAAGTAGTAGATATGGCGCTTTCTGTGTTAAAAGAAATTGACGTTGATAAAAAATGGAAAAATTTAGTTTATTTTGAAGATGAACAGTTATCTGATGAGGAAGTTATTCGTCATTTGAAAGGAGATACTTTGCCTGTTAGTGCATTTATTGATAAAGCAAATGGTGTTTTTGAAGGAGGAAATACTTGGAGAGAAAAGCGGGATATTGCTGAGAGAGTTCCTTGCTGGAAGAGTGAATCATGTATTCAGTGTAATCAATGTGCCTTTGTTTGTCCTCATGGTGTCATTAGACCTTTTTTGTTAGATAAAAATGATAATGAAGTGGATTCTGTGGATTCTCTTTTTCCAAGAGACGTAAAGTATACTATTGGTGTATCTTATAAAGATTGTACTGGTTGTGGATTATGTTATCAAACTTGTCCTGGTAAATTGGGAAACAAAGCAATTGAGATGGTTCCTTATGATAGAGATAAATTTAGTCAAGATGATTTTGATTATCTAGTAGAGAATAATATTAATGGCAGTTTTAAGAAAAATATTTTAAATGTCAAGAATACTGGTTTTATTGCTCCTAAATTTGAATTTAGTGGTAGTTGTGCTGGTTGTGGAGAGACAGCTTATTTAAAAAATTTAACACAAGTTTTTCAGGAGAGATTGATGATTGCTAATGCAACTGGATGTTCTTCTATTTATGGAGCTAGTGTTCCTTCGTTCCCTTACAAAGTTTCTTGGGCAAATAGTTTATTTGAAGATAATGCTGAATTTGGTCTTGGTATTTTGAAAGGAATAGAAGTTTCTAGAAGAAAAGTTTATCAATATATGAAAGATAATTTAAGTAAGGATAAAGAATTATTTATGAAATGGTTGGAAAACTTTAATGATGTGAATATTTGTCGTGAAGTTTTAGCAGAAATTGATTTTGATAAACATAAAGAGTTAAAAAAATACGTTAGTTATATTGTTCCTAATAGTATGTGGATAGTTGGCGGAGATGGATTTGCTTATGATATTGGATATGGTGGTATAGATCATGTCATCTCTAGAAATGATAATATTAATATTTTAGTTTTAGATACTGAAGTTTATTCTAATACTGGTGGTCAGGCTTCTAAATCTAGTAATAAAGGAGCTATTGCTCAATTTGCTTCTCATGGAAAGCAAAGTTATAAAAAGGATTTAGCAAGAATTGCTATGTGTTATCCAAATTGTTATGTTGCTTGTGTTAATATTGGTTATGATAAAGAACAGTATTTGCGCGTTTTAAAAGAAGCTGATGAACATAATGGTCCTAGTATTGTTATTGCTTATTCGCCTTGTATTGAACACGGAATAAAAAAAGGTATGGAATATAGTCTAGTGGATAGTCATTTGGCTACAGAATGTGGATATTTCCCTATATTTAGGTATTCTCCAGAAAAGGAAAAATTTTATTTAGATAGTAAAAAAGTTGATTTTTCTTTGTATGACACTTTTTTAGAAGGTGAAAATCGTTATTTAAATTTGAAAAGAATTAATTCTACGGAAGCTGATGCTATTTTAGCTGATCAAAAAGATAATGCTATAAAAAGGTATAGATACTATCAAAAATTAAGTGATGATTAATAGAATAAATTTTTGTTGTTTTGAGTTTTTGGATAGATTTTTTCTTGATAGTTTTATAAAATGTAAAATTTATGATTTTATTATAAAACTTAGTTTAAAAAATTTGGAATTTTTAGGATTAGTGATATAATATAAATTATAGTAGAGGAGTTGGAAAAGTGGGAGAGAAGTTAAAAGGAAAAAAATTAAATATTTCTTTTGATAAGGAAGTTCCGAATAAGAAGAGTGCAGTGAAAAGGGGAACAATTTCTTTTGAAGGTTCAACTGAAGCAGGAGAAAAAAAGCAAAAAAAAGTAAATCAATCTGAAACAAAATTAAAGATAAAGAGTAGGAAACTTAAGTCTGAAAAAAAAGAATCTTCTAGTTTTGAAAAAAATAATTTTAAAGTTAGGAAAAGAAAAATTTCTCCAAAAGAATTTAAGAAAAATGATGTGTCTGAAGAAATATTAGACAAAGAGGAAGCAATTGAAGATGAAAAAATAGAAAATGAGGAAACAATATCAATTGCTGTTGTCTTAGTTATTTTGTTTGTATGTTTTCTTGTTGGAATTTTATTGGGCTATCTTTTATATCATATTGCTATTAATAGTAGTAATGCACTATTGATTATTCAGAATTTATTTTAATATTTAGATTTACACGTTGATGTAAATGTTAAAAGCAAATGTAACCATATATGCTACATTTGCTTTTTGTTGATTGACTTCTTAATGTTAAATAAGTATTCTTTTTTATATTTGATGGAGGTATTATTTAATGAAGAATGCGGCTTATTTTTTGGTGTTGTTTGAGCAGTTAGATTTAGAAAATCAAAAAAAATTTTTAAGAAACATTTTTTCTTTTCGATTTGTTTCGGAATATAATATTTCAATAGTTAAAGATAGTATAATTTTTGATTTATATGTTTCTAATGTCTTTTATCGCTTTATTTTTCATTTAAAGAAAGACGATTCAAAGTTTTATGTTTTAAAAAAAGAAATGAATAGGATTAAAATTTTTATTATTTTGGTGAAAAATTATGGGCAAAGTCTTGAAAAGTATTCTTTTGATATTTTAAGTAATGTTTTTTTAAATGGGGATAATGGTGAAGTTGATAGTTTATTTTCTAATCTTTTATGATAGGTTTTTTATTATATTCGTTTAAAATAAACTTTTGATTGATTGGAAGGTAATAAATAGATGATGCTCTATGTTCTAAATCTAATGTTTGAGAAAAATTTTTTTGATAAGAAGTGATGATGGGGATTTTGATTTCTTTTTTTAATTGATTTAAGTAATTTCTTCCAGATGTATTAAAACCTAAAATTTTTATGTAATCAATTTTAATTTTTTTTGATTCTTCCTTGGTAAATGATGTTAAAATATGTACTAACATACGATTTATTTTGTTATAGGTATAGCGTTTTGTTTTTACTTTTTCAATTAATTCTTGCCAACTATTTGTATTAAGTATTTCTTTTTTAAGTCTATTTTCAATTCCTTCGTCTACTGTTTGATAAATTGACAAGTCGTCTTCTGATATTATTTTATATTTTAGATAGGGAAAATAATTTTCTAAAGTTAGATTTTTGTACAAATATTTCTCTGTATTATTTGGAATATATTGAGAAATTGATTGATTTTCTTGAATTTTTTTTCGAATTAAAGAAGCACTGGCAATATTTGTTGTTGTTTCTGTTTCATAGTATGAACCAATTCGTTTTATTGTTATGGGAATAATTGGATAGTTATTTTTTATTATTTCTTTTATGTAGGAAATTCCTAATAAGTCGTTTGGTTCGGAAATGGTGTATCCTAAAATATCTTTAATTGCTTTGCTTAATGCTGTTGGGTAGTTAATTCCTGTTTTTAAATAGTCTTTTACTTTTTCTTGATATTTTTTATTAGTAAGTTGTGTTTTTGCAATGTTTGATAATTTATCTATTTCGTTTGATTCACTTCCGAATACTAAAATATTTATTTTTAAGTAATTTAAAATTTTTAAGGCTCCATTAGCAAATATATCTGCAGATTGGGTGGCGTAGGGGAATGGTAATTCTACAACAAGATCAATATTATTTTCTAAGCTTATTTTTGTTTTATTCCATTTGTTTAAGATAGAAACATCTCCTCTTTCTGTGAAACTGGTGTTGGTGACGAGAATGATTAAGGAATTTGGATATTTCTTTTTTATTTCATTTATTTGATAGATATGTCCTAGGTGGATAGGGTTATATTCTCCAATAATTCCTATTATCTGTTTTTTTTTATTCATTAGAATCCTTCTTTCTTGTTTTTATTAAAGTATAACATATCTGTTATAATATTGAAAAAATTTTTATATTAATAGTTAGTAGTGTTATTTTTAGAATTTAAAATGGAAGGGTTAATTTTTTTATTTCAATTTTTCATAAGTTGCAAAAAAATGGATCTAGTGTTATAATTTTTCAAGTGGAAAGAAGGATGTAAATGAAAAAATTAAATTTTTCTAAAAAAAATATTTTGAAAAAAATAGATAAAATAAAAAATTTTTTTAAAGAACATTATATTGTTTTTTTTCAAAAAGTACCATTGCTTTTTTGCTTTGTTATAACATCTTTGTTGAATACTTTATTGCTTCGTATTATTACTATTGGTAATTTTACTTATTTGAAGCCCTTGTTTATGGATTTTGGTATGATATTGATTTTTTCTTCTCTTATGTTTTTGTTTAAGAAAGAAAAAAGTCAAAAAAAATATTTAGTGGGGTTATCTATTTTTACAACAATTGTTTTGGTTATTCATTCTGTTTATTATACTTATTATGATTCATTTGCTTCGATTTCTTTGCTTGCTACATCTGCTTTTGTTGTTGATGTTGGTGATGCTGTTGTAAAAAAAGTATTAAAATTAACAGATTTGTTATATTTGTGGCAACCTGTTTTTGTATATTTTTATTATATGAAGGAAAAGAAGAAAAATTTAAATTCTAAGAAAAATATTAATCCTGTTGATCGTAAGTTTTCTTTTGTTAATTTATTTGTAACTGGTATTTTAGTTTTAATTTTAACTGGATTTACTGTTACTCCTACTGAATGGAGTAGGTTTGGTAAAATGTGGAATAGGGAGTCTGTGGTTTCAAGTTTTGGTGTCTATACTTATCAAATAAATGATATTTTTCAAAGTTTAGAACCAAAAATTAATAATTTATTTGGACATGATAAAGCTTTGAAGAAAGTGAATGATTATTATTCTTCAAATTCTTCTAGTGATAATGAGTCTAAGAATGAGTATAGTAATATTTTTGAAGGAAAAAATGTTATAGTTATTCATGCTGAAAGTTTACAAACAATAGCTTTAAATCGTTCATTTAATGGTGTAGAAGTTTCACCTACTTTAAATCGATTAGCTAGTGAAGGAATTTATTTTGATAATTATTATTCTGAAGTTGGTGTTGGTACCAGTAGTGATGCTGAATTTACTTTTAGTACTTCGTTGATGCCTTCATCTAATGGGACTGTCTTTGTTAATTATTTTGATAGACAATATGAAACAATTCAAAAATCTTTTAAGAGAAAAGGATATTATACTTTTAGTATGCATGGTAATACTGGTGATTTTTGGAATAGATCGACGATGCATAAAAATATGGGATATGATAAATTTTATAGTAAGAGTTCATTTAAAATTGATGAAACTATTGGTCTTGGTATTAGTGATAAATCATTTTTTAGACAGGTTGTTCCTAAAATTCAAGAAATTTCCAAAAATGGTCAACCTTTTTATGGGACTTTGATAACATTAACTAATCATACTCCGTGGAGTGATTTAAAATTGATGGATGAATATGATACTACATGGAAGGTTGAAGTTGATGGTCAAGAAGTGGTAAGAGATTATTTAAGTGGTACAACCCTTGGAGATTATTTCCGTTCTGTTCATTATATGGATCAAGCTTTTAATCAATTCATTAATGATATGGATGCTGCTGGGTTACTTGATAATACGGTTATTGTGATTTATGGTGATCATGATGCTAGAATTAGTAAAAAAAATTACAATTTAATGTATAATTATGATCCATATACAGATTCTCTTAAAGAAGAAGGAGATGAAGGTTATATTGATTATAATGATTATCAATATAAGTTAGATAAAAAAGTTCCATTTATTATTTGGACAAAAGATAAGAAGGTAACAAAGAAGGTTTCTACTGCTACTGGTATGATAGATGCTTTTCCTATTTTAGCTAATTTGTTTGGTGTTGAAACTAGTAAATTTCAGTTAGGACATGATATTTTAGGAAATTCTAGTGCTGATAATACAGTTGCTTTTATTGATTCTTCTTATGTTACGAATAAGATTTACTATAATGGTCAAAATGGAGAATTTTACTCTGTTAGTGGAGATGCAGTTGATTCTAATTATATTACCGATAATTCTGATTATGTTGATGAATTGATAGATGTTTCTAATGATATTATTACTTATGATTTGGTTAAGGAAATTGAAAATAAAACTGAAAAATGATACTTTTGTGAAACGTGTATTTTATATATGAAAAATAACCTATAATTTGATTTATAGATTATTTTTTGGTTCTTCGAAATTCGGTGGACCTAGCAAAAAGTATTCGTTATATTTACTTAATATTAATTTGAGTTTTTTAAAGAATGATTTAGTTTTTTTAAATTTTAAGAAATAAAATATGATAAAATCACACCTAAAATTTGATATGAACCCCGTTTCTTGGACATAAGAGAAACGAGGTTTTTATATGCCAAAGTTAACTTACGAAGATAAAATAAATTTATATAATGATAAAAAGAAAGGAATGTCGATAGAAAGTCTATCAAATAAATACAAAGTAAAGAAAAGTGTAATTAATTATCTAACCGCATTAATAGATAAACATGGAATAGCTATTTTAAGAACAGGTAAAAATAAAATTCATTCTAAATTTGAGAAACAGGAAGCTATAGATAGAGTTTTAATTAATGGTGAAGCCAAACGGGCTGTGGCATTAGATATCGGTTTATTAAGTAAAGGTATATTAGATAATTGGCTCAAAAATTATATAAAAAATTGTTATAATATAGTTGAACGAAAGCGAGGTCGGTCAACTATGACTAAGATAACAAAGAAAAAAGAAAATGAAACCAAAGATGAAAAAATTAAAAGATTAGAAGAAGAAAATTTATATTTAAAAGTAGAGCTAGAATACTCCAAAAAATTGAGAGCCGTTGTTCAAGCAAGGAAGAATCAACAACAGAAGAAAAAGTAAATGTT
>CAKPOS010000007.1 GCA_934176955.1 uncultured Bacilli bacterium
TTTTTATTTTATTTTGAATAGTTGGGAAAATACTTCTAAAGATAATAGTGGGGTTGATCAGTATTTTTCTGATGTAAAGGTTGTTTTAGATAATATATTATTTTTTTCGAAAGTGTCTTTTATTTGTAATTTAATTTTTTTGTTAAGAGAGGTTGTTATTATTTTTAATTTATAAAATAAAAAGAGAATTCTACAGATTATTATTTGTAGAATTCTTTAGGGTGTTGATTAATTCTAGATAATTTTTTCCTTCATATAATATTTGATATATTGTATTGGTAAGTGGTAGATTGATATGTTTATTTTTTGCTAGTTCATACATCGCTTTGGCTGTTCCTAATCCTTCGATGGTTGTTTCTTGTTTATATTTTTCTATTTCTTCTTTTGATTTGTTGCTGCCAATTAAATTTCCTAGAGTGTAATTTCTTGAGGTGGAAGAGGTACAGGTCATCATGATATCATCAATTCCAGCATATGTCATAATGGTGTCTTCTTCTCCTTGTAAAGTACTGATTAAGTATTTTATTTCGTAAATGGCATTTGTTAGGAATAAGAATTTACTTGAGTCTGGTAATTTTGCTCCGTCTAGCATACCAAAACCAATTGCCATGACGTTTTTGATTGCTCCACAGATTGGTAATCCGATGGTATCTTTGATGTATTGAATTTTAACGATATCGCTTTCCATATATTTTTTTACTTTTTCTTTGATTGTGTTGTGTTTTGTTGCTAGGGTAAGTCCTAAGACATTTTTATTTTTCATGTCAATCGCAAAACTGCCTCCTGAGATGATACCAATTGGTGCGTTTTCTAGTATAGATAAAATGATTTCTGATGCAAATTGATGAGTTTTTGTGTCAATTCCTTTGCTAGCAATTAGAATATCTTGATTTTGGTAATAGGGTTTTAATTCTAAGATAGTATCTTTAATAAAATTTATAGGAATGGCAATAATAATTAAGTCTGATAAATGGCATGCTTCTTGTAGGGAGGTTGTAATTTTTATAGTTGGGTAATTTTTTTGTTCTTTTTCTATTTCTTTTTCAAACTTAGACCATATTACTGTTTGGACTTCTTTTTTTTCAAATAGTGATGCTATTGCTGTTCCAAAAGCACCACAGCCTAGTATTGTTATTTTCACTTTGTTATCTCCAATCTTTCTCCAATTTTAATTTTAAAGTAGTTTGCTGGTAATTCTATTGTTTTTGATGCTTTTCTTTGAGGAAGAATTACTTTTCTAGGTGATGTATTTTGATAATAAGATATGATTTTATTTTCTTTATTACAAAATATAATATCAATATTTTCTTTCATGAAAAAAGTATGTACACTATTACAATGATTAAAAAGAAGGGCATTGTGAATATTTTTCTTTCCCATAAATCCTTTAAATCTAGTGTAGAAAGTTTTACATTCGATTAATTCTATTTCTTTTTCTTGATATCTTATTTTCATTTTTTTCACCTTAAATTTAGTATATATGAATTTATTATTTGGTGTCAACTCTTTTAAATTAAATTAAATTATGTTACACTAATGGTGGTGATTGGAAAAATGAATAATAAAGGATTTACTTTAATTGAATTATTAGCAACAATTGTAATTTTGTCTTTAGTAATGGGGATTTCTGCTTCTGGGATTATGGGGGTAATTAATCAATCAAAGGCTAGAGGAGAGAAATTATTTGTTTCTAAGCTGTCAAAATCGATTGATGATTATATTAACTTAAAGGGATCAAGTATGGTACAAAGTGGTAGTGCATATGCTTTTGATAAAAAAAATAATATTGGTAATAGTACTTATAGGGTTTCAGTTTATCAATTAAAGAAAAATAGTGGTAATTCATTTCAAATTATGGATTTGGTTAGTGAGAAATTGGTTGATCAAGCAAAGTTAGTGAATCCTAAAAATAAGAAGCAATGTTTTGATAATAGTCATAATCCAGTAATAGAAGTATATCGAGATAGTGATTATGTTTATTATTATTATGTTCAATTTAATTCGAGGAATAATCGTTGTGAATTAAATACTTGTATTAGTACGCTTTCTAGTGATTTGGCAAATAAATTGGATAAGAAATGTGAGGAATGAGAATGATTAGTATATTTCTTATTGGGATTTTGTTTTTACTTATTGATATTATTTCTAAGCAGTTGGTTCTTTATTTTATGGTAGAAAATCAAACAATTCAAATTATTCCTCATTTTTTTTCTCTTACTTATGTAAAGAATACGGGGGTTGCTTTTAGTATGTTAGAGGGAAATATATTGTTTATTTTATTGATGAGTGTGATAGTTGTTGGTGTTTTGGTTTATTTTGCTAAAAGTAAGGGAAATGGGAGATTAGAGAAGATTTGCTATAGTATGATTTTGGGTGGTGCATTAGGAAATTTTTTGGATAGAATTTTTTATGGCTATGTGATTGATTTTTTTGATTTTACTTTATTTGGTTTTAAGATGGCAATTTTTAATGTTGCTGATGTAGAAATTGTTTGTGGTGTATTTTTATTAATTGTATTAGAAATATTGAAGGAGAGAAAGATGTTATGAAGTATGTTGTAGATAGAATGGCTAGAATAGATAAATATTTAATGGAAGAAATGGGAGTAAGTCGTAGTTATGTTCAAAAGATGATTGATGCTGGTTATATATTTGTTAATGGAAATTCTGTTAAGAATAGTTATAAATTGAAGATAGATGATGTTATTGAAGTAGGGGATGGTTATTCAGAAGATGTGTCAATAGAAAAGGAAAATATTCCTTTAGATATTGTTTATGAAGATGATGATTTGCTTGTAGTGAATAAACCTAGTGGTATGGTAGTTCATCCTGCTCCTGGCAATTATCATGGTACTTTGGTGAATGCTTTGATGTATCATTGTAATCATTTGAGTCATGTTAATGGGGAGGTTCGTCCTGGTATTGTTCACCGAATTGATAAGGATACTTCTGGATTGTTAGTGGTGGCTAAAAATGATTTTGTTCATGATAATTTGGCTAAACAAATTAGTGAGAAGAGTGTTACTCGGGAATATTTAGCATTAGTAGATGGAGTAATTATGGAAGATACTGCTACGATTGATGCTCCGATAGGAAGGGATCCCAATAATCGGAAAAAAATGTGTGTTACGGATGTTAATGCTAAGAATGCGGTTACGCATATTCGGGTAATGGAAAGATATCAATGTGCTACTTTAATTACTTGTAAGTTGGAAACTGGGCGTACACATCAAATTCGTGTTCATTTGAATTATATTCATCATCCTGTTGTGAATGATCCAATTTATGGGAAAAAGAAGTTAGATGATGTTTCTTTTGGTCAGATGCTTCATGCTAAAAAACTAGGTTTTGTTCACCCAGTTACAGGAAAATATTTAGAATTTGAAGTAGATGCTCCTGCTAAATTTTATGAAATTTTAGAAAAATATAAGGAAATGTAATATTTCAGTATTTTTTTCATGATTACACCTCTTTATTTATTATATGTTTTTTAGTATAATGTTATTAGTAGAAAGAAGGGATAATGTGCAAAAAGAGATTCGAATCGATAATAATGATTTATTAGTGATGAATTTGGTTCATTATTTTATTACAGAAAAAGATTATAATCCAGTGATATTACATGGGGTAAATGATGAAGTTTGGCTTGAGAATATGGATAGTGATTATAAGCTTGTTCGTATTGTTAGTCATTATATTCATAATGAAGAGCAACTTAGTTTTGATCGTTTTAAGTTGCAGAGAATTTTAAGTAATTTGAAGAAGAAGACTTTATCTCTTAGTATGAATGTTATTAGTATTTATACCAGTTTAGGTGAAGATGTTGTACTTCCGGAAGAAGATGGGGTTATTAGTGTTTTAATTAGAAATGTTAGTGAAATTCAAAATGGGAAATTATTAGAAGTTTTTCCTGATATTGTGGAGAAGACGAAGCATGAGGAAAAAGGAATGGATTTGTTTGTAAAAATTAGTGATGATATTAATAAGGAGAGTTATGAAAAGTCGAAGAGAGTGGAAAAGATTTTTTCTCCAAAGAAGCCTTTGGTTACTTATTTGATTATTGCTATTTGTATAATTTTATTTATTTCTATGTATATTTTTGGTCAGGGTTCTACTTATGTTAAGACTTTGATTGATTTTGGGGGGAATGTTTCTTATTATACTAAACATGGGGAATATTATCGTTTGTTTACTTCTATTTTTTTACATGCTGGTATTGTTCATTTGTTGTGTAATATGTATTCTTTATATGTGATTGGTCCTCAGGTAGAGAGTTTTTATGGGAAGTTAAAATACTTATTTATCTTTTTGTTTAGTGGAATTAGTGGTAGTTTGTTAAGTGTTGCTTTTGCTTCTAAATATGCTGTTAGTGTTGGTGCTAGTGGGGCTATTTTTGGTCTTTTGGGTTCTATTTGTTATTTTGGTTATCATTATCGGGTATATTTAGGAAATGCTCTTAAGAGTCAGATTATTCCTATTATATTACTTAATTTATTTATTGGATTTACTTTTTCGGGTATCGATAATTTTGCTCATATTGGTGGTCTTGTTGGAGGAGTTTTTGCTTCGATGGCAATGGGAGTTCCTGATAAAAGTAAGAAATCAGATATAGCGAATGGTTGTATTTTGTTGTTAATTTATTTAGTGTTTTTAATTTATTTGGCATTCTTTCATTAGAGTGCTTTTTTGTAGTGAAAAATTCTAATAATCTTTTTTGCATAAATTGACATTATATTTGGAGAATGATATAATTATCCTAGTAAAATAGGATGGGTGAATGTATGGGATTTCTAAAGAATAAGTTTGGTTTTATTATTTTTATTAGTTTAGTTACTTTGGTTATTTTGGTTGTGGGAGCTTTTTCTCTTTATCAAGATAATTCTTCTGTATTTTCTTCTAATGGTTATATTTTAGAAACAAGTGCTAAGACAAAGCAAAAGTATTATTTTTCGGCAAATACGAAATATAAAGAAAATGTGGATGATAAGATTAGTTTTAATGATACGAAATCAAAGAAGGTTAGTGTTGATCCTGCTAGTTTTGTTCATTTTAATAATGGGGATATTTCTTTTTTGCAAAAGGGGGCTCTTGTTAATTTAAGTGATTTAAGTAATCCAATGGTATCCTATTATAATATTACTCCTGAAAATAAAATTACTTATGATAATGGAAAATATGTTGTTACTAGTTATGGGAAAGATATTTCTATTGATTCTTTTATTGGTAGAATTAGTGATGATAAGTATATTATTGCTGGGAAAAATTTGCAACTTAAAGTTCCTACTTCTGCAGATAGAGTAAGTGGGGATTATTTTGAACTTTACTTTATTGATAAGGGAATTGTAAAAATTGATAATCAAGATGTTAGTTATCAAGTTACTGCTCAAGATTCTTATCTTTATATAGGAGATAATATTGTTATTGATTTGGGTAGTGGTAAAGTAATGTTAGACAATGATACAAAGATGTTACTTTCTCAAATTACTATTCATGGAGATGAAAACATTGATTTGGATGTTGACAATAAGAAGGGTAATGGTTCTGGTGATGGTGCTGAGGGCTCTGGTGGGGCTGATGGTTCTGGATCTGAGGACGGAGAAGGTGGAGATGGTGATGGCACTGGAACTGGAACTGGTACTGGTGAAGGTGGAAATGGTGCTGCAAATGGGAATGGACTAGAAAATGGTAATGGAAATGGTGGTAATAATGTAACAGCTAGTCCTCAAATTGAACTTATTGAGGCTACTGTGACTTCTACAACGGTTTCTTTGTCTATGCAGTTAAATAATGCTTCTTTAGCAAAGGGAAGTATTGTTGCTTATTTTACGGATGTAGCAACTGGTCAAAAAGCTGAGCCAAAATCTATTGCTCTTACGAATGGAACTTTTAAATTGTCTTATGATTCTTTAACACCAAATACAGAATATGCTTTATCCATTGTGGAAGTTGGTATTGCTCATGAAAAACAATATTTTCAAAAAATATTTCGGACAAAAGATTTAGGGATTACTTTGGAAAAAGTTTATTCAGCTGAAGATAGTTTGTCTTATAAAGTTTCTTTTGATGATAATACAGATGTTTCTAAGGTGAAAGTAAATCTTTATGATAGTAGTGGTACTTTAGCTAATATTGGTACGAATAATTATACGATTTCTAAAGATGATATTGATAATACTTTTACTTTTACTGGTCTTAAATCTAATACTGTTTATTCAGTAAGTGTTGAAACGGTTTGGGTGAATAATACGGCATATAATAATCTTTATTCTATTAATCGTATTGATAGTACTTTGAAAAAGAAACCTACAATATCGTCCGTTAAAGTTGTTCCTAATGCGGAAGAAGTTAAGTTTACAGTATCTTTGGATAATATTAATGATCCTGATAAAAGTATTGTTTCATATACTTATAATGTTTATTTAGCAGATGATATTACTGTTGATAATCCAGACCCAGAAGTAGTTTATTCTGTGACGAAAAATGATCATGATGAGTTAATTTTAAATTTGAATGAGATTGATGAGTTAAAGACTGGGGTTAATTATCGAGCTAAGATTATTGCTGAGTATAATGATAATGAGATGATTAGAGAGGTTTCGACTGATTATAGTGGTAATTTTTTGATTAAGAGTAAGCCGAATATTAGTTTTGAGTTAAAGAGCGCTACGATGAATAAAGTTGTTGGTACAATTACTTTAATTGATGCTAACTGTACTGTTCCTATGTCAGGGAGAAGTTGTTCTAATTTAAATAATAATTTTACTTTGAGATATTATAAGGTGAAAGAAACAGAAACGACTGATAATGATACAACTATTCAATTTGATCCTTCTAAATTAACTTCTGAGATTACTTTATCTGATTTATCTTCTAATACTTCTTATGCAGTTAAGGTATTTGGAAATTATTATGATGATGATAATGTTTTACATGCTAATGTTCAGATTGGAGATACTATCTATGTGAAAACGGATAAGAGTGATAAGTTGCAATTAGAGGTAGTTGGTGATAATACTAGTGGTAAGAATAAAGATGGTACAGATAATTCTGCCAATGTTGTTACTTTTGATGCTAGGTTAGTTGCTCCTCAAGATTCTACAATTATGGATGAGATTTCTACAGTTACGCTTAATTTATATAGTGGAAGATATAATGTTAAGGAAAAGTTAATTGGTACATATAAGATGACAGAACGATCAGAAATTAATGATTTCTTTAGTAATATTACCATTAGAAATGCGATGTTTACGGATACTTCTAGTAGAGGTCTTGGTAAAATTGATAGTTTACAGAAAATGATTACTCTTACTAATAATTCTACAGGTACTTTAAATAGTTCTTATACTGTTGAAGTAGAAGATGTGTATGATTCTAGTGGAAAAAATAAAATTACTGTTGAGGATAATGTCTATACATTTAATTTAACTCCTTCTTATTATTTGGATGCTAGAATTGAATCTAATCCTAAAGGCTCTTATATGACAGTTACGCCTATTAAAAAAGAAAATTTGACTGAAGATGAATATAAGGAATTGTTAAAAACAGTTAAGAATTTAGATGATTTAAATGATGATACTGTTGTTGGGGTAGTTTTGGAGAATAGTTTGAGTGATACTTTTGTTGATTCTGCATTCACTTACGAGAAGGCTACTGTCAACTTTAAGATTTATAATGGTGTGACAAAAAAATTAGTCAAGGAAATTCCTGTTGAAATGGGGAATAAGTATCAACCTAAGCAATTAACAGTATATTTAGATCCTAGTGAATTAGATGATGAAAAACATTTTACTAGAGGATATAATTATAAGATTGGATTTGATATTAGTTTTGTTACGGAAGATGGAAAAAATCCAAGTTATACGAATGATGCTTTGTATAAAGGAATTTCTATTGAAAAGCAATCTCCAGTTTATCGACAATATATTAAAACGAGTAATAAAAATAGTTTGACTTATTCTATTGCAATGAATGATATTGATGGTATTTTATATGATAAGAATTTATATTATAAAATGAAAGATTCTAAAGATTATACGAGTGTAGATAATGCTTTAGTCATAGATAATCAATTTCATGATGTAGTGATTCCTTTTTCTACTAATGGAGAGTATGAACTTTATTATGGAAAGAGAGATACTTCAGATAAATTAGAATATGTTGCGATGACAAAGTATCGTTTTGATGGGGAATATAGTTATGATAATCAAAATGCTTATACTATTGTGGATGATAATGATAATGTGCTTAAATTGAGTTTTAATCATAATGATGCTATTTCTAGGGCTTATGCTTATAAAGTAGTGATTAAGCAAGCGGATAAAAGTACTGTTAGTGATTATACTAGATACTTTTTGGCTTCTAAGTTAAATCAGGTTTCTATTCCGAATGGTAGTGTTGATGAAGATGGAAAAGAATTGACAGATGATTATCAATATATTGCTATAGATTATGCTAATATTAGTAAATTTATTGGTCATAAAATGTTAATTTATGTTTATGCTTACTATGATAGTGGTCTTGTTGGTATTGAGCAAATGTTTAGAAATGGTTTAGTTTTAGAGGATTCTGTTTCTAAAAAGTATTTAAATATTTATAATGGAGCTTCTAGTAAGAATTCTTATTCTAGTTTAGATATTAATAATATGGGGTTATATTTATTAAAAGAAAATTATGATAAAGAAAATCATTCTATTTATTTATATAATCAGATGTTAGATACAGATCGTTATGATATGCTTATTGGTTCTAGCTATTATGATACTAGTGATTTATCTAGTAATGTTGGAGTAAAATTTGGAATTGATTTTACAAATTCTGGGATGAGTTTTACTGATGGTAAGAAAGAATATCAGAATATTCAGACTAGGGCTTTGAAAGAAGCTAATTTGAAGACTGATGATAATTCTTATCAATTTAATACTATTACTCCTACTATAAAAGTAACTTCTGGTGGTAATACGATTAATAGTATTACTATTAAGATGCAACCTAGTGGAATTTATGGAAATAAGCAATTTATTAAAGATGGTAAAGAACACAAGAAAGTATATATTGAATTATATAAAGATGCTGAATTTTTAGATAAGTTTTCAACGGTTACTTCAGATGTTGTTGTTTCTGGTGATGATTTATCTGGATATAGTGCGGTGATTAATGATGTTATAGTGAATAATTTGTCGCCAGCTACTACATATTATTATAGGATATATGCTTATATCGATAATAAGTATACTCGACTTTATGATAGTTCTAGTACGACTTCTTATGTGGTAAAAGATTATTCTTCTTCTACATTAGATGCAAAAGCAATTTTAAGTGGTATTCAATTTTCAGTTTTACCTACTAAGTATCAAGGAGAAACTTCTCTTAAAGAATTAACTTGGCGTCTTGGTTTAAGGAGTACTTCTAATTATAAACTTCGTTTTGAATTATATGCTCCAAGTGGAGATGGTAATTTTAAGGCGGTTAATTTTGATGGTAGTGATGCGGTTCGTTGTGATAAGAATCAATATGGGGATTCTTCTTCTGGTTATGTTAAAGGATGTTATATTTCTATTAATCAAGAAGAGATTTCTAGCGTAAATAATAAAAATATTAAGTATAGTTTTTCTGGAAATGATTTCTTGTTTGGAGATGGCTATTATAAGTTAGTGATTTATGCTATTCCTTATACTAATAATACTTATCAAGAAGAGCAAAAATTAATTTTATATCAAAATGATAGTATGGTGAATGGGGATGTTACTAGTAATGGACTTCGACAAGTTATTAATATTCCATCATTATCAGAGGTTACTGCTTCTTTAAATAATAGTTTATCTGCTGGTCATACAGATAAAAATGGATATTATGTATCATTTACTCCAACGATTACTGATATTCATAAAGTAGTTAAATATGGTAAATATCGTGTTAATTTAAAAGATGAAAAAGGAAATATTGTTACTTCTTCTAGTGGTAGTAATAAATGTTTATATTATTTAAATAAAAATAATAATCCTGATATTAAGCAAGCTGATAGTTGTTCTATCACTTTAGATGCAGATAGTGTCAATCAAAAAATTGAGTTTACGGGATTAAAATCTAATACATTATATTATGTGGAATTATCTTATGAAGTATATCGAAATAATGTTGGTTTTACTGAAGAAGAGAAAACAAATGTTACGCCATTTACTGATTTTATTTATACTCCAATTGATGCTGGTATTACTTTGGGTACAATTACAGCGACACAAACGAATGGTAAGAATATTATGTTGACTTATAATGGTTCTGCTAATTTAAGTGATAATATTGTTGAGGTAGTTTATACAATATCTTTGAAAGGTGGTTCTAGTAAAACTACTGGTTCATATAAGGAAAATATTTTTACAATTAATACAGATAAGACGCCTAGGTTATTGATTGATACTTCTGATTCTGAGCATTCAGAGAATACTAGTTTTACTTTTAGATATGGAAATACTTATATTATTTCTACGAAATATTATTATATGGTAAATGGAAAGAAGACTTTATTAAGAGATCAGGAGACAGGTAATGATACCTTTACAACAATTTTGAATTTATAAGGATAGTTATGATTAAGTATTTTAATTAAGGAGGAATTTATGAGAAAATATAATAATAAGACAAAGAAGACGATAGTGATTGTTATCATATTATGTGTAGGAATAGTTGTTATATTTTCTCTATTCCTAAAAAAATCTATTGATATTGGGAAGAGTGTTTATTCTGTTTCTAGTGGTTCTATTTTATTTGATAAAGATGAAAATATGATTACTACTAGTAGTAGTGGAACGCTTAGAATTAAATGGGGGGGTGACTATTACTTAATTTATAATGATAAAAATTATGATTTAGGTAGTCATTCTGTTATATATGATTCTAATTCGGGAGATATTTCTCTTTATGGTAAGTTTTATCAGGTGAATAAGACTGGTAAGGTGGATACGATAAAGGGAGAAAATAAAATTAAAAGTTCTGTTAATTCTAAATTTTATAAGTTAGCAGATCGGGTTTACTTGATTATTGATCGAACGATTGAGTCTAAAGATTCTTCATTTGTGACGAGTAATTATTTGCTGGTTCATTTGGATAAGTTAGGGAATGCGACTTTATTAAATGATAAGACAAGTTTTAAAACGATTACGCCTACTATTCTTCGAACTTCTTCTTATTCTTTCGATATTGCTAATGAAAAGATTAATTTTGGTGGAGAAGATATTGATTTGAAAAAAATTATTGGTAGTACGAATAAGTATGATAAAGATACTTATAATTTGAATTCTACAAAAAATAAAGATGACGAGAATGGTGGTAATGGTATAGCTAATGGTTCAGGTGGTGATGGAAGCGGTACTGGTGGTTCAGGAACTGGAGGTAGTGGCTCTGGTGGAACTGGTAGTGGAGGTAGTGGTTCTGGTGGAATTGGATCTGGTACTGGTGGTTCGGGAACTGGAGGTAGTGGCTCTGGTGGAACTGGTAGTGGAGGTAATGGTTCAGGTAATGGAACTGGTATTGGTGGTTCTGGGGCTTCTAGTTCAATAGGTGGTACAGGAATTACGAATGGAATTAATAGTAACGGTACTACAAATGGGAGTAATTCTACTTTTAATAGTAATTCTAATAAAAATAACGGAGTATCTAATGAAACGGTTCAACAAATTATTAATGCAACAAAAAATACTTCTGTAATAAGAATTTCTCCAGAAATTGATAATATTTCTGTTGATTATGTAGTGTATGACCCAGATAATGAGTATAAGAGTGTTTATGTTGAAGTAGAGAATACAGTTAATTCAACAACAAATGTTGTTTATATGTCTAAGACAGATACGAACTTGGTTATTCGAGATTTACTTCCAAATGTTTATTATAATTTGAAGTTTAAATATACTTATTATGATAATAATAAAAATTTAAAGGAATATCAGTTTGATGAAGTAGGATTGCATACTAGTCTTCCTCAAATTTATTTGAATGTTACGAAGATTTCTGGGAATAAATTATATTATAAAATTTCTTTTGATAAAAATTATACGGTTACTGGCGGTAGTGTTAATCTTTATTTGAATAATCAGTTTACTGGTATTAGTAGTAGTATTCCTGTTAGTGGTAGTGTTTCTTCTATTAGTGGTAAAAATTGTTACTTAGATTTGTCTGAATTAGGAGTTAATCAAGGTAGTGGAAATGTTTTAACTGTTCGTTTGATGTCTTTGAACTTTAATACTTATACGATTAATCCAGGAATTGATTATAAATTTAGATATTAGGAGGGTATGGAGATGAAAAAATTTGAAAAATGGATTCAAGAGAATTATAAATTGATTATTCCTATTAGTTTGATTGTTGTTGTCTTTATTTCCTTTCTGGTTTATTATAAATTGATGATTAGTAGTAATTATCATGTGGATACAGAGGAAAAGGTTTATCAGTATTTTTATGATAAAAAATATGAATATACTGCTGTTGTGAGTAAGAATAGGAAAGATGTAGTGGTGGAGTATCAACCTAAAAATATTAAGGTAAATATTGATTCTACTCCTATTTATTATCAAAAGAGTGAGACAGTATTATTTCCTAGTGATATGAGTGTTGTTATGCCTACACTTAGTTGTGCTGAGTATTTAAGTTCTGGATATTCTTATCTTACTTATCAGAAGGGAATGTATTATTTAACGACGAATAAATATCATGGTAAGTTGAATCATTATTTCTTATTTGATGGTAAAGATTTGTATTTCTTTATTGAACCGGTTACTGTAGTTGTAGGTACGAATCAATATAAGTTATCTTCTTATTCTTATATTACTACGGAACATCAAGGATCAATTTCTTTTTATGATAAGGTTAATGATAGTTATAAGACGATTGAAGTTAGTGATGATGATGTTTATATTATGAATGATTATTATAAGGTTTATATTTTGAGAGATATTATTGATTATCAAGGTACGAATGTTATTTTAACTTCGGATTTAAAGGAACTAAATACAATTGAGAAAAAAGGATAGTTATGGTAGCAATAAATTATATTTAAATTTGTTGCTATTTTTTGTAAAGTAAATTGACTATTTTTTTGACAAGAAACATGTTATAATATTATTGTAATTTTTTGATTTAGAAAGGGGTAAACTATAGTTTTATAGTGTAGGGATATGATGAATTATTATTTTTTTCTTGATGCGTGTACTAACTCTGGGGTTTTAAAAACAATTTTATTTATAGAAACATTTTTAAAGGTTATTCTTTATATTGTGCCAATTGGTTTGATTTTGATGGTGATGATTGATTTATCAAAAAGTGTTATTTCTTCTGATGAGAATGCTATGCAAAAAAATTTAAAACTTGCTAGTAAAAGAATATTTTCGGCTGTTATCTTTTTTTTGGTTCCTACTATTAGTAAGTTTGCTGTAAATTTAGCGTCTGATACGGCAATTTCTGATTATACTACTTGCTTGACTAATATAAATAATATTGCTTATTATGAGTCATTAGAAGAGGCGAAGAAAAAGATTGAACAAGAAAAAAATAAGGAATGGTATCCTGCTTTAGGGGATGATGGTAATTTTACTAAAAGAATTTTAACGTTGGCTAAAGGGAAAAAAGTTGAATTTGGATCTTCTTCTACTGGAGGAACTTATAATGGACAAACTTATCAATTATCTACTGCACAATTAAGTTCTTTGGCTGCAGTTTCTAGTAGGGAACAGGGAAGTGTAGATGGTGCGATGGCTGAGGCTAGTTTGATGGCAAATTTATTTGAACTTAGTGGTGGAGAAGCCAAGTATGGTACGGGTGCAGAAGGATTACTTAATTATGTTAGAACTAGTGGATGGTTTGGACCTTCCTCTGGGGTTGATAATGCAACTCCAGCTTCTCAAGAAATTAGTGATGCTGTGCAAAAGGTTTTGGTTTCTGGTCAGCGGACGTTACCTTTATACGTAAATGAACATGATTGTTGGTTTTGTAATGTACAAGATTATTGTTCTAATGGAAATATGGGAGATATTTGTACTGTTGGTGGAAATTCTGGTAAAAGTTATATTACTAATCGCTCCAATTATGTTAAGGATAAGACTGTTATAGTGAATGTTTATGGATCAACATATACTTTTTATACCTTTCCTGCTAAAGATAGTGATCCGTTTGGTTATACACAGGAGGCTTATAATAAGATAAAGGGTTCAAATCGATAGGAGGTTTCTATGAAGCAAAATAAAAAAAAGGTTTTGATTGTAGTTGGAAGTTTATTATTTTTAGTTTTAATTTTTGCAGTAACATATCGTACTCCATCGCAAAAGGTAGTAAAAGTTTTGAAAAAAGCTGGCTATACTAATCAAGGAAATAGTGCCATATATTCAAAGTTAATTAGTAATTTGAATTATGATCAATATAGCAAGAAGGTTGAGGAAGGGAATTCTTCTTTATATGAAGAAAATTCTTTTGATACTAGGGAATATGAATTTATGAAAGTTAAGATGGAATATGCAGATAAGATTCGGACTAATTTTACTCCAAAGTTTGATTATAAAACTAGAATGCTTACTTATACGTATAGGGTAGTTATTGATAATAGAAGTACCGTTATTTTTGAAGGGAATTATAATTCTGATACTGATTCTTTTAGTTGTGAAAATGCTTATGTTTATGAATTTGAGTTAGAGGGAAATGAAGATATTTTTTGTAATAAAATAGAACAAAATGTGAAAGATTTTTATTTAGAGATGACATCTATGATTAAAAATGCTGATTTAGTTTATGAAATGATGGAAAAAGATAATTAGAAGGGAAATAATTTATTTTTCTAATAAGGTATGTATATGAGCTAATTAACTTTTGGATAACATTGACAAATGCTATGTTTCATGGTAGAATATTAGTAATTTGAAAGGGGTGTTAGTTATGGCTAATGGAAATAATAATCTTGTTACTCATTCTAGAGATGAATTAAGTGAAATGGATAAACTATTTGTACCGCAAGATTTAGATGGTAATTTGGAATTAGGAGATTTTGTTTCTTATAAGAGTGGAGTTAAATTTTGGAGAAGTGTTCCTTCTAATTGCCGTTTGGTTCTTGAAAATAGATTTACTGGAGAAATCTCATTTAAGGCTGGTGCTGGTCTTAAATTTGTCCCACCTATTTTTTATCGCACAATTTTGGTTCCTGGTCCAGAATTAGAAGGTGTTAAAACTTTTAATGGAGTAAAGTGTTTAAGTAGAGATAAAATTGAATTAAGTGTTGATTTAACTTTGTCTATGAGTATTGTTGATCCGGCTAAATATGTAAGGCAAGGAAAGCATCAATTATCACAATTATCTTCCATTGTTAATAGATTGTTGAGGGTTTATGTTGCTAATAAAAGGTTTGATGATTTAGTAACGGATGAATGTGATATTGATTTATTTGATAAAAATGGAGAATTAGATGATTTTGCTGATCAAAATGGAATTCAAATTAATAAAGTTATTTTTGAAAAAATAGAGTTACCTGAAAGATTAAAAAAATTGTATAATGATGCTGCTGAGGAAGAACAGAGAAAGAAAGCTCAAAGTGTTAGGTTGAAGGCTGAATTAGAAAAAGCTCGATCTGATGCTCAAATTACAGATATTCATGCGGAAGCTGAATCAAAGAAAATTTCTAAATTAGGAGAAGCAAAAACAAAGTCTTTAATTTATAAATTAAATAATTTAAGAGATACATTAATTGAAAAAGGGGTTTCAAATGAAGAAATTGATGAAATGATAAAGACTATTTTTATGTCTGAGAATGGAAATGCTTCATTTTTTATCGGTGGCAATGATACAGCTAAAAGTGTTGGAGCTGGTGTAGCTGCTGGTAGAAATTATAGTTCTAGATTAAATCAAAATCCTGAATCTGATAGAAAAGTTAGTAATTCTGAAAGACTTTTAAATGATTTAAAACTAAGAATGAGTTTGAATCGTTTTTCTAAAGAAAGTTATGATGAAGTTGAAAGTTTATTAAGAAATTCTGAGACGAAAGGACGTATTGATTCTTTAGATAGGGATGGATATAATAGTTTACTTAATCAATTAATTGAAGAGGAAAGAGGGTATACTTCTTCTTCAAGAACGGGAAATGTAAAATAAGAAATAATTGAATTTTTATTTCTTTTTTTTTATATCTATGTTATAATTTTTTTGAGATATTTATTTGTGAAAGGTGTTTGATTTATGAAAAAAAGTAGATTTTCTTTTGGAATAGTTTTATTTATTTTTTCTTTTTTTCTTTTTAATCCTGATGTATATGCTGCTAAAGAATTGACTTGTGTTTATGAAAAATCTGCAACTGCAAAAAAAGTTGCATTAGTACAAGATTCATCAGGTAAAATTACCATTTATAAAAATAGTAAAGATGCTGGAATTGATGGTAAAATAGAAAATAAAGATAAATATAGTGATTGGTCTACTTCTACTGATAAAGTAGTTTATGATGATTCTATTTCTAAAGATAAAGATGGTAATTTGAAAGAATGTCCTGCTTCTAAATCTACTGCTAGAACAGGTAGTGGTAAGGTAACTTTTTATGGTAAAGATTCTAAAGGTTCTACTGATGGTCGTGATGAATTAGTTAGTCATTCGAATAAAGCAGAGACTTTTGAAACTAATAGAAAAGCTACTGTAAAAGCATCAGAGAAATTTACTATTGATATGAAATTCGTAAAGATTACTATTTCTAGTTGTGAGGATTTATTTAAAGGTGCTGAAGATTTATTGGATATGATTAAATCCGTTATTACTATTGTTAAGATTGCTATACCGCTTATTTTAATTGTTACTGGTACTATGGATTTTGCACAAGCTATTTTTTCATCTAACGAGGACGGAATAAAAAAAGCACAGGGTAAGTTTACTAAACGTGTAATTATGGCAGTTGTTATATTTTTGATTCCTAGTGTTTTGAAGGTATTATTATCTATTGCTCATTCAATTTGGCCTGTTGTTGATGCAACATTATGTGGAATTATATAGATGATTAGGAGGTGTAGTTTTGATGATAAATTTTGTTTTTTTGGGTTTTTTAAAATCGTGGTTGTCTGATGGTCTTGAAAAAGTTGGTGGTGCAATAATTCAAGGAATTCGGTATCTTATGTTTGCTTTGTCTACTTTTATTTATGGGTTATTAATGGATTTATACGATATGTTTTTGGCATTGTGTAATGTTCGTTTATTGAGTAATGATATTCTTCAGGAATTGTCAAGGAGAGTTGGATATATTCTTGGGGTAGTGATGTTATTTTATGTTATTTTAGGATTTATTCAATTATTATTAAATCCAGACGCAATTAATGATGGAGAAAAAGGTGCAACAGCGATTATTAAAAAAACTATTATAGTTATCGTTATGTTAGGTTCTGCTAATTTTGCTTTTGAACTTTTGTATCAAGTTCAAGTTACTGTTGTAAAAAGTAATATTATTTCAAAATTGCTATTACCATATTCAGTTACTCCTATTGTTAATGGTCAAGATACTAGCACCAGTCAGGATTCTACTCTTATTAATAATGAAACGTTTGGATCTTTGCTTGCTGAGGAGTTGTTTTCTTCTTTTTATTCGATTGAGGAATTTAAGGAGAGTGATATTGATAGTAATGGAGATATATCTAGTTATGAGGATTGTCAAACAGTTGTTAATAATTTTAGGAATCAGCTTATTAATAATCGTAGTTTTGATTTAGGATATACTTGTTTAAATTCAACTATTGTAGTTAATTTTAAAATAGATGATAGTACTAAAAGTGATGGACAGGAAACTAATGTTGTTAAATTTAATTGGTTATTGTGTCCGCTTGTTGGTTTAGTAGCGGTATATTTAATGGTAATGTATTGCTTTAAAGTTGGAATTAGAATGGTTCAATTGATGTTTTTAGAAATTATTTCTCCGATGGCGATTGTTTCTTATTTGGCACCTAAAAAAGATACAATGTTTAGTAAATGGAAAAATATTTATATTTCTACATATATTGATGTATTTATTCGAATAGCGATTATAAATTTTGCATTTTTCTTAGTTGCAACTGTATTTTCTGTAACGGGGGGAGATGGGTTAGAATTTCAGGGAACAGATTTTAGTTCAAATCCATTTTTTAAAGTAATTATGATTTTATCTATTTTAACATTTGCTAAAAAGGCTCCTGAATTGGTAGGGGAGTTATTGCCGAAGAGTGCTAGTAAGTTAGGATTTGGAGCTAGTATGAAAGAAATCTTTGGGTTAGGTGCAATTACTGGAGGTATTGCAGGACTTGGTATAGGTGCTGCTGTAGGTGTACCTAGTGCATTAGGAAAAGTTGGAAGAAGTGCTGCAGTTGGTTATACTAATTCTAGAGCAAAAGGTCGAGGGGTATTTTCATCAGGTGCAATTGGCGCAGTTAGGGGTGCTGGTAGTGCATTTATGGCTCCGTTTCGGGTTGGTTCTTCTGTTGTTTCTGGTGCTGCCCGTGGAATGCAAGCCGGGCACGGTGCAAAAGGACAAATGCTTTCTGCTGCTAGGGCAGGGCAACAAGCTGCTGCTAAAGGCAATTTAGAAAGAGCTCAGCGAGTTGCTAGTGGTTCTACTAGAAGAGAACGTGCTGGGGATGCTGTAAAAGGATTTTTTGGTATTCAGGGAGGAAATCAATCAATTAGCAATAGGTTGACTATTAGTAATAATGTTAAATCTGCAGTAGAAAATGATGCTAATGTTAAAAGGCTTGATGAATTAAAAGAGGCTTATACTCATTCTGGGCGTACTGTTACAGCAAAAGATTTAGAACAATTTGATACGGCTCGTAAAAAATTAGTAGAAGCTGTTTATAATTTAAATACTGGTGCTAGGAGAGAAAACGATGACTTTAACTTAGATCTTCCTCCTGATGTAGGAGAGTTTAATCCTAAATTTGAAGTAGATTCTGTTATTCAAAATGCGATAAATGATAATATGAGAGTTGCTGGTAAGAACTTAAGTACATATGATGAATTTAAGGCTGATAATAAAGAACTTAAGATTCAAAATTCTCAGACACATGGAGAAAAAAAATAATTATTAATTGCAGTTTCGTTTATTAATCAAAATTTTATATAAGTATTTTATGTTTATAAGAAAATAAGAGGAGTGTGATATATAGTGAATGGTTATTTAGTACCTGCTAATGCAAAGAAAGGGACTTTAATATTTAATATCTTTAGACCCTTTGACTTGATTTTGTTTTGTACTGGGGTTGCGGTTTCTATGATTTTGTTGGCAATTCTTCCTTCTGATAATTTGGTGGCTGTTACCATTGGGTTATTACCTGGTTGTGTATGTGGTTTATTGGTTTTTCCAATTCCTAATTATCAGAATGTGATGTGTGCTTTAATTAGTATTTATAGATTTTATACTGAAAGAAGAAAGTATGTATGGAGAGGATGGTGCTTTTATGAACAATTCAAAGATACCAACACCAAGTCAAAAAAGTAAATATACAGAAGATTGGATTCCTGTTAAGGCAATTGAGAATGGTATGATTATTTTAAATAATAAGATGAGGGTAACTGGTGTTAAAATTAGACCAAGGAATATTTTTATTCTTGATCAAGGAACACAAGACAATGTTATTATTGGATTAAAGAATTTTTATAATACTGTTGATTTTGATTTTTGGTTGATTAGTGCAGATAGGCCAGTTGATATTTCTGGTTATCTTGCTAGATTACAACTTTTATATAATCAAACTTCTAGTCCTGTTATTCGTAAAATGATTAATCAAGATATTTTGAAGGCTAATAGTTTTATGGATAATAATGTTACTGATACAGAATATTATATTTTGTTTAAGGAAAAGAATTTAGAGATGATTCAGAAAAGGCTTCGTACGATTATTACTGGTCTTGCTAATTGTGGTTTAGATAGTGCACAAACTTCGAATGATGATTTGCGTATGATTTTGGATAATTTCTTAAATGGTGGTATGAGAACTGATTTTGGGACGGTGGTTAGTGTATGATGTTTAAAAGTGAACTTGCTCCTAAAGGAATTGAATTCCGTTCGGCTGATTTTAGTATTAGTGATAAGTATGCTACTATTTTGACTGTAGTTTCTTATCCTAGATATATTTCACATGGTTATCTTGCTAATCTTACTAATATGTCTGGTGTTAAATTGATTATTAAACATATGCCTTTACCATTTTCTGTTTTATCTAAAATGTTAAATAAGGAAATTGCTGATTTGAAGGCTAAGTACCAACAAGAAAAAGATGTTACTATTCAAGAGAGAATTCGTCAAGATGTGGAAAGTTTGGAATATTATATTCAGCAATTTACAGCTAGTCAAACGAAAACTTTTGATTTTCAGATGCATTTAATGGTTACTGCTGATACTAAAGATCAATTGGATAGTAAGAAGTTAGCTTTACGTAACTATTTGGATGCTATGGAAATGAGAGCTATTCCTTTACGTTTTGAACAAGAAAGAGTTTTAAAATCAATGCTTCCTATTTTTGAAAGTCAAGAAATAGAGCAAAGAATAGGTACTCCTATGCCTTCTTCTACTATGGCTGCTATGTATCCTTTTGTTTTTGATAGTATTAAGGATGAGGGATTATCTACATTGCTTGGTGTTGATTTTTCTGGTGGTGTTGTATTATTTAATCAATTTTTATATCAAGTTCGAAAGGAAAATAATAGAAATAATGCTAATATGATTATTTTAGGTACATCTGGTTCTGGTAAAAGTACTGCTGCTAAATTGATGCTTCGTAGTCATATTCGTAATGGATATCAGATTGTTGCTATTGATCCTGAAGGTGAAATTAGTGAGATGACGAATATGTATGGTGGACAAGTTATTGATTTAGGTAAGGGTGGAGCATATGGCTTAATTAATCCTTTAGATATTGTTGTTGATGCTGATGAAGATGATATTAGGAATGGTCTTGGATATACAGTATTAAATAGAACTTTACAGAATTTAAAGGCTTTTATGAAATATTATTCTCCTGATATTGAAGAAGATGTTTTGAATATGTTTAGTGAAGTTGTTCAAGATACTTATGCTAGGTTTGGAATTAATTTTAATTCTGATTTTAGTCGATTTACTTCTAAGGATTTTCCTATTTTTGATGATGTTTATGCTACTGTTATTGGTAGACTTCGTTCTATGACGGAAAAGACTAGGGAAAGAGATATTATGGAGAGACTTGAGATTAAGATTCGTCCTTTTACTAGGGAATTAAAGTATTATTTTAATGGTCATACTAGTGTTGATTCTGATGGAGATTTCTTAGTCTTTAATATTAAAGAACTTATGAATAGTGATGCTAATATTAGAAATGCTTTATTATTTAATGTATTAAAGTATGCTTGGGGGTTATGTTTAAATCCTTCAGTTAATACGGTGTTGTCTGTAGATGAGGCTCATGTACTTTTAAGTGCTAAAAATACACTTGGTGCAGAATTCTTGGCTCAAGTACAAAGACGTGCTAGAAAGTATAATACTGGTACAATTATTATTACTCAACAGCCTAGTGATTTTGTTGGTGAAGATATTATTGTTCATGGTAAGGCTATTTTTGATAATGCTTCTTATTATTTAATTATGGGATTAAAGAAACAATCTGTTGATGATTTATCAATGTTAGTTGATTTGAATGATAATGAACGTGAGGGAATAAAGAGATATAATCAAGGTGATGCGTTATTTGTATGTGGTAGTCGTAGAATGCAAATTAATGTTGTTGTTAGTGAAGATGAATTAGAGTCATTTGGTTCAGGTGGTGGATTCTAATATAAAGTGGTGATGTATTTATGAATAATGGCAAAGGTAATGTTGTCTCTGATGTTGCAAAAGGATTTGTTAAAAAGAAAATTATATTGTTCTTGTTAGGCGGAAGTGGTGGTGCCGCCTTTTCTGCAATATTAATAGCTTTACCTCTTTTTATTGCACTTTTAGTTGTTCTTGGTATTATTTCTGGTGGAGATTCATCGAATGGCTCTACCTGTATTAGTACTGAAACTGTTAATGAAGTTTGTAAATCAATTACAGTAAATGGCGAAACAATGTCTGTTGATGATTATGTTGCTCATGTTATTACGAATGAATTTGGTGGAGCTCCTGAAGAAACTTTAAAAGCTCAGGCTATTGCTGCTAGAAGTTATGGTGTTGCAGGTGCTAAAAAGGATAGTCAAGGAAATTGTGTTATTAGTGATACGTCAGAAGGATTTCAAACTTATGCAGCAACGGCATCTGAAAGATCTATTCAGGCGGCAAAAGATACTAGTGGAATGGTTTTGTTGAATAAGGATGGTAATGTTGCAAGAGCTGAGTATTCTTCTAATTCTTTAACGAAAGCTTATAGTTCTTTTGGTAATACGATTACAATGTCAGAAAGAAATTTAGAGATTCCACGAGATTGGTATTCTAAGAATAAAACTTGTAGTGATGATTCTTTAAATAAAGCTAATAGTAATAAAGATGCTTATGGTAGGACTGTTTACGGTTGTGGTCATGGTCGTGGAATGGGGCAGATTGCTGCTAAGTATTTAGCGGAAGAAAAAAACTATACTTATAGTCAAATTATTGAATATTTTTATGGTAAAGATTCTCCTTATCAGTGGACTTTGGGTTCGTCTAATAGTTCCTCATCTAATTGTGGTAGTTCTTTAACAACTTTAGATCATTATACATTGGGACATGCTGGATTAAATGTTTTAAACAGGACTCTTTCTTCATCAGAAATTTCTGATTTAAATAGTTATTTGGAACAAGAAATTGCTAAGGCTGGTCGTGGTAGTGGTGCTGCTGTTGCAGCAGCTGGTCAAGGGCTAGTTTATTGGTTAGAGCAAAAAAAATATTATTTACAGTATCGATGGGGAGGAGGCCATAGTGGATATGGTGATGGTAATTCTACTTTTATTGGTGCTAATCCTAATTGGGGAAGTGATAAGTATGGAGTAGATAATAATGGTGGAACTAATAGAAAGTATTTGGGAATGGATTGTTCAGGTTTTGTTTCTTGGGCAACTAGAACAGCTTGTAAGTCTTCCTTTGGGTCAGAAACTTCTGATAGTTGGGAAAGTTATGGTTCTAGCATATCTCTTTCTGAAGCTCAACCTGGTGATGTTATTGCTAGTGCATCTCATATTCAATTGATTGTAAAAAATAATGGAGATGGTTCGGTATATGTTGCTGAATCGGCTGGCGCTCCTACTGATGGTTTAGTTTTTTCTAAATTAACTTCTACTGGTTCTATGGTTGTTAGTATGCAAAAATGGTATGCTAATAATTGTGAAAATATTACTCCACCTGTTAATAATTCTGGGAGTTCTGGAAATTCCTCCTCTTCATCATCTTCATCTGATGGTAGTTTGAAAAGTCAAATTAATAGTTATCTTTCAAGTAGTGTTGCTTCTGGTACTTGGTCTGTTTATGTTAAAAACTTAAAAACAAATAAGGTTGTTGATATAAATGCAAGTAAGAAGATGAATTCTGCTAGTTCTATTAAACTATTTGTGTTGGCTTCTGCATATGATAAAGCAAAGAGTGGTAGTGTTTCTGAAGCAAGTTTTAAGGCAAATGCAAGAAAGATGATTGTTTATAGTGATAATTCTGCTACTAATAGTGTAATTGATACTATAGGAGGAATGAGTGTTGTTAATAGTTATGTTAGAAAAAATGGTTATTCTAGTACAACATTAAATCGTAAATTTGGTGGAAGTTATACAAGTAGTGGTGTTAATAATTATACTAGTGCTAGAGATACTGGAGTTTTATTAGAAAAGATATATAATGGTTCATTAGTTTCTAGTAGTTATTCTAAAACGATGTTAGATTTCTTAAAAAATCAAAATACTAGAAGCAAAATACCTGCTGGAGTTTCTAGTGGTACTGTTGCTAATAAAACTGGTGAAATTCCTGATCAAGGAATAGAAAATGATTCTGCTATTGTTTATACTAGTGGAGCTGATTATGTTATTTCTGTAATGTCTAATACTTCTAATTATTCCAAAGCAATTACAGATATTGCTAAAATTTCAAATATTGTCTATAAATATTATAATAAGTAGGTGAATATATGAAAAATGGTAAATTTTTGTTTCTTCTTTTGATATTAATGATTTGTTCAGGATGTTCTGTTGAATATAATTTGAATATTGATAAGGATGATAAAATTAAAGAGATTATTACTCTTTCGGCAGAAGATGGGAATGATATTGAGCAAATAGAAAAATATCAAACTTATCTTCCTATTGATAAAGATGCAGATGATGCTGGTGTTTTTGAGAAAAAAATGGATGGTGTTTCTTACTATGATCAGAAAAAAAGTACTTCTTATGATAAGTTAAAATTTAGTTATTTGCATAATTTTGATACTTTTCAACGAGATTATATTACAAATAGTAGCTATCAATATGTTACGATTACTAAGGATGATAATCAACTTATTCTTTCTACTAGTAGGGTTAGTTCAGTATTTGAACGTTATGATAATTTAAGTTCTGTTACGATTAATATTACTTCTAGGTATAAATTAGTTGATACAAATGCAGATACACATAGTAAATATAAATATACTTGGGTTATTGACAGAGAAAATTATAATAATAAATATTTATATTTAGCATTGGATACTTCTAATCGAAAGAAAACAGCATCAGAGGAAATTAATGATATGGGTATATTTTCCTATTTGCCACTTATTTTAATTATTGTTGGTATTATTGTTATTGGTTGGTTAGTTGTTAAGAATGGAAATAAGAGGAATCAAGTTTAGATTCTTCTTTTTCTTTTGGGGGATAATATTCACATTTTTAAGGAATTTCCATAAAATAATCATGAAAGAAGAAAAGGGGGGATATCAATGAATGGTTATGGATCTTCGGCTGCTATCGTATTGGTATTATTTATTTTACTGATTATCATACTAGGAGCATGGATTTAGGAAAGGGGAGGTGAAGATTATGTCTTCTAATTGTAATTCATCTTGTAACAATAATTGTTCAGGTGTAGGAAATGGTTTCTTAATTATAATTGTGTTATATATTTTACTTGCAATTATATTGGGATCTTGTTTCTTTTAATTAATAGTTAAAGTCTAGATTAGTATTTTATTTTTTTGAATTTTATTTTGAGATTAAAAGGTTATCTTTTGGTCTCTTTTTTTTCGAAAAAAGTTAATGAAAAGTATTGCAAAAAAATATAAAGCATGGCATAATATTACTTGTTAGTTTAATTTGATATGTAAAAGCTTTAAAATTAAATTAAATATTTTATTAACAATTGGTAATTTGTTACCAGAAGTAAGCGAGGGATAAATATGTTAATTGGTAAAAGAATAAAAGATATGAGATTAGAAAAGGGTATGAGTCAACAAGAGCTAGGTGATATGATTGGAGTAACAAAGGTATCTATTTGTGGGTATGAAAATGGTACTAGAACTCCTAGTTTGGAGACTTTTTGTATATTAGCTGATATTTTTGAAACAACTACTGATTATTTACTTGGAAGAGAAGTTCCTATCGTGACAGAAGATGGTAGTGAGTATATTGGTGCTATTTCAAGAGATGATATTGATATTATTAATGAAATTCGCCATTATCCTAATTTGTATACAAAATTGATTAAAGATGTTAAAAGATATGTTAGTTTAATTGTAAAGAAGATGAGATAATAAGTAATTACTTATTATTTTTTCTATTTTGGTGTATAATATTCATAAGGATGTGAAATAATGGAAATAAAAGAGTTATATTTAAAAAATTATTTAGGACAAGATGTAAAAGTTAATGGGTGGATTCGTAGTCATCGTAAACAAGCTCATTTTGGATTTATTGATCTTTTTGATGGTACTTGTTTTAAATCTATTCAAATTGTTTATGATGAAGCTTTGCGTAATTTTGAAGAAGTTTCTAAGTTACTAGTTGGTTCTAGTATTTGTGTTTCTGGTTTAGTGGTAGAAAGTGCTGGAAAGCAAGAGTTTGAGATTAAGGCAACTGAAATTGCTATTCTTGGTTATTGTGAAGAGACTTATCCTATTCAGCCGAAAAGACATACAAGAGAGTTTCTTCGTGATGTTGCTTATTTGAGACCTAGGACGGCTTTATTTCAAGCTATTTTTCGAATAAGAAGTGTTGCTTCTATGGCAATTCATACTTATTTTCAAGATAGAGGTTATGTTTATTTTCATGCTCCAATTATTACGGCTAGTGATTGTGAAGGAGCAGGGGAAATGTTTCGGGTAACGACATTAGATTTAAAGAATAAAAATTTGAAGGATGAAGATGATTTTTTTGGTAAAGTTACTGGACTTACGGTTTCTGGGCAATTAGAGGCGGAGACTTTTGCTTCTGCTTTTTCTAAATGTTATACGTTTGGACCTACTTTTAGAGCAGAGAATTCTAATACGAAGATTCATGCTTCTGAGTTTTGGATGGTAGAGCCTGAGGTTGCTTTTTGTGATTTAGATGGAATTATGGATATTGAGGAAGAATTTTTGAAGTTTATTGTTTCATATGTTTTGGAGAGATGTCCTGATGAAATTGAATTTTTGGATAAATTTGTTGAAAAAGGACTTAAAAATAAATTAGAGAGTTTATTGAATAGTCATTTTGTTAGGATTACACATAAAGAGGTTATTGATATATTGAAGAATGCTGATGTTTCGTTTGAATTTGCTCCTGAATATGGAGAGGATATTGCTAAAGAACATGAGAAGTATATTACTGAATATTTTGGAACGCCTGTATTTATTAAAGATTGGCCTCGTGATATTAAGGCATTTTATATGAAACAAAATGAGGATGGTGAAACAGTTAGAGCGGTTGATTTGGAAGTTCCTGGTGTTGGAGAATTGATTGGTGGTTCGGAGAGAGAAGCTGACTATGAAAAATTAGTGACTAGAATGAAGGAACTTGGAATGAATATAGAAGAGCTTGATTGGTATGTGAATTTGCGTAAATTTGGTACGGTTCCTCATTCTGGATTTGGTCTTGGGTTTGAGAGACTTCTTATTTATTTAACGGGTGTTGATAATATTCGTGATGTTATTCCTTATCCTAGAACTCCTAAATCTTGTGATTTTTAGGGGAATAATACTTATTTTTAACTTTATCTTGGTAAGAGATTAGGGTTAAGAATAAGTATTTTTTTTGGAAAAAATTGGTATGATGAAATAATTTGTTTTTGGTTATATTAATAGTGATAGGAGGGAAGAGATGAGAAAATTATTTTTTGCTTTTTTGGCATTGTTGGTAATGTCTGGTTGTTCTACTGATATGTCTACTTTGTCTTGTAGTAATACGACGACTTCTAATGGGGTTACGACTAAGACGAAATATGATATTGATTATCAAAAAGAAGATGTAAAGAAATTAGTCATTACTTATGATTATGTGCAAGATAATACTAATAATGCTACAGCTAATAATAATACAGATTCTACTACGAATAGTGATGCTGCTACAAATAATAATGGTTCTAGGAATGCTACTAATAATACGGCTAGAGAAAAGCAAGATGGGGTAGGTGCAGATACAGATGGTAATTCTAAAGAAAAAGATAGTAATGGTAATTTGAAGTCTGATGATGTTGTAGATGGTGTTGTTGGAGATGCTATTGATAGTACTATTGATGGTGTTACTAATACTATTTTAGATTTGGCAGGTATTCGGAGTACTTATGAAAATCAGATGAATACTTATGGGAATATTGAAGGATTTTCTTATAAGGTAGATAAGGATCTTGATAATGAGTATAAGGTTATTTATACGATTGATATGGATAAGATTAGTGATAAAGATTTGTCTACTTTTAATATTCCTTCGAAAAAATTTTCTGATTTGAAGAAGAATTATATGGATTTAGGTTATACTTGTAAATAAAAAAATGGCAAATATGAATGCCATTTTTTTGGTTTAATTTATTCAATTGTAACGGTTCTTGTTGCTGATTTGGTAATGGTTTCTCCATCGGTTGTAGTGTAAGAAATATGATAAGTTACTTTTAAGGTAGTTGTTTCTGTTATGGAGTTGATTGCTGTTTCTAGTGCTGATGTAGAGTTGTAAGTACTTCCGTTTACAGAATAAGTGATATTTGGTTTTATTTCTTTTCCTTTATAAGTTACTTTAATGCCATCTTCGGTGTAGTTGCCTGCGGTCATGGTTTTGTTTCCTCCGTTTAAGCTAACTTTTAAGTCGCTTGATGTGGTATCGGTATCAGTGTTATTTCCTTTAATGGATACGTTGGTACTTACACCATTTGAGGCATTATTTTTAAAGTTTCGATATTCTACTTTGACGACAAGTGAGGAAACTGAACTGTTATTTCCATGATAGGTATAAGATTTGTCTGTTGTGAAGGCTACAAAGTTTAATCCATTTGATGTTTTTGCATATATTCCGTAGCCAATTCCACCTAGGATATTGTTGTTATAAGATAATCTTTCTTGTACGAATTGACTGGTACTATTTCCAAATGCCGATTGACTGAAATATTTGTTTAAGTATTCTTGACTTACTACATCTGGAGTTTTATGATCCCATGTTAATTTGATGGTATTTCCTATACTGGTTGCTTTTAAGTTGGTAACATCATCTAATTTTGCAAATCTTTTTGATTCTTCAGTTGGTTCTGTTCCTGAGATAAAGTATTCTGTTTTGATTAAGGCTTCAGGAGTGTATTGACTTGGTTTTGCTGCTGGCCATGATTCATTTTCGACTTGTGCCTGAACGACACTGGATGGTTGGTTGAATTTTTCTGTGGTAACAGGGATGTTTTTCATGATAGCAGACATTAGATTATCTTTAGGAGTACCTGCTGAATTATAATATTGTCTAGAGATGTCTTTGAATTCATATCCGTACCATAAAGCAATGGAGTATTGTGGTGTATAGGCTACTGTCCATAGGTCGTTTACTGCACTGCCTGGTAATTTTTTTGCTTTCATGGTTGCTTCATCAAAGTTAGATGTACCAGTTTTTGCTGCTACTGTGCCTCGGTAGCTTCCAGTACCTCCACTAAATCCATAGTGAGCAGCGTATTCTAAGACGTTAGTAATTAGATACGCAGTTGAATCTTTCATGGCTTGTGTTTTTTTGTTTTCAAATTCTGTTGTTTTTCCATTACTTCTATAGGTAATAGATTTTACGGTATAAGGTTCTGTGTAATATCCTCCGTTTGCAAATGCTGCGTATGCACCAGCCATTTGTGTTGTAGTTACTCCTGGATCTAGGCCACCAATAGCATATGATTCGTATGCTGCATTGTCTTTTAATGAAATTCCTAAACCATTAACAAAATTTACAATTTTTTTGTTTCCAACATCTTTTTGAACAGTTTGGAAAGCTTTTACAGCGGGAACATTTCTAGAAATACTTAGTGCATCTCTTAAGGTCATTAATCCTTTATATCCAGAGTCCCAGTTATTGAATGGTGTTCCATCGGTATATTGCCATGCTTCATCAGTGAATAGTTGATAAGTAGAGAAGTTGTCGTATTCAAATCCTGGAGCGTAAGCAAAGATTGGTTTTGCTGTTGATCCTGGTTGTCTTTTTTCTTGGGTTGCAAAGTTCCATTGTCTTTCTCCTGTACGATTTCTTCCTGCTCCGATTGCTGATATTGCTCCTGTTTTAACATCGACGATAGTAATTCCTGCTTGAACTTTATCATCTTTCCATTTGTAACTTTCTCCAGCTAGAATTTTGTTAATTCCATTTTGAATGCTAGCATCCATTGTTGTATGAATTTCCATAGATACTAAAGCTGGATCTTGGTTTGTTTTTTTCTTTACTTCTGAAACGACAGTATCAATAAATCCTTGATAGTTGTTAGCTTCACTTGTTCCAACTAATAGGGAAGGGATATCAATTTTTGCCGCAATATCTGCTTCTTTTTGTGTAATATATCCATGTCTTACCATTAGTTTTAGAACGGTATTCATTCTTTTTTTGGTTCTTTCTGGGTTTTTATATGGGTTATCACCATTTGGAGATTGGAATAGTCCTGCGATGATGGCAGCTTCTGGTAAACTTAATTGGGAAACGGATTTTCCAAAGTAGTATTTACTGGCTTCTTCAACGCCGTAAACATTTCCTCCAAGTAAGCTATCATTAACGTAAAATTCCATGATTTCTTCTTTAGTGTATTTCTTTTCCATGAAAAATACTGATATATAAACATCTTTGAATTTACGAATGATTCCTTCAATTCCGTTTCTTTCTGTTGAGGTTAAGTTATTTTTAACGACTTGCATGGTTAAGGTTGATGCTCCACCTGCACTAGAGTTTCCTAGTACTTGCCCAACAGAGGCTTTTAGGAATCTTGCTCCATCTACTCCATTGTGTTGGAAAAATCTTGAATCCTCGGTTGCTACAATAGCATCGATTAATACTTGCGGTAATTTATCGTAAGTTACTGATTCTCTTTTTTCCATTCCGAGTTTTCCAATGACATTATTATCTTTGTCATAGATGATTGTTTGATCTTGATTGGCTAGAGCATTTGGATCAAATTTACCACAACTTGCGACAATATAAATACAAAAAGCAAATACGGCAAAGATTCCTACACAACCGCAAACAATTAGAAAACTAACTATTTTTTTCCACCATTTCCTTCTTTCTTTATTTCCTTTTGATTTATTAGAATGAAGTGATGTGTTCTTTTTGATTATCTTTTTTTTCTTTTTTTTGTTTATTTTTTTCATTTTTTCACTTCCTTAATTTCAATAATTTTATTGATTATTTTTATATAATCTAATCTTGGTGTATATTTTATTTCGATTGGGTATCCTACTTTTTGAAAATAATCTAGTGGGATAGATTTTCTTGCGCTTGTTTCAATGAATTTGATTAAGTCTTCTCCTAATAGAAGGAAAGTTTGGTTTAAATTGGTAAATCTTACGATAAGGTAAGATATTCCTCCATAGTAGATTACTTTTTTTAGATGTTCTAGTTGGTGATTATGAATATTCGCTATGGGAAAACTGGTTTTACTTTGCGTTTCTTTTGCGTCAAATTCTAAGTATTTTCCTTTGTAAATTCCAGTATAATCTAGTGTTGATGGTTCATTGAAATAAGCTTCTCTAATCTTATTTTTGGGATATTCTACTTGTACTACTCGTATTGGTGTTGGTTTTTTATAGACTAATGCAATGTTATTATTTTTATAATATTCATTTGTTTGATTAATGTCATTTTCTAGTGTCATCCCACGATTAGCATAAATATTATTTTTAAAGTAACTTTGTAATCTCAAACATTCACCACCTTTTTTTCATTATACTATAAACGGGCTTATTTTACTATATTTTATCTTTCTATATGATTAATTATGTCAATCTTGTGTAAAGTGATTTTCTTCTCTTTTTTCTTTGCTTTACATATAGTTTAGTATGAATAAGTATTTTGTTTATCCAAAGAAAAAGAAGTCAAAAAAGCATTTGTTTTCTTTTCTTTTATATCTTTTTTTCGTTTGCTTTATTTTTGCTTTTTTCTTTATTTATTATTTTCATCGTACTTTAGGTCCAGGATTAATTCGGTGTGCGGAGGATGAGGTAGAAAAGCTTAGTGTACTAACTTTAAACAATGGAGTTAGGAAATACATGGCTAATCATGATATGGGGGATATTCTTCAAATTGTGAGAAAAGAAAATGGAGATATTTCCTTAGTTCGCTATGATACTAAAAAATTAAATCAGTTTACGATTGAACTTACGTCTTTATTGACTAAGGATTTGGATTTGCTGGTTAAGGGAAATTTTGAAGATCTTGATTTAGATATTGGGAGGATATCTAGTAATTCTTATTTGAAAGTTGATGAGGGTATTTTATTTATGATTTCTTTGGGAAGTGCTACTGGGAATAGTTTACTTGCGAATATTGGACCAAAGATTCCTCTTAATCTTAGTGTAATTGGTAATGTTCAAACTGATGTTCATAGTAAGGTTACAAATTATGGTCTTAATAATGCAATGATAGAGATTTTTGTAGATGTTCAAATGCAGATGGTTATTCAAATGCCGTTTTTGTCTAAGAAGGTTAAGATTAAAAAGTCTATTCCTCTTACGATGGAGATGGTTCAGGGAGAGATTCCTAATTATTATTTAGATAGTGAAAGTAAGGATAATTCCTCTATTAAAAATAGTGTTGGTAATCATTAAGATACTGATGTTGGTAAAATACTGATAGAGAATGTTGATGAGGGAATAAGCTTTAGAATAAAGAATAAGATAAAAAGTTTTATTTTTTTGAAGTAAATTGTTTAAATTTTAAAAAAAAAATGTTATGATGTTATTAGGATATGGAGGGGTAGATTAGTTGAGAAGGATATGGAGGATTTAGAATAGATGAGAAGGTTTTATAAAGTTTGGCAATACCTTGGTTTATTTTTCTTTTTTCTTTTTCCTATTATTGTAAAAGCTGATATGTGTAAGGAAGAAGATGTTGCTAATTTAAAGGTGCTTGCAGATAATATTTCTGTTCATTATGAATATTTAGATGCTGATAATGAGTCTTTAGATTGGGGAAATACCATTCCTTATGGTTATAATTATGCAATTACAGTATCAGGACTTAGTGATGGTATGTATTTTACTAGTATTGGAGATGTTAGTCATGAATTTCATTATTCTAATACAAGTAATGGGAGTGTTACTTATTATGTTCAAGATGAAGGGACAGGATTAGATATAAGATTTTATCCTGATAATTGTTACAGTAGTTATACTATTAAGAATGTTAAAATTGATTTACCTATTTTTAATGAGTATTATTATACAGCTGAATGTGATGAGATAAGAGATAAAAAGATAAATTTAGATGTATGTCAAAAAACAATTCCTAAAGATTTAATTAAAGATAGTGATGATTTTTATAATTCGGTTAATAAATATTTGAAAGTTGATATTGGTGATGATGGTTCTATTTTTTATAGGATTCAATATTGGCTTTCTAGTCCTTTGATTATTATTGGTGGAATTGCGGTTATTGTTGCTATTGTTATTATTATTGTTGTGAGATATATAAAAAGGAGTCGATTAGATTGAAGAAGTTAGTGAACTATTTTGTATTTTTAATTGTGTTTTTAGTATGTATTCCGATACGTAGTGTATTTGCTGCTGCAGATTATAAGATTAGTTATGATGTTACAGAATTTAGCATTACAAAGGAAGAGATTATTTTTAAGGGATTTTCTTTTTTAGACCATATGGATAATTATGGTGGAAGAAATATGAAAACTTATATTGCGGCATATAGTGGAGGTTGGAACAGTCAGTGGAATAATATTAATAAATGTAAGAGTTCTAAGCATTGTTATGTTGTAGAGTCAACACCTTCGAGTTCATATGATTTATATTTTATTCGTTGTATTGGTGGTGCTTGTACAGAAAAAAATCGTGCACAAAGAGCTAGAAATTTAAAAAATGGTACAGAAAAATATGAATTAAATACATGTAATCATTCAGGCAGTGCAAGTGGAGTTTATTATCCAGACAGTCATTGTGCTTATCACAATGTTGGTTTTGCCGTTAAGTTTGATTTTGCTAAAGTAAAAGAAAAATTTTCTAATTCAACAGTTCATTTTAGAATTATTACGAAAGTAAAAAGTTCTTCTAGTACAAAAATTGATAGTAGTGATATTGGTATTATCCCCAATTCTTGTAAAAGTGTTTTTGGTAAGAGTTGTAATACAAAGAAAGAAGATGCTAAGTATAGTTACAATTATAAAGTTACTTCTAAGGTAGAATCTGGAGGAAAAACTTACGATGTTAAAGAAAAAAGAAAAATGACTGTTACTTTAGGTGGAATATCTGATAAGGTACAATTTACTGCTGATCAAGCTTCTGGATCGTATGGAAGTGCTCAGTCTGGGAATAATTCATATGCTAATAATATTAGGGGACGTATGTTTAATTATGGTGCAACTTATACAGTAACAAATGTGGAAAAATTTTCTAGTGGTTGGAACAATTGGAAAGGGGATAGAACTGGTACTGTTGCTGGAAGACTTTTCTATTTAGAGGGAATTAATGGTGATTCAGGTGATAAAGGTTGGGGCTGGAGTGCTTGGGTTAAGTCATCAGGTGATTTAGCGTTAAAACTTAAAGATGAAATTGATAAAACTTGTAATGGTTGTAATTGTGAAGATGGACAAGCTGTGACTTGTGTTGGTGGAAATTGTAATTATGATGAAGAGACTTGTAAGAATGATACTACGGTTAAAGATTTAGAGACAAATAAAGATACGGCTACTCAAAATACTTGTAAAAATGCTGAAAACGTTGTCGTTAATTATGATGAAGTGTTGCATGATACATATTATTATCCTGTTGATAAGAGCGTTATTGATTCAACTTTAGGAGATAATACTGCTGCAACTTCTAATACTGGATTGCAATCTTCAGGTGGAAATTATTGGGTTCCTATTGATTTAAGTGTTGTTGTTAATATTAAGCAAACATTTAATGTTAAATTAAATGAAAAATTTTATGAACAAATGAGAAAAAGTGTTAAATCTGGTCAGCCTTTCTATTTTTCGGTTGATTATGATACTCAGCTTTCTGTTTCAGGATATAGTAGTAGGTATGATACTTCTTCTAATGAAAACTCAGGGACATCTCAATATAATACATATAATAATGTTCTTACTTTTAATGTACGTGATAATAAAACTGGTGTGATAACGGAAAGAAGGGTTCTTATTTCTTTAAAAGAAGGAGATACTATTTATAATGAGGTTGGTGGACAATCTACTTCATATGGAACAGGGGTATATCAAGATATTGTTAATAAAAATGCTTCTTATAGTATAAGTGATTCTGTTGATAAAATGACAGTTTCTTTCCCTGATACCAATAAACCAACTCAGATTAATAGTGGTGCAGGTATCTTTACTACTATTGATGATCTTGCTCAAAATTCTAGAATTGGAAAATATAAAGTAAATCAAGGATGGCTTAGCAATAATGGAGAAGGTAAGATTGTATATGGAAATAAGACGTCTGGTTATGATGTTACTAATGGTGATGTTAGTATGTACTATGTTTCACCAACTTGGAAAACTGGGGAAGATTTTAAAGTTAAAATTTATGGTAAATTTGGTATTCCTGGAAAAACTGATTTTACTTATGATGCTACTTGTCATTTGAATGTTATTAATGAAATACAAGATACTAAGAAGTTAAGATATCGTTCAATTGATACTTCTACACCTTTTCCTAAAGGAGAAAGTAGTTATCCTGAGAATTGGAAAGAATATATTGATAGTAATGGTTTAAATAGAATTACAGGAAATTCATTTAGTGCTATTGGTTATCAAACTAATTTCTTTAAAAATAAGAGTGCTATTGATGGTTTAAAGACTACTTATGGAGATTATTATTCATATAAAGATATGTCTACTGATGGTAGTGCTACTAGTTTGGTTGTTCGTAATAGAGGAATAAATGACTTATTTTCTAAAATTAATGGTAATCATTGTAAAGGTGGATTATATGATCCATCTTGTGATAAAGTTCAAAATTGATGGAGGTGAAGTATAGATGAAATATGCTTATTTAAGTTTGGGTATAATTCTAGTTGGTATTCTGGGGTTATCATTTATTACTTTCTTTCAAAATGTTACGATTAATAATGAAAGTGAGTATTATGTTTTGAAAGAGTCGGTAGAAGCTTCTATGTATGAATCAATTGATATGAGTTATTATATGACAACAGGAAAGTTAAAAATTTTAGAAGAAAAATTTGTTGCTAATTGTACTAGAAGATTTTATTCAAGTATTGAAGGAAATAGTAATGGTTATTCTTTATCTTTCTATGATATTATGGAAAGTCCTTCTAAAGTAAGTGTAGTGGCAACTAGTAAAACGGATAATTATCAACTGGGATTTAGTTCTAATGTATCTAGTGCTGATATTCAAAATAAATTAAGTGGAATTTTGGAATTTGATCCAGATGGTGGCTATGGTTGGGATTTTTTGGAAAGTAGATAAAATAGTAAATAAAAGGAGGGATAAGAATGAATTTATCTAGTTCATTAAAAAAATTTGTTAGTAATAAAAATACAATTACTATTATTGGTGTGGTTTTGTGTATTATTATCTTATATTGGGGATATAATTTTAGAATTAATCAAAAAGTTTCTTTATCAAAGGTTCCTTATGCTAATCAAACGATTCAACCTAGAACTAAAATTACTTCAGATATGATTTCTTTTATGAATGTTCCAGCATCATTTATTAAAGGTAGTTATTATTCTAGTTCTGATCAAATTGAAGGTAAATATGCTAAGTCTGATGTTATGATAGCAGAGGGAAGTATATTTTATACTGATTTTTTGACAGATAGTTCTAATGTTTCTAATTCGGCATTTAGTAGCGTTAAATCGAATGAAACTGTAATTAGTTATAAAGTAGATATGGATGCTACTTATGCAAATAGTATGATGCCTGGAGATATTATTAATGTTTATTTGAAAGCTAAAAGTGACGATGGAACAATTATGTTTGGTAAATTTATTGGTAATGTTAAAATTTTAGATATGAAAGATGCAAATGGTCAGAGAGTATTTGAAAATACTACTGAGGCTAGGAGTCCTGCTTATATGTTATTTGCTTTACCAGAAGATATGCATTTATTATTCAGAAAAGCTCTTTATTTAAGAAATGGTTATGATGTAGAGTTAATTTTAGTTCCTAATACTGAAAAAGTGGAAAAGGATGCTGATGTTTATGTAAGTAGTAAAGATATTCAAGACTTTATTAATGATAAGACAAAGATGGTTTCTGTTGATGAAATCTTATCTAGTACAGAGGATAAGGTAAATACTACTGATAATAATGATAATAAGACGAATGATACTGATAGTAAATCAACTAATCAATCAAATGGTACTAAAAATCAATCAAATGGTACTAAAAATCAATCAAATGGTACTAAAAATCAATAACATATGGTTATAGATAATTAAGTATTTTAATTAAAGGAGGAAATATTTTGAAAGATTCATTTAGAAAATTTTTAAGTAATAAGAATACAGTTACAATTGTTGGTGTTATCTTGTGTGTAATTATTTTATTTATTGGTTATTATTATCGAATAAATCAAAAAGTTGCTTTAACAAGAGTACCTTATGCTAATCAGGAGATTAAACCTAAGACAAAGATTACGGCAAATATGATTAATTATATGAATGTTCCTGCATCTTTTCTTGTTGGTAGTTATTATAGTGCTCAAGAGGATATTGTAGGTAAATATTCTCAATATAATACAAAGATTATTGAAGGTAGTTTATTTTATAAAGATTTACTTACTACTTCTAATTTGTTACCTAATTCAGCGTTTTTAAATATTAAGAAGAATGAGACTGTAGTTAATTATAAAGTTAATATGGATACGACTTATGCAAATAGCATGCAGCCTGATGATGTAATTAATATTTATTTTAAAGCAAAAAGTGATGATGGAACGATTATGTTTGGTAAATTTATTAGTAATATTACTATTTTAGATGTAAAAGATAGTGAAGGTAGACATGTATTTGATGATTCTTCTGAAGTTAAAACTCCTGCTTATATGATTTTTGCTTTACCAGAAGATATGCATTTATTGTTTAGAAAGGCTGTTTATTTAAGTGATAGTTATGGAGTAGAGTTAATTTTAGTACCTAATACGCAAGAACTTACTAAAGAAAATACGGTTTATGTAAATAGTAAGGATATTCAGAATTTTATTAATGAAAAGACAAAAATGGTTTCTGTTGATGAAATTTTAACTAGTACGAAGGATGAAGTTACTACCGATAGTGATACTAATAATAGTGATAGAAATGGTAATTCTTAAGGAGTGGTTCGATGAAAAATGAATTTACACAAGTTGATTTTGGGGCTCTTCAACCATATTTGGATAATGATGATATTACAGATATTTCTTATAGTAATGGAGGACAAGTATGGTTAAAATCTTTATCAAAAGGTGTATATCGTGTAGAAAATCCTGCTGTCGATAATGCTTTTATGGAAAAAATGGCTTTTCAGTGCGCTAATTCTATGGGGAAATCTTTTAATATGGCTAATCCTTTTTTGGATGCTGAGAGTGCTGAACTTCGTATGAACTTTGTTCATGAATCTATTGCTAGGAATGGAATTGCAGTTTTAATTCGTAAGACACCTGCTAAGATAAGATTAGAGAAAGATAAAATTATTAAAGAGGATTATATTCGATTAGATATTCATGATTTTATTTTAAAATGTGTAGAAGGGCATTGCAATATTTTGGTAAGTGGAGAGACTGGTAGTGGTAAAACTGAATTTGTTAAGTATATGGCTGCTCATACGAAATATGATGAAAAAATTATTACAATAGAAGATACATTGGAACTTCATTTGGATAGAATTTTTCCTGAGAGAGATATTGTTGCGATGAAGACGAATAATATTGCTAGCTATGCTGACGTGCTTGTTACTTGTATGAGACAGAATCCAAGATGGATTTTACTTTCTGAGGTTCGTAGTGCTGAGGCTGTTATGGCGGTTAGAGATTCAATTTCTTCTGGACATAATATTTTATCTACTATTCATGCCGATAAGGCTGAATCGATTCCTAGTCGTTTATATAGTTTGTTAGAATCTAGTATTGATATGGATCAATTTTTGAGAAGTATTCATCGTTATGTTCAACTTGGGGTTCATATTAAAGGATATTATAGTAAAGAATTACAGCGATTTAAGAGAGAAGTTTCGGAAGTAGTAGAGTTTTATGTTGATGATAATAATAAACCTAAATATCAAATTATTTATAAAAGGACACCTGATGGCAAAACAGAAATTCATAATCCTACTCAATATTTACTTGGTTATTTGGAAAGTCAGGGAGTTATTATGCCACCTGATATATTAGTAAAACAAGAATTTAGAGAGCAGAGTATTTCAGATGAAAAAAATAATTTCAATACAATGAACTATCCTTCTTCTGTTCAGTCTAATGTTGTTCAGCAAAGTAATTTAAATTCAATGAACACAAAAAATAATGTTACAAATAGTAGTAATATTAGTTCAAATGGAGAAAGAAATATGACAAATCTTGCTTCAATAAATTCTAATTTTCAAAATGGTAATGTAGGTGTGGTTGAAAATTCTCAAACTATTCATTCGAGAAATTTATCTGCAAATCAAGTGAATGGAAATAACAATAATTTTTCAAATTTTGCTTATTTAAATAATGTTGGTGTTCAAAGTAAAAGTGTTCCTTATCAAAACTCTTCTATGAATTATTCTATGGGGGCTAATAATGTTCAAAATGCGCATGCTGTGAATAGAAATAATAATTCTATCCCTGTTCGTGATAATATTTCTAGTTCTTCTTCTTTGGGTATTGTGAATTCCAATAAAATAGTGTATAATAATTCTAATGTTAATGTAGAGTGAGGTGATTAGTTTGGAAATTATTATTGTTGGTATTATATTAATTTTTATTATTACTTATCGTTCAAGTACTGGTAGTGGAGTTTATAAATTTGTTAATGAACAAAAAAATCAGTTATATGATAAATATGCACCTTATTCTTATAAAGAAATGAGAAGAAAAATAAAGGATTTAGGTCTTGATTATACTCCGAGACAATATTTTATACAAATTGTTTTGCTTGCTGGAATTGCTGCTGTAATTGGATATTTATATTTTTATAGTTTAATTATTTCTATTATTTATGCAGTGATTGCTATTGCTTTTGTTCCTTATATTTCGTATCTTCGTTCTAAGAGGCAATATAGTGAATTTATTTTTGAACAAATTCAAGTTTATGTTACTAATACTATTATGGAATTTGCAACTACGCAAGCTTTTATTAAATCACTTGAAGGTGTAGTGGAATCTGGTGTTTTAGAAGATCCTGTTTTGTCTGATGTTAAGACAATGATTGCTCTTTCTTATGAAAAAGGGGATGTAAATGATTCTATAGCTTATATGAATGCTAAGTATCCTTATTTTATGGTTAAGAATATGCATCAATTGTTTTTACAAGTTACAAAAGAGGGTGCTAAAGATACAGAAGAAACATTTGATAATATGTTGACCGATATTGATGCTCTTGTAGAAGGTGTATATAGAGATAGGATGGATAGGTCTGAATTTCATAAGCAATTTTTGGTTTTTGGTGTTGCTTTATATGGAATTGTTATGTTGATTCAGCTATTATTAGGTGTAGATTCTTACATTGCTATGTTGAATAATAAACTTATTTTAGTTTTACTTCATGCATTAGTTATTATTAATACATTATTTCTTCTTAAAGGAGAAAAATATTATAATGAGAATGTGGGGGCTGAATAATGATAGAGATATTTCTTATTGGTGCAATTATTTTGTTTATATTTTTTTACACGGGGAAAGTTAATTCTGGTAAGTTTGTTTATGATAATAAGGATTTCTTTTATTTATTGAAAGAAAGTGATTATGATTTTTTGCTTTATGCAAAGTATGGGGATAAGGTTTATGATCCTAATCAGGTATTTATGAAAAGAATTCGGAATGGCGTGTTAATTACTATTTTATTTATTTTTGTATTTATTTCTGATTTATCTTTTTTAAATGTAATTTTGGGACTTGTTTGTGGCTTTCTTGTTTTTAAGATGCCATATATGGATTTAAAGAAATTTTATCGTAATCATTTGAATGAAGTTGATTCTTTATTGCCTTATTATTTAAAGGGATTAGAAGTTTTAATTCAACACTATACTGTTCCTGTTGCTCTTGCTAGAAGTATAGATGATGCTCCAGAAGTCTTTAAACCAGGATTGAAAGCAATGATTGCTAAAATTGAAGCTGGAGATTCTTCTGTTCAACCGTATATGGATTTTGCCGCAATGTATCCTGTTAGGGATTCGGTTAGAATGATGAGATTGTTATATCGTTTAGGTCTTGGTGAGCAGGAAAAAAAGCATACTCAATTGGTTGCTTTTTCGAAGAGTGTTTCTGCTTTACAACAAAAAGCAAGAGAACAAAAATATAAAAATAGATTAGATAAGATGGAAAGTATGACTATGGTAATGTTAGTTTGTACAGGTGGTGGAGGAATGATATTACTTATCGTATCTATGTTACTTTCTTTTACAGCTGTTGCGTAGGAGAAGAAAAATATTAATAAGGGAGGTGAGACAAAATGAAAGAAGCTACAGGTGAATTAAGTATGGTAGTTGTAACTATTCTTGCAATTGCCTTGATTGCAGGGGTTGTTAAATTTTTAGTTCCTCTTGCTCAGGATTATGTTGGTAATAAGTGGGCGGATATTACAACACAAGATTAATAAATGATAGGAAGTATTGAAAGGTAGGAAATTGGCATGAGAGATGCATTTGGAAGTACATTTATGTTTAAAATTATTATAATATTTATTGTTTTTTATGTGTCTTTCATGACAATTGCTGTTAGCTACGCTAAGGCTTTTCGAGTGAAAAATGGAGTTATTGATATTTTAGAACAATATCAATATGATTCTGAAGGTTCAAGAAAACAAGATGTTATTAATAAGGTTGATGAATATCTAAAGTCATTTCCTTATAATGAGGGAGATAACCAAAATGTTAAAAATCTTTGTAAAAAAGATTCTCATAATGAAAATTCTTCTGAAGAAACATTTGAAAATCAATTTACTGAAAATGGTGTTTGTATCATTAGAACTGATTTAGGAGAGAATTCTGTGTTTTATGAGGTTGTTACTTATTTAGTTATTTCTTTCCCTGTATTTAGTTATGATTTTATAATTCCTATTCGTGGAGAAACAACAACAATTAAAAATTAGGTGGTGATTTTGTGAAAGATGCATTTGGTGGTTCTTTTGTTTTAAGGATAATGTTGGTATTTTTTGTTGTTTTTATTTGCTTTATGACTGCATCAATTACCATTTCTAAAACTTTCCGAATAAAAAATAATATTATTAATATTTTAGAAAGATCCAATCCTAACAGTTATAGTTCAAGTACAAGGGATAGAATTGATTCTTATCTAAGTAAAGTTTCCTATAATTATGGTAGTAATGAAAATGTGGTAAATGACTGTAGAGGTACTAGTATTTCTGGAACCGATTCAGTGGATTTAACTGATTATGGAGCTTGTATTGTAACGCATAATAGTGGTGATAGAGTGTATTATAAAGTTACTGCTTATGTAGTTGTTGATTTTCCATTATTTCATATAGGAACTGTTATTCCAGTTAGTGGAGAGACTAAGATTATTTATTTAGATAGATAAAGGTGATATAATGAATGTTATTGTTTCAAATTTGAATGGTGATAAATTTGATAATTTAAATGTTGATATTATTAAATCCATTAGTGGTGAATTTACTATTGATGAGATTGTTCAAACTTTTTCTAATTTTTTCTTTAATAAAATGTTTTTAGATATTACTGCTATTCAAAATTATACAAATATTAATAATATTAAGCAATTATCTGTTGGACTTGATGTCAGTAAAATTATTCTTTTACTTAATAATGATCCAATTGTTAATGGTGATGGTTATATTTCTAGTTTGATTAGTATGGGAATATATAATTTTGCTAGGACAGAAGAAGAATTAATTTATCTTTATAATAATCCAAATAGTTATCGAGATGTTGCTCATTTGCAAAAAATAGCTAATGTCCAATCTTTTAATCTTGAAAAAATAGCTAGTGATGTTAGAGTTATTGGGTTTCGAAATTTTACTAGTCATGCTGGTTCGACTTCTTTAATTTATATGTTAAAGCAGCAATTGTCTAAACATTATTATACTGTTGCTATAGAAGTAAACAAAAAAGATTTTATGTTTTATGGAGATAAAAATATGATTTCTTGTAGTGAACGAGATATTAGTAATGTCATTTTACAATATAGAGATGCCAATGTTATATTAGTTGATTTAAATAATATGGATATTTCATCTTGTCATTCTATTTGTGGAGATATTATTTATTTAATGGAGTCTTCTGTTTTAATGATTAATAAATTAGTAATGTTGGATAATGATTGTTTTGATAAAGTATTAAATGCAAAAGTTGTGTTAAATCGTTCATTATTAAATCAACGTGATGTTGAACAGTTAGCCAAAGAAGCTGGAATATCGTTTTTTTCTGTATTACCTCCAATGAATGATCGAGTAGATAATTCAGAAATATTATTTCCTTTTTTAGAAAAATTAAAATTATATAAAAAAGTATCTTAACTACAGGATGTAGTTTTTTTTTAGTTAATTATATTGTTAGGTATATTTTTCTTGTGTATACTTAGTTTAAGTAAAACATTAGTAGAGGAAGATTATAATGAAGAAGTATCGTTTATTTGGAGTAATATCTATTATTTTTTTATGTATTGGGCTTACTTATAAGTATTTTCAAACTGATACATTTTATATGATTAAATTAGGAGATTTTATTTATCATCATGGGATTGATTTTTTTGATCATTATTGTTGGGTAACTAAGCTACCTTATACTTATCCTCATTGGCTTTATGACTTGTTTATTTATCTAATTTATTCTAAGTCTGGTTATTTTGGAATTTATGTAAGTACTATTGTTACTTATATTATACTTTGTTTATTTATTTATTATGTTAGTTTAAAATTAATTAAGAATGAGTTCTTTTCCTTAGTGCTTTCTATTGTTTGTGTGTTTCGATTGTCGATGTTTGCTGTTGCTAGGGCTCAATTAATTAGTTTGATTGGTTTTGTTTTAGAATTTTATTTTATTTGTAGATTAGTTGAAACTGGCAAGAAAAAGTATTCTATCTTTTTGTTTTTGATTTGTCTATTAATTGCTAATGTACATGCGACAGTTTGGCCTTTTTTCTTTATTCTTTTTCTTCCTTTTTTTGGAGAGTATATTTGTGCAGAATATTTAAAAGTGCAAAAAAATTTTAAATTAAAAATTGAAAAAGTTTCTCATATTCGATTATTAAGTATTACCTTTGGAATTAGTTTATTTTTAGGAATTTTTTCTCCAAGTAAGATATGTTATACTTATATTTTTAGAATTATGGTAGGGGATAGTCAAAAATACTTACTTGAGCATTTTCCTTTAACCGTTATTGAACATCCTTATTTTCTTATAATGATTTTAATTTTGTGTGTGGTTTTAATTTTTACTTCTACTAAAATATATTTAAGAGAATTATTTATGATAGGTGGACTAATTTTTATGTCTTTATCTTCTATTAGGCACCTTTCTTTTTTCTATACGATTGGGATTATTGAGATTAGTATTGTTTGCATGCGTGCTCTTAATGGACTTCATGATTCTACTTTTGATATTTTAGGAAAGATACTCATTGACAATAAGGGGTTATATTGCATTCTTCTTTTAGGAATAGGTATTTTTTCTTACTATCAATTTTTAAATCATTCTAAAGAAGAATTTGTTTTAAAAAAAGATTATCCTGTTGATGCAGTTAATTATGTAAAAGAAAATTTAGATGTTAAAAATATTAAGTTATATAATGGTTACAATTATGGTAGTTATTTGTTATTTCAAGATATTCCTGTTTTTATTGATGCAAGATGTGATTTGTATTTAAAGGAATTTAATGGAATGAATTATAGTATTTTTGATGAAATGGAGGATATTCCTAAAAATTATGAGAAAATTTTTAAAAAATATGGAGTTACCCATGTTTTAATTAGTAAGAAAGAAACATTATTTCTGATTTTAAGGAAAGATGTTCATTATAAAGTTTTATATCAAGATAAGTATTTTATTTTATTTGAGAAAAATTTTTAGGATTGGGTGTATAAATGAGAAGATTTTTTCAATATTTATTTTTGTTTTTTTTAGCTTTTTCTTTTTTCTTTTTAATTGCTATTATTAGGCCTGTGTGGTGTGATGAAATTTGGGTATATGGTTTTAGTCATAACATATCAGAAGGAATGGTAATTTATCGAGATTTTAATGCATTACAGATGCCGTTATATTTTTTTATATCTAGTTTTTTTCTTTTTATTTTTGGTGATTATGTTATTAGTACTCATTTGTTCGATTGTATTTTGATTGGTCTTTTATTTTTGATGATGTATAAAAAAATTGGAATTAAATCAATATTTATTTTATTTATTCTTACTATTGGTTATAGTGGTTATAATTTATTATCTTTATTTTTATTGATGAGTATTTTATTTTTTATTGATGCTGGTAAATATCATGATTTTCTAATAGGACTTCTTGTTGGTTTAATTTTTATTACTAAACAGAATATTGGTATTGCTTTATTTGTTCCCTATATTTATTATTCTAAAAAGAAATTTCGGAGTATATTTTATTTTTTCATTCCATTTTTAATTATTAGTTTTTATTTTATATTGACTTCTTCGTATTTTTCTTTTTTAGACTGTGTTTTTGGGAGTATGTTTGATTTTAATCAACAAAATAAAAAACTATTTTTTTCTTTTTTATTGATTGAATTTTTTGTTATTTGTCATTTGTTAATATTGATAAATAAAAATAGGTCTTATGATAAAAGATTATTGTATACCATGTTTTTTCAAGTTATTTCTTATCCAATTTGTGATGATAGTCATTTGTTTTTAGCATTAATTCCTTATTTTTATATTTTATTTAGTTATCCATTCGATAAGAAAAAATTCTATTTTCTGTTATTTTTTATTTTTTATTCCTTTTATTCACTTTTTTTAAAGCCATTTGATGTTTCTTTTGAAAATAATTCTTTTTATTTAAGAAATTTATCTACTGTTAAAATGGAATTTTTAGATGATTTTTCTTATTTTTCAAAAAAATATGATTATTCCTACTTTATTGATTGGCAAGCTTATGTTTATAAAATTTATTATCGAAAGCCAATTGATCGATTTGATTTTATGCTTAGTGGAAATTGTGGATATCATGGAGTGAGAAAATTGATTAAGGAAGTTGAGAATTCTTGTCAAAAGGAAACTTGTTTATTTGTTATTTATCAAGATGATTTTAATAGTTCAATCTCTCAATGGAAGGAGATTATTGATTATGTAAAAAATCATTATTCATCTATTGAGATTGATGATGGATTTTATTTGTTAGGAAATGAGGATTATATTCATGAAAAAGAATAAAAAAGATTTTGTTCGTTATCTTGCTATTTTTGTTTTAACTTTTATTGTTAGTTTTTTATATAAGGCTTTTTGTATTCCTATTACTGGGGATGAGATATGGAATTATGGATTTAGTTATAATCTTACAAAAGGGCTAATGATTTATCGGGATTTTAATTGTTTACAAACGCCGCTTTATTTTATGATTAGTAGTTTTTTTATTCGAATTTTTGGAAATTATTTGGTTAGTGTTCATTTATTTGATTGTATTTTAATTTCTTTTTTAATGATAATGCTTTATAAAAGTATGGGATTCTATAAAAGTATTTTATTGTATACTGTTATTATTTTTAATTATTTTACTACTTATAGTTATTTTTGTATGTTTCTTTTATTTGTGATGATTTATTTGTTTGATAAAAATAAGGAGACTTGTGATGGAGTGATTTCCTTTTTATCGGGATTGATGTTGATTTCTAAACAGAGTATTGGATTACTGATGTTAATTCCTGTTTTGTTTTATAGTAAAAATAAAGTAAAGAATTTGATTATTTATTTATTGCCAATTTTTGTTTTAAGTATTTATTTGCTTTTTCGGGGTGCTTTTTTTGACTTTATTAATTATTGCTTTTTGGGGATAATTGATTTTAATGATCATAATAAGTTTTTTACCGTTTATTTTGTTATTGAAGTACTTTGCTGTATGTATTTATTGGTTAAGATTTTTCAATGTAAATTTAAGGATAAAAAATACTTATTTATCTTGATGTTTCAAGTTAATGCTTATCCTATTTTTGATATTTCTCATTTTATTATTCCTTTTATTCCTGTTTTATATTGTATTTTAAAGGATTTTGATTTTGGGAGGTTAAGGTTTTATTATCGATTTTTAATTCTTGTTTTGTTTGTTTCTTTTCCTGTTATTTATGTTTTAAAATCTATTTTTTGTTATGATTATGTTGTTAGTTTTGATGTTAGTCATTATTTATTTTTGAGAAATAAGGGAGATGTGAATAATGTTTTAGAAAAAGAATCAAAGGTGGTTAAGGAGTATTATCAAAAGTATGATTATTCTTTTTTGATTACTAGAAATAGTTATGCGATTAAGCTTTATAATGATATTCCAATTGGTCAGTATGATTTATTGTTAAATGGCAATATGGGGTATCATGGTAGTCAGAGAATAGTAAAAGAAATTGATAATCTTTGTCAGAATAATTCTTGTGTGTTTTTTGTTGAGGATATGTCTAGTGAAAAAGATGGTCAATTTAGTAAGGTTATTTATTATTATGTATTGAATCAATATCATCGAATTGCAGGGAATGGTAGTTTCTTTGTTTATGATAATCAAAAGAAAGAATAGAAAGAGAGGTGATTTAGATGAAGAAAAAAGAATTTTTAAAGTTGTTGCTTCTTTTTGCTATCTTTTTTATGATAAGTTTTTGTTATGGGGTGTTTTTTCTTCCTTTGAATGGTGATGAGATTTGGAATTATGGTTTTAGTTATAATATAGCAAAGGGATTGGTAATTTATCGTGATTTTAATGTTATGGTTACACCACTTTACTTTTTTCTTAGTAGTATTTTTATCCATTTATTTGGAATTTATTTGATTAGTATCCATTTGTTTGATTGTATATTAATTGGTTTTTTAGCAATTATTTTGTATAAGAGATTAGGGTTATATAAGTTGCTGTTATTATATCCACTTATTATTATTTATTATTTTCCTTCTTATAATTATTTTTCTATGTTTCTTTTATTTGTGATTATTTATTTGTTAGATAGTCATGATAATAAATATTATGATGTTGTTTCGTTTCTTGCAGGTCTTATTTTCATTTCTAAACAAAGTATTGGAATGTTTTTGTTAATTCCTGTTTTGTTTTATAGTAAAAATAGGTTAAAGAGTTTAGTTATCTATCTTATTCCTTTTTTTATTGTTAGTTTTTATCTTTTTATTCAAGGCGCTTTCTTTGAGTTTATTAATTATTGTTTTTTAGGGATGTTTGATTTTGGAAAGAGTAATTTAGAATTTAGTATTTTTTTCTGGTTAGAGGGTTTTTTATGTTTATATTTGATTATTCAAATGGTAAAGGGAAAGTTTAGAGATAAAAAATACTTATTTATCTTGATGTTTCAAGTTAATGCTTATCCTATATTTGATATGAATCATTTTGTTGTTTGTTTGGTGCCGGTTATTTATTGTGTGGTAAAAGAGTTTAATTTTATGCGATTGAGATTCTATTATCGATTCCTTTTGCTAGGGTGTGTTTGGAGTATTTTTGTAATCTATGTTTTAAAACTTATCTTTAGTTTGGATTATCGTATTAGTTTGGAAAGTGATAAATTTTGGTATTTGAGGAATAATAGTGGGAATGATATTTCTTTGAAAAAAGAGTCAGAGATAGTTGAAAAATATTATTCAAAGTATGATTATTTTTTTATTATAGGGAGTGGTAGTTATGCAATTAAGCTTTATAGTGGTATTCCGATTGGTCAATATGATTTGCTAGCTGATGGTAATTTAGGATATTATGGAGAAGAAAGGGTTATTGGAGAAATTGATTCTCTTTGTGGTAGTCATTCTTGTGGTTTTTTTGTGGAGAAACAGGAGTTTAAAAAATATAGTCAATTTAGCAAAAAAATTTATGATTATGTTTTAAGTCATTACAAAAAAATGTGGGGAAATGAATTTATTTTTATTTATGATAATCAAAATACTTAAGTTATTTTACCTATTGAGTAAAGTACTAGATAAGTATTTTAATTTTTTTTAAATCATGATATACTTAGAATAAATAAGGAGGAATTATGAAAAAGAGAATCATAATAGAAGAAGAAAATAATCCTAAGGAAAGTACTTTTCAACGAATTGTTCATCATCCATTTTTTGAGTGGCTACTGTATATGGTAGGGTATACGATTGTGTTAATTACGGTGTCGGTTTTATTTCAAAATCATTTTTATATTAATCCTAAGCATTTTGGAGTTTATGCGTTTTTGGCATCTGTTATTATTTATGTTTTGAATCAGACGATAAAGCCTATTTTGGTTTATGTTACTTTGCCAATTACGGCAATTACGATGGGGTTATTTTATCCTATTATTAATGTTTTAATTTTATATCTTGCTAGTTTTCTTTTAGGGAGTAATTTTCAAATTCATGGAATTATTTTGCCATTTTTGATTGCTATTTTGATTTCTATTTTAAATATGTTTATGGAAGGAATGATTATTAAGCCAATTATTTACAAAAGGAGAGTGAAGGATGAATAGGGTATTAGTTCAGATTGGTCCGATTACTGTTTATTGGTATTCTTTTTTGATATTAGTTGCAGTGATTGTTGGCTATCAAATTGTTGTTTCTTATAGTAGGAAGATTAGTTATAAGACGAATGAAATTATGGATATGGTGTTATATCTTGTGATTTTTTCTATTATTGGGGCTAGAGCGTATTATGTTATTTTTAATTTTTCTCTTTATCAAGATGATTTGTTATCTATTTTTATGATATGGAAGGGTGGTCTTGCAATTTATGGGGGAGTTATTGCGGGTATTCTTTATATTTTGTATTATTGTAAGAAGAAGAATTTAAATTTTCTTCGGGTACTGGATATTTATTCTTTGTCTTTATTGTTAGGGCAAGCTATTGGTCGATGGGGAAATTTTTTTAATCAAGAAGCTTATGGTGGAAAGACTACATTAGCTGCTTTGAAGTCGTTGCATTTGCCTCAATTTATTATTGATGGAATGTATATTGATGGTTTTTATCGTCAACCAACTTTTTTATATGAGTCTATTTGGTGTTTGATTGGTGTATTTATATTAATTCGTATTCGTAAAAAGTATGAGAATCAGTTTGGGAGACAAGTTTCTTTTTATTTAATTTGGTATGGGATAGGAAGACTTTTTATTGAGGGACTTCGGAGTGATTCTTTATATTTGGGAATATTTAGAGTTAGTCAACTTGTTTCTGTTGCTATGGTAGTTATCGGTTGCTTTTTGTCCTTTCGGATAAAACATCGTGGGGGAGTTCAAAATAAAATAATAGGAGGAGAAGATGGAAGAATATAAAGTTATTGTTATTGGGGCTGGTATTAGTGGTATTTCTTGTGCAATTTATTTGAAGCGTGCTGGTATTTCTACTTTGTTGATTGAAAATAATGCTCCTGGTGGTCAGTTGAATAAAATTAGTAGTATTGAAAATTATCCTGGTTATGAAGAGGTTAGTGGTTCTGATTTAATAATGAATTTGTATTCTCAGGTGATGAAGACTGGGGTTTGTTTTGTTAGTGATGAGATTAAAAAAATTGATTACAAGAAGAAACAAGTGATGACTAAAGATAAGTGCTATGGGTTTACTTATTTGGTTTTTGCTACAGGTAGGAGAGAGAGGCTTTTACATCTTAATCATGAAGAGAAACTTTTAGGAAGAGGAATTAGTTTGTGTGCTACTTGTGATGGTGCCTTTTATCGTGGGCTTGATGTGATGGTTGTTGGGGGAGGAAGTAGTGCTGTTAGTGAGGCACTTTATTTATCCAATATTTGTCATCATGTTTATTTGGTTTATCGAAAAAGTACTTTAAGGGCTGAGGATATTTTAAAAAAGCGTCTTTCTTTGAAAGAGAATGTTACGATTTTATATGATGAGGAAATTTTGAAGTATTTATATGATGAGGAAAAGGTGACTGGGGTTTTATTAAAGAGCGGGAAAGAGATTCAAGTTGCGGGAATTTTTTTGGCAGTTGGTTCTATTCCTAATAGTGAGTTATTTACTGGTAAAAAAAGAGATGGCTATATTATTGTTGATCAAAATGGGAAAAGTAGTATTCCTGATGTTTATGCTTGTGGAGATGTTATTTCGAAAGAGGTATATCAATTGGTGACAGCTAGTCATGATGGGGTTATGGTTGCTAGTGATATTATTAAGAAATGTGTTTAGGAAGTGATTTTTTGTGTTTCAGAAAAATTTTAGTTTGAGTACGGTTTTAATGGGGATTTTGTATTTTGTTTTGGGGATTGTTTTTATTGCGGCTACGGATGAATTACTGAAGACTTTTAATTATATTTTAGTTTGTATTTGTGCTGTGATTGGGGTTGTTCAAATTTTAGCGTTTTTTTTAGAGAAAGATTATCAGAAGAATAATTATACGGATTTATTAATTGGGGTTGTTTTTATTTGGGTTAGTTTAGTTTTATATATTTATTATGGCTTTATGATCAATATTTTACCTATTTTGTTTAGTTTATATTTGTTTGTTATGGCAATTGAAATGTGGGTAAGATATGTTCATTTAAAAGAGTTTGTTAATATTCGAAGAGGAAAGTATTTGTTTCTTGGATTTGTAGCAATTGTTGTTGGATTATTGCTTATCTTTAATCCAGGAGGGGTTATTTTAACTTATTTAAAAGTTACTGGGGTTTATTTAATTTTAGTATCTTTATTATATTTTTCGTTGTGTTTTCATTTTCTTAAGAATCGGTCATGATATTAGTTCATAAAGTTTATTGATTTGAATAAGATAAAGTAAGAGTTAGTCAAAAAATAATTTGGTTTGATTAACTTTTTTTGTTTACTACCAAGATAACGAACAATTGTTCTTTATCTGTTGACTTTGAGAAAATAAAATGATAAAATCTATGATGTGTGTATGAAGAAGAAAGAGGGGGAATGAGATGAAAAAATTTATCCCAAAAATGTATCAAGAAAGTATTTATCAAATTGATTATCTCTCTTTAAAAAAAAGAGGGGTAAAGTTACTTTTATTTGATTTAGATAATACCTGTGTTGGCTATCATGAAAAAAATCCTACGGTAGAATTAAAAAAGTTATTTAAAAAGTTAAAAAAACTTGATTTTACGGTAATTATTTTTTCTAATGCGCCTAAAAAAAGACTTGTTCCTTTTCAAGAGTTGGGAGTAGTTTGTCACCATTCTTCGATGAAACCGTTTACTTATCACTTTAAAAAGGTGATGAAAAGGTATCATTTTAAAAAAGAAGAAGTATGTATTATCGGGGATCAATTGTTTACTGATATTTGTGGGGGAAATAAAGCAGGTATTGTTACTTGTTTAGTTGATCCTGTTACTGAGGAAGATTTTATTTTTACCAAAATTCTTCGAGCAATGGAAGGATTTGTTTTCTTTCGATTTGCTAATCATGATATCTTAAAAAAGGGGGAGTATTATGAGTAAATGTCGTGGTTGTGGTGTTTTATTGCAAGATTCTTCACCACTTGAACTTGGCTATACTATGGATATTCAGAGCTATTTATGTGAAAGATGTTTTCGTCTTAAACATTATGGGGAATATAGAAATGTTTCTTTAACGAATGATGATTATAAAAAGATTATTGCTTCAATTCCTAAAGATGGTTTGGTTTTGTATGTAACAGATATTTTATCTTTGGATTTGGATTTTCTTTCTTTTTTTGAAAATGTTTTGTTAGTGGTTACGAAAAGGGATATTATGCCGAAGAGTTTAAATGAAGAGAAGACTAGAAATTACTTTTTAAAGAGATATTCTAATATTTTGGATGTTGTTGTTGTAAGTAGTATAAAAAATTATCATTTGGATTTATTGTATAAACAAATTCTTACTTATGTTAAGGATAGAGTTTATTTGGTTGGAAATACAAATTCTGGGAAAAGTACACTTTTAAATCAATTTATTCATGATTACGGTGAAGGAGAAGGAATGATTACTACTAGTATGTATCCTTCGACGACTTTGAATGAGGTAAGAATTGATTTTCCTGATTTTACATTGATTGATACTCCTGGGTTACTTGGTAAAGGAAATCTTGTCCATCTTTTAGATAAGAAGGAATTAAAGATGGTAACGCCTAGAAAAGAGATTCGACCTAAGAGTTGTCAAGTAGAGGGTAAAGGTAGTCTATTGGTTGGGGATTTTGTACGAATAGATTATGAAGCTATGAAAAGAAGTAGTTTTGTGATTTATGTTTCTAATGACGTTCCTATTCGATTTGCTAATTATGAAAAAAATATTTATCGGGATAGAAGATGTGTTCAGTATTTTGTGGACAAGGGTAAAGATATTGTTATTCCTGGTCTTGGTTTTATTAAATTTATGGGGAATTTTACGATAACTTTATATTTACCTTATGAGGTAGATGCGAAGGTGAGGGATAGTTTTATTGCATGAAAAATGTAGAAGATGTTCGTTTGATTAATGTGATTGCACTTGCTTATTTGGGAGATGCAATTTATGAGGTGTATATTCGTGAGTCTTTGATTCGACTTGGTATTGTTCGGGTAGAAGAATTGCAAAAAAAGGCAGTTTTTTATGTATCTGCTAAAGGACAAGCTAGTATTTTGAAGCGTTTGCTTGATGAAAATAAGCTTACTTCAGAAGAGATTGATATTGTGAAAAGAGGTAGAAATTATAAGAGAAGTAGTCATCCTAAGCATACGGATATTTTGACTTATAAATTATCTACTGGCTTTGAGACTTTAATTGGTTATTTGTATTTGTCTAAGAATGAAGAGAGGTTAGCAGAAATATTTGATTATATCGAGGTGAAATAATGTATATATATGGTAAAAATGTGGCAAAAGAGGCTTTAAGAAGTGATGATGAAATTTTAAAGGTTTATTTAAGTCGGAATTTTCATGATGAAGAAGTTTTTCAATTGATTCGAAAGAGAAAGATAAAAATTACTTTTTTAGATAGTCAAGTGATGGATAAGAAGGTAGATGGTCATCATCAAGGGATTATTTTAGAAATTTCGGAAGTAAAGACTTATTCTTTGGATAATTTTTTAGAAAGTATCCATGATAAGGATAGGGTTCTTATCGTTATGTTGGATCATTTAGAAGATCCACATAATTTTGGAGCAATTATTCGTACTGCTGAAGCTTTAGGGGTAGATGCTATTATTATTCCTAATGATCGAAGTGTTACGGTAAATTCTACTGTGGTTAAAATTTCTGCTGGAGCAATTAGTTATATGAAGATTGTTCGTGTAGCAAATTTGGGAAGTGCTATTTCTAAGTTAAAAAAGCATGATTTTTGGATTGTTGGTACGGATATGGATGGTGAAGATTATTCTAAGATAAATTATCCAGAAAGAACTTGTCTTATTATTGGAAATGAAGGTAAGGGGATTTCTAATATTATTAGGAAGAATTGTGATTTTATTGCTAGTATTCCCATGAGTGGTAAGATTAATAGTTTGAATGCTTCTGTTTCTTGTGGAATAGTTTTATCAGAAATAGTTTTATCAAGGAGAAGATAATGCAAGAGTTGAATGATTATGAACTTGTTGGTTTAGCTCAAGAGAATAATGAAGAAGCAGCTGAAATTCTTTATCGTAAATATCAGCCTTTAATTTTGAAAAAGAGTAATAAGTATTTTAAGTATATGCAAAATAAGGGGATTGAACTCAATGATTTGATTCAGGAGTGTACGATTGGCTTTGAGGAAGCTATTCAGAGATTTAATCAAGATGATCGGAGCAGTTTTTATACTTTTGCGAGTATTTGTATGGATAGGCAATTGATGAGTGAATTAACTAGGCAAAATCGAGATAAATATCGTTTTTTAAATGAGGCAGTTCCTCTTGATACTATTGATAATGAAGAAGATGTTAGTTTAATTAATTGTATAGGGGATAACCGGAATAATCCAGAAGAGGGTCTTTTGCTAGATGAAAATTTTAAGGAGATTTATTTTAAGATAGCGACAAAGCTTACTGATTTTGAGGAATGTGTTTTTCGGCTTCGGTTACAGGATTTTGATTATTATGAGATTGCTAGTATATTAGATAAAGATAAGAAGAGTATTGATAATGCTATTCAAAGGATTAAGGGAAAAATTAAGGAAATTATTTAAAAAATACTGATATAGATTGGGGGAAAAGGATATGGATAAGATTGTTGTAAAAGGTGCTAGGGTTAATAATTTAAAGAATATTGATGTAGAAATCCCTAAGAATAAGTTAGTTGTGATTACTGGGGTTAGTGGTTCTGGGAAGAGTTCACTTGCTTTTGATACGATTTATGCTGAGGGACAAAGAAGATACGTTGAATCGTTGTCGGCTTATGCTAGGCAATTTTTGGGAAATACAGAACGCGTAGATGTTGATAGTATTGAGGGATTGTCTCCTTCTATTAGTATTGATCAGAAGACTACAAATAATAATCCAAGAAGTACGGTTGGTACAGTTACTGAGATTTATGATTATTTGCGTCTTTTGTTTGCAAGAATTGGTGTTCCTTATTGTCCAAATCATCATGTTCCAATTTCTAGTCAAAGTATTGAGGAAATGGTCAATAAAGTACTTAGTTATGAAGAGGGTACGAAAATTATGGTTTCTTCTCCTGTGGTTAAAGGAGAGAAAGGGACTCATCAAGAGACTTTAGATATGTTGAGACGGGATGGATATGTTCGAGTTAAGATTGATGGAGAAATTTATGATTTGTCTAGTGAAATTAATTTAGAAAAAAATAAAAAGCATACGATTTATGTTATTGTTGACCGACTTGTTGTTAAAGATTCTATTCGAAGTAGACTTTATGAAGCTATGGAAGTTGCAACGAATTTAAGTCATGGTAAAGTGGTTGTTGATGTTATTGGTAAGGGTGAGGTCTTATTTAGTGAAAATTTTGCTTGTCCTTATTGTGATTATTCTTTAGAGGAATTAGAACCTAGAATATTTTCTTTTAATGCTCCTTATGGAGCTTGTCCTGAATGTAAGGGACTTGGTGTTCAATATAAGATTGATGTTGATTTAGTGATTCCTGATAAAAATAAGTCAATTAGTGATGGGGCAATTACGACAATTACTGTAGATGATGAAAATAATATTATAATGACACAACTTAGGACAGTTAGTGATTATTATGGTATAGATTTAAATAAAAAGATTAAAGATTTAACGAAGAATGAGTTAGATATTATTTTGTATGGTTCTCCTGATGTTTTAGAGTATCATTATGTTTCTAAAAATGGAAATACTAGAGTTTCGCGAGATTACTTCGAGGGAATTATTACTAATTTAGAAAGAAGATATATTGAGACAAAGAGTGGTTGGATTAGAGAATGGATTGAGAGGTTTATGATGGAACTTCCTTGCCCACATTGTGGGGGTTCAAGACTTAAACCTAGTGTTTTGTCTGTTCTTATTGATGGAAAGAATATTTTTGAAGTAACGAATCTTTCTATTCGTGATTTAAGAAACTTTATTGATGGATTAACCCTTACTAAAGAGCAAGCAGAAATTTCAGAAATATTAGTAAAAGAAATTTTGTCTCGTTTGGATTTCTTGATGAATGTTGGGTTGGACTATTTAACTTTATCTAGAAGTGCTGGTACTTTATCTGGTGGAGAAAGTCAAAGAATACGATTAGCAACGCAGATTGGTTCTAGATTGACTGGTGTTTTATATGTTCTTGATGAACCTAGTATTGGTCTTCATCAACGAGATAATCGTAAACTTATTGATTCTTTATTGAAGATGAGAGATTTGGGAAATTCTTTAATCGTTGTAGAGCATGATACGGATACGATGCTTGCAGCTGATTATTTGATTGATATTGGTCCTCTTGCTGGAGAAAATGGAGGATTGGTTATGGCTTGTGGTACCCCAGAAGAAGTGATGGCTGATGAGAATAGTTTAACAGGAAAATATTTAACGGGAGAGTATAAAATTGAAATCCCTAAAAAGCGAAGAAAAGGAAATAAAAAATACTTAACGATTAAAGGAGCAATGGAGCATAACTTAAAAAATATTCAAGTAAAAATTCCTCTTGGAACATTGACTTGTGTAACGGGAGTTAGTGGCTCTGGAAAGAGTACCTTAGTGAATGAAATTTTGTATAAGGCACTGGCTAATCAGCTATATCGTTCAAAGGAAAAGCCAGGAAAATATAAGGATATAAAGGGATTAGAGAATATTGATAAGGTTGTTCAAATTACCCAAAATCCAATTGGAAGAACGCCTCGAAGTAATCCTGCTACTTATGTTGGTGTATTTGATGATATTCGAGATATTTTTGCTGAGACGAGAGAGGCAAAGATAAGAGGCTATGACAAGGGAAGATTTTCTTTTAATGTTAAAGGAGGAAGATGTGAAGCTTGTTGGGGTGATGGTGTTAAGAAAATTGAGATGCATTTTTTGCCTGATGTTTACGTTGCTTGTGAGGTGTGTGGGGGGACGAGATATAATCAGGAAACTTTACAAATTAAGTATAAAGACAAAAGTATTTATGATGTTTTAAATATGCGTGTCGATGAAGCTTTAGAATTTTTTGAAAATCATGCTAAAGTGAGAAATAAATTACAAGTGCTTCATGATGTTGGATTAGGTTATGTTCAATTGGGACAACCAGCACCAACTTTATCTGGTGGAGAGGCGGCTAGAGTGAAGTTAGCAAAAGAGTTACAAAAGAAGGCAACTGGGAAAAGTTTATTTATTTTAGATGAACCTACTACTGGTCTTCATTCTCATGATATTAAGAAGTTATTAAAGATATTAGAACGGATTGTTGATAATGGAGATACGGTTCTTGTTATTGAACATAATTTAGATGTTATTAAGGTAGCAGACTATCTTATTGATTTAGGACCTGAAGGTGGAGATTTAGGTGGTAATGTTGTTGCTACGGGAACACCAGAAGAGGTTAGTCAGGTACCAGAATCTTATACGGGGGAATTTTTGAAGGAGATATTAGAAAAAGATAAATCCTAGGAAATTCTCTTTTTTGGGAATTTTAGATGTTTAAGTATTTTAAGGGAATAAGTGATAAATAATGAAAGAAATATTGGATTATTTAAATTATTTGCAGGTGGTAAAGAAGTATTCTGAATGTACGATTTTGGGATATAAAGAGGATTTGTTAGAGTTATATGATTTTAAGAATGATGTATTGTGCTATGGTGAGGAAGATGTTCGAGATTATTTAGAGTACTTATATAGTAGGGGACTATCTAGAAATACGATTTCTAGGAAACTTAGTTCGATTCGTAGTTTTTATCGTTATATGGAAGATGAGGGAAAGGTTTTTTTCAATTATTTTAAAGAAGTTTCTAATCCTAAGAAAAATGGGCGGTTGCCTAAGTATGCTCATGATAATGATTTAGAAAAAATGTTTCATGCTTTTCCTATGGATGATGCTTATGGGCAAAGGAATACATTAATTTTGGAAATGCTTTACGCGACTGGTGTTCGAGTTAGTGAGTTGGTTAATATTCGGATTAGGGATATTAATTTGTATGATAAAACGATTCATATTTTGGGGAAAGGGCGTAAAGAGAGAATAGTTTTCTTTGGTAGTTATTGTGAAGATGTATTAAGAAAATATATAGATGATGGTTATTTGAAACTTAATCAAAAGGGAAAAGATTATTTATTTTTAAATAAAAATGGAGAGAGATTGTCTAGTCGCTATGTTAGGGAAGTGATTGATAGGGCAGTTTTACGATGCGGAGTAGATTATCATATTTCTCCTCATATGTTGAGGCATACTTTTGCTACGGATATGTTGAATAATGGGGCTGATTTGATGACCGTAAAAGAATTGTTAGGGCATAGCTCGGTTAATACGACAGGAATTTATACTCATGTTAGTAATGAGAGATTGAAAAGTGTTTATGAATTTGCACATCCTCGGGGGAAGGAATAATGTAACAAACAAATTTTTTTCAATTCTTTGATTTCAATGTTAATTAATAGTTTTCTTGCTTGTTTCTTATTAATTAAATAAAATTTAACTGAATTAACTTTGATGATAATAGTTGATGAAAAAATCCAAAAAAATAAAATACTAAAATGACTTGCTTTTTTTTTATTTTTATATTATGATGATTATGGCATAAGAAATTATGCTCACTCCATACGGAATAAAATGTAGGAGTGTATTCAACCAAAACCCCCTGAAATCCCAGCCGAGAGGCTGGGATACTTTGTTTATAAGGACTCCAAGCCATTTCATATATGTATTAGGTACCCAAATAGGTACCCATTTTAATTTAGTTTGTCGATAATGTCGATAATTTCATTCATTTTATTTTTAAATAGATGGGAATAAGTATTTAATGTCTCATCTATTTTTGTATGCCCTAGATATTTTGCAACTACGTTTATACTTGCATTACTATTAATTAGTAATGATGCACAACTATGTCTAAAATCATGAATTCTTATTTGTTTAACTCCTGCTAGTTTACAATTTCTATTTTTACGACTTCTAATTCTACCGTTAGTAATTGGATCAGTATCTCCAAATACATACCACTTATTATTAAATCCATAATGTTTTTCTGAAACTTTATATAAATCTTTTAAATCTTCAAGTAATACTTTAGGTATAGGAATTTCTCTTATGCTAGATTTTGTTTTAGGTGTAGTTACCATATAAGGTTTATTTTCATCACCTTGAGTAGCAACTACATTTTTATTAACTCTTAAATAACTATTACCAAAATCTATATCATTCCAAGTAAGACCTCTAAGTTCACCTCTACGAAGACCACAATAATATAAAGTTTCGTACATTGTTTTATATAAAATATCTTCTTCTACAGATATAAAACTTTTAAACTCTTCATAAGTAAAGAATAACATTTCTTTAGGCATTTCATTTGGATTAGTAAAATTAGTCATTTTATTGTAAGTAGTAGTAAAGTTAAAGTTATACCATTTACTAGCATAGTTTAATAATTCTTTAAAGAATTTAAATAGATGATTTTTATGATTAGTTGTATAACCATAAGAATTAATTTCTTTTTTCCACTTTTCAAAATGTTCTATATTGAAATCTTTTAATTTAACATTTTCTAAATTTTTAAAGAATTTTTGTCTATCTCTATAAGTTTTTAAAGTAGTAAATTTAACTTTATCTTCTTTATAAGCATAAAACAAAGTATATAAATCTTTAAAAGTCATATTACGATTATTATCAGCTCTTTCTGTATTAAGAGTAAGAAACTCTCTTTCAGCATTTAAAGCTTCCGTTTTAGTAAAAAACTTCTTTGACTTATATTTTCTTCTTGTGCCATCTAAATTCTTTACATAGTCATAAAATATCCATTTACGGCCATCTTTTGTCCATTCTGATTTATCTAATAATTTAACTGCCATAGTATTCCTCCTTTAAATCTAAATCATCGCTATCAAATTCTAAAGGTTCCTTATATTTAGCAGTATATAATCTTTCTGTTGCAGTTCGTTTATTTTCTATTACAAGACCATTTCTTTCTAGTTCTTTTTTATAACTGGCAAGTAACTTACCGAAAGTTGATGGAATAACATTTAATTTTAACTTATTAACCATATCAGATGCTGTAAAAGTAAATTCTTTCATACTAATTGCATATCTAAAGAAAGTCATAATATTTTCATTCCATACTTCATCAGCAAAGTTATCAATATCAAGTATCAAGTTTTCATTTCTTTTCAGTACGTAATCTTTACTAGGGTAATCTCTGCTTTCATACTTTAAGTAAAAAGTAGATTTAATATTCTCGTCTTGTTTTAAAGCAATTTTACCATCTACACAGGTATCAATAGCAGTACTACCTAAAGATTTGCCTTTACGATTTAAATGATGAACTATAATAATAGCAACGTTATAATTATTACAAAGTTTTCTTAACTGTGGAAATATATTTTGACTCATATCTTGATAATTATTTAAATCATAATTATTACCAAAATTAATTCCATTAAACATATCTATAAATACTAATTTGCCATTATACTTTTCACTAAACTCAGCAATTTCTTTTTCAACTTTTAAGATACTTATTTGAGTTAAATTATCCTCAGGAAAAGTATAAAAGAAATCTTTATCATTTAAATCTAATTCCATAAACTTGATTCTACTAATAGTCTCTGATGGATTCATTTCTGTACTTAAATATAAAACAGGAGTTTTATTAGTCTTTAAATTTAGAAAAGGAAATCCATTAGCAACAGAGTTTGCTATTTGGAGAGCAATAGCAGATTTACCAACTTTAGCTTCTCCAAGTAAACAATATAAACCATTTTCTCTAATCATATCTTCAATAATATAATTAATATCGACAATACTACATTTTAATTCTTCAATTGTTTTCATATAATTTCCTTCCTATAAATTTTCTTTAGCCATCTTTTCTAAATAATTAATATTTATTTTTAATTTATTAACGACTTCAATCATTGGTAATCTGTTGTTTGGTAGAGTGTAGCCTTTAAGTATAAGTTCATCTTTTATTTCACGTCTTAACTTAACAGCATTATTCTTACCAATCTCTGCAAGCTTCATCAAATCATTTATATCACACCATTGCTTGCTAATTAATTTTAAAGTTTCTCTAGCGTTCATATAAAATTGTTCCTCCTTTCGTTTAAACTCTAGATAAAAATGATAACCTTTTATCTATGTAAGTGATTACCAACTAAAGAAAGAAATTATATTGTGAGTATACTCACAATTACATATTATCATATAAAAATAATTTAAGTCAATACTTTTTGTGAGTTTAGTGACAAAATCTATTGTTGATTAATCTGATTTATGGTAAAATTAATATATAAAAAGCAAAAAGAGGTGTACTTTAATGAAAGATAAAACTTTGGCTAGTGTTGTAAAAGAAGCTAGAGAAAAATTAGGTATTTCACAAAGAGAATTATCTAGAAGAACAGGTATTGATAATAATACAGTTGCTAAGATAGAAAAAGGAGAAAGAAAAAAGCCTAATATTTTATCATTAAGAAAATTAAGCGTTGTTTTAAATCTTGATTATAGAAACTTGATGGAATTATGTGATTATAGTAAAGAAGAAATAAAAGCAATTGCAGATAACAATTACTATAGTTTAGCAATTAGAAATAAAGATGCTTCAATATTAATGATGGAAGACTTAATAAATCTTGTACAAGAACAAAAATATATTAAGTTAGTTTTAAAAGAGTTATTAGAAAATTGTGATGTTAATAATTTGAAATGTTTATCAGAACTTTCTAAAAAAGAAAAAACACAAGTAATAAAAAAACTAAATGAATTTATTGATGAGAATACTAAATCAATAGAAAATCATCAAAACTCAATTGAAAATTTAAATGGAATGTTAGGTAATAATTAATTTTTTCAGTCAGTAATGACAGTATGACACTTATATAGATACTGTCAGTGGCTCTCGTACTGTTGTCACACTGTCATAGAGTTATTGTCTAGCAAGCAATGAATTTCTACTCCTGTATGAAATTCTAACGTGGGAATTATCCCAAACCCTTAAAAGAAAATATTACAAAGAAAAAAGGAGATGAAAAATAATATGAAATTGATTAAAAAGGAACAAGCAGAAATATTGAAAAATAGTGACACAAGTTCACTGTTAGAATACTCGATAGCATTAGATGAGAAAGATTTAGATTTTTGTGTAAATACTATCACAGGAAGATATCCTGAAAAAGGTTATTGTACAAATGAAGAATGTAAAGAAATATGCTATATTCTCGAAGGTGAAGGATATATAAATAGAAAAGATGAAACTATTAAATTTAAACAAGGTGATGTAATCTTTATAGACAAAAAAGATATTTATTTTTGGAAAGGTAATTGTAAAATAATAATGATATGCTCACCCGCATGGTATAAACAACAATGTAGGTTAATTGCTGAATGATTTATAAAATGTTTTTGGGAGGAAATAAAGGTGAAAGAAAAATTAATTAATAATTTCTTAAGAATATCCAAAATACCAAGGGAATCAGGAAATGAGGAACATATAGCAAACTTTTTTGTTAATATTGCTAAGGAAAACAATTTAGAATATGTAAAAGATAAAAATAACAACGTATTAATTAAGAAGAAAGGAAACACTGATAGTGAACCAATTGCATTTCATTCTCACTTGGATATGGTATGTGTAAAATCAAAAGATAGTAATCATAATTTTAAGAAAGATGGAATTGATGTCATAATTAATGGCGACAAAGTTACAGCTAATAATACTTCATTAGGAGCTGATCAGGGTGTGGGTTTAGCTATTATGCTAACGCTAATAGAGGACAAAGAAACGGAACACCCAAATTTAGAATTTCTTTTTACTACAGAAGAAGAAACAACTTTTAATGGAGTAGTTGCATTTCCGTTTTCTCTTGTCGAGAGTAAAAGTATAATTAACTTGGATAGCGATAAAGATGATGCTATTTTTGTTGGAGCATATGGCGATATATGTAATGAATATGTATTTAAAGGAAAGTTGATTGAAAATACACTGCCCAGCTATAAAATTTTAATTGAAGACTTACCTGGTGGAAATTCTGGTAATAATGTTGAATTGTCTGAAAGAAATGCTATAACTACTATGGCTAAATTATTGAGTAATAAAGAAATCTATATAGCAAATATAAATGGCGGTACATCCGATAATGATATAGCTACATCTTGTGAAGTAATAATTAGTACAAATCTTAATGTTAATGATATTTTCAGTGAAGTTGGTGTGAAAGTGACTGAAACAGATAACAAATTTACGTTTTCTAGGCAAGATACAGATTACATATTAAAACAAATATTGCAGTTAAAATGTGGATTTATTTCTTCTGAAAAGGCATCGGCTAATCTTGGGTTAATTAGTACAGGAAATGATGAGGTAAAAATTTATTATGTAATCAGAAGTATGGATGAAAAAGAATTAGAGGAAATTAGCAATAACAGTAAAAAATTAAATAATAACTTTATTGTGTCCGAAGTATATAGAGATTCTGTATGGGAAGTAAATAAAGACTCTAAACTAACTGAAAAATATAAAGAAATATATCATATGGAATATTCAGAATATCCTATAGAAAGTATTGTTCCTGGTGGTAATGAGTGTTCTGCAATTAAAAATAGAATTAAGGAAGTTGATATAATTTCAATTGGATGTAATATGGAAAATATACATACTACCGAAGAAATTACTTATGTTAGTTCGTGGGTAAAAATATATAATTTATTGTTAAATTTAATTAAATCAATATAAATTTTGAAATAAAGGAAGGTTAAAGATATGGATAAAGTAAAGATTCTATGGAGTGGTATAACAGGAAGAACTGGTAAAGAGGCATTCCAATTATCAAAGGAAAGTGATAGTGTAGAAATCGTAGCAGGTATATGTAGGAATGATAGTAATTTTTATAATTATGATGAACTAGATAAAATAACTGAAGATTTTGATGTTATTGTGGATTTTTCTCATAAAGATAGTTTTGATAAAGTATTAAGTTATGCTTTGAAAGTTGGTAAACCAATTATAATTGGAACTGCAGGATTAACTGAAGAACAAATGAATGCTTTTGAAGAAGCTTCTAAAATTATACCTGTATTTAGAGGTGGAAATTTTAGATTTGATGTTAAGAATTTTATCGATCAAGTTGTTGCGTATGCAAGAACTTGTGAAGAAAATAATATAGAGTTAATTGAAACGCATTATAAAACTAAAAAAGTACCAAGTGAAACAGCAAAAGTTGTTGCTAAAAGAGTTTTAGATGAAACTGGTAAGAATGTGGAAATAAAATCATTTTTAGAATATGATGAGCTAATAAATGATTGGAAAGTTGCAGATTTACATTGTAGAGTTGTAGGATTTAAAGAATTAGCTAGAGATGTTTTAAATATTGCTGTAATGATGAAAAATAAGAAAGCAGATGGAATTTATGATTTAGATAGATTATTTAGAGAAAGAAATATAGATGATTTATATAAATTCTTAATTGAAGCGAAGAAACAAACTTATGCAAATGAAAATGTAAAAAAAGTAAATCCTTCAAGAAAAGGTTCTCATGATTATCATTATGAAAATGATAAGATGATGTATCATGATACTTATTTTGGTGGAACTAAATTTATGGGGGAAGAAGTTGTATATTTTAATAATGAGACTCCAATTTGGGGAATGAACTATTATGGTGTTACTATTGATGAAACACTTAGTGAGGAAGCTATGGATAAAGCATTAAGACCTGCATTAATGATGGTTGGAGAAGATACTAATGTAATACCAGTAAGAGGTCCAAGAAATTATCAAAATGGTGAATATAAATATAATTTTTCAGTAACTGGAAATTTAGAAAACTTTGAAGGATGCGAAACAATTCATAAAGGAAAAACAAAAGTTTATGAGTTAAAATGTCATGGTGGAATAATTAAAAGATAGGAGAAATATTTATGAAAAAAACAATAGCAATTACAGGTGGTAGTGATGGTTTAGGTAAAGCTATTGCCAGAAGACTTAATGCTGAGAATAATGTTATTATAATTTCAAAGGATGAAGAAAGTTTAATTAAAACTGCTGAAGAAATTAATTGTGATTATTATGTTTGCGATGTAACTGATTATAAACAAGTAAATAATACAATAAACGATATTTTAGACAAAAATAATAAAATAGATATATTAATAAATAATGCAGGAATTTGGTTAGCAGGAGATTTGACCGAAACTGATTATGAAAGAATAAGTAATTGTATTGACGTTAATACAAAAGGGCCTATATATATGACAAAAGCAGTATTGCCAAGTATGTATGAAAATAAAGAAGGATTAATTATAAATGTATGTTCACAAGCAAGTTTTGATAGTGATGACTTCTCAACTGTATATAATGCATCTAAGTGGGCTATGAGAGGATTTAATCGTTCTATACAAAAAGATGTAAGTAAAAAAGGGGTAAAAGTAACTGGTTTTTATCCTGGGTTTATGCAAACAGATATATTTAAAAAAGCAGGTAATGACTATGATACTTCAACAGGTTTGGAAGTAGAAAAAGTGGCAAAAGCAATAGAATTTATTGTAAATTGCGATGAAGATGTTATTATTCCAGAATTTGGAATTAAAGATATAGAAAATTATTAGAGTAGTTTGATTTATAAATCAGGAGGTTTAAATGGGTAATAAAACTGTGAAAAAAAAGCAATATGAAAGCTTCAATCTATATTATTTAAATCTGAGCAAAGTATATGAAATATCAATGATGATTAATAATATTATTGTATCTTCATATGAAAGAGAAACTGGAAATAGTACAACTAAAAGGAAGTATAAAAAATCATCACTTGATGGACAAATTGATTCTAAATATTTGGCTAGCGTAAAATCAATATTAGAAACAGGTAGTTCTAAAGAAAAAGTAACATCTTCAAAAGTTACAGAAAAATTAGATGTTAAAACGACAAAATCAATTTTATTGAAAATGATTAAAAACAAATCTAAACAAGTGGAATTTTTAGATAAATGTGATGAGGGAGAATTAGTTTTGTTGAAAAATGTTAAATTATCAATTTTAGATAAAGATAATTTAAGACAAATGTTACTTTTAAAGAGAGATGCCTTAAAAGGAATACAAGTTGAAGGAATTGAAATTAATAATATTATAAACTCTATGATAAATGACTATTCATATATTTTGTCCGGAAGTATTAAAGATGAATCTGGAACACAACAATTTATTATTAAAATACCATTTGAAATAGAAAATGAGTTTGAAAACAATTATAGTGTAGATGATATTATTCTAGGTAATGTTTCTGTAATTGGTATATATAAAAATAAAAATACAATTGAGGACATAACTAACAATACATTAAATTATTTTTCAAGAGCAGATTTCATAAATAGTAATGAAAGTAAATATATAAAAAGTGGTAAACAAAATACACAAGACACTAATAATTTTGATGGTATAAAAGAGGCTCATTACATAGATGTAATAGGAATTATTCAAGAAATAAAATTTGATGATGATGTTAAAGTTGGATTATGGGCTAGATTTAAAGCATTTTTGGAGAAAAAGAAAAATGAGAAGTAAACTTTATTATTATAGAGATAAAAATGAATTTGATAGATTTTATAATGAGAGCGACAAAAAAATTGTTCCATTTGAATTTGTAGAAACAAAAAAAATAATAGAAGAAGAATCTGGCTATATTATAGATATAACTAATATGGTATCATTTACTGATTCTAATCAATCAAATATCTATTCTGCCATAATTAATTTAAAGGATTTGGATGAAACAAATCAAATAATAATAAATAAAGATTGGTCAGAAAAAGCTTTGTATTTATTTCCAACAATTTTTGAACAAGCAGTTCCAATCTTTGATGAAGAAATTACTAAAGAAATTTGCTTAGAAAGTTTTAAAAGAACTCTTTGGTATTATAATGAATCTCAATATGAAAGTTTGCTAAAACATATCGAAGAAAACAAAATAATAATAACAAATTTTGCAACTTTACAAAAATATAATAATTATGACTATGAAATTTTGCTAGACTTAACAAGTACAATTGATAGTATAAAAGGAAGTCAGCAATTAATCTTTTTATTAGAACAATTTTTTGTCACTGCCAATACAAACATAAAAGCAATTATAAACTCCAATAGACTTGATGAAATAAAAGAAACATTGAGGCTCACATTTAAAGAATATAAAAACATTTCAGATTTATATTCGAATATTACTGATAAAAATAATAAATCTTCAGAAATAAAAGAACCAGTAAGAATTATTGATTTAAATAAAAAGGAAATTTCACAATTGTTTAATAATATAAGTAATAGCTTGATAGGACACGTGGAATTTAAAAATTATTTAATATCCCAATTAGAAAAGTTTGTAGTTTTAAATAAAATTGGAGAGCGCAAAGTGTTTTCAATGTTTTTATTAGGAAAACCAGGATTAGGTAAAACAGAAATTGGCAAAATAATTAGTAAATCGTTAAATGAGGATTCTAACGTTATAAAAATAAATTTTGGGAATTACTCAAGCCAAGATGCTCTTAATAGTTTAATTGGCAGTCCGGCAGGATATATAGGATGTGAAGGTGGAGAATTAGGGAAAAAAGTTAATTCAAATAAAGTTGGAGTTATAATTTGCGATGAATTTGAAAAAGCGGATTCAGAAATAAAAAACTTTTTTCTCGAATTATTAGAAGATGGAAAATTTACAGATTCAATGAGCAGGGAATATGATATAAATGGTTATATAGTAATATTTACATCAAATATAAAAAATGAAAATGAATTTAAAAGTAAGATATCTCCTGAATTTGAGTCGAGAGTAAACTTAATTTGTGAATTTACACCACTAACATATGAAGAAAAAGCACAATATGTAAGATCCCAAATAAATAGATGTTTAGAAAAAATGAAAAAGAATGATATAAATATTAATTTCAAAGCAAGTGATGTAGATGTTATTTTTAGTGATACAGATGATTTGAGAGAGATAAAAAACAGAATTTTAAATAAAATATCTGAATTACTTTAAATAGTTCAATGTTAATTAAGGGTTTGGGATAATCCCCATATATGAATTGTTGCGGGAGTAAGAATTCAGTGCTGGCACAGACAACAATTTACTCCCTTAAAGACATTTAAAGCACTGCCTGAAAAAAGATAGTGCTTATTTTTTAATTAAAATTAATCATTTTAAATTTAGTGATATCTATGATTTTTAAATTGTATTTTATTCTTAAAATTAGTTCTATTTGCGGTATTAACTTATCAATATTACATCTAACATTAAATACATCAATTGCAGAGTTGATATGATTACGAAGTGGGCAATCTGATAAACAATTTCTGCTATGTCCATTTGCTAGATAAAATGCTATTGTATCAGGTATAACAAAGTTAATAAGATATTCATTATAATTGTTATAAAATGGTAATAATATTTTTTCAAATTCTTTATCAGTTATATCTTCTTTGCCTTTAATCATATTTCATCTCCATAGACGATTTCTCTTAAAACTATTTTTTCAGCAATGTTTTTACAAGTATTCATTTTTTGAATCCATAACATTTGATTTTTAGCTTTTAATTTTTCAGTAATAGTACCATCGAATTCTATTAGTTCATTTATTAAATAATTAACTTTATTTCCTGCTTCTGTACTTACTGAAAAAAGATGTTCATTTAATTTATCTTTCATTAGTAATTCTTGATATAATGCCTTCTTATGATTCTTTAAATATTCTAATCTTAATAATCCATATTTATTTAATTGTTTGTTTTCTTTTTCAGCAAGTGCTAAATCAGGCAAGTAATAATCTCCATATTTTTTATAATTTATTTTCATAATTACAAATCCTTTCTTTAGTGAAGAATATTAGTAGTATTGTTTTTAATTTTAGGTACCCATTTAGGTACTCAATTACTAAAATCTCTTAAAATTATATAAATTTTTATAATTAGAATTAATTTATAATTGCTTAAAATATAAGGATTTAATTAGCAATAATTTATTTTATATATGAAAGATTTTGGCCCCCTGAAATTCCCCTCGAGAGAGGGGAATACTTTTGTTTATAGGGGATTTTTAACTATTTTGGATTTATCTAGATACCATACTAGATACCAAATATTAGTTTTTAGATACTAAATATTTTTTTATTTGAGTTTATTTAAATACTTAGATTTAAATTATCCATAGTATTTTTTACATCAGTTAGATTATTTGGAAACATATGAGCATATGTGTCTAATGTTTCTTTAGTACTAGCATGTCCTAAATATTTTGATACAGTTGTTACTGGTTGACCAGTATTTATTAGTAAAGAAGCACAACTATGTCTAAAAGAGTGTAGTGGAATTCTTCGGATATCTGCATTTTTAGCAATTCTACCATTAATTCTAGACATCATTTTGAAGGTTAATGGTTCATGTTCACCGAAAATAAACCATTTGTCATTGAAGCCATAGTACTTCTTTTTTTCATTGTATAAATTTACTAAATCATTATATAAAACTTCAGTAAGAGGTAAAGTCCTAATACTTTTAGATGTTTTAGGTGGAGTTAGTTCATAATATTTTTGACTATCCTTAACACTATTAGCTTGTTTAGTAATAGATACTAACTTATTATTCCAATCTATATCAGACCATTGAAGTCCGCGACATTCACCACGACGTAATCCATAATAATATAACATTTCAAACATTGTTTTATCATTTAAACTAGTAGTTCCTGTTATATATTTTTGAAATTCTTCAAAAGTGTAAACATCGTTTTCTTTTTTCATTTCATTAGGGTCTTTAAAAAACTCTATTTTTTTATAAAATTTCATTAGATTGATATCATACATTTTCATTCCCCAATTAAGAATAATCTTTAAGAACTTTTGAACATCATTTCTAGTAGAGCATTTAATGGGTTTATTCCATAAATCTTGTTGGAACTTATGATATAGATTTCCATCCATATCTTTTAATTTAACATTTTCAAAATCAGCAAAATACCTTCTTCTTTTTAAATATGTTTCCATTGTTCTTCTTCGAACCTTATTTTTTTGAGATTCAATATATTGGTCAGTTAGAGTACCAAATGTCATATCCATATCTCCACCAATTTCTTCTCTAAATAGATTGTGAATCCTTTAGATTTGATAAATTCATTATAATCATCTTGAAGTAGAGTATAAGATGCATTACCATCTTTTTGTTTCCAAAATTGATTTGAATTTAGAAATTTACCTTTAACAGTTTCATAAATATTTTTACCATTCTTATCTTTCTTTTGAATAGGTACTAATTTCTTTTCTCCTTTTTTATTAGTTATTTTGTGTTTTACTTGATGACCATTTTCATCTAGTTCAAACACCTTTCTTTTAACTTCATTAACTACTGGAGTAAAATATATATACATATGTGGTGTAGATTCATCAAGATGTTATATTTTCACTACCTACATATTCTTTAATAAAATTTAAACTTTCGTCAAAGAACATTTTTATTTCAGCTGGTAAATTATGATTTTCATCTATAATTACATGTCTAATTGGTTTACCAGCATTATCTCCAGTTTTATAAACTTCTCCAGTATCTTTAAATTCCATACCATAATGTTCAAAAAATTCTTGACCACTTGATATAATTAATCCATTTAAAACCTTTGTGCTTTTTTTATTTGGATTATAGTTTATATTATTAGAATAAAGATAATCAAATGTTGAACTTGCTAGAGTAGGTCCATCATAATTTATTAATTCTATATTATATGGAGTTCTAGTACTATCATATTTACCAGAACCTTTTCTTTCCTTTAATTCTTTATCAAGTCCACCAATATCTGATGCTTTAAACTTTTCTAATCGTAGTGCTTGTTTTTCTGAGTACATTTATTTTGACCTCCTTTCAATGCTTGTTTTAAAATAATACTCTATCTCACTAGGGCATAATATATGCCCAACCGTGAGCTAAGGAATATTCCTTAGAATCCTTTATGCTTGTAATAGCTAGAACCAATACCTAATAAATAGGTAATGGCATTCGCTATCACAAGATTAATTAAACGATATACCATATCATTTAATTAATGGATAATGAATTTACTATCGCCACTTCCAACCTTACAGGTCAGAACGTGCCACGTTTATTCATTATTTTCGGAAGGTTCTTCATAAGAACAATGCCATAATCTTTCGTTAGCAGTTCTTTTACTTGTTATATGAAGACCTTCTTTTTCAAGCAATTGTAGGTTTCTTTGAATTAAACCTCCAAGTTGTGTTGGTGTTAATAAAATATTTGTTTTAGATAAGATATCTGATATAGTGTAATCAAAATCTTTCTTAGCAACTGCATATTTTATAAATAGAAGTAGATTATAATCGGTTTCATCATCAGTATTTTCATCTATAACACTAAATGTTTGATTTTCATTTCTTTTCAAATTTAATTCTAATCTACTAAAATCCCTACCTTTATAATCTAAAGTTAGTTTATTACAATTACTTTTTGACTCTTTTAATTTCATAATTCCAGATGCATCAGCAGTTAGTCCGACACTACCCATAATTCCATTACTTTTATTTAAGTGATGTGTAACAAATAATGTGCAGTTATATTTTCTACATATTTCTTTAAACTTTTTAAATACAACATTATTTATTTCTTGATAATCATTTTGATTATAGTTACTATCAAATTTAATGTCTTTAAACATATCAATTATTACGAATAAAGGTTCTTTATCAAAGGTTAATTCATGAATGTCTCTTTCAATATCTCTGATATAAAAATCTGGAATATCATCTATGTCTATAATGTGAAGTTTATCTACATTAGGTTTCAAATTCATTAATTTAAATCGGTCTTATAATTGATTTATATCGCCCTCTGTGGTAATATATAAGACATGAGAGGGATTTACTTTGAATCCTAAAAAATCTTCTCCAGTAGTAAGAGAGAAGGCAAGTTGCTGAGCAAACATTGACTTGCCAACCTTAGGATGAGATACAAGTAGATAAACTCCATTTGATATCATTAGGTTTTCGACGATGATATCTTTTTTTATGCTTTTATTTACTTCGTTTATTTGTTTCAATTTGTATCTCCTTTCTTACATGTTTTTAATTAATTGTTTACTAGAAACTCTAGATTCTAAATAAGAAATATCTATATCAAAGAAAGCTACAACTTCTTTAGTTGGTACAACAGACTTTGGAATAAGATAACCTTGTTTTTCAAGCTTTTCTTTTATTTCCTTTTTAGCCTTTAGTGCAGAATTTCTTCCTAGATGTCCAAGTTTCATAATATCTTCTAGAGTGCACCATTGTTTAGCTATTAATTTTAATGTTTCTTCTGCAGACATTTTTATCCTTCTTTCTAAATTTTTTAATAATTATTTTTGTGGTGATACATAAACGTAATATGTATCATCTAATGAATTATAGATAATATATTTTTTCTTTCTTAATTCTCTAAATGCTAGAGCAACATCTTTTTTACTATCATTACTAAGAGAGTAGAGGTCAGTATTTTCAAGTTCATCATTAGATCTAACTAATAGAGAGTTAAGCATACCTATAGCGCTAACTGACAAATCTTTAGGTATTACATATTCATTAGTAGTTTGTTTCTTTAGTAATTTCATACAAGTCCTCCTTTCTATAATTATGTCCGATATTAAGGACAATTCAAATATAGCATTGTCCGAAAAAGATGTCAATACTTTTTGTCCGAAAATATAGACAAATTGATAAAAAAGTGCTAAAATTAAATTGTGAAGGAAGAAAAGGGAAGAAAGAAGTGATTAAATGAACTCAGAAGAACTTAAGAATTTAATTGAATCTGCAAGAGTAGAAAAAGGCATTTCTCAAAGAGAACTAGCTAAATTAACTGGTATAAGTAGAAGTACATTAAATGATTTAATTAATGGAAAAATAAAAAAAGTAGATATTGATGATCTACGAAAGATTGCTGAAACATTAGATATGTCTTTACAAAAATTATTAAAGGTTGCAGGTTATGATGAAATGCTTTTCTATTTTTCTAAAGATAAATATGCAAATAAATCTAGTAAAGATTTAAAAGAAATGATTAAAAATTATGAAGAATCTCAAAGAAATTTATTAGATTTCGATACTGAAAAAAGAAAAAAAGTAAGTGATGCAAGACAAAAACTATTTTATACAATAGAACACTTACAAATAATGAAAGATAATAAGGATAGCTTATATACAATAGATAAAGCAATTGAAGATATACAATATGCCTTTGATGAATTAGAATTTGCAGAACATAAATACGATTATAGTAAATTGCCAAAGAAAAACTAAAGGAGATGAGATGATGAATGTTATCAAATTTAATTTAGATGATCTTGAAAAACAAGAAACAGGTTTTTCATATTATTTATTAGGGAGAAGTTATGATTTAGAAGAAAACGATGCTACACAGGATTACAATAAAGCATTAGAATATTATTTAAAAGGTTTTAATATTGATTATCCATTATGCACTTATTCTTTAGGAATTTCTTATGAACTAGGATTAGGAGAATTATTAGAAATAGATAAAAATAAAGCAAAAGAACTTTTGAATAAGGCTTATCCTAAAATAATTGAATTAATAAATAATCCTGATATATCTGATGTAGAAAGAATTTATGCTAAATTTGTGTTAGGTGCTTATTACTATTTTGGACTAGGAAATATTGAAAGAGATTATAATAAAGCATTTAAAACTATTAAAGAATGTGCAGATAATGGACATATTGCTGCAATTTATGATTTAGGTGCTAATTTTTACTATAATGGAAATGGCACTGAAGTTAATTATGAATTAGCAGATTATTATTTAAATATTGCTAAAGAAAATGGTTTAAAAAGAGCAATAGACTTATGTAACTCTAGACATAAAACTAAATAAAATGGAGGTCAAATAATGCCTAAAATAAATTTAAATAATCTTGAAATTAGAACTTGTAATAGTAACGATGTTAAAGATATTTATAATATTCAAGAAATAGTAATTAATAACTTTAAAAAAGAAGAAAAAGGGTATTTTTTACCTTTTACTGAAGAATGGTATTTAAGAATTGTAAATAATCCTGATAAAGACGGTGAAATATATGGAGCATTTTGTAATAATAAAATGATTGCATGGATATTTTTATCAGTATCAACACGAATGGAACAAATTAAAAGTTTTATTCCTGATATTGATGGAAAATGTGCTGACATTGATGGAGTTATAGTTTTACCTGAATATAGGGGAAATGCGCTTCAAAAAATACTTGTAAATTATTTAGAAAGTAAAGCAAAAGAAAAAGGTATTACAAATATAGTTGCAGAAGTTACTTTTGGAAATGATTTCAGTTTAAATAATTTGCAATCTTTAGGTTATGAAATAAAGACTTGGTATCAAAAAGATGAAAATATAAAAAGACACATTTTGCTAAAGAAGTTAAAAAATGATTAAAATAAACGAGATAAATAGTAATATTGAAAATTTAAAGAAATCTTTACCAAGTTTAGAAATTGATAGTGTATTTTTAGAGCAAGGTGGAAAAATAGAAAAATTGTTTTATAAAGATGAGAGTTTACATGAACTAAGAAGTTGTGCTAAATTGCTTGTAGCAATGGCTATTGGTATAGCAATTGATAAAGAGATGATAACACTAGACACACCAATTTATCCTTCTATTAAAAATATTGTTAATGTTACAAATAAAAGTAATTTAGAAAAAATAAAGCAATGGACTGTAAGAAATCTATTAACTCATACAACAGGATATGAAAAACAAATGATGTCGGAAAACTATATAAAAAATATTGATAAAAATAAATTATTAGATTATGCTCTTAACTATGATATTCCATACAATGTTGATACTAGGTTTGCTTACAATAATGTTGAACCATTTATTTTGTCAGTATTTTTTCAAGAATCATTTAATATTAATTTAACAGATTTTATTAAAGAAAATATATTTGATAAATTAGAAATTGTTGATTATAAATGGGAAAATTATGGAAAATACTGTCCGGCTTCAACTGGACTTTATCTTAATCATAGTGATTTTCATAAGATTGGTAAATTACTATTAAATGGTGGAAAATATAATAATATCCAAGTTGTTCCTGAAAAGTGGATAAATCAAATGTGTATATTACAACTTGAAACACCTTCAGCATATAAACCAGAAAGATTGTTACCTAAAATTGGTGTTGGCTATTATACTTTTATTTCAAGAGATGGCTATGTATTTAGAGATGGATCTAATGGTCAATATATTATAATTAATAAAGAAAAAAATCTTTTAATAACTATTATGTCTACAGAAAAAGATATGAAAAATGTAACTGAAATTTTAAGAAATATGATATAAACTACATGTAAGTTTATCATTTTGCATATGGGAGGTGTAATATGAGAATTGATTTTCATTGTCATACAAAAGCAGTAAAAAGCGGTGAAAATAAAACGAGGAATATAAATGCTACAGATTTTAAAGAAGCAATAAAAGATGCTAGAGTTAAAATGGTTGCTATTACAAATCATAATTCTTTTGATAAAAACCAATTTGATGAATTTTATAAGAAAGTTAACAATGATTTTATTCTATTACCAGGTATAGAATTAGATACAATTGGTATTAAGAATGAAAAAGGTCATATTGTTATAGTGTATGATGATAAAGATTTAAACACTTTTGATAATAAAGTTAGTAAATTATTAGAAGGAACTAACCCGGATACTTTCACAATTGATATAGAAAAGTTGATCGAATTTATAAATAATATTAATTGTATAGTATTAGCTCATTATTTTAAACCCGATGCTTTAGATATTGAATCAATAAATTACATAAAAGAAAAAATAACAGATAATTTTAGATTGTTTTATGAACCAAGTAATTATAGAACATTAGGCATAATGATAAATCACAATTTTAGGGCTTTAAAAGGAACAGATATTGTTGATTGGAAAGACTATGGGAAGCAAGAATTTGCTAACATTAAATTAGATATTGATTCATATAAACAATTTATTAAATTTTTAAAGAAAGATAAAACGGTAATAGAAAGTCTTTTAAATAAACAAACAAAGTATAGTGTTGACATCGGATATAAAGTGATGGTCATGAATTTGTTGATTTATATGATGACGTGAATGTGTTTTTTGGTACAAAAGGAACTGGAAAATCTGTCAGTTTAGAAAAAATTGAAAAATATTTCAAAGATAATGGAAAGAAAACAAGTTCTTATTCTCCAAATGATAATAAAGATAAACTTGATCAAAGATTAAAAATATTAGATGATGAAAGAAAAATGTCTTCTTATGATAGGAATAATTATTCTTATGAGTTTTCAGATATTAATGAATGGACAGAACCAGATGTTACTCAGTTTATTGATTATATAAATTATGTAAAATATAAGGATCAAAATGCTAATAAAAAGCGAATGAAAATAGTTGAGATAAGAAATGTGTTAGGATATAATAATAAAATATTACAAACCAGCAAACAGGACTTTGAAAACTTAAATACGGTAATGAATTTATTGAATAATATTGATATAAAAAAATATATCGTCCAAGAAAAAGAAGGACAATTGATAAAATTAACTAATGAATTATTGGAAAGCATAAAAGAAGCATATTCTTATAATTTTGATGAAAAAACATCAATTAAACTTACTAATAATGCCGTAAGTAAAATTAAAACAATTGTCGAGAAGAAAACCGAAACAAAAACTATTCCAAATGAAACTGGATTTATCAATTTTGCAAAAAAGCATTTTTCCTTAGAAATTAGTATTAACAAAATATTAGATGGCTTTAAATTTGAATATGTATCTAATCCTGAGTATATAGGAAAACTTGAAGAAGAAAAATTATTATATAAAAAGACCATGATAACTATGCTAAATGATTCTAGTAAATCAGATGATGGATTTAAAGGTATAAATAATTTAAAAGAAATAAAAGGAATTCTAAAAGCTATAAAAAATGATGTTTATAATGACAATCTTGCTGAGGATATTAGCAACTATAAAGAAAAATATGAGCAGAATTTATCGTTAGATGATTTTATAGGGATTACAAAGAAATTTGTTGTAGATGGTAAAGACTATAAGCCTTCAACCGGAGAAGCAACTATGATTGTTCTTAACGATGCACTTGATGATAAATATGACATTTATATTTTAGATGAGCCAGAAAAAAGTTTGGGAAACAATTATGTTAGTGACGTTTTGGTTTCAAGATTAAACGATTTAGCAAAAATGAAAAAAGTCGTAGTTGTAGCAACTCACAATGCTAATGTTGCAGTTAGAACCATGCCATATAGATCAATTTTGAAAGTCTATGATAATGGCGAATATAAAACATTTATAGGCAATCCATATGTTAATAAATTAGTAAATATTAAAGATGAAAATGACTATAAAGATTGGAAAGAAGAGAGTATTAGAATACTAGAGGGTGGAAAAGAAGCTTTTGAGGAAAGAATTGATATTTATGCTTAATGAAAGAATTAATCTAATAGATGCAACTCTTACAAGAAATGATATTGAACAAATAGTTATTAGGTTTAATATTGATAGTAATAACTATGACTTAAACTTACAGAGTAATAATTCTGAAGACATAAAAAAGGTGTTTTTAGAATTATCAAGGATAATTAGAATTACACCTATTAAAATAGAACTAAAGATAAATGAAAATATTGATGAAAAAAAAGATAATTTATTTATAGAAACAGCATATGAGTATATTAATCAGTTAAATGATGAAATGCTTGAATTGGAAAATGATGATGATTTGAAGACCATTAGAAATTTTATTAATAATGGCAATGAAAATAAAGGAGAGGACAATAATGAAAAATAATTATTTACTAATACATGGTAGTTTTGGAAGCCCATTTGTGAATTGGTTTCCATATTTGAGAAGAGAAATTGAAAACAAAAATTTAGAAGTATATACTCCAGATTTTCCAACAGGAGTTGGATATCAAAATTATGTAAATTGGTCAAAAATATTGAAATGCTATCTAGATGCAGGAATAATAAATGAAAATACAACTATATTTGCTCATTCGATTGCACCTGTATTTATTTGCAAGTTCTTAATTGAAAACAAAGTAAAAGTTAAAAGATTAGTATTTGTATGTGGATTTAACAATTATTTAGGAATAAATGAAGAATACGATGCGGTAAATGAAAGTATGTTTTTAGATAATTTAGGAGATGTAAAAAAATATTGTTCTGATATTGTTTGTTATTATTCTGATAATGATCCTTATGTTAAATATGATGGGGAAAAAGAATTTGCTGATGCCATAACAAATAATCAAATAATAATAAAAGATGGTGGACATTTAAATTCTGAATCTGGATACTCAGAATTTGCGGATTTATTAAAATATTTATAATCTGAAAGGAATAAAATATGAATAGAGATTTTGCTGAACAGTGGCTTAATGATTTAAAAAAATATTGGTTTAATAAAGATATTGAAAGTGCAGTTTCATTATTTAACAAAACAACATTCTATCAAGAAACACCATTCATGAATCCGTATACTACTATAGAAGAAATTAATCAAGAATGGCAACATATAAAAAATGAGAATATACAAGATATAGAAATAAATATATTAGCAATAGATGAAAATATATTAATTGCACATTAGATATTAAAACAAAATGATAAAGATTATGATGGAATTTATGAAATAAAATTTAATAATAATTCAGAATGTATATATTTTAAAAGTTGGGAAATGGTAAATGAATAAGAAAAAATGACACAGTGACACTATAAATGCATGTGGGGGACTCTCATACAATGTGTCACTGTGTCATTTTTGTTTTCCAGATACCAAATCTAGATACTAATTGCAAAAAATAAAGTTATTTTAATAAACTTTAGTAAATTTAACAAAATTAAAAAGCCTTATAATATAAGACTTTAACTAATTATTAAATTGTTACGAACTGATATTAAGATTTTCCCCTGAAATTCTCCTCGAGAGAGGGGAATACTTTTGTTTATAAGGGATTTTTAACTATTTTGGATTTATCTAGATACCATACTAGATATTAAATATTATATTTAGATACCAATAATATGGTATTTTTTTGATAAACTTATATTTTAATATTGTAAAGTGGACAATTTTTTTGAAAAATGATAGAATTAAAGTATAATTAATAGTAAAAAATGAAGAAATGCTTTTCTATTTTTCTAAAGATAAATATGCAAATAAATCCAGTAAAGATTTAAAAGACTTAATTGAACAATATAAAGAATCAGAAACTGATTTATTACAATTTGATTTTAATAAAATAGAAAAAGCAAGAGAAGTAGGATTTATAATTTTTGATGTAGCAGAACATTTAAAATTACTTAAGGATAATAAAAGTAAATACACTTTAGAACAAGCAGGAGAAGAATTAAATAAAGCACAAGAATTACTTAATCCAATTATGGATAAATATGATTATAGTAAATTACCAAAGAAAAATTAAATTGTAAGAAAGTAGGATTATAAGTGAAAGTATATATAGTTAGACATGGTGAAGTACCTCATAATGTATTAAAAATGTATAATAATGAAAATGAAGATTTAACAGATAATGGGATTATGCAGGCATTAGAATTAAGAGATAAAATTAAAGATATAAAGTTCGATATGGTTATTTCATCTCCACTTTTAAAAACAATACATACTGAAAACATACTAACATATTATGATGATAGTATTATAACTGATGATAGGTTAAGTGAAAGGGATTGTGGAGATTTAAGTGGTAAACCAAATGAGTGTACAAATAGAGAAGAATATTGGAATTATTATACAGAAATACAATATGGGACAAGTGAAAATATTCAAGAGTTTTTTAAAAGAGTATATAACTTTTTAGACGAACTAAAACAAAAAGATTATGAAAGTGTATTAATAGTGGCACATAGTGGAGTATCAAAGGCATTCAGTGGATATTTTGAAGGAATACAAGATGGTAAGTTTTTAAATAGAGGACTTAAAAATTGTGAAATAAAGATGTATGAACTGTAGGTATTAATATGGATTTTAATTATGTTGATTTTCTGTCATCTAGTGATAAGAATTTGATAAAAATTTGTATTATGAATCATTTGATAAAGATGAAAGATTTCCATTTTGGTTACTAAAGAAATGTTCTAAAGAAAAAAATGTAAAGTTTAATGTAATATATAGCAAAGATAAAGTAATTGGTTTTCAATACATTATTGAATATGATAATATTGATTATTTAATGTATTTTGCTATTGAAAAAAGGCAAAGAAATAATGGATATGGTTCAAAAATATTAAAAGAATTAAATAGAAGTTATAAAAATGTTTTATTGTGTATTGAAAAAAGCAAGTGAACAAGTATCCGATATTAAGCATAAAAGAAAACAATTTTATTTAAGAAATGAATTTGTTGGTACTAATAAGTATATTGTAGATAATAATGTTGAATATGAATTATTGTGTAACAATAGTAATTTAGATATAACTAAAGAAATATTAGAAAAAAGATATACAATGATGACAAGTTCTAAAATTCTAAGATTTATAATAAGTAAAATTTTTAATGTTTATAAGATTAAATTGAAGTAGGTGAATTTATGAACAAAGTATTTTTATATCTATATCCAATTGAAGAGTTTACTAAAGTTTTCGATTTAGGAAATGAATATTATGATGAAATTGGTATTAGAAGACCTTTAAATGTCTTGAATGAAGCTATTCAAAAAAGATATAGAGATAATGGATATCAAATTGTATATGTAATTTATCCGGATAAAGAGATTTATGGTATATTACCACAGTCCAATGATAAAATAGTATATACTGATATTACATTTGCTAAGGCAAGCGGATATAATCAAGATGGAAGTGAAAAACTATTAGATGAAGTTGTATATCCAAACGAACAATATATTTTAGAACAATTAGGAAATGTAGATGAGTTAGTAATTGGTGGATATCATTTTCAAGATTGTTGTAAACGTGTTGGAGAAGTAGCATTATCAAATGGTATAAATACAATAATAGATTTAGATATGACAGATTTATTTTTTAATTTATATAGACAAGAAGAATACTTTAATATAGATTTATATGATCCAGCTAAATTTAAAGAATATATGATGAATAAAATGAGTAGATATGGAGATGAATTTTCTGAAAGAGTGTTTAATAGAAATTATCAAAGTGAAGCATATGGTTTTGGGAAATTTAATAAAAAACAAAAATAGAATATTTATAGATAAGTGTAGCGAATAATTTTTGAAAATTTAAATTATAGTGTATAATAAATACCAATCAGGATGGTGAGTTTATGAGTAAATTAAAAATATTATTAATATAAATGAATTAATATTGATAATTGGAGAATTTGTAAAAAATATTGAAATAATAAAAGATACAGAATTAGTAGATTAGTAATATTAGTGATTTTAGATTCTAAAAAAAGAAAAGTATTAGATTATAATGATGAAATATTAAAAAATATTTATAAGCATATTATAGAAAATGGATTATATGATCCAAATTAGAATATTGGAACATCAAGTGAACCATTATTTGCAATGCTACCTAATTCGAGGAATTTATATAGCGTAAATATGTTTGTATTTAATAATGAATTAATTGACTGGAATATACTTAACAATGGTACTGATTCTTTTATCTCTTTTGTATATAGTTATTTAAATTCAAGTTCAGATGTTGAACAATCATATTATTTAGAAATAATCAAAAGTGCTATTAATAGAGTTGATTTGAACTGAACCCCAAAAGTTGGACAGTTTATAAATAGTTTCTAATTAGAGGATTGTAACCTGTAATTTACAGGAGACAGTCCTTTTAATTTAATTTTAATTCTATCATAATTATAATAATAAATATAGTCATCAATTGCAGTTATCAAATCATCTAAACTTTCATAATTATCTTCCTGGTCATAAAACATTTCTGTTTTAAGTATGCCGAAAAAATTTTCCATCATTCCATTATCCATACTATTTCCTTTTCTAGACATACTTTGTTTTATACCATATTTTTTAATCTCTGTTGATAAGATTGATGTTGATATTGCCATCCTTGATCTGAATGAAATATTAGTCCTTCAAGATTATTATTTTTATTGAATGCTTTATCAAGCATATCATTTATTTGTTCTAAATTCGGTGATTTAGAAGTATTATAAGATATTATTTCGCCATTAAAACCATCTAATATTGGTGATAAATAACATTTTTCACCACGAAGATTAAATTCTGTTATATCTGTATACCATTTTTTGTTAGGTTTATCTGCATCAAAATCTCTTTCAATCAAATTATCTGCTATTTTACCAACAGTACCTTTATAAGATGAATATTTTCTTTTATTTCTTTTTAACGGTCTTAAACCTAATTTAATCATTATTCTATATACTTTCTTATGATTAACGTTATAGCCTTGATTTCTTAATTCTAATGTAATTCTACGATAACCATATCTTTCTTTGTTATTAATAAATATTTCTTTTATTTTATCTATTATTTCCTTATTTTTATTATCTTTATCTGCTTTAGATAAAGTATAATAATATACTGATTTAGCTAAACCTGATACTTGTAGAAGAATCACTAAAGGATATTTTAGCCGAAGTTCACTAACAACATTTACTTTTTCTTCTGTTGTTGATTCTTCCTTGCTTGAACAACGGCTCTCAATT
>CAKPOS010000008.1 GCA_934176955.1 uncultured Bacilli bacterium
GCACTTTTATTTGTTAATGTTCCTTCTTTAATAGTCATTATAACATCATTTTGTGAAATTTTAATATCAGACTTATCTCCTATATCAAATTCATTTTTTGATTTACCACAACCTGTCACTCCTAGTGCCATAACTCCACACAGGAAAATAATAAGTAATTTCTTTTTCATCGTCTTCCTCCATTAAAAAATTATTTTTAGATTTTATTTTTATAATCTTATCTAATTTTTAGTTTATCAGATTTCCTTATTTTGTCAAACGCCATAACCTACTTTTTTCTATAAAATAAGTACTTTTCTATGTCAGTACTTTATATACAAAAAAATGAAACACCCAAATTAAGATGTCTCATTTTTCTTTTTTACTCTTTAAATAAACCACTTTCTTTTAATAAAAGTTCTAAGTCTGTCCCTTTTACTTTTTTCTCCAAGATTTTGATGGCTTGTTTTTCTGCAAATGTTAAAGGAAGTTCATCTACTGATTTTTTATCTACTGCATAGAAGCAAGCTTTTAATAATTCTCGAACATCATATTTACTTCCCCATACTTCTGGTACAGCTCTATCAACTTTAAGTAGTGTATATACAGCTTCCATACCTGTTCGAATAGAATATTCGGTTGTAAAGATTGTATCTCTAGGTGTTTCTGCAAATTGACCAATAAAGGCAAAATTAACTGCGTCTTTTGGCACGACAAGTGGTCTATCTTTTTCTTCTCTTGGTTGGAAGAAAGCGTTAATGTATGGCATATAGCAAGTTGTGGTGTTACATTTATTAGCATATTCTTCAATCTTATCTGTTGGTATTCCAATATGATATAACCATTCTTCACATATTTCACGACCAGTACAATTTCTAATTGGTTTTTTTACAAAATTTCCTTCACGATTAGTATTTAGAGCATATACCCATACTAATACACTATTTTTCTTTTGGGATTTAAATTGTGGTTGGCGATTGATTGTCCAAGATAAATACCAATTTTCCATACTATCTTTTACAGTTACAATTCCTCCTGTTGTTACCTTTCCTTCTCTAGGGTCTCTTTTGCAAATATTAATGATATGTTTAATTATTTCTTCATCACTTACTTCAACTGTAGCACTCATCCAATTGGTTTCATCCGTATTATTACAGAATTTATCTGGATTTCCAAATTCACCATTGGTAGCTTGAGATGCAATATTTTTCCATAAGTTCCAAGATTCTCCTTCTCCATTCTTAACTTTCGATAAATCTGGTATTGTATTTTGATCTCCATAGCAAGAAGTATCTGTACAGCAACCATTAGTAATAAAGACTAAGTCGTTTTCTGTTAAGATAAATTCTTTTTCTTGACCTTCTTTTTCATAAATGATTTTGGTTGCCACTTTTTTCTCTTCTTTATTATTAAATATCACATTTTTAACATCTATACCATATTCAATTTTTACGCCATGATTTTCTAAATATTTCGTTAGTGGTAAAATCATGGATTCATATTGATTATATTTTGTAAAACGTAGAGCTGAAAAATCTGGTAAGCCATCAATATGATGAACATATCGACATAAATATCTTTTCATTTCTAAAGCAGAAGACCATTTTTGAAAAGCAAACATAGTCTGCCAATATAGCCAAAAGTTTGTCTCCCAAAAAGAGTCTGGTAGGACATCAGAGATTTTTTTATTTTCTAAATCTTCTTCTTTAGTAATAAATAATTTCGATAATGCTAATGCTGATTTTTTATCTAGTTTAAATAACTTATCCGTATGAGCATCTTCTCCACAATTGATTGTGGCTCGGCAAAGAGAATAATTTGGGTCGTGTTTATTTAACCAGTAATATTCATCTAATACCGAAACCTCTGGTGTTTCTATAGAGGGAACGCTTCTAAACATATCCCACATACATTCAAAGTGGTTATCCATCTCCCTTCCCCCACGCATATAAAATCCTTTGGTAACGTCTCTTCTTCCATCACAAGAGCCACCTGCTAAGTCTAATTTTTCTAATAAATGGATATTTTCTCCCTTCATTTGTCCATCTCTTACAAGATAGAACGCTGCTGAAAGTCCTGCTAGACCAGTTCCAATAATATAGGCAGACTTTTTATCTACACCAATTGGCTTCTCTGGACGAGCAAAAGCCTCATATGTTCCAGCACCATAATACATATTTATCCCTCCTTTATGATTAACAAAGTTCATTATAATCATTTTTATTATTTTCTACAATCTACAAATTTTTATACTTGTTAGAAAATAAACTTATTTATAATTTTAGAGGAATATTAATACAAAAATAAAAAAAATGTTTATTATAGTAATTTTAAATATATAAATACATATTTTAGTAAAATACTGATCAGTACTTTTCTATAAAATACAAAAAAACTATTAACAAAACTTTCTTTGTCAACAGTTTAATTTTATTTCTTTTCTAATAAAAAAGCAAAAAAATACATTTTAATCCCTCTCCTTAATATGAAAAATATATCATAATTAGACTAAATGATTCTCTATATCTTGAATAGATGTAAATACAAAAGATTTTATTCCTAATTGATTAGCCTTATCTACATTCTTTTTCTTATCATCAAAAAAGATGGTTTCTTCTTTCTTTAAATGATATCTTTCTAAAAGTAATTGATAAATAGCATCATCTGGTTTAATTAAATGCTCTTGATAAGAAAAAATACCACCATCAAAAATTTGATGAATATCAATTAAGTGATTAATATAATGATAACTATCCTCTGTAATATTTGTTAATAAATATAGGTGATATCCTCTTTCTTTCAAGTTTTTAATATACTTAAAATTATCTTTAATTAAAGGATAAGATCTAGTTAAATTTTCTTTTTTTAAGATATATTCTATATCTAAATATTCTTCTTCACTTTTTAAACTCTCGATATGTTCTTGAACGGAAATTTCTCCTAATAAAGCTTTTTTAAAATTTTTTCCATAAGTTAGTTTATATATATTATCACAATTTTTATTTAGTAACTTCTCAATATTAGACTTGCTATCATCAAAGAAAACACCACCAACATCTAATATAATATTTTTAATCATTTATATTCCTCCTATAAAATTTTTTCAAATATACTTCTTAATTTCTTTACTAAGCTCAAAGTAAAAATAATAGAAAAATCATTATGAATGGAATAATACTTAATAAGTATTTAATTGAATTGTCTAAACCTTTACTATTTTCCCTCTTTTTTTCTAAAATAGAAATAAGTAGAATACCAACCATTCCTCCTAGAGTATTCATCATCACATCAGTAATATCGGATATACCAATATGAAGAATATATTGTAATACTTCAAAAATAAATGAAGTTAAGATGATTATTCCTACGGTTAAAGATTTCTTTTTGGTAAGTTCTCTTAGATACATTCCATAAGGAATAAAGAGAAAGATATTGATGAGTATTTCTTTTAAAGCATTTTCTTTAAAGGGAATTAAATTAATTGTACGAAGGTACCTTAAGTTTCTAATATCTATTCTAAATTTAAAGACAATAATCCAGGTAAGAAGAAAGATATATAAAACAAATGAAATTCTTATCATTTGGTTTAATAAATTATTTTTCTGCTTCATAATTCCATATTCCTAATTTTCCTTTAGCAGGGATTGGTTCTTTTAATACTTCAACTAATTCCAATTTCCAAGCATATCTTCCCACTTCGTAGCGTCCGTAATCACTTTCGTTAGTATCATTTTTAATTTTTTGAATAAATTCTTCTGTCATATAAATGCAATCAACTAAATTACATTTACATAAAATATATCCTTGATTTAATTCACTTTTTAAATAAGACATCGCCTTTTCTACATTTTCAGATTTACTCATTGCTTTACTGGCATGAATATAAATTTCTCCTCGGTAATTGGTTTTCCAACTTCTTGTTTCATATATTTTTACATCATCTTTAATTAGGGTAGCAAATGGCTCTTTTATCGATAAAACTTTCATTTTCTTCCTCACTTTCATGTCTTAATTATATCATGAAAAAAAGCAAATTTCTCTTTGATTTGCTTTATTATTTGTTTATTGCTTTTCCATTTACATATAAAGTATCTCCTTTGTTGGTTGTAATTTTACTATTACTTGATTTGAATGTGGCAACACCTGTATCGGCATCTCCACTCATCGACTGATAAAGAAAGATATTTTTATAAGTGGTTGATTTCCCATTTAGTTTATTGTTTGTATCCTCAATGGTTACGTTATCTAGGGTAACAGAGTTTTTTCCTAAGTATCTTGACTTAAACTAATAATAATCAATCTATTTTTAAGAAAAATAGCCATAATCTTTGTGCAAACTTTTTCTTAATTTAACTTCTTTTTCTTTATTTTGTTGAATAATTTTTTTGGTTGTTTCAGTTGATGCTTTATTATAATTAAAGATACTAATATAATGAAGAACGTAGGCATCTATTTTAGATAAATTATTATAATCCGAATTTTTTTCCTGAATATAATTTTTAATTTCTGATGAGGACAAGTTTTTTAGTTCAGCTAAAAGTATCTTTGCTTGGTTTAATTCTTTTTCATTCATTTTGCTTTCCATCAACTCTTCAATAGAATGATTTATCATATAGTGATATACCAAATCATGTTCTAGTTCTGTACATTCTTTATTTTGGTATTTGAAAAATAATTCAGCCATTTTTACTTGTTCAAATTGTTCTTTATATTCCTTTAGTTCTTCTAGGGACATGTTTTCAATATTTTTATGAGAAGTACTTCTTTCATTTGGATAAAGTAGCCATTTTATCCATTCTTCTAAAGGCAAAATACAGCATCCATTTATTCCTTTAACTACATAAAGTAACTTTTTTTGATTTTGATTATTTAATTTCATCATGTATCCTCCAATCTATCGATATTATAGCATATTTTGAAAATATTTTAGTTTTTGATTGAAAAAATACTTAAAAATCTTTTTCTCAATAAAGTTTATTTAACTAAGAGAAAAGTACTTATTAAGTATTTTATTCCTATATTATTTATATTTTTTCATAATTCTTAATGTATTAATTACAGTTAATAAAGTAACGCCAGTATCAGCGAATACTGCTAACCACATATTTACAAATCCAAACACACTAAGGAGTAAAATAATTGCTTTTACCATAAGAGCGAAGATTAAGTTTTCTTGAATAATTTTTTTTGTGTATTTTGAAATATCAATAGCAAGGGGAATTTTAGTTAAATCATCTTTCATTAGGACAACGTCGCTGGCTTCTATTGCTGAATCACTGCCAACTCCACCCATAGAAATTCCAATATCAGCTCTTTTTAAAACAGGGGCATCATTAATTCCATCTCCTACAAAGATAGTGATTTTCCCTTCTTGACTAACTTGTTCGAAATGTTCAAATTTATCTGTTGGAAGCATTTCTGTATAAATTTCATCTATTGCAAGTTTTTTCCCAATTTCTTCTGATATTTCCTTTTTATCTCCAGTAAACATATAAGTTTTAATTCCGTAGGATTTTAGTTTTTTGATGACTTCTTCTGAATTTTCTTTAATTCCATCATCAATGGTAACGGATGCTACATGCTCTCCATCAATATTTAAGTGAAGCATTGCTTCTTCTTTGCAATGACAAAGTTTTTGATTGCCAATAAATATTTTTTTATTATCTAAAGTAAATTCAATTCCTTTTCCAACATTTTCTTTAAAATCTAAAACATCTTTATTATCTACTTTTTCCTTTTTTAAGTTTAGAATAGATTTTGCAATTGGGTGGTTAGAGAATGATTCTCCTTTTCTTAAAATATCAACAATTTCATCATAAGAATACTTATTTTTAAATTTATCCATAATTTCAATTGAAGATACTTTAAATGAACCATTGGTTAGGGTTCCTGTTTTATCAAAGATGATATGACTTACATTGCTTAAATTATCTAGATAATTGCTTCCTTTAATTAAAATTCCTTTCTTACTAGCAACACCTATTCCTGTAAAATAAGATAATGGTACAGAAATAGCGATTGCACAAGGACAAGAAATAACTAGAAAGGTAAGTCCTCGATAAATGCCTTCTTTTATAGAAATTTGAAAAATAAGTGGTAATAAAATCATAACTAGTATTGCTGTGATAATGACGAATGGCGTATAAATTTTACTAATTTTAGAAACTAATGTTTCTGTTTTGGTTTTTTTATCCGTAGCACTTTCTAGTAAGTTTAGGATTTTTGAAACTGTAGAGTTTGAAAACAATGATGTTGCTTTCATCTCAATAATATCTCCTAAGTTAATGCTTCCGGATAGAATTTCCGTTCCTTCTTTGATAGATATTTCTTCGCTTTCACCTGTTAAGGCTGAGGTATCTAGTTTACTTTCTCCTTTGGTGACTATTCCATCAACAGGAATTTTTTCTCCTTTCTTGACAATTAAAATATCATTTATTTTTACTTCTTCAACGGGAATTTTTTCGATTTCTTCGTTCTTTTTTCTATTTACATAATCCTCTTTTATGTTTAATAGGTTTTTTATTGAATTTCTAGAATTATTGATTGCTTTTTCTTCTAATATTTTTCCAATTGTATATAAAGAAATAACCATCATTCCTTCTAATACTTCTCCAATACATAAAGCCCCAATACAAGATATTGTCATTAAGGCATTTTCATTTATTCCATTTCTTTTTCGTAATAGTTTTAAAGCGTTTATACTCGTTCGATATAATAAAAAAGTATAAGAAACTAGATAAAAAATCCATTTAATTATTTTAGGAAATGGGATAAAGTAACCAATTAATCCAATAGATAAACCTATAATAAGGCTTGAAAGATGAAATTCTTTCTTATTATCTTCTTTAGTTTCTGTAATATAAGCTTCTGGCTCTACTTTTTGAATGAATTCATTTAATTCTTCTATACTGTAGTTTTTTTCTGATTCATAAGAAATTTTACAAGTATTAAAATTGACAATGGCATGATTAAAATTATCATTTTTATTTAATGCTTCTTCTACTTCTCTAGCACAATCAGCACAGTCTAGGTTGTTGATATGATATTGATATTTACGCATAATCTTCTCCTTTCAATTTATGGTTAATATGTTCTAGTCCAATTTCATATAAACGACTGATATGTTCATCATCTAGGGTATAATAAACTTCCTTACCATTTCTTCTAAATCGTACAATGCCTGCTTCTCTTAAGATGGCTAATTGATGTGAGATGGATGACTTTGTCATATTTAGAACATTAGCAATATCACAAACACACATCTCATGATGATCTAATATCCATAAAATTTTTGTTCTTGTACTATCCCCTAATATTTTGAAAAGTGTTGTTAAATTTTCTAATTCTTTTTCTTTTGGTTTATTTTTTAAAGCAATATTAACAACATTTTGATGAATGATATTACAGTCACACACTAATTCTTTTTTTTCCATTCTTTCCTCCTTACTTAACTATATTCATTATAGTTGAATGATTATTCAATTGTCAAGAGTTAAATGAAGCAAATATTCTCCTTCAGTATTTTTATTACAAAGAAAAAAAGTAGAATATTTCATCTACTTAAAGTACTTATTTTTCTTCATGATTTAGTATAAAGTTTATTTTTTCATTTAATACAATACTAAATTCTTCTTCATCTATTGTATTACACCAAAAATCTAGGAGATAAAACTCATTGTCTATTCGTTCTAAAAAACATTGATATGTTCCATAAATTAGAGAAATCCATCCTTTACTATCATTATATATAATATCTGTTACATACTTAGATATATCTTTTTTATCATTCATTTTTAATTCTTTAATCCATTTTTTATCATACACTAGTTCTAATCCTAATTCAAAATCATCTAATATAAAAGTAATATATGGTGCTTTACCTGACCTTTTTTTACCATTTTGTTTTGCTTGATAATCTCCAAAAGATACTTGATATGAAAGTTTACTATACATCTTGTTATTTAATTTAATCATATTTACTATATTCCCTTTATTAATTTTTCTAATTCAGTTTCATTCATTATATTTTTATTATAATTAATTACTATCTTAAATGTTTCTTCATTATTTATATACACTTTATTGATACCATTTATAGATAATAAATTTTCAATAAAACTATACAAACAATATTCACAGCACAAATCATTTAAATATCTTTCATACTTACCGTTATCTTCTTCTAAGTGTTTATTAAAATAATAAAGACTAGGAATATTTGAAGTTTTAGTAAATTTTTTAATTTTATTAATAATCATTTGAGGACTAATATTTTTTGTATACTCAATAGTTATTTTTTCACTATTACTATTTATCTTTTTTATTTCTTTTAATGATAGTAAATATCTTTGTAGTTCTTTATTATCAAAACAACAATCATTCATTTTTAATGTAATTTTATTATTCATAATATTTTCTTTATGTTCCTTTCAAATAAATTATACCAGATTTTGTTTCTTGTGGTTGAATAATAGATAGTTTTAGAGATGTTTAGTTTATTATTATATTGTAGGTACTTTATCCACATATTTTTCTTTAGTCTTTGTTTCAATTTTGTCTTTTTCTACAATAACCTTTTTCATGGTCTTTTGAATAGCTGCCAATTTCTTTACTTAACTCTAATAATACTTGATCTGGTAAATTAATGTTAGAAAAATCAGGTTTTTTATCTTTGGGTAAGGTATTTTTAATAATAATCTTTAGATTATTTAATCCTATATTATAATCTATACAAAGTTGTTTATATATTCCATATGAAATAATACCTGATTCTAATTCAAGTAAATGTCTTACTAAGCTCATATCTAAAATATCCATGACATCTTGTACTTTGTATTCTTTTATGAAATCTATTTCTTTTTTGTTGCAAATTTTTTCTCTAATTAACCCTCTTATTGATTTTGCAAGAGATTGTAAGTAATTATCTTTCATCATTCTTAATTTTTGTACTTCCCCATATTTAACGCCAATACTTTCTAGATAATCTATAAATAAATAATCTATTGCATATGTTGGGATTTCATGAAATCCATAATATGTTTCATTTGGAATTTTTGGCTTAAAATAAAAATCAATACAATGCATTATTTCGTGGTTAAAGGCTTGAAAATCAATAATTAAGTTATTTCTTTTTATGGTACAAAAGGCTTTTCCATTAATATAATCGCAAAATGTTATTCCAGCGGCATTACTATATAATCTTGAATATGTATTTGAAAAATTGATGTTTTCTTTATCGTTAAAAGTTTTTAATGCCATTTGATAGATATCATTATCTTTTAAATTTTGATAAAATTGTTTTGATATATTTAATAATGTTACATTACTTGATGGAAAAAAATCAAAATTAAAGTTTTCATTTGGAGTTATTGCTGCTCTGTATTAATAACATTTTCCACAATATCTAATAAAAATTCTAGATAAGTTTTATCCATATAATAATCAGTGTTGGTAATTATTTTTTCAAAATTACCTGTATATTTGGCACTTGGTCTGTTTAAAGAAAATTTTCCTTTAGATAAAACATCTAGAATATTATACATTTTAGTATTTTTGATAGTTCCACAGTTATCAATCATACTTATATATGAACCTAGAGTTATTTCTAATATTTCTTTTCTACCTTTATCAGTGCAAGTTTTAAGTTCATCTAATATTTGTTTTTTTTGGGTTTTTAGTTTTGGTATATTCCACATATAAATTTCTCCATTTTGTATTATATTTTATTTTTTATTAATAACTTTGTAATATTTTTTGTATTCTTGATATTTAACTTTAATAATATCTATGGGAACTAATTGATGATAGCATTTATACTGATAAGTATTATTGTCTTTTATCATTGAATTATCTTTTTTAAATACATAAATATATCCAATTATATCATCAAATACATTTACATTTTCCATTATCATTAATGGGTAGATATTATTATTAGATATTTCAAAATTCCAATCTAGTTCCGAACTTAATTTTTTTATTGTATCTTTGAAGGCATATGGTGTAGATTTTAAAAAGCTAGGAAATAAAAAAATAGCTGTAGCAATATTATTTTTATTGTGATTTGAATCATTAGTTAATTTTGGTTCTAAGATACTTAATTTTTTAGGACTACCATGAAATAAATATTTAGGGTTATTTATATCTTGATTTAAATATTCTTCTATCATTTTATTTCCTTTTACTGTTAAAATTTTTTTCTTGATTATTTTTGTATTGTACAATTTCTTTTGTAATATCTATTGAATTCTTACTAAATATATTTTTTAAATATCCTTGATTATTAACTCCTTTTTCTGGTGGAAGAAATTCATATATTCTAATCCAACTTATTACTTCTTCATTCATTGGAAATCCTAAACTTTTATTATATTCTATATGAGTTTTCATTTGTGCTAAAATAGCTTCTTCTTCGTTTTTAAATTCATGTATTCCTTTATTTTGGTTATCAGCATGTTCAAACCAATACCATTTATCATTGTTCTTATTCTTGTAAATTAAATATGTATGACATCCGTATGGATATTTGGTATTATGTTCAAAAAAGATAAATATTGTTTTTATTTTATAATTATTTTGTTTAAACCAAGTTCTTTCTAATTCTGTTTGATCCCAACAATGACCGATACCTATTGTTGCTATTTTTCTTCCTTCTCTGAATTGCCAATCATGATTACATACTTCTTGAAATTTATCTAAATTCCAATCATAATACTTTCCATTTTTATCTATAACACCATACTTAATATTTTTTTCCATAAATTCAAATAATTCTTCTGGAGTTTTTACTATTTCAAATAAAGTTTTCCTTTTATACATTTCTTTTGTTAAATAGTACTGGTAATTTTCAACTGTTTCATCTAAATATGTATATTCTACTAATTTGGTTTCGTTTTTTCTTATGAAGCCACATTTTTCCATAAGCATCCATGAGGATGGATTTTTTACTGCTGCTGATGTTTTTATCTCTTTAATTTCACATTCGTTGAACATATAATCAATCATCTTGTTTGCTGCTTCTGTAGCATATCCCATTCCTTGATATTTTGGATCAATAAACCATCCGACACCTCTTATACTTGGGTCATTTATGTGATTATCCTCATCATGGGCTTCATGGCAAGTTATTCTTCCTATGCATTGATTAGTATCTTTTAAATAGATGCTCCATTTAAAAGTATCTTTATCGTTTGCATGTTTAATTTCTTCAATGTAGTATTGTTCCTGTATTTCCCATATTTTTAATTTTTCTCTAAACTTTCTAGGAACAGTTAAATAATACTTATTAATTTCAGAATTCATTATAAGTTGCCATAAGTAGTATTGTTCTTTCATTGTTTGAGGTCTTAATTCTAATCTTTTTGTTCTCAGTAATTTACTTCCTAAATATTTCATTTTCTCATTCCTTTCTAATTATTAATTTAATGTTTTTTTCCTTTAATAAACTCTACTTGTTTATTAAACTTTGTACAATAAAACCTATTAACTACTTTAAATCCTATAGATAAAAAAGACTACTAATAAAATACAATAATTATGCACTATTTTTAGTAGTCTCAACAAATCTATTTTATTTTTCTTTTTCGTTTCATGTCATAAATCATATTATCAAATTCTGCTATACTTTGAATTTCATATCTCATTTCTTGTAATCCTTCTTTAAAAGAACTATCACTAAGTTGCTTTACTTCTTCTAAAGATTTAATAAACTCCTCTCGATGAGGTAAAGTTTCTTCAATATATATTGTTTTTAGTTTATCATTCACTACAAGTGTGTTGTTTTCTATTTGGGATATAACCAAATTTTCTTTTGAATATTTCTTTATCTTGTCTTGAAATTCTTTTAATGAGTCAACTTGGCAAAAATTTAAATTATATTCTTCAGGTACCACCCAAAATACTTTACCTGATAATAATTCTTGTATACGATTATCGTTTAATTTTTGAAATATTAATGGTTTGAATCTATCCTCTTTCAGTAAGAAATCTTTAGTACTCAATACATTTATGTTTCTTCCACATATTACATTTATAAAGTTACCATATGTATTATAGCTGTATTCAGGAGTTAAATAATATATATTGATTTGATTGGGCATTAATCCAAATAACATTCCCTCTTCAAGTTCACAAATATTTGATATATCATATTTCAATAAAAAATCTTGGTATTCTTTATTAATATCAAAGTATATATTAACATCATTTATTGTATATGTTTTATCTTTTTTTTCAGCCATAGCAAACCTCCAATTCACTTGTAGTATAATACTGAGAGTGAGAAAAATCAAGTGCTTTTTACAAAAAGTTAATTTTTGTTTCATTTTTAAATTAAAATTTAATGGATGCTGGTCTTGGTCAGTATTTTAATCACTTAAAAAGTAGACCTCTAGTTTGTGTTTGTATACTTTTATCATATCACTTCATCTACCATTTCACATACTTCTTTGGAGTGTGTTACAATAATGATACACTTATTTTCTTCATGAGCTAGTTTTTTAAAGATATCTAATATTTCTTTTTCGGTTTCTTTATCTAGGTTGCCTGTTTGTTCATCGGCGATAATCATTTTTGGACAGTAAGATAAACTTCTAGCGATAGCTACTCTTTGTTGTTCTCCTCCTGATAGTTTTAATATTTTTCTTCTTTTAAAACACTTATAGAGATTTGTTTTTAATATTATTTTATTTGTGGTATTTTTTCTTTTATTTTTAATACTATTAATTATGGTAAAGGAGATAAGTAATTAATGTCTAAAAAAGATATTTGTTATATTTATTCAGAAGAGTTTATTTTTTCTTCAAATAATTTATCTGAAGAAAAAATAAGAGAATTATTTAATCAAAAGATGTATTCTATAATTTTGAAAATAGAGGATTATAATGCTTTAGAGGATGATGAGTAAAAAAATGAATGTAAATACAAAAAATAGTAAAAAGAGATTAAGGGTAGTTTTATATTTACGATTATCTAAAGAAGATTTGTATAAATTAAGTCCATCTGAGAAATCTCAAAGTATTAAAAATCAAGAGATAATACTTAGAACTTATGCGTTAGAAAATGGATGGAATATTGTTGGGGTTTTTGATGATGAAGATTATTCTGGTTCTGATCGAGAAAGACCTAATTTTAATAAAATGATTAATGAATGTAAAGAAGGGAATGTTGATATTGTTTTAGTAAAAACACAGGCTAGATTTGCTCGTGATATTGAACTGGTGAATGAATATGTTCATAATAAGTTCAGACAATGGAATGTTAGATTTGTTACTTATATTGAAAAAATTGATAATACTAAAGATGAAACTAAGAAGACAAGTCAGATTATTGCGATGAAAGATGAATGGCTTCTTGAAGATACTTCTAAAAATATTAGGGAAACTTTAAAATCAAAAAGAGCAAAAGGGCAATTTACGGGAAGTTTTGCCCCTTATGGTTATATAAAAGATAGGGAAAATAAAAATCATTTATTGATTGATCCGATAGCGTCTTTAAATATAATTAGGATATTTGAAGAATATAATATGGGATATGGAATGGATAAAATTGCTAATAGATTATCTAGAGATAATATTTTAAGTCCTTTAGAGTATAAGATATTTAATGGGAGTAAAATTAAAATTCCTATAAAAAGAAAAGATTATGTTAATTATATTAATAAAGCAGGTACTTATGTTATTGATATTAATTATACAAATAATCAGAAGAAAATATTAAAAAATATAACTACTATTGAAGTTATTTCTAATGCGTTATTATTTAATAATACTTTTAATATAAGACTTTTAAAAAAGAAAAATAGTAAAATTAAAATTTATTATTCAATAAAGGATTTAAATAAGTTAGATATTATTATTGATAATGGTAAATATTTATTTAAAAATAAACCAAATTTTAATAATGATGATTGTTGGAAGGAATTTAAATTAAATGATACACTGCCTAAAGATGTTACTTGTATTGCTACTTATATAATGGACTTAGATAGAATGCATAATATTTTTTATAGTTTTGAAATTACATTAAAAGAGAATAGGAATCATTTAAAATATTATTATTATATATTTGCTTATGCTGATTATTATAATACTCATTTAAATTATCATATTAAAGTTAGAAATAAATACAATTGGAGTGCTACTACTATTAGAAAAATATTATTTGATGAGGTATATATTGGAAATTTGGTACAGTTTAAGACTACTACTGTCAGTTATAAAAATCATACTCTTATTTATAATAATAGTGATGAACAAATAAGAGTAGAAAATACTCATGAGGCTATTATTAATTTAAGGTTATGGAATGCAGTTCAAATAAAATTATCTCATAATAAAAGATGTTGTAAAGGTGGAAAAGTTCATTTATTATCTAATAAAGTTTACTGTCAATGCTGTCAAAAAATATTTTATAAATGTGGAAAGAACATAGATGGTATGGGATATTTATGTTGTAAAGATAAGTTAACTAGTTGGTCTAATTGTGATAATAAAAAATGGATTAATGAAAGGTTTTTACATGAATATATTTTACAAAAGTTTAATATTTTATTAGATAAATATTATTCTATAAATAAACAGATTAAATATGATAATTCTTTTGTTGAAAATAATTTATTTCAAGAAAAAATTAAAGTTTTACTTAAAGAAAAGAAAGATATTAGTTTTGAGTTAGATAATAAAAAAGGGTATTTTAAAACTTTATATTTAGATTTTAAAAATGGTATTCTAAATAAAAAACAATACTTCTATTTAAAAGAAGAAGATGAGGTAGAAATGAAACGATTGGAACAAAGATTAAAAATTATTGAGAGAAATTTGAAAAGTATTTATAAAGAAAAAAATGAGAGAAAAAATAGATATTTATTATTTAATAAATATAAAGAAATCAATACTTTAAATAGTTTTATTGTAGATAATTTTATTGATAAAATTATTATAGGGAAATATGATTTAATAACGAATAGTCGTAATATTAAAATTATTTGGAATTTTTTATAATATATTTCAAGAAAACTTTATATGTGGCTACTGGTCCAACTGGACCTACTGGACCTCAGGGAACTGCTGGTCCTCAAGGAACTGCAGGGGCTACACCAACTTTGACAATTGGAACAGTAACAACAGGAAATCCCGGTACACAGGCTGCTGCTACAATAACAGGAACAGAACCAAATTTTATTTTAAATTTAACTATTCCTCAGGGACCTACTGGACCTACAGGTTAATTTAGATGAACAAATATAAAGTATGCGTTTATGCAATTTGTAAAAATGAGGAAAAGTTTGTTACTAAATGGGTAAATTCAATGAAAGAGGCTGATAAAATATTTGTATTAGATACTGGATCAGAAGATAATTCTGTTTCTTTACTGAAAGAATTAGGCGTTATTGTAAAGAAAAAAATTATCAAACCGTGGAGGTTTGATGTTGCTAGAAATCTTTCTTTAAATATGGTAGATAAAGATACTGATATTTGTGTTTGTACTGATTTAGATGAAATATTATTACCTGGTTGGCGAGAAAATTTAGAGAAAAATTGGGAAAAAGAATTAAATTGTCTTTTTTATCGATATAATTGGAGTTTAGATAAAAATGATGTTCCTAAAGTTAGTTTTTACTTAGGAAACATTCATGATAGGTTTCATTATCAATGGACTCATCCTGTTCATGAAGTTTTATCTTATTTAGGAAACGATGAAGAAAAAATAAAATATACTGATGATATTACTTTAAATCATTATCCAGATGTTTTTAAAAGTAGAAGTAGTTATCTTCCTTTGTTAGAATTATCCGTTAAAGAAGATAGTTCTGATGATCGAAATATGCATTATCTCGGAAGAGAATATATGTATTATGGTAAATATCAAGAATGTATTGATACTTTAATTCATCATTTATCAATGAAAAAAGCTACCTGGAAAGATGAAAGATGTGCTTCTATGAGGTTTATTGGAAGAAGTTATAAATTCTTAAAAAGATATGATGAAGCTAAAATGTGGTATGAAAAGGCAATTAAAGAAGCGCCTTATTTAAGAGATGCTTACGTAGAATTAGCATTACTTTATTATGAACTTCATGATTATGGAAATATGATTAAGTATTGTCATCAAGCTCTTAGGATAAAAGAAAAGAAAGATACTTATATTAATGAAGTATTTAGTTGGGATTATACGATTTATGATTTACTTTCTATAGGATTTTTTGAAATAGAAGATTTTGAAAAAGCACTCTCTTATTCTAAGATGGCTGTTGATATGGACCCTGATAATCAAAGATTAATTGATAATTATCAAACTATTTTGGATACAGTAAACCGATATACAGATTAATGCATATCGGTTTCTTTTAATGATTTAAAAAACGGTTTATATGCTGAAGCTAAGGCATAGGTAGTTTCAATTTCTTTTAAAGTATAAAATTGATAAGGCAGATTTTTGATATTTTCTAAGATAATTTTATAGGACCTCATTTGCCATTTTTTATGTGTAAAAATATGAGTATAATTTATATCTTTTTGAATATTCTTATAAGAAATTGAATTTTTTTCTAGATAAGAAACAATTTCTTTTTTGGAAATGTTTCCTTCTAATTGTGGAAAAGACCATAAATTTTGAAGAAGACTTTCTTCTTTTCTTTGATATAAAGCATATTTATTTTGATACTGATAAAGAAGTACCGTATAAAATTCTTCTTTTTTTGTACTTTTCTTTTTCTTCACAGGAAGTGATAAATAAGTATTTTTTTTATAAGATAAACAATCTTTGTTTAATGGGCATTGTAAACAGTTTGGAGTTCCTTTTGGTAAACAGATTGTTTCTCCTAATTCCATCATCCCTTGATTAAAATCTCCGGCATCCATGGGTATCACTTGCATTAAATAATGCCGAATTTCTTTTTTTACTTTTGGTTCATCTATGTTCCTTTTATCATTGAAAAATCTTGTAAATACTCTTAGAACATTACCATCAATAGTTACTTCTTTTTGATTGAAACAAATAGAAGAAATAGCACTTGCTGTATACTCTCCAATTCCAGGAAGTTTTAGGATTTCCACATATTCTGTGGGAAACTTTCCTTGATATTCTTGTTCAATAATTTGGGCAGTTTTTTTGAGGTTTTTAGCCCTTGAATAATAACCTAATCCTTCCCATAACTTTAATAATTTTTCTTCATCAATGGTAGCTAAATCATGAATTGTTGGTAAGAATGTGATAAATCTTTCATAGTAAGGAATGACAGCTTCTATTCTTGTTTGTTGAAGCATGATTTCTGATATCCAAATATGATAAGGATTGTTGTCTTTCCTCCAAGGAAGATCTCTTTTATTTTTTTGATACCATATACTTAATTTTGCTAATTCGTTTTTCATGATAAAGTACTTAACAATTCCTTTTTCTATTTATATCATTTGAACCTGGATAGTTTTTTTTGATTTCCTTTGATAATATTTTTGCTTTTTCTGTTGTATCAAGAATTGGTTCTTGCAATGTTATTGTTGATGGTAATTCTTCAATAAAAGAATAATTATTTTGCTGGTTTAATTTTGCTTCTGATACTAAAAAGCAAGAAGATTTTGGTACTTTATCTTTAATGAAGGCAGTAGCGTCTATTAAGGATGATTGTCCATTTTGTAAGGTTACTTTATTTAAAGAATGAAAATTATCATTATGCTTTGCTGATATTACCTCTATATTTAATCCTAAAGTTTGACCTGTTATACTAAGAAAATTAGCAATATCAGAACATAATCCTTGTCCCATTAAAAGAATGCTATTATAGTTAGAGTCGATGGGAATATTATCTTTAAAATCAAAGTCATATTCTGATACAAAGGGAATTTGGTTACAATATTTATAGCAGTCATATGAATACTTAAAATAAGTAGTAGTGAAATCAAAGAGAAGAGATGCTTTTTCTGATTCATTTTTAGGAATTGATAAAGTACTTAATAAGATTTCTTTCATTTGTAAGGCAATTTCATTGGTTGTTGGCTGATTTAATTTTAATATTGTATGATAAATTTGTTGATAATTATCTAGACTTTCTTTTAATGTTTTGATATTTCTATTTTTTGAAATTTCTGGATTTATTTTTCTTTCTTTCATTGCCAATAGGGCGATTTTATATTGTTTTTGAAATTTCTTTTGAGATTCTTTATCTAGACTCTCTATCATATTTTTATTTTCTTCATACTTTTTAATAGAATATATTACTAATTCATCATAAATATCTTTAATATCTTCATCTGTAAAAAAAGTTTCTAACTGCATTGTTTATCCTCCTTAATTTAAGAAAAGCGTAAGGATAAGCCATACGCTTTAATGATTAATTTTCATTATTTATTTCTTCTTCAATTCTCATTAATTGATTATATTTACAAATTCTATCTGTTCTTGACATAGAACCAGTTTTAATTTGTCCTAAATCTAGTCCTACTGCTAAATCAGCAATTGTTGTATCTTCTGTTTCTCCACTTCTGTGGGAAATAATTGTTTTGTATCCATTTTCTCTTGCTAATTTTATTGTTTCTAATGTTTCTGTAATGGTACCAATTTGATTTACTTTTAAAAGAATAGCATTACCTGCATGTTTGTCAATTCCCATTTGTAAACATTTTTTGTTGGTTACAAATAAATCGTCTCCTACTAATTGTATTTTATCTCCTAAGCGTTCTGTTACTTTGGTAAATCCTTCCCAATCGTTTTCATCCACTGGATCTTCAATAGAGATAATTGGATATTTATTTACTAATTCGTCATAAAAATCAATTAATTCGTCAGTAGTAAGGCTTCTTCCTTCTCCTTTCAAATTATATTTTCCATCTTGATAGAATTCACTAGCTGCTACATCTATTGCAATGTTAACATCTTCTCCAGGAACATATCCTGCTCTTTTGATAGCTTCCATGATTAATTCGAATCCTTCTGTGTTAGATTCTAAATTAGGAGCAAATCCTCCTTCATCTCCTACTCCAGTAGCTAATCCTTTTTCATTTAATACTTTCTTTAAATTGTGGAATACTTCGGAACCTACACGTACTCTTTCTTTGATTGTATCGCGATTAGGAATAATCATGAATTCTTGGAAATCTAATTTATTGTCTGCATGAGCTCCTCCATTGATAATATTCATCATTGGCCTAGGTAAAGTTCTTCCTTCTCCTATATATTTATATAAAGGTAAGCCTGCTTCTTTAGCACTCGCTTTCATTGCGGCCATAGAAATTCCTAGAATAGCATTTGCTCCATATTTAGATTTTGTTTCTGTACCATCTGCTTCTATCATTGCATAATCTAATGCTTTTTGATCTTTAGCATCTAGTCCTATTACTAAATCTCTTAATGGTCCATTGACATTGGCAACAGCTTTTTCAACACCTTTGCCCATATATCTTGTTCCACCATCTCTTAATTCTAGTGCTTCTCTTTCTCCTGTTGAGGCACCACTTGGAACAGCTGCTCTTCCCATTGTTCCATCTTCTAGAATTACATCTACTTCAACTGTAGGATTTCCTCTAGAATCTAGAATTTCTCTTCCTTTTACATCTTTAATTTTCATTATAACACTTCCTTCTACATAAGTATTTTATCACAAAAATAATACTTATATAGAATTTTTAATAAATAGTTAATTATCTTCTTTAGAATTGACATTTTTATGTAAAATATATATAATTTTAATAAATAGAAATGAGTGATGATGTGGAAAGTTTAGTTAATTTTTTTATAGGATTATTTGGAGGGGCTGCTAAGGAAGTTGTTATTTTTATTATTTCTTTAATGCCTATTTTGGAACTTCGAGGAGGACTTTTGGCTGCGTCTCTTCTTCATGTAGAATATATAAAGGCTGCAATGATTTGTGTAATTGGTAATGTATTACCTATTCCTTTTGTACTTCTATTTTTAGAAAAGATATTAGATTTATTTGAAAAATGGAAAGTTACGAAAAAAGTAGTTGTTTGGTTAGAAAAAAAGGTAGATAATAAAAGAGAACAAATTGATAAATATGGCTATTTAGGTCTTGCTTTATTTGTTGGTATTCCTTTACCTGGTACTGGTGCTTGGACCGGCTCTTTACTTGCTGTTATGCTTGGAATGAACAAAAAGAAGTCTTTTCTCTTTATTTTGATTGGTGTTCTTATGGCAGCAGTAATTATGAGTATTTTATCTTATGGAATTTTAGGGAGTATTCTCTAATTTTTTTATAGAAAGGTATGGACTTAAATGAAAAAGGATATAAATATTTTAATTGATGAGATAGTTTCAAATGTAAAAGATGAATGGCCTGTTCTTTATAAGATTAGATATGTTTACTTAGCAGTAGGAAAAGAGTTAATGAGAGATACTGATTTCTTTTTATCAGTAGATGGTAAGTTAGGAAGAGCTAATTTATCTAATCAAGAAATTATTGATATTTATAATAGTGATAAAGGACGTGGTCTTGCAGTAATTTGTAAATCAGCTTCTTCTATTTTAAAGATGGCTTATGATAGATTAGGAATTCGTTCAAAATTAATTGAAACGAATACTTCTTTAGCAACTATCTATGATAGTAGGGAATTTTTAATTAATCATTGGTTTTTAGCAGTATATGATGATAAAGGAAAAGCCTATTTTATGACATTAACTCCAGATTTAGGTTATATTCAAATGAATATGGAAACTAGGCATTTTGCTTCTAATATTCCTTATATTAGAGATTTTGGTTCTAAGAAGATGCAAGTATATAAAGGAGAAGAAATCAAACCTAGTTCTATTTCAAGAGATGAATTACAAAAAATTGATATAGAAATTGGTTATATCAAAAGAAAATATTTATATAATGATAAGTATCAAAGAGAAAATAGTTGGAATTATCATTATGATAATGCTTCTTTTTCAATGTTAAAAAATGAAATGCATGATAATAAGCTATTTTATGAATTAGCGATGAAAAAATCTCCTCTTTACAAAAAATATGCTACATTTAAAGGAGAAAATAACAAGGAAATTTCTTTTTTTGAAGATGATTTAAATGATTTAACAATTGAAGATTGGAAATGTTTTAGTAAAGTTATTTGTGAGCAAGTTTTAGATAAAATTAAGCAAATTTTAGGATATGAAATATTTATCATTCCTGATATTAATAGTAAACATTGGAATTATGAATCTTGGGTATTAAATCTTTGTGTTCAATTACAAAATGAAATATTGAAAAGAATGATTCCTAAAAATAAAGAAGACACCAATATCGATATTGACCTAAATCAATTTGAATATAACAAATGGACTAAATCAATAAAAAAGAAATATTTTTCTAGAAATACATATAATGATATTTTAAGTATTTTAGATAAAATGAATGTTTTAATAAGTAGTACAAAAAAAGGAGAAACTAGGAAGAATGTTGGTGGGTTACTTAGTAGATTAGAATATCATTTTATTCCTGAAGAATACATTTATGAAGAAAATATTAATAAAGATGGATATATATCTAATCATTATATTGCTAATAAGTTTAATTTTTTATTTCCTTATGTATTTAGTTGTAATGATACTATTACTGATTTTAATAAAATGGGTTATAGCGAACAATTATCTATTATGAAAGAAATATTAATGATAATGTTTCCTGAAATTAATAAAAATAACTCTAGTATGCTAAATTATTACAATAAAAACTATAATGCTGTTTTTAATCGTATTCAAATGTATACAGTTAGAAATAAAGAAACTTGTGAATATTCAATTGTTTTTAATATTCCTAGTAATAAAGATGAGGATGATTATTACTTCTTTTACAACCCTGGAAAAAATTTATTTAAAGAAGTCAATTTTTTAGATTTATTAAATGACTATATTATTGTTAGTAATCGACTAAAAAATAAAATGAGTATTATGAACTTAGAAAATATTGAGAAAAAAGGAAAGAAGTTTTAGCGCTTCTTTCCTTTTTCTATTTCTTGATTGCTTTTTCTATAATAATCTAAAAATTTTAAAAATTCTGGATTATTATTATCTTTCGGAATTTTTTTGATACTAATATCATTATTTTCAAATATTTGAATAATATTAGGAATTTGTTTATCAACTAGCTCATTATTTTTATTTGGCCCTAATATATGATATTCATATCCTAAATCATTTAATTGATTTTTTTTAGAATATAAATATATTTTATCGTTGCTACTTTTACTTTGATATAAAAATATATTAAATATGATACCTTTCATTCATCCACCTTGTTTCTTGAGTAAATTGTAACATTTTTAGCTAAGTTATGCAACTAAAAAAATAATACTATTTAAAGATAAGTTTTATTCTTTAGTAAGAAACTGTTTAAGTATTTTATGTTTCAAAATAACTATCTCCTATGAACTCTCTTAAAATAGATAGTTTAGGAACATCATTACTTGGTATTGGTAGAACTAATTTTAAAATTGCTAGTAAACGAATAGCCGTGTGATACTCAGAATCTTCTGGTGGTACTGAATATAATAATGGTTCTACATAAGTTTTTAAGACACTTAATTCATAAACTAAAAAAGTATTAAAGATAACATTTGCTTCATCTTGATAAGGGAAAACATATTTTTCTTCTCCTTTTCTTACATCTTGCCAAGTGGATAAGGTTTTGGATGGGCTATGCCCTCTCGTTCGATAGTCTCTTACCATTCGACGAAGTAATCTAATATCTGTTAGGCTAATTCGATTATCATTATCAATATTTAAGTAAATTAATGGGCTAATATAAATTTTAAATTTATTTTTCTTAGGAATTTCCTTACTAATTTCTTCATTTAGAGCATGTAATCCTTCTACAATTAAAATATCATTATCCGATAATTTTAAAGGACGATTAAATTCTTTTTTTCCAGTAATAAAGTTATAAGTTGGTGTTACAACAGATACTCCTTTTAAAAGTTTTTCCATTTGATTATTGAATAATTTAGTATCAATTGCTTTAATTCCTTCATAATCAGGTTTTCCATTTTCATCTAATGGAGTTTTTTCTCTTTCTTGGAAATAATCATCTAGGGATAAGTGATGTGGACTTAAGCCTAATGTTTTTAAATATAAGGCTAGTTTTTTTGCTGTTGTGGTTTTTCCTGATGAAGATGGACCTGATAATAAAACTACTTTAATATTGTCTTTATTTAAAGATATTTCTTCTGCAATGGACAAAAGTTTATAATCTTGTAAGATTTCTGCTAGGTTAATGATTTCTCCTGCACCTTTTTCAATAATTTTTTCATTTAATTCACCAATATTATTGATATGAAGTAAATTTCCCCATTTTGCATATTCTTCTAAACTATTTACGTATTTTTCATGATAATTAAATTTCGTTATTTTTCCATTGGTATGGGTAAATGGAAAACGAAGAACAATACCTTTATCTTCTAATAAAGTTAAATCAAACTTTTTTAAAATACTAGCATCGTTAGGTAAATCACCTATAATATAGTTATAGATTCCATCAAATTTATATAATTTCACAAAATTAGAAATCGTATAAGATAGCGTTTTTACTTTGTCATCTCTTTTTAATTTTTTAAAATACTCTATGGCTTCAATTCGGGAGGTTTCTAATTGTTCAAAAGGAAGACCAGCTTCGACTTTAGATTTCATTAATTCTTTAATTTTTTCGACGTCTGCTTCTGTTACTTTTTTATCAATTTCACAATATATTCCCTTATCTATTGGATGTCTTATTTTGATTTTTGTATCTTTACCTAAAACTCTTAATGTAGATGTTTCAAATAAAAATATTAATCCTCTTTCATAAATTTTGTTTCCTTGAGGAGTGGTAATGTCATACAATTCTAATGTTCCACTTTTCATGATAGCATCGTCATAGCCAATTAATTGATTTTTAAATTTGGCACTGATAATGTCAAAAGGGTATTCTTCTTTGATATCTTCAATAATTTCTTTTAACTTTATTCCTTTTTTATATTCTTTCTTTTTTCCATTTTCAAACGTTATAATTATATTGTCCATGCCTTTATCACCATTTTCCTTTTTATTCTTTTACTATTAGTCTATTTTTATTATACAATACTTATGTAGAATTTGTCAAAAAAATTTCTGAATAAAATAAAAAGGAATTGACTAAAATATTACTAGGTGATGATATGAATTTAGTTCCAACAGTAATTGAAAAGTCTAATTATGGCGAGAGAGCTTATGATATTTATTCTAGACTTCTTAAAGATAGAATTATTATTTTAAGTGGAGAGATTGACGATAATATGTCAAATAGTATTGTTGCACAACTTTTATACTTAGATGGAATGAATCATGATGATATTAGTATTTATATTAATTCTCCTGGTGGATCTATTACAGCAGGAATGGCGATTTATGATACAATGAATTTTATTACAAGTAATGTTAGTACTATTTGTATTGGAATGGCTGCTTCAATGGCTGCATTTCTTCTGTCTAGTGGAGAAAAGGGAAAAAGATATTGTTTAGAAAATGCTGAAGTGATGATTCATCAACCATTAGGTGGGGCGCAAGGTCAAGCAACAGAAATTAAGATTGCAGCGGAAAGAATACTGAAATTAAAGAAAAGATTAAATAAAATTCTTGCAGATAATACTGGGAAAAGTTTACGTAAGGTGGAGAAAGATACTGAAAGAGATTACTTTATGGAAAGTAGTGAAGCATTAAAATATGGTATTATTGATAAAATATTAAAGAAAAGGTGATTGATCTTTTCTGGTTCTTCGAAATTCGGTGGACCTAGAAAAAATTAGTTCAAATAATTGAGCTAGTTTTTTTGATAATCAAAAAGACATTGACACACTTCTTTTGTACAATGTTTATAGAATAAAAAAATACAAAGTACGAGGTGTTATCAATATCTCCTTTTCTTTTTTAGTGGTTTTCTAAATTTTGATAAGTTGAAATAATTGCTTCTGCTACTTTTAGTCCATCCATTGCAGAAGTCGTTATTCCTCCTGCATATCCTGCTCCTTCTCCGCAAGGATAAATTCCTTTTATGTGGGACTCTAAATTTTCACTTCTTGGAATTCTTATAGGAGAAGAAGTTCTACTTTCAACACCTGCTAAAATTGCATTATCATCATTAAAACCTGGAATTTTTTTATCAAAATTAGGAAGGGCTTCTTGAATAGAAGTTGTGATATTACTTGGAAATAGCTTTGTTAAATCTGAAAGTTGATAGTCTCCTTTAAAAATTGGCTTTATGTTTCCTAGTTTTTTGTTTTCCACAGGATTGTGGAAATCTTTTATGGTTTGAATAGGAATTTTACCGTTTCCTAAAGCATAAGCTTTTTCTTCCAACTTTCTTTGGAAATTTAATCCATCTAATGCATTTGTTCCATAATCTTTAGGTGATACCGTTACAACAATTGCACTATTCGCATTTAGACTACTTCTATCATGATAACTCATTCCATTAATGGCTAGTCTTTTTTCTTCAGATGAAGCATTTACCACGTATCCTCCTGGACACATACAAAATGAATATACTCCTCTTCCCTCTTTCGTTTGATAAGTTAGTTTATAACTTGCTGGTGGAAGAAGTTTAGTATTTTTCCCATATTGATTAATATTAATTAATTCTTGCGGATGTTGTATTCTAAGGCCTACCGCAAAAGACTTTGGCTCTAGGGAAAGTGGCTTTTGATTTAGCATTTCAAAAGTATCTCTGGCACTATGACCAATAGCTAGAACTAAAATGTTAGTATCTATTATTTCTTTATGATTGATTTCAATAGAGGTGACTTTATTTTCTTTTATATTTATATTGGTAAGTTTGGTTTGATAATGAAATTCTCCTCCTAAATCGATTATTTTTTTTCTTAAGTTAATGATTACTTTTCTTAAAACATCCGTTCCAATATGAGGATTGTTAATATATAAAATTTCTTTATCGGCACCTGAGGCAACAAATATTTCAAAGACTTTTTTCATCCGGAAATTTTTATCTTTTACAAGAGTATTTAATTTTCCATCAGAAAAAGTTCCTGCTCCACCTTCTCCAAATTGGACATTTGAATTTGTATTCAATAAGCCTGTTTTCCAAAATTCTTCAACAGACTTCACTCTTTCTTCTATCTTCTCTCCTCTTTCGATAATAATTGGTTTATAGCCTAATTCTGCTAGGAGATAAGCGCAAAATAGACCTGCTGGGCCACTTCCTACAATGATTGGTTTGTTTTCTAATTTTTTGTTTCCTATTTTTGGATAGATGTATTCTTCGTTTGGAGTTGAAAAAACATCTTTGTTTAATTTATGTTTCTTTAATAAATATTCTTCCTTCTTTGTGTCAATATCCACTTCATAGATGTAAAATAAAGTTGGTTTTTTTCTAGCGTCTAATGACTTCTTAGAAATGGATATTTTTTTGATATCATCTTCTTGACATTTTAGAGTGAGTGATACTTTTCTCTTTAGGTAATTAAAATTATCTTTTTCTACTGGGATTTTGATTTGTCTTATTCTAATCATGATTATCTCCTTTTAAGTAGGAACCTACAATAATTCCTGATATCCATGCAAAACCTAAGTTATATCCCCCACAATCGCCATCTACATCTAATAGTTCTCCTGTTAGATATAATCCTTTTGTTTTAGTAGATTCTAATGTATTTGGATTAATCTCTGTTAAGGGAATACCGCCTGTCGTAACTTGGGCTTGGTCGAAAGAATTCGTTCCTGTAATGGTAAGATTAAAATTAGTAAGATTATCTCCTAATAAGTATTTTTTGTCATTAGATAGATTATTCCAGTTATCTTCTCTACCTATTTTAGATTGTTTTAAAATTAAATTTACTAATTTATAATTTAAGATGCCATCTAGTAAATCGGCAATATTTCTATTTTTCACGGTTTTATTTCTTGCTTCCATAAAATTTAGAAAAGAATTTTTATCATGGATATTTAATTGGTGAAAGAAGTTTATTTTTACCTCTGTTTTTTGCTTTTTTGATAAGGACAGTGCTGCTCTCCCGCTTAAACATAATGTGCAAATTCCACTGATTCCATAATCTGTTAATTGAATTTCTCCTACTTTTGAATCGATATATTTGTTGTTTTCAAATAAAGAAATTTTTACATCTGCTCGAATTCCGTGCCATTCTTTTAAAAAAGGAGCATTTGCCTTTAATTGAACCAAAGCTGGTAAAGGAGTGATTAGACTATGACCTAGGGACTTTGCTATGTCATATCCACTTCCTGTTGATCCAGTTTTGGGTGCTGCTTTTGAGCCGGTTGCTAAAATGATTTTTTTACTTGTAAATATACCATTATTAGTGTTAATTTTAAAAATATAATTTTCTTTTTTGATAGAATTTACTTCTGTATTGGTTATAATTTCTACATGATTAATCTGTGCTTCTTTGATAAGTGCTGTTTGAATACTTACCGCTTGGTTAGATATTGGATAAAAGTATCCATCTTTTATTTTGGGTATAATTCCTATTGAATTAAAGAAAGATAATACTTCTTTAGAATAATCTTTTTGTAAAATTTTTTCTAAGATTTCTTTATTTCTTGTATGATAGTGAGTAATGGATTGATCACTATTCCAATAGTTGCATCTGCCATTTCCGGTGATTAATATTTTTTTCCCACAGACATTGTTTTTTTCAAGTAAGCATACATTTAATCCTGCTTTAGCAGCATAAATTGCCGATACTAATCCAGAAGCACCTCCGCCTATTACAATAACATCTTTCATTTTATCACTTCCCTTGATTGCTATTATATCATGTTTTTTATACTGATTAAAAATATTATCGATTATTTTTTCTTACTTCTTTGTTACTTTTTACTTTCTTTTTGGTAATAGATAAAGCCTGATCATAATAGATAATATTTCCATTTTTTTCACCTGAAAGAAGTCTAAAAAGTTCTTCTTCTGGAATTTGTAAGCTTTCTGTAATTTCAGATAATAGGCTATAATCTTTTTTAATTTCAGAAATAATTTCTTTCGAATATTCTAGAATTGTCTTTTCTAATAATCTTTTTCCTTCGGCATTTTCTAATTTTCTTTTAATATTAATTTCTTCTTTCATTTCCGACCTCTTTTATTTTTGTTCAAGTATTCTATTAAGTTATTTTCTATTTCTTGATTTTTTTCAATCAATTCTGTTTTTTTATTTTCATCTTTGATTAATTCTTTTAATTTTTGAAATTCTGCTCCTACTTTACTATTTCTGTTAATTAAGTCTCCCCTATCTTGACTAGAATTATCTGATTTTTTTGTTTTGGCTAAAATAACAAAAGTTAAATTTGAATCTAAATTCAGGTATCCTATTCTAATTTTAAATTTTTTAATTTCATGAAGTCCTTTTAATCTAGCATTATTTTTTAAACTTTTTCCTTTTATTTCATTATTTTCTGTAAAACCATTTTTTAATGACTCCAAACATTCCATAATTTCTATATAATATTCTTCTGGAATATCTTTTAAATCTTCTTCTAAATACACCTTTCCTCTACTAGTTGTGGCAAAAATTAAATTTTTTGAACTACCTTTTTCTGCTATTTCTTCCTCTTGCTCTTCTTTTCTTGCCTCTTTAATTAATTTTTCGCATAAACTTTTTTTGAAATTATTTAATTCTAATTCTTCTTTCAAGTATTCTAACATTTCTTTATCTTGATTATCTATATTATTTAACTCTTTAATTAATTCTTTTTCCACAAATGATAATTTTTCTACTAGTCCATACATAATTTGAAAAAATGAAGTAAATTCTGATTGAGGAAAAGCATTTTTTATATCTTCTTCATCTTTTAAAAGTTGAATTGCTTCATAATATTGATTCCTTAAAATTTCTATTGTTTCCATATTCTCTCCTACTTTATATAAGAATATTTTATCATGAATATTTAGAAATACTATTGATTTTTTCTTTAATTGACATTAGTTTTAAGGGAATTGTCATTTTTTTAGTAAAAATACTTACTTAATGACTAGTTTTGTATCAGTATTTTTAGCAAAAAAGAAAAAGAGTAACAAAGTTACTCCATAAATTCTTCTTCTAGAACTTCTGATGGTTCTTCATCATAAAATTCTTTTTCTAAGGTATAACCAATATCCATATATTCTTTGGCACCTGTTCCTGCTGGAATTAATTTACCAATGATAACATTTTCTTTTAATCCATGTAACTTATCTGTGCTTCCCTTTACAGCTGCTTCTGTTAAGATTCTTGTTGTTTCTTGGAAGGATGCTGATGATAAGAAGGAATCTGTTTGTAATGCGGCTTTGGTAATTCCAAGTAAGATTGGTTGACCAATAGCTGGTTTCTTTCCTTGAATAATAACATCTCTATTTCCGTTAGTAAAGTCTGATATTGATACAACTGTACTAGGTACAAAGTTTGTGTCTCCTGCATCCATTACACGGATTAAAGAAATCATTCTTTTTGCAATCAACTCAACGTGTTTATCATTAATATCAACACCTTGCGAACGATATACTTTTTGTACTTCTTTTAAGATATATTGCTGTACAGTATTCGGATCGGTTACGGCTAATAATTCTTTTGGAGAGACACTTCCTTCTGTTAATTGGTCTCCTGCATTTACTTTATCGCCTTTTTCAACTCTAAGTTTTGCGCCATACATTGTTAAGTGTTCTCTTACTTCTTTATCGTTCTTAACGTAAATCTTGAATCTTCCGTTGACATCTTCAATTTTTTGGACAGTTCCATCAATTTCAGAGATTGTTGCTTTTCCTTTTGGAATACGTGCTTCGAATAATTCTTCAACACGAGGAAGACCTTGTGTAATATCGGTTCCAGCAACTCCACCTGTATGGAATGTTCTCATGGTCAACTGTGTACCTGGTTCACCGATTGATTGTGCTCCCATGATACCTACTGCTTCTCCAATTTCTACTAAGTTACCAGTTGCTAAGTTTCTACCATAACATTTTTGACATACGCCATGTGGTGTACGACAAGTTAGAACAGTACGAATCTCAACGGCTTTAATACCTGCTTTAATAATTTTATCTGCAATTGCTTCTGTGATATAAGTATCTTTTTCACAGATAACTTCTTTTGTTTCTGGATTAATTACTTTTTTGCTTGTAAATCTTCCTAAGATTCTATCGTACAATGGTTCAATAATACCATCTTTATCATCCATGAAAGCTTCTACTAATGAACCTTGTGTTGTTCCACAATCTTCTTCTCTTACAATCATATCTTGAGCAACATCTACTAGACGTCTAGTCATATATCCAGAGTCTGCTGTTTTTAACGCTGTATCGGCACTACCTTTACGAGCACCATGTGTTGATAAGAAGAATTCTGATACGGATAATCCATCATTAAATGATGATAGAATAGGAATTTCTACTGGGTCACCATTAGGTTTTGCCATGATACCACGCATACCTGCTAATTGAACGAAGTTAGAAATTGATCCACGGGCTTTAGAATTCATCATGATGAATATTGGGTTATCTTCGTATTCTTTTGCACCTGCATATTCACTTAACTCTGTTTCAATATCTTTTTTGGCTTTATTCCATACTTCAATTACTAAATCTAATCTTTCTTTATCAGTAATTAAACCTCTTTGGAATTGTTTATTAATTTTCTTAACTTCTTTATTACTTTCTTCTACGATTTTTGCTTTATTTTTACTTGTTACGATATCAGAATAAGCAATAGTAATTCCTGAATAAGTTGAGTATTTAAATCCTTGGTCTTTTAATTTATCTAGGAAAATTGAAGTTTCAGTTGTACGATAACGTTTAAACATTTGAGCGATAATTTTTTCTAAGGCACCTTTATTGAAGGCTTTTGCTCTTTTCATATTTTTAATTTCTTCTTTGATATCTTTACCATAATCAATGAAATATCTTGCTGGTGTTACCCCTTCGATATTTTCAGAAGTTGGTTCATTCAAATATGGGAATGAATCTGGTAGGATTTCATTGAAGATAATTTTTCCTGGAGTGGTTACTAAATATTTATTTTTATAAGTATCTAAGAATACTTTATGTTTAAATGAGTTTACTGGAATAGCAACTCTTGTATGAAGATTAATTTCTCTTCTTTGATATGCCATTAGCGCTTCATTTGTATTTTTGAATATTCTTCCTTCTCCTGGTTGTTCATCTTTTTCCATTGTAATATAGTAGTTTCCTAAAATCATGTCCTGTGAAGGAGTTACGATTGGAGAACCATCTTTTGGACTTAAGATGTTATTAGCTCCTAGCATTAATATTCTTGCTTCTGCTTTTGCCTCTTCCGATAATGGTACGTGAACAGCCATCTGGTCTCCATCGAAATCAGCATTAAATCCAGTTGTTACTAATGGGTGCAATCGAATTGCTTTACCTGAAATTAATTTTGGTTCGAATGCTTGAATACCAAGTCTATGTAGTGTTGGTGCACGATTTAACATTACTGGATGTTCTTTAATTACTTCTTCTACAACATCCCAAACTTTTTCATCTTTATTTTCAATCATTTTCTTAGCTGCTTTGATGTTGTTAGCTAATTCTTTATTCACAAGTCCATTGATTACATGTGGTTTGAATAATTCTAGGGCCATTTCTTTTGGAATACCGCATTGATACATTTTTAAATCTGGTCCTACAACGATTACGGAACGTCCAGAATAATCAACACGTTTTCCTAATAAGTTTTGACGGAAACGTCCTTGTTTTCCTTTTAGCATACTAGATAGTGATTTTAAAGCTCTGTTTCCAGCACCAGTTACACTTCTACCACGACGTCCATTATCAAATAAGGCATCTACAGCTTCTTGTAACATACGTTTTTCATTTTGAATAATGATAGAAGGAGCGCCTAATTCAATTAATTTCTTTAAACGGTTATTTCGGTTAATTACACGACGATATAAATCATTCAAATCAGAAGTAGCAAATCTTCCACCATCTAATTGAATCATTGGACGAAGTTCTGGAGGAATAACAGGAAGTGCTTCTAGAATCATCCATTCTGGTTTATTTCCTGATGTTGCAAAAGCATTTAAGACATCTAGTCTTTTTACAAGACGAATTCTTCTTTGTCCTGTTGCATTTTCTAATTCTTTTTGTAGTTCTTCTAATTCTTTATTGATATCTACTTCACTTAATAGTTGTTTAATTGCTGCTGCTCCCATTCCTACTTTGAAAGTATTTCCATACTTTTCGTAGTAAACACGGTATTCTTTATCTGATAATGTTTGTTTCTTTACTAAAGTTGTTGCTCCTGGGTCTAAAACGACATAAGATACGAAATAAATAACTTCTTCCAAATCTCTTGGAGACATATCAAGAGTAAGTCCAATGTAAGAAGGAATACCTTTTACATACCAAATATGGCTTACTGGGGTTGCTAATTCGATGTGTCCCATTCTTTCACGTCTTACTTTTGATTTTGTTACTTCTACACCACATCTATCACAGATGATTCCTTTATATCTTAATCTCTTGTACTTTCCACAATTACATTCATAGTCCCTTGTTGGTCCAAATATTTTTTCGCAGAATAGTCCATCTCTTTCTGGTTTCAATGTTCTATAATTGATCGTTTCTGGTTTTTTTACTTCTCCATAAGACCAATCACGGATGGTTTCAGGAGAGGCTATTCCAATTTTTAAAGCTTTAAAATTATTTGCTTCTACCATTAGAACTCACCTCCTATTTTTTCATCTAAATTATTTTCGAAATCTTCATCAAAGTCTGTTTCAACTTCTTCTAATTCTTCGTAATCTTCATCCTCATTATTCTCTTCTTCATCAAAGCTTTCCTCTTCATCTTCTACATCTTCGAACTCATCTTCTAGAGAATCTTCTGATTCAAGTTCATTTTCTATTGAGGGAGTATTTTTATTGTCCTTTACTTCTTCAATGGAAGGTGTATCATCCTCTTCTTCATCATCGGTCATTTCTAATTCTTTGAATCCTACAACTTCATCGTTGTTATCAATAACAGAAATATTTAATCCTAATGCTTGGAATTCTTTAATTAGTACTCTGAAAGCTTCTGGAATTCCTGGATTTGGTAGTGGTGTTCCTTTTACGATAGATTCATACACTTTGACACGACCAACCACATCATCTGATTTATAAGTTAAGATTTCTTGTAATACATGAGATGCTCCATATGCTTCTAGAGCCCAAATCTCCATTTCTCCAAAACGTTGTCCACCAAATTGTGCTTTACCACCTAGTGGTTGTTGTGTTACTAATGAATAAGGTCCTGTCGATCTTGCATGTAATTTATCATCAACCATGTGATGTAGTTTTACGAAATACATGACACCTACACTGATTCTATGATCAAATGGTTCTCCTGTTCTACCATCATATAGAACAGTCTTTCCATCCTCGTCCATGCCTGCTTCTTTCATCATAGCTTTTACATCTTCTGTACTAGCACCATCTAATACTGGCGTTGCTACATGAACACCTAATTTTTTACAAGCCATTCCCATATGTAATTCAAGAATTTGTCCAATATTCATACGAGATGGAACACCTTGTGGGTTTAACATGATGTCAATTGGCGTACCGTCTGGTAAGTAAGGCATATCTTCTGATGGTAGGATTAAGGAAATAACACCTTTATTACCATGTCGTCCAGACATTTTATCTCCAACTTGAATCTTACGTTTTTGAATAATATATACTCTAACTACTTTGCTTACACCACTAGGTAAGTCTTCATTATCTTCTTTAGTATAAACTTTAACATCGTGAACAATTCCTTCTCCACCATGTGGAACAGTAAGAGATGAATTTCTTACTTCTCTAGTCTTTTCTCCAAAGATAGCATGTAGTAATTTTTCTTCACTTGTTAAGTCTGCCATTCCTTTAGGAGTTACTTTACCTACTAGAATATCTCCTTCTTTTACTTCTGTACCAATTTTAATAATACCATTTTCATCAAGATTTTTTCTAGCATCTTCACTTACGTTTGGAATATCTCTAGTAATTTCTTCTGGTCCTAATTTTGTATCACGACATTGAGTTTCATAATCTTCAATGTGTAATGAAGTATAAACATCTTCTTTAACTAATCTTTCATTCATGATAACGGCATCTTCAAAGTTATATCCATTGAAAGTCATGAAGGCAATTGTCATGTTTTTACCTAAGGCAAGTTCACCTTTATCTGTGCTTGGTCCATCTGCAATGATTTGACCACGTCTAATTTTATCACCTTTTCTTACGATTGGACGATGATTTGCAGTTTCACCTTGGTTAGAACGTTCGAATGTTGATAATTCATAAGTATCTGTTCCTTTTGCATTTTTCACAATAATTTTTTTTGCATCAACATAATCTACTACACCATCTGCTTTTGAAACAACTACTGCACCACTATCACGAGCAGCTACATATTCAACACCAGTTCCAACATATGGAGCTTCTGTTGTTAATAATGGTAATGCCTGACGTTGCATGTTTGCTCCCATTAAAGCACGTGTTGCATCATCATGTTCTAGGAATGGAATCAAACTTGTTGTAACCGATACAACTTGTTGTGGTGATACATCAATGTAATCTACTTGTTCAGCTGGAATAATTACATTCTCTCCATTAAATCTACCAGCAACGGTTGCATCAGTAATTTCCATATCATCGTTAACATTTACGGTTGCTTGGGAAATATAGAAATCTTGTTCTTCATTTGCTGTTAAGTATTCTACTTTATCGGTTAATTTTTTATTTTCTACTTTACGATATGGAGTTTGAATAAATCCATATTCATCAATCTTGGCGTAACTTGCTAACGAAGTAATCAACCCAATGTTTTGTCCTTCTGGAGACTCAATTGGACAAATTCTACCATAGTGAGATGGGTTAACATCACGAACTTCCATACCAGCACGATCTCTTGATAATCCACCTGGTCCTAATGCTGATAATCTTCTCTTATGGGTTAATTCAGCGATTGGATTAACTTGGTCCATAAATTGCGATAATTGGCTTGAACCAAAGAATTCTTTAATTACCGCAGTAACTGGTCTGATATTAATTAATGTCTTAGGGGTTACTGTTTCAATATCTTGAGTAGTCATTCTTTCTCTTACTACTCTTTCCATTCTAGATAATCCAATTTTTAATTGGTTTTGCAATAATTCTCCTACTTGTCTTACACGTCTGTTTCCTAAATGATCAATTTCATCATCATGTCCTACACCATCTAATAAGTTTAAGTAGTAAGAAATTGATGCATAAACATCAGAAATCGTTAAAGTTCTTGTGTCTAGTGTTTGATCATTACCCATTAATTTTACTTTTTTATCTGGGAATTTTTCAGGATGAACATATAATACTTGAACAATATTATGATTATCTAATTCTTCGTTTACTTTAACTTCTTCTCTACCATAGCCATTTTTTAAAATTTCTTGTAATTTAGAATAAACTTCTTTCGTGATTTTTGTTCCTTCGGTAAATATTGTTTCTCCATCTACAATAATATCTTGAGCTAAAGTATTGTTAAGTAATCTATCTGTAATATTTAATCTTTTATTAAATTTATAACGACCAACTTTTGCTAAGTCATAACGGAAATTATCAAAAAATCTAGTAATTAATTGGTTTTTTGATGAATCTAATGTTGTTGGCTCTCCTGGTCTTAATTTTTCATAAATTTCAATTAAGGCTTCATCTGTATTTTTGGTTGTATCTTTTTCGATTGTATTTTTTAGATAAGTATTGTTATCAAATACGGATAAAATTTCTTCATCACTAGAAAGTCCAAATGCTCTTAAAAGAGTTGTTATTGGTACTTTTCTTGTTCTATCAATTCTTACATAGATAACATCTTTAGAATCGGTTTCATATTCTAACCATGTTCCTCTTGTTGGGATAACCTTTGCAGCATACACAGGTTTTCCATTTTTATCAATTTCCTTTGAGTAATATACGCTTGGTGATCTTACTAATTGAGATACAATTACTCTTTCAGCACCATTGATAATGAATGTACCACTATCCGTCATCAAAGGCATATCACCTAAGAATATTTCTTGTTCTTTTACTTCACCTGTTTCGTTGTTAAATAATCTTGTTTGTACTTTTAAAGGTGATGCGTAAGTAATTTGTCTGTCTTTGCATTCTTTTAAAGAATATCTCGGCGTATCAAATTCATAATCGCCAAATTCTAATGATAGACTTCCTGAAAAACTTTCAATTGGAAATAAATCTTCGAATACTTCTTTAATTCCTTTTTTTACGAACCATTGATATGATTCTTTTTGAATTTGTAATAAATTATCAAGTTCTAATGAATTTTTGATCATAGAGAAATTTCTTCTTTTTCTATAATCTCCACTTTGCTTTAATTTATAAGCCATTATTTTTTCACCCCTATGCCATTATTTTTTCGCTCTTCCACGTCAAAAAAAGATGCGTTTCCAATATATAATGTTAGCATCTCTCTTAATAAAAGTCAATGGAAAAATCCACTTTTTCTGAACTTTTCCATTACTCTATCGAAACCTTTTATTTATTATTTTCTTCTATTCCTTCTCGTAATAAATTTAAAAATTTTTTAGCCAAACTTTGATTTAACTCTTCGTCAAGTTCTTCAACAATTGTTTTATCATTTTCGTTTTTTAATTCCACTATTTTTAATTCTTCCATATTTGGTTCTTCATCTTCATCTACTGGTGCTAATAAACAATAGTTTTTATTATCTTCTGATAACATTTTCAAAATAGTATATTCTGTATTATCTTCTAGTGTAATAATATCATATAATTCTATTTTTTTCATCTTGATAATCCTTTCGTCTTCTCTAAATTAACATCGTTGATATTATACCAACCTTCTTCGATTGCTTCTAATTGTTCTTTTGTTATTTTCTCGGTATTTCCATAACTTGAAAGATATTTATCTTTGTTTGCGGTTAATACTGTTACAATTTCTCCACCATTATTTATCATTTGTTGAATATCTTGATTAGCATTTTCGTTATAAGCATATTTTCGAACAATACCTTGACCGTTAGCGATTCCTACTCCTAATACAATTCTTTTTGCAGCATCATCAACTGTTGGAACATGAGAATTTTCTTGAAAATATGCATCAAAGACGTTGCTATGTGCAGTACCATTAACTACTACTTCGCTGCCTATTTGAATTGAATTTTCATCAAAAATATCAAATTTATTTTCTTTATGTTGAGTATATGGTGCTATCACATCATCTAAATATATTAAATTTGAGAAATTATTTTCTGCTGTATGATTATCTTTACTTTCATGATTATTTTGAAATTGAACTTCTTCATTAGATTTTGACTCTGGATAATATATTGTATTATTATTACTATGAATCATCTGAACATCAGCATCATCTAAATTATTTACATTATTTTCTAGTGCTTGAACATCTTTTGTGTTAGTTATTTTTTTCATAATTGATGGGCTTTCAGCACATATTAAAACTAAAGTAACGGCAACCGTTGATATTTGTGTTATTATTTTTTTAAAAATATTTTTTTTAGGTTTTCTAGCTGATTTAACTTCCTGACTTTTTTTGCTTTTTTCTTCATCTTTATTTTCTTCTGTTAAATTCAATTTATTTAAATCAAATGAAATTTCTGAATCCTCATTTAAATTTCCATTTTCTGATTTTGTTTCTTGTTTTTCCACTTTAAAACCAAATTCTTTAGAAGGGGTAAGATTTGGTATTTCTTTTAAATTTTCTTCATGTGTTTTTTGAGCTTGATTTTTAACCTCTTTTTGTTCTAATTGATTCTGAGATAATGTTTGAAAGATGGCTTTTATATTTTTTTTATGTACTTCATTTGCTTCTTCTTGTATATTAGCAGCATTTTCTAGATTTTTTTGAAAGATTTTTTTAAATTCATCTACCATATTTTCATCATTGGTAGAACTTGGAATATCATTTTTTTTGTTTAAGGAATCATTACCTTCTTTATCAAAACTAAAAATTGGTTTTGTTAACCTATCTTCTTCTTGATTCATTTCTATTTTTTGTTCTTGATTATGATTTTTTTCTTTATCGTCTGATAAAACAATTGGTTCTCCTCTAGATGCTAATAAATTAGCTATTTGTTCTATTTCATTTGCTGCTTCATAAAAATCATCTGGCAAATTTTGTTCTTTTTCATCTTTATATGTTTCTAATATACTTAATAGTTCACTATATCTTTTTTTTAAATCTTCTGTTGGTATAGTTTTTATATTAGAGTTAAATGCGTTGTTTTTTTGATTATTTTCAGCATGATTTTCCACATGTTGAAGAATACCATTAGCACTTTCTATTCGTTTCTGTACTTGATTTAAATTAATAGTTTGTAAATTATTGATTTTTTGACAACTTTCCTCTATAATTTTCAATTCTTTTTCAATATTTTTAATCGTTACTTCTCTTAATATACTGCTAGTATCTTCTTTAGTATATTGATTTTTTGATGGATTATTATCTAAAGAGTTTCTTTCTACACTCCAATCATAAAGTTCTTTTGAAAGATTAGTAATGTCACGATTAGACAATTGAGTTAATAATTCTTTAAGTAAATTACTAATGGTTTCTATATGCTCATTATTTATTTCTTTATGTTCATTAGCTGGATAACCTAAGTTTTCTTCTTCAAAAAAATCTTTCATCGTATTCACCTCATGATAATAATTTTAGCATAAAGTTTAAATTTATTCAATTGTTCTTTTTTTAGTTTACATTAATTTCAGTCTATAATATTGGTTTTATGTAAAGAAAATATTCAAATATTTCAAAAAAAAAAAAAAAAAATCGGTTTCCCGATTAATTTTTAAAATTACTATTGTAATTCTACTGAAGCTCCAGCTTCTTCTAATTGAGCTTTTAATGCGTCTGCTTCTTCTTTTGCTACGCCTTCTTTAATTGCTCCACCATTATCAGCAATTTCTTTTGCTTCTTTTAATCCTAATCCAGTTACTTCTTTAATAATTTTGATTACTGGTAATTTGTTTGCTCCTGCTGATGTTAATACAACATTAACTTTAGAAGGACCAGTTTCTTCAGCTGCTGAAGCTGGTGCTGCTGCTACTGCTACTGCACTTGGATCTACTCCAAATTCCTCCTTCATTGCATCTACTAATTCTTTAATTTCAAGAATTGTCATTTCTTTTAATGAATTAATGAATTCATCTTTTGTTAATTTTGCCATTATAAATTCCTCCTTATATATTTATTATTAATTTTCTTCTTTTTCTTTTGAATATAAATCTAGACAGATAGATAAGTCTCTTACTGTACCCATTAATCCACCTGCTAACATTGTTAATAATCCTTCTCTTGATGGGATTGCAGCATAAGAATTTAATTCTTCTATATTTGCAACTTTTCCTTCTACTACTCCAGCTTTTAATTCTAAAGCTTCATGCTTTTTTGCAAATTCACTAATAATTTTTACTGGGGCAAGTTCATCACTAGAGAATGAAATTGCGGTTGGTCCTTCTAGATAATTATCTAATTCTAGACCACTATCTGCAATTGCTCTTTTTGCTAAAGTGTTTTTATACACTTTATAGTCAGATCCTGATTCTCTTAAACTTCTTCTTAATTCAGTTACTTCTGATACTTTTAGTCCACGAGGATCGAATAAAACGATTGATTTTGCATTTGCAAATTTTTCTTTAATTTCGTCTATAACAACTTGTTTTTGTTCTAGAATTTTAGCATTTGCCATCTAATAACAACTCCTTTCTGTTCTTTATGCCTTAAAAAAATCTCTCAGAAACAATATTCCCGAGAGATAAAAAGATTTTTCTACTTTATTCCTCGGTAAGATGATTAAACACTTTATGTGTCCTTACTGTCTTGGGCATAAATTTCTGATTACGCGTTATATTATATAATACTTAAAATTATTTGTCAACACTTGTTAAATCAATCTTTATTCCAGGTCCCATAGTAGATGAAATAGAAATATTTTTAACATAGTTTCCTTTAGCAGTTGATGGTTTTGATTTAAGTATTACATCGATGAATGCTTTTAAATTTTCTACTAATTTTGCATCTTCGAAACTAGTTTTTCCGAAAATACCATGAACATTTCCGTAACTATCTGTTCTATAGTTTACTTTTCCTTTTTTTGTTTCTTCTATTGCTTTTTTTACATCAGTTGTAACTGTACCAGTTTTAGGGTTAGGCATTAATCCTTTTGGTCCTAATAATTTACCAATTTTACCTAATTGAGGCATCATTTCTGGAGTGGCAATGATAACATCAAAGTCAAACCAATTTTCTTTAGCAATTTTGTCAATCATGTCTACATCTCCTACATAATCTGCTCCCGCAGCAGTAGCAGCTTTAGCTTGGTCTCCTTTTGCTAATACTAAGATTTTCTTTGTTTTACCTGTTCCGTGTGGTAATACAACAGCGCCTCTTAATTGTTGGTCAGCTTTTTTTACATCTAAGTTTAAGTTCATTGCTACTTCTAGTGTTTCATCAAATTTAGAATTTGATGTTTTTTTCACTAAAGAAATAGCTTCTTCAATAGAATAACTTTTATTTTTATCAACTTGTTCTAAGTTAGCAACGTATCTCTTGCTCTTTTTCATTTTTTTACCTCCTTTGTGGTTCGTGCGGACTTTAATCCTTCCACTTAATAGGGATTCCCCTATTCTAGGAATTATTAATCTTTGATTTCGATTCCCATGTTACGAGCAGTTCCTTCTACAATTTTCATTGCAGATTCAACATCGTAAGCATTTAAATCTGGCATTTTAGTTTCAGCAACTTCTTTTAATTGGTCACGAGTAATTGTTGCAACAGTTTCTCCTTTTGTTGTTCCTTTTGCAACTTTAGCAACCTTTTTAAGTAAGAATGGTGCTGGTGGAGTTTTTAATACTAAATCGAAACTTCTATCGTCATAGATAGTGATTTCAACTGGTAATACATCTCCCATTTTGTCTTTTGATAAGTCATTAAATTTTGTACAAAACTCTTGTAAATTAATTCCTGCAGGTCCTAATACTGTTCCAACTGGTGGAGCAGGTGTAGCACGTCCAGCAGGGATTTGTAATTTAATTTTCTTCGTAATTTCTTTTGCCACGAAAAACACCTCCTAATTAAATTTGTTATTTTTTCGCGAGTGGTTCAAACGGGTGGAAAAGTTAGATTCGGTAAGTGTCCGCCTCTTCTTTTTTACTTTTCTCTCCTTCCACTTATTAAACCTAATACTTGCTGCGGTTATAATCATAACATACTTTTTTTTGATTTTCAACTATTTATTTGCTTTTATTTCAGTAAATACAAGCATTTGTTGCTAGTCTATACTAGAAATTTCAGATAAATCGACTTCTACTTTAGTCACTTGGCCGAATAAATCAACATTAACATTTAATTTTTGAGTCTTCATGTCAACACTTTCGATAGTACCTTCCATATCTTTGAATGGTCCTTCTAAGATACGTACTTTTTTCCCAGGTTCTAATTCTTTAGAAGCATCTATTCTACTTAAGCCCATCTTACCTAGAATGTCATCTACTTCATTTGGTAATAATGGAATTGGTTTTGCTCCCTTTCCTGATGAGCCGATAAATCCAGTTACTCCTTGCGTATTTCTTACGATGTACCAAGCTTCATCTGACATTACCATTTCTACTAAAACGTATCCTGGTAACATCTTTTTTACTTTTTCTTTTCTTACTCCATCTTTTACTTCAACGATTTTTTGTTCTGGAACAACGACACGATAAATATTCTTGTGAAGTTCCATAGAGTTAATCATCATTTCTAATTTTTCTTTTACTTTATATTCATAGCCAGTTACTGTTGTTACTACATACCATTCTTTTTTCATTATGCCTTCACACTCCTTAATAGAGATACTAATAGGTCAATTACATAAAAATATGCACCTAATGCTACCATAAAACTTACTGTTGTTAAGGAGTATTTTACTAAATCTTTTCCATTTGTCCAACGAATACGTTTGATTTCTTTTTTTACTCCTTTAAAATAATTTTTGATTCCATTGATTATTTTTTTCATTATAATCCTCCTTAAATCTTGTATTTGACTAAAATAAAAACACCTTCGTGTTGGTATAAATATAGCACTAGTAAGTGTTTTTGTCAATTCTATATAACCTATTTTAATGACCTATTTTGAAAAAATACTTATATTTTCTTTTTCTTTATATAAGAAGTAAGATAAGGATAAGTATTATTTGTTTTGTATTGGTAATAATATTATCGATTAAGTTAATATTTTGTTCTAATTATTTTTGATGAGAAAAAGTATGTTTATAATGATTTTATTGATTTAGGAGTTGGTGATATGGATTTTGGAGATAAAGTGAAATTGTTAAGGAAGAAACATGATTTATCTCAAGAGAATTTGGCAGCTATTTTAAAAATTAATCGGAATTGTTTATCTAGAATTGAGACTGGTAAATCAGAACCTTCTTTATCGGTAATTCGTGATATTGCAGAATTTTTTAATGTTGATGTTGCTAGTTTGATGGATATTCAGAAAGAGAAGTTAGATACTAAGGATAAGATTAAAAAAATAGTAGATGGTTGTCAGTATTTGATGGATAATGATTTAGATTTTTTGGTTCGTATCATTTCTGTAATGAGAGAAGAATATGTAAAACATAGTGAAGAAGAATAAAAAGAAAGTTTTAAATAAGTATTTTACGTTTAATATATATATTGTAAAGCAATACGAGATGTATTGTTTTTTCTTGATTTTTTGATTATAATTTTTATAGAAAGAGAGGAAAAGAGATAATGAAAGTCAGTAATCATTGGCAGGAATACTCTTGTCTTGCTAGTGGAGATGGAGAAAAGATTGAAAAGTGGGGAAACATTATTTTAAGAAGACCTGATCCGCAAATTATTTGGAAAAAATCAAAAGATAAGATTTGGAACGAGTGGGATGCATGGTACCATAGAAGTAATAAAGGGGGAGGAAATTGGGAATTTAAGAAATCCCTTCCTTCTGAATGGAAAATTCATTATAAGGATTTGACTTTTAAAGTTAGTCCTACTAATTTTAAACATACTGGAATTTTTCCTGAGCAAGCTACTAATTGGGATTATGTGATGGAAAAAATCAAAACTGATGGCAGGAATGATTTTAGAGTTTTGAATTTGTTTGCTTATACAGGGTGTGCTACAATGGCTGCTTCTTTTGCTGGAGCTAGTGAAGTGGTTCACGTTGATGCTTCTAAAGGAATGATTGAATGGGCAAAAGAGAATATGCATTTGTGTGGACTTGATGATCATAAGATTCGTTTTATTGTAGATGATGTGATTAAATTTTTGGAAAGAGAAAAGAGAAGGGGAAGAACATATCATGGAATTATTATGGATCCTCCTAGTTATGGAAGAGGGCCTAAGGGGGAAGTATGGAGATTAGAGGATAATTTACAAGAATTATTGGATAAAGTTAAAGATGTGTTAGATGATGATTTTTCTTTTCTATTAATTAATTCTTATACAACCGGTGTTTCTCCTACTTCTTTGGACAATATCTTAAAGTTGACTTTTCCTCATACTAATATTGATACTGGAGAAATAGGATTACCAATTATTGAAAATGATTTGGTACTTCCTTGTGGAATATATGGAAGAATTACGAAAAATTAATGTTATTTATGAGGATAATCATTTGCTTGTTGTGGAGAAGCCTATTAATGTTCCTGTATGTGCTGATAGTTCCTTAGATAGGGATTTGCTTTCTACATTGAAAGATTATTTGAAAGAGAAATATCATAAACCAGGAAATGTTTATTTAGGTTTAGTTCATCGTTTAGATAGACCTGTTTCTGGAGTTATGGTTTTTGCTAAAACAAGTAAGGCTGCTAGTAGACTTGGTAAGCAGGTGAGTGATCATACTTTAAAGAAAGAATATGTTGCTGTTGTAGAGGGAAAAGTTCCTGTTAAGGGAGAATTTGTTGATTATTTAAGAAAAGATGAAAAGAAAAATATTTCTTATGTTACGGATAAACATCATGGAAAAGAAGCTAAGCTTTATTATAAAAGATTGGATTATAAAAATGGTTTTAGTTTAGTAGAAATTCATTTGGAAACTGGTCGTAGTCACCAGATTCGTGTGCAATTTTCTTCAAGAAGATTTCCTTTAGTAGGAGATGCTAAATATAATCCTAATCATGATGGAAAGACTAGTATTGCTTTATTTGCTAGAAAAATATCTTTTTATCATCCTATTACGAAAGAATTATTACAGTTTGAAATTGATATACCAAAAAGATACCCTTTTTCTTTATTTTCGAAAAATACTTAAAAAGTCTTTTCTTTTTTAGAATTAATGAATTGTAAAAAACATGTCTTGTTGGATTGAGCATTTAAGAACTATTGTACTTAGGAAAAATATAAAAGATTTGTTCACTAAAATAAAAATAATTTTTTAATTATATTCCTAATTTTGAAAGGAGAAAATATGATGTTCTCGTATTATGATATTCTAACTTTAATGAAATACAATAAACAGCCAAAAAAAATATTGGTTCATTGTACTAATAGTGTAGTACATTATGAATATAATGATGAATGTAAATGTTATTTATTAGTTCATGATGAATTATTGAATGAAGAGGAATTAAACACATGGGATAGCTACTTAAGTGATTATTTTTCTGAAAGTATGATGTTTGAAAAATGTATTGAAATTGTTAGTGATAAATAAAGTATAATTTTGAAGAGTAGATTAAATTTCTATTCCTTTTTTGTTTAAAGATAGTATAGTTACAACTAAAAAAAATATATATGGAAAATTAATATCTATTTTTGAATAGGTCTAAAATAAGAGTAATTTCAACCTGAAATTACTCTTATTTACTTTCTAATAAATTTAAGCTATTTACAATAATTTGGTATTGGTCAAATCTTTTTTCGACACGACCTAAAATACGAATGATATCTTTTTTCTTAATATTATTATATTGTTTATAAGTTTTAGGAAACAGTGTTAAAGAGATTTGTCCATATTCATCAGATGCTGTGACAAATGACATAATATCATTATTTTTAGTAGTTACTTCTTTGATATTATCGATTGATAATACCATAGAGATAGTTCTATCGAAGTATTTTTCAATAGATAATGTATCAATGTCAGAGTCTTTTTTATAAATATTTGTAGGATGATTACTAAGATAAAAACCAAATGTGTCTAATTGATTTTCTATTTGTTCTTCTTTTGTATATTCTTCATATTGCTTTAACCTAAGAGGAGGGAGGTCAATCATTCCTGCATTTTTTGAGATAAGAATATAATTAAAAATTTCTTCAAGATTATTGATTAGTGTTTTTTCATTTGTACCAAAAGAATTAAAGCAGCCAGACTTGATTAAAGAAATAATTGCTTTTTTATTTAGGCTACCTGGTTTATTTTCAATTAAAGGAGAAGGATTTTTTGAAGAAGGAGAATAATTTCTTTCTAAAAAGTTAATAAAAGAAGTGTATGGAACTAGTTTTCTTTCTTCAATAATTTGTCTAGAGATGGTTGTACCTACATTTTTAATGATTGATAGGGGACAAATTATTTTTTTGTCTTGTACTTGATAGATACTTGTACTTTGATTGATGTCTGGAGGTAATATTTCGATTTTATTCTGTCTTATTTCTGATAAGTAAAGTTTGGTTTTATAGTCGTTACCAATGACATTATTTAAAATGGCTGTTTCAAAATATTGAAAGAAGTATGTTTTTAAGAATGCCATCTTGTAAGCAACAGTAGCGTAACCAACAGAATGGGATTTATTGAATCCATAATTTGCAAATTTTAGAATTAAGTTATAGATTTGTTCTGCTTGTTTTTGTGTATGTCCATTAGAAAGAGATTTTTCAATAAATTTTGGTTTTTCTTCTAGAAGGACTTTTTCTTTCTTTTTAGAAATTGCTCTTCTTAAAATATCAGCTTCTCCTAGAGTATATCCTGCATAAGTTCTAGCTATTTCTAAGATTTGTTCTTGATAGATAATGATACCGTAAGTTGGTTTTAATATTTTTTCTAAACATTTATCTGGATAGGTTACTTCTTCTATTCCTTCTTTTCTTCTTATATAATTATCAATAAACTCCATAGCCCCTGGTCGATAAAGGGCAAGGGCAGCAATTAAGTCATCGAAGCTAGCGACTTTTAATTTTTCTAAGAAACGTTTCATTCCTGGTGACTCAAATTGAAAGATTCCGTCTGTTTTCACTTTAGAAAATACTTCTAGGGTTTTTTTATCATCTAAAGGGATGTTTTGAAAGGTAATGTTTATTTTTTCTTGTTTTCTAATATTCGTTAAGACTTCTTGAATTAAAGTTAAGTTAGATATTCCTAAGAAATCCATTTTTAAGAGACCTAATGGTTCTAGGTAATTCATTGAATAGGCTGTTGTGTAAATTCCTCTAGCATTTTTATAAAGGGGAATAGTTTCATCAATTGGAATACGGCTGATGACTATTCCTGATGCATGGATTCCGATATTTCTTGGTAATCCTTCTAAATGAAGGGCAATGTCAAATAGTTTTTGATAGGAATGATTTTCTGTTAATAAGCGGTTTAATTTGACATTATTTGACATTGTTTCTTGTAAATTTTCCTTAGGAGAGAGTAATTTTGTTAGATTATCTACTTCTGCAATAGGAAGGTTTAAAGTTCTGGCGACATCTCTTACTACTTGTTTTGCTGCTAGGGTATCAAAAGTAATAATACCGGCTACTTTTTTTTCTCCATATTTATTTATACAGTAATTGATGACATCTTGACGTTTTTCACTGTCAAAATCAATATCAATATCGGGCATTGTTATCCTTTCAGGATTTAGAAAGCGTTCAAATAATAAGTCATATTTAATTGGGTCTATATCAATAATTCCTAGGGTATAGCTGACAAGGCTACCAGCAGCTGAACCTCTTCCTGGGCCTACTAAAATATGATTTTGTTTGGCATATTTGACATAATCCCAGACAATTAAGAAGTAATTGCAGAAATTCATTTCGTTGATAATACTTAATTCTTTTTCTAACCTAGTAATATAAACTTCTGGAACATGATTATTTAATCTTCGATTTAACCCTTTTTTGCATAAGTATTTTAAGTATTCATAAGCATTTATTTTTTCATCATAAATGGGTAATAGATTATTGGTATAACTAATTTCTACGTTGCATAAGTCTGCTATTTCTTTGGATGTATGAATATCAGTTTCTGTTGTATATGATAATAATTCTTGTTCATTCATTAAGTGATGAAGAGTATTTTCATTTAGAACATATTCTCCTATTACTTTTTGTTCTTTTATCATTATTAAATAATCTAAGTATTTATAGTCTTCTTTTTCTAGATAAGAAACATTATTTATGAATACTTTGTCTTTTGTTATCTTTTGTTGTTCTTCCTTGGTAGAATAGCCAATATAGTGATATTTATAGATATTATATATCTCTTCATCAAAGAATGAATAGGGGATAACTAAAATTAAGTTTTCTTGGTGATAAATTAAATCTTCTTTTGTAATGTTTCTTTCTGATACAATTGTGGATAATTTTATTAGATTTTTGTAACCTTGATTATTCATAGCATATAATAGAATGTTTTTTTCTTCTATTTCTAGTTCTATTCCAATGATTGGTTTAATACTATTTTTTTTGCATTCTTGATAAAATGCTGGTACTCCAAACATATTGTTATGATCCGTAATGGCAAGTGATTGGTAACCTAATGATTTTGCTTTTTGAATAAGTTCTGGAATACGAATTAAGCTACTTAATAGGGTGTAACTTGTTTTTAGTTGAAGGGGGGTATAAATCATGATTATCATCTCCTTAAAATACTTATTTAAAACTTTTCTTTTTATTATTATAACATTAAATAAAAGAGTTTTGTTTCGTCATTAAACAAAACTGGTGTTTTTTTACTATTTTTGGTTCATTAATTTTAGAAAAGTAATTATGAAGTATTTTCCGTAAAAAAAATTCTAATGTAAAGAACTTTAGATTCTCCACATTAGAAATGCAATTAAAACAACTCCTAGAGCAATGATTAAGGCTAAGGTAAAGATGGGTGCAAATCCTTCACTTTTTACACCAATATCTGATGTGAATGTTCCTTTTGCTTTTACTCCTTTTTTCATATATTTGTTATTACTCTCTGGTCTTTGAAGTTTGTAATTTGGTTTTAAATTTACTTTTTTGTCTGTATCTGATGTAATAATCATTTCTGACTTTATTCCTTTTTCATCTACAAAATCTTGCACAACACTATTTTTCATTCTTTTTTCCTCACTTTCGTTTATTTTCACTAACTAAAGTCATTTCTATTGTTAATTGTTTAATTCTTTCGATAATTCTTTTGGCTTTTACTCGGTCGATTCCTTTTGTTGTTGTCCCAAAATGTTCTTCTAAATCTTTGATGGTTAAGTTGGAAGTAAAAAAGGTTGTTAATCCTTCTTGGCTTCTATACTGAAGAATATTTCCTAATACTTCATCTCGACTCCATTCGGTCATCGTTTCTGCTCCAATGTCATCAATTAATAAGATTTCAATGTTTTTTAATAATTTAAATTTTTCATTGTAGGATTCATTATTACCAAAAGATTCTTTTAGGCTTCTTAATAATTCAGGGTAATAAATAATTGCTACTTTATGATTTTTTTTAGCTAGTTCATTTAAAGTAGCTGAAATAAGATAAGTTTTTCCACATCCAAAGTTACCATTTAGGTATAGTCCTTTCATTCCTGTTTTTGGTTGATAAGTATCGAGAAATTTTTTTAACCATTTAATAATTTCAAAGCGATTGGGATCATTAATATCAATATTTTTCATACTAGCTTCTTTTATTTCTTTTGGTATATCAAAAAGATAGATATTTTCTTTGTATTTATTTCTTTTATCTAGTTCTTTTTTATATTTACAGGGAACATAATCAAATACTAGATTATTGCTTAAAATTTCTGGATAATAGACATATCCTGGATATGAATTTTTACAATCTAAGATATTTTTGCAATGCTTACAATTTTTTAATTCTTGTGCTGTTTCTTCTAAAGAAGTTGTATATTTCATTAAATAGTCTTTGGGTAATTTTAGATTTTCTACTACTTTTTTAAAATTAGGATTACTTTCTAGTGCTTTATCGTAATCTTCATTTAATTGTTGCTTGTTTAAATTGTATGTTCCGTTTAAAACCTCTTTTATTCCTTTCATTTTATCGATACTCCTTTAGTAAATCTTGCATTACTTTTTGTTCTTCAATACTTGCTTCTTTTTTTTCAATATTTTTATTAAACCATTCTGGTAATTTTTCTTCTTTTGGTGTTTTTGTCTTTGGGACTGTTCCCTTTTTGTATTTTTTATGTTCTTTTTCTGCTAAGCGCATGGCTTCATCTACTGTTTCTATTTTTTGTCGTTGCCATTGTCCTGCTATCGTTTCAGCTAGTCCTCTAGTTAGTTTATTGTTATTGGTTTTTAGGATATAATCAATTAGAACATTGACGACACCTGGTTGTAATTTATAAACACAAACTAAGTCTTCAGCTAGTTTTAAATCTCTTGAAGTTGGTTCAGCACCATTATTTTTACTTTTTAATAAATCGTAAGGGCTAACGGTTTCAAATGTATAAATCATTTTAGCTCTCTTAGAAGTATCACCAACTGGTTCTTTTAAATATTCTGGTTGTGTGTTATAGACTATTGTTGGTAATAATCCATGATTATCAAATTGATAATAATTGCGACAAGTTTTTCTTAATTCTTCTTTATTTAGAGTTCCTCTTTCTGTAATGCAAATGGGAATAATATCTTGCATTTTTACAACATCTAAATTATATAAAAAAGAAAGTTGTAAAATTAATTCTTTAATATCTTTAGTAAAAATCTTATTTTCATCTAAACCGCTTGGTAAAGACTTAGTTAAGAAATCAAAATCAAAGTTAGTATTAATGGCTAATTTTTGAACGTTAGTTTTTTGAATATCATTATTCACTACTTCATAAGAGGTTAGGGGAACAGAAGAAAATACTTCTGTAAAAGATACTGTTATATCTTGATAATTATTGATTGATAATTTTGGAGATTTAAAGTAATCTAATATTTTCTCGTATTCTTTTTTTCCGACATTGTTGTATAAAACTACATTTAAGATTGGATGATTGAAAAAATCATTTGCTTTAATTGGAGAATATAGCTGATAAATATAATTTCCTGTATTTTCTTCTTTAAAATAAGTTTTTAATAGTCCAATGGCTTCTAATTTTAGTCTTGCTTTTTCGATTTCTGATAGTGATATTTGCATATTTGTGACTAAATGATGATGAGTATATTCTATGCTTATTAATTTTGTTTTATCTAAATCTGACCAAAGGGTAAAATACAACATAACAGCAAGAGGGCCTATGATTGGTTGGTATAACATGGTTAGTATGAGTCTATCTTCTGCTGTAATAATGCTTTTATTTACTACAATATAAGTATCTGCAGGAGATATTCCTTTTAAATTTAATTCTTTCATACAACCACTGTCCTCTTAGTTACATTTTATAATAAAAGTGGGTAAAAGTAAAGATTTATCAAATATGTTAGTTTAAATATGAAGTGCAACAAATAAATTTTCTTGGCATAAAATCGTATTTGCGACAATTATTATAACTATTCAAAAGTTGCACATGACTTTTTAATTAATATTTTTTTAGTCATACAAGACTACATTTTTTACACTTTTGCTAAAAAATTACCAAACAATATTTATTTTATTATATTTTTTTATTTTCTAGGGGTAGAACTTTTATAATTTTTAGCATTTTCTAATCCAAATATATAAGTTGGCGTTTCATTTTCAAGAACAAAGTCATCTAAATTACCATTATAACCATATAATTTTCGATAAGTTTCTTCTGTTTTTGTTAAATCAATTTGAGTAGGATTTCCACTGATTAAAGATTCGTAATCTTCCTTTTTGAAAGCTTTGTAAAAACCAAAAGTAAATTTTTGATTTCCTTTACAAAAATTAAGAAAATGCGACGGATCATATAAAACCATTGGCTCATTTCCATATCCATTTGGATAAATAAAATTATATGCGTGCATTTCGGTTTCTCTTGCCCCACAAACCACTTCTGAATCTATACCTAAAAATTTAAACATATTATGGGCCATACCAGATTTTTCAGAACAAAAAGCGGCACCATTTTCAGCAACTGTTTTGATTGATAATTTTTTATCTTTGTGAGACGCATAAGTCATATATCTAACTAATCCTATATTATTACTTGGTAGATATTTATGTACTGTAAAGAAAATAGTAGAAAACAATGTTAATTCATTATACCAAGTTCCTTTTTTGATTTCTTTAATCAAATTGATATATGGTGTTATATCATCATACACTAAATCAGGACATTCAGAATCATCAAATTTTTCAGCTGCTTTATAGTGAATTTTTTGTGATATATAATCTTGAAAACTATCTGTATAATTTTGTCCAACAGTTTTTTCTTTGCTACTTGCTTCAAGTTCTTTTAATCTTTCATTTATAAAATTAATTATTTCTTCATCAGTTTGTAATTCAAATATTTTTTTGTTTATTTCTGCTTTTGTCATTTTATTATTTACCTCCTAAATTATTTAGATTTTTTAACAATTCTTTGGTATTTACTGGAAAAATATTATATTTATTAATATCAATCCATTCATACAAAGCCCAATCACCCTTAAGTCCACAAAATACATTTTCTTTAATATTATTGAATGTCTTATTAAATATAGAAAGAACTTTTGTGTTCTTTTGGTTAGAAAAATACTTAATTTTAATTGTTTTGTTTATCCATTAATTTGTTGGTTTTAGGATTTTTCTTAATTGTTTATTGTTTTCATGTCTTACTTGGTAAGGGGTATAAGAAGTCTTGTTTAGTTTTTCTAACAAGTAAGATATTATTTTGATTTCTTCTTCTTTTTGATAAGTTCCTTTTTGTATTTTATGAATTGTACTTAATAAATAAATTCCTAAAGATGTATTTGGATTTAATTCTATTGTACTGGTTGTTGTATTTTCCATTGTATAATATTTTTCTTCACTGTCATTAATAATATTAAAAATAAGATGGGCTTCTTCTTTATCTATTTCAGATAAAGCTTGGCAAATTTGGTTATGATTTTTATGAATTAAATTTTTATCTTTGATTTCTTCTTGATAGATAAATGGGATATTGTTCTTTTGAAAAATTTCTTGGATATCAGAAGAAAGTTTTTGATGAATATTTTGTAAGAAACTAGATACTGTAAAAATTTCTTCTGAAGTATTATTGATTTGTTTTACTATCGATATACTGTCATTTAAAATTGAATTTTCTTGGTGGTTTTGCATATCTTTTTCAGAAAAAACTTTAGTTATATTAATTAAAGATGGTGTAACTCTTAATGGTAAAATTGTGTTATCTGGCATTAATGTATATGAAAATGATAGTGCTGGATAATTTAGTCCTGGTTTGATTTGAATTAGTTTATCTTTATGAGATAGTAAGTCGCTATCAAAAGATAAAAGCTTACTATTATCTAATAGGTGAGTGGTAAAAGTAATTGGGCCATCTTCAGTGTAATGAATGGAGAATGCTACATTTTGTATTTTATTTAAAAGATAAGTTTTGGTAAATTTATCATCTTTCACTTCATCTATAGATGATTTTTGATAATAATTTATTAAATTAGGAAAGGTATAGTTTTTCAATATATTTTCTTGTTCTTCGGTTGATTCTTCTTTTACTTTTTCCTGATGAAGAGAAGATATTATTTGTGATAAATCTTTATTGACTTCTGATAAAGATATATATTTTCTTTTTTTGCAATAATTTACAAAGTCAGAGATTGTTTCTAGGAATTTATCTGTTTCTGATTCTGATAATGGGTTTGTTTGCTCAAAGATTAATTGGATAATTTCTTGATAAAATGTTGGATCGGTATAAGGAATTCCTTGATTTACTAATTTTACCTTATAATTTTGAATAAATTTATCTAAAAGATAAAATAAGATATGGTTGTTTTCTCTAGCATATTTAAAGTTATCAATTTGTATTATCATTTTTTTTAATATTGGATAATTTCTATCATCTTCAGATAAGTAGGATAAAATATGATAGTAAGCTGATGTATCTATAGTATTATTATTTACTTCTAATGGTAAGTTTTTTTCAAATAGATGAATAATGTTTTTGATAAAATTTTTTTCTGTAGCATTTTCTTTTGAAATAGTACGAAGATAATTTTTTAAGACATCTTTTCCAAGTAAACATACTTCTTCTTTTGCAAATTCTGGTAATTTATTGATTTCTTTAAATATTTTAGTAATATCTTCTGGGATAAAATGATTTAGTTCTTCTCCATATTTTTTTAAATAATCTCCACAGCATAATTGATTTAAAAAAAGAGATAGTTCTTGATTTAGATTAGTTTGATAAGTAAAATAATCAGAAAAATCTTTTAATTGTTCCCCATTATCTTCTTTAGATGATTTTTGATTATTTTCTTGAATTTTTTCTAGTTTAATTAATTTTTTTAGGTTTTTTAAGAATAGTTTATTTTTTTTATATTCTAAATTTATGTTCGTTAATTTTTCTTTTAAATTTTGGTATTTAGCTAATTCTAAGTGTTGGCGTAATATTTTTTTGTTTTTTTTCAAGTCTAGAGGTAGATTATTTTCTTTGGCTATGATTTGAATAATTTCTTTGGTCATTTCTTTTTTCTTGTGATAAGTTTGAATATTATGTAATAAATAAATATCTTTTAATTGATATAAGTAAGATATTTTTCCTGATTTTAAATAATTAATAAATAGGTTTAATTCTTTTTCTGATAAAAAGTAGTTTGTCATTAAGATATTTAATAGATATTTTCTTTTTATTTCTTCTTGTTTAGAAATAAATTCTTTCTCTAAGAGATTTATTTCTTGTAATAGTTTTTGATTATTGGTTACTTCTTCATATTTAGACATCATACATTCTCCTTCTTTTATGATGTTACTATAGCACAAAATATTTATCTTAAGAAAGATATTTACTAGAAAGTAAAATACTTTTTCAGTATTATTTGTATAAAATACTTCATTTTATTTTTCTTTATTATTTATCTTTTTGGTGGAAAATAAAAAAAATAAGACAACTTTTTAAAGCTATCTTATTTTAATGTGTAATTCTCTTAATTGGGCTTCTGTTAATTCTGATGGCGAACCCATCAGGTTATCAATGCCGCTGGCACTTGTTGGGAAGGCTTGTACTTCTCTTAAGTTATCCACATCATTTAAAAGCATAATCATTCTATCAATTCCAGGAGCCATTCCTCCATGAGGTGGAGCACCATATTTGAAGGCATTGTATAAAGAAGAGAATCTTTCTTTAACAATATCTTTAGAGTATCCTACTTTTTCAAAGGCTAATTCTAAGCAGTCTAAGTCGTGATTTCTTAAAGCTCCGCTAGACATCTCGTAGCCATTGCAAACAAAATCGTATTGGTACGCTAAAATATCATCTAAATTGTCGGTTTTTAAGGCTTCTATTCCTCCTTTAGGCATACTAAATGGATTGTGGCAGAAATCATATTTCTTTTCCTCATCGTTATATTCAAACATTGGGAAATCATTAATGATACAAAATTCATAAGTATCTTCATCGATTAAGTTACATTTTTTTCCAAGGTAAGTTCTGATTAAACCTGCATATTTGGCAGCATTTTTTTCTTTTTTATTGGCAATAAAGAAAAGGACACTGTTGGTTTGAAGATTTGTTTTTTCAATTAGATTTTTTCTTTCTTCATCCGTTAAGAATTTGTCGATTGGTCCTTTTAGGGAACCATCTTCTATTAAAGTTACGTAGCCAATCCCTGGCATACCGATTGATGAGGCATAATCGACGATTTCATTAAACCAACTATTGGAGTTTGTTCCTATTTCATCTACTTTAATTGCTCTGATTGTTGATTTTTGGAATGGTTTAAAAGTAGTATCTTTTAAATATTCTGTAATATCAATAATCTCTAAGGGATTTCTTAAGTCTGGTTTGTCTGTTCCATACTTTAACATAGATTCTTTATAAGGAATTCTTTTGAAGGGTAGGGGAGATACTTTTTTATTAGAAAAGTGGGTAAAGATATCATAAAATATTTTTTCTCCTACTTTGTAAATATCTTCTTCTTCAACGAAAGACATTTCAAAATCTAATTGGTAGAATTCTAAGGTTCTATCTGCTCTTGAATCTTCATCACGGAAACATGGGGCAATTTGATAATATTTATCTATGCCTCCTACCATTAATAGTTCTTTATAAATTTGTGGAGCTTGAGGTAGAGCATAAAATTTCCCTGGATATTTCCTTGATGGAATTACAAAGTCTCTAGCACCTTCTGGAGAAGAGGCTGTAATAATTGGAGTTTGTACTTCTAGGAATCCTAAGTCATCCATTTCATGACGAATGAATTTTAATAGTTCTGCTCTTCTTTGAATATTTTTTCTGACCTTTTTATTTCTTAAATCTAAATAACGATATTTAAGTCGTAATTCTTCGCTGACTTCATGAGAAGTTTTTACTTCAAAAGGAAGTACATTTAACGATTTTCCTAAAAGAGTAATTTTGGTTACTAATAATTCGATAGTTCCAGTTTCTAGGTTGGGATTATAATCTTCTTCAGCTCTTTTTCTTAATTTTCCTTCTACTGTTACAGTTGATTCTTTGGTATAGCCATTAAACATTTTATCATCATTGCTAACTAATTGAATGGTTCCTGTTTCATCTCTTAAATCTAAGAAGATGATTCCTCCATGGTCTCTGATATTTTCAATCCATCCTGATAGGGTAAATGTTTTATCAATATCAGCTTCTGTTAGTGTTCCACAGTAAGAAGTTCTATATTTATTTTTAATCATGGTTTTCACCTCTTTCTTAGTTTCTTCTTTTATTAAAGATAAGTTATTTTGAAGTATTTTTTGAATATAAAATACTTATTTATCTAATTCTTGTTTTAATATTTTGGCACTTAAAGCAGGGTTCGCTTTACCACGTGTTTTTTTCATGACTTGACCTACGAAGTAATCAAATAGTTTAGGATTTTTCTTGTAAGATTCTAATTGAGTAGGATTTTCTTCGATGACTTCTTTTATAATTTTAGTTAACTCTCCTTCATCTGTTATTTGGCTCATTCCTAGTTCAGATACTAGTTTAACAGGATCTTTTTCTTCTTCTAATGATTTGGTTAATACTTCTTTGGCTTGTTTACCTGAAATTTTAGAACTTTCTACTAAATCGATTAAGCCTTTTAACATTTCTGGAGTTAAGAATAATTCTTCGATTGTTTTTTCCATTTTATTTAAGTGTCCTAAGATAATACTATTTATCCAGTTAGCGGCACTTTGTGGATTAGCACCTAGAGATACGGTTTCTTCAAAATAGTCGGCTAATGGTTTTTCTTTGACAATGATTTTTGTATCTCTTGGAGAAACACCTAATTCATTAATATATTTATCTCTTCTTTCTGTTGCTAAAGGTGGGATAGTGGCTTTAATTTCTTCTAACCATTTTTTATCTAATTTAAATTTTGGAATATTTGGTTCAACAAAATATTTATAATCAATGGCATCTACTTTGCTACGCATATAGATTGTCGTTCCGGATTCTTCATCCCAACGTCTAGTTTGTTGTTCCATTTCGTCATATTTTCCATCTTCTTTTAATTCAATTTGACGTTTAATTTCATAGTTGATTGCATCTCGTACTCCACCAAAAGAATTAACATTTTTAATTTCTATTTTTATTCCCCAGTTCTTTGGATTTTTTTCATCTAAAGATGCATCCATAATAGAAACGTTAACATCACATCTTATTTGTCCTTTTTTAGAGTCTGCTTCTGAAATATTTGCATATTGATAGATAGAACGCATGGTCTCTAGGAAAGATACGGCTTCTTCAGCTGAATGAAAGTCTGGTTCTGTTACTAGTTCTAGTAGAGGTACACCTGCTCTATTATAGTTAATTGTAGTGGTATCTTCATGGTGTGTTGAGGAAGCGGCATCTTCTTCTAAATGAATATTATTTACTCGAATGGTTTTTGTTTCTTCTCCAACCTCATAAGTTAGTTCTCCATAGATTCCTACAGGGGCTGGTTTAGTTTCTTGCGTAATTTGAAATCCTTTTGGTAAATCTGGATAGTAATAATTTTTTCTTTCAAAATAAATATATTCTGGTTGTTTACAATTTAAAATGATACTCGCCATTAGGGCTTTTCGAACAGCTTCTTTATTGACTACTGGTAAAGTTCCTGGGAAAGCCATATCAACAGGACGAATATTTGTATTAGGTGTATCATCGTATGAATTTCTTGCTGAAGAAAATACTTTAGTATTAGTTTTACTGATTTCACAGTGCATTTCTAAACCAATTAATACTTTATATTTATCCATTATTCTCCTCCTTTACTTGTTTGATTTTTATAGTCTAAGATATTTTCGATGGCATAAGCGATATTTAAAACGTTTGCATCATCATAGCAAGCGCCAGTTAAGTTTAAAGCTACTGGTAAGCTATCAATAAAGCCATCAGGTATGGTAATTGATGGAAATCCTCCAAAGTTACCAACTTGTAAGTGTTCCTCTAATGGAGCAGTATCTTTATCTAAGATATCTATTGAACCATCTAAGTGTTTCGCTGGTCCACTTCCTACTGGTAAGATAACGGCATCATATTTTTCAAATAACTTGTTCCAAGTATCTACTAGTAGTCTTCTTACTCTTTGGGCATTATGGAAATAACGATCTTTATTTTCTTTTTGTAGAACATAAGAACCTATTACAAATCTTCTTTTAATTAATGGAGAAAAGTTTTTGGTACGATAATCTTTCATCATATCGATGTAATTTTCTCCTTCTCCTCTAGGTCCAAAGATAAATCCAGTTAAGTTTGACATATTAGAAGTGGCTTCAGCACATGAGATAACGACATAAACAGAGGCTAGTGCATTTAATAGTGTTTTATCTACTGATACTTCTTCTACTTCAATGCCTAATGATTTTACTTTTTCTAACGTGTTAGCAAAATTTTCTAGATGTTCTTTTAATGTAGTAGAAGCGTTAGGATAAGAGGAAATATCACATAATTCTTTGATGTAACATAATTTTTTACCTTTAACTTCACCTGTTAGAGAACTTGCTAAATTGATATTAGAAGAGTCCCAAGAAGTCATGTCGTATTTATCTTTTCCTTTCATGGCATCTACTACAATGGCAGCGTCTTTTACATTTCTAGTTAAGGCTCCGCAATGATCTAGAGAACTTGCAAATGGGAAAAGTCCATAACGAGAAATCATTCCGTAAGTTGGTTTATAGCCAACAATTCCACAATAAGCGGCTGGTTTTCTGATAGAGTCACCTGTATCGGATCCAGTAGCATAAGGAAATACTCCAGCAGCAACGGCAGCGGCAGAACCAGCAGAAGATCCTGCACACATTCTTGTTGTATCCCAAGGATTTTTAACAATACCAGTGTGGCCTGTTGTTCCTGTTCCACCCATTCCAAATTCATCCATTACGGTTTTTCCAACAGCAACTGCTCCATGACGTTCTAGATTTTCAATAGCGGTTGCCGTAAAGAAAGGAATGTAATCTTTTAGTGTATTTGATGAACCTGTACTTAGTATTCCTTTGGTACTATAATTATCTTTTATTCCGTAAGGAATACCTGATAAGACGTCTTCTGTTACTTCTTGTTCTTTGGCATCATCTAGAATAGTGACAAAAGCATTACATTTTTCTTGTAATTCATGTGATTTTTTTAATGATTCTTGAATTAATTCTTTACTAGTTACTTTGCCTTTTTTTAAGGCTTCATGAATTTCTTCAATTGATTTATTCATATATTCCATATTATCCCACCACCTTTGGTACTTGTACTTCTCTTTCTGTTCTATCATCACAGTTTTGTAATAATTCTTCAATTGGAATAGATTCTTCTACTTCATCTTCCCTTAAGTCATAAATAAAATTATCTAGACAATGTGTCATTGGTTCTACTTGTTCAATATCTTTGATGGCATTAATTTTGTTAATATTTTCATCGATAATGGCAAATTCATCTAAAACCATATTTGCTTCTTCTTCAGTTAGACCGATTAAAAGTTTTTCAGCATAGTCATTTACCATTTCTTTTGTAAATTTACTCATCTTTCTCTTCCTTTCTTAAAATACTTATATTTTTTTGCATGAATATAAAAATAAAACAGTAATTCATCTCCTTAACTTTTATAAGTTAAAGGGACGAACTACTGTTAAGTCCGCGGTACCACCCTTATTATCATGGCCTGATCGCTTTATCTGAAAAATTCAGAAAGAGGATAACGGGTAATCCCGGCTTAAATTACTTACATATTCACCTAAGCACTCCAAAGTGTTATTCATAGTATATTTTATGTTAGTTCTCACCTTACCTAACTCTCTTTAATAAAAGGGATACTACTACTTCTCTTCTTCTTCGCGTTAACGATTAAAATTATAGTATAGATTAAGGGGAATGTCAATCTTCAAAGGAAATTTTTTTATTCACTATATTAATACATAATATTAGATTTATCAAAGAGAAAAGTAAGAGATAAGTATTATACTCGAATAAGAAAATTGACGTAATGTTAGCTGAAACGTGAATGATTATAGGAGATAAAATATTATTATCTTGTTGATAAATTTTAGTAAAAACATAACCTAAACCTAAAGCATAGATAATTTTAATAGGAGAAAGATGAATTAATGAGAAACAAATAGTAGTAATTAGTAAAGAGTTCTTTTGGGAGTTAAATTTTAATAATTGTTGATAAAAAACACCTCTAAATAACACTTCTTCATATATTGGCCCTATAATTCCTGAAGATATTATATTCATTATTGGTTTTATTGAATCTACTGTTTGATTTATTTTAAAGAACTTAAAGATTATCATATTAAAGAAGATAGATATGGATATTCCTAAAGAAGTATAGAAAAAATATTTTTCTTTTTGGATAGAGAAAATTTTAATCTTTATATTATATTTGTCGATTAAGATGATGGTAATAATGGGATATACAGGAATTAAGATATATGGTGATATGGATAGGAATTGATCAACATTGTTATATCCTAAGGAATGATAAATTAGTGCTGATAAAATTAAAATTAGAAGAGTAAGAATATACGTAATAAGAATTGGTAAGGTAGAGATAAATAACTTTTTTAAATTTTTCATCGTTTGTTCCTTTCTTTTTTTCAGTATATCATTATTTTTGTTGAAAAAGAAAAAAAGAATTAAAAAGTTTTGTTCAAGTAGGCTTTTAATTCTTCTCTTAATTCTTGATTTTCTAGAGCATAATCAATATTTGCTTTTAAGTATCCTATTTTGGAACCTGTATCATAATATTTTGCATTTAGTAAGCAAGCATAAAATTTTTCACTTTCCATTAGCTTTTTCATGGCATCTGTGAATTGATATTCATTACCAACACCTAAGCTTAGTGATTCTAAAATAGGAAATATTTTTGCACTGACAATATATCTACCAAGTCCTGCGTAATTAGAAGGAGATTTTTCTATTGGAGGCTTTTCAATAATTGTTTTGATTTCTTTGGTATTTTTATTTTTAAAATCTATCATTCCATATTTAGGAGATAATTCTTTAGGAACTTCTAAGGCACCTATGATATTAGATAAAGTTTTATCATGAAGTTCTATTAATTGTTTTAGTGCTGGTACTTCTGACTTCATTAAATCATCTCCATATAGAACAGCAAAATCATCTTCTCCTACGAAAGTTTTAGCTAGTTTAATTGCATGCCCACTTCCTTTTGGTTCTCCTTGACGAATAAAATAGATATTAACATTCTCTGGTTTAGTGTTAAGTAAGTCTAATTCTTTTATTTTGTCTTTTTGTTCTAATCGATGTTGTAATTCAAAACTTTGGTCAAAATAGTCTTCTATTACTTTTTTATATGGACTTGTAATTAATAATATATCTGTAATTCCTGATTCGATACATTCATCAATGATGTAAGATAATGTTGGTTTATCTACTATGGGTAGCATTTCTTTTGGAACGGACTTGGTAATTGGTAAAAATCTCGTTCCTAATCCTGCTACTGGGATTATTGCTTTTGTTATTTTTTTCATTTCTTCTCCTTTTTTTAAATATCAATATAGGTGTTTGTTTTATAAATTTTATCTTTTATTTTTATATAAATAGAATACTTTCCTGATAATCCATATTGATTAATAATTGTTGTTTTTTCTTTGATATCATATACTCTTTTGTCTAAAAATTTATCTAATATGATATAAGCTTCATCATTTTCTTTAAAATCTCCTGTTAAGATAATGGTTTCTTTTGTTTTTCTTATGTTAATGTGATAACTTTTATAGTGGTTATCTATTTTTTTATAATTTACGAGTAATATTTCTTTCTTTGATAGAGGAGTTTCACTATTATTTTGAAATGTTACTCCATTAATTAATTTATAATTAGTGTTATCTTTATAGTAACTCACGCTAATATTCTTTGGAATTATTTGACTAGTTTTGTTTGTAATTTCTTCTGTTTTATTTTTTAAATTTAGTATTGATTCTTGTTTATTATTAGATAAAGTGATATTTTCTTCTTTTAATTCTATTATTTTATTGTATTGATTTTTTAGAGAATATTTTTCGACAATTTGACCTGTTTGCCAATCTAATTTTATTAAGTTATTCGATAACAAGTAAAGATTATTTTTTATTTCTAGTACATCATATACTTTATTTTCTAAATTTATTTGTTTATAAATTTTTCCTGATAAATCAATTTCTATCAGGGAATATCTTTGATTATTATTAATTTCTAATAATAGATTTCCATTTTTTAATAGATATGGATAAATTTCTACTTTATGTGAATAATACCAAATAATATTATAATGATTATCTATTCCATAAATTTTATTATCCTCCATAATTAAAGTTAATTGATTTGGTTTTAACTCTGTATTTTCAAATGAATTACGCTTTTCTACTTTTTCTGTTTTAATAGAATATATCTTTTTTTCTTTGTCAGTAATTAATTCTATTTTATTTTCTGTATCTTCTGTTAATCCATAAATGGGAAGAATATGTTTGGTATCTTCTTTAAAAGTATTTTCTACAAATGATATGTTATCTTGCTTATATATTCTTATGGTTACTTTTGTTTGATATGAAGTTTCAAAAAGAATCACAGCGGATAATGGCGAATCACCATATGGATTTTTGATAATGTTTGGATTTTCTAAGGTGTATCCATAGGGTGTTAAATATTTTTCTTGATTTTCTTGATTATCAATTTTTTCTTCTATTTCATCTATTTTTTCATTAGCACTTACTATTTTATATCCTAACATTGTACATGACATTATAATCATGAGAAATGAAGAAATGATTAAAATTTTTTTCACTATTTCACTACTTCCTCTATAATGATTGTAAGTGTATTGTACCATAAATTTATCTTTTTGTATAGAATTGTAATTTTTGCTTCATAATAAGATTAGAATATTCGCAGATATTCACATAGCAATTCATTTCAATTGGATTGCTTTTTTTTGTGTTCTATATTATAATTTTAAATAGTTTAAGGAGGATAGATGTGGATATTTTTTGTAAAATAGTTTCTGGTGAAATTCCAACTAAAAAGATATTTGAAGATGATACTGTTATGGTAATTATGGATGTTAATCCAGTTAGTGATGGGCATTGTTTAGTGATTCCTAAGATTCATTATCGAGACTTATATGATATTGATACACAAACTTTGAACCATATTTTAGGTGTTGCTCATGATTGGAGTAAAATACTTATGGAGAAATTTGATTGTGATGGAGTTACTTTAGTGCAGAATAACGGTTCTGTTCAGGAAGTAAAACATTTTCATTTACATGTTATTCCTAAATATGAAGGGAAGGATAAAGTTACTTTATCTGTAGATGATGTTTTCCACAAAATTGTGGAAAAATAAAAAAGAAGAAAATCACTTTTTTAAGAAGATACTCTTCTTTTTTTCATCTTTAAAATAATTTATTTTTCCCAAATTTTTACTTTAGTATCCGGATTGGCATATACAGTAATTCCTGCTACGATATCAGTAATACTTTGAATACTTTTTTTATCTATTTCCATATCTGCTATTCTAGCAATTTTATCTGCACTCTGATGACCACCATATGTATTTGCCGCAACTTTCACTCCTTCTATTACCTCTTGAACAGATGCTAGAGTAGATATAAATTCTGCTACATCTTCTTCTAAATTTTTACTTGCTGTTATAATTTTTTGTTTTTCTTCTTCTACTTGTTCTGTTGTTATCATGAGAAACCTCCTATTCGTTACTACCACTTTGTATATTTACTTTTTTATTAATGTATTCTTGTGTTAATTGTATATTTTGATCATTCGAACTATCATTTAATTGAATTGGTGGAGTATAATATCCTCCACTTGTTATGTATGAATTTTTATCTCTGACTCTTGTGTTAACGTATCCTGATATTCCTTCATCTGATGAAGTATTTGCCTCTATTGTATAAATATAATTTTTATCACTATCTAACACTATACCAGTATGATCTCCTCCTTTAAAAAAGATATCTCCTCTTTTAGGCTGATAATTCGTATCTTGCGCAGAATGCCATTCTCCTTGACCTTGAGATGCTTTTTGTTGAGCATCTGAAGCACCAGCACTAACCCCAATATAAGGATTTAGTACTTGAGATGCACCAGAAGATACCAAAGTATATGTAACTCCTGCTGCACAAAAAGCATCATTATAATTCATGTAACCATATTTTTGATTATACCAATATCCATATTTTGTATTTCTATTATCTGTTGTCATTCTGTGATTTCCCATTTCATCTAATAAAAAGTCTACATAATCTCCATTTCCATTTTTGGTACGATATTTTTGATATAATAAGTCTTCTTTTCTTACTTTATTTGAATAAAGTGCCGTTTCTTTATATTCTTTCCATATATCATTATCTTTTATGGTAGTGAATAAATCATTTAAATTTTTATACTCTGAATAGCTGTTTCTATTATATCCACGACCAACTAATATTTGTTTTTCAATCAAACTAATATAGTTATCTAATATTTCTGATAATTTTATTAAATCTTCTCCTGATACATTTAAAGAATCTACTTCATTAAGAGTATTATTAATGATAGAACTAACATCCTCTAATCCAGTTTTTGTTACTTTTATTGTCCATATATTTTTATAACATGTTTGTAAGATACTAGATGTATTTTTAGTGCCAAGACCGATTTCTCTTGTAGTGGGAATTAGATACATACCTGATGAATCTTTCCCATTATAGCTTTCCAATGTTGTTATTGCCTCATTTATAATATTCAAATCATTTTGCATATTAAATAATATTTCTTTTAAATTGTTAGAAATATCATTTAACTCATTCCCATAGTTTTTTATTTGTCCTGTATTTACTGAACCCATTTTGAACCTCCATATATATTTTTTGATATCTTTCATTGTAAATATAACAAATATTGAAAAAAAAAGAAAGATGTAAAGATTTTATTTACATTTTGATTGTAAAATAGAAAAAATTACTATATAATTATTTTTAGAATAGGAGTGGTATTCATGATTATTTATGTTATTCATCATCAACAATTATTTAGCATGACTTTACCTCTAAAAATTAGTGGTAGTTACACTCTAACAGATATTGATAATAACAACAAGGAAAGAAATCTCATTAATATCAGTGAACAAAATGGTAAATGGGTGGCTTTTAGTAATAAACATGTTAAAATTTGGCATGATAAAAAAGCTATTGATTCTATTGTATTGGAAAATTATCAATATTTGCTTCTTCAAGTAAAGGGAGAAGAAGAATTTCTTGTTATGTATTCTTGTCCTGTTAATGATAATTCGTTTATAGGGATGAAAATTCCTAAAAATATGGAATTTATTGTTGGTAGTGGAAGAGATAATGCAATTAGTTGTAATAACCCTTTAATTGGACATAAGCATGCTAAAATTACTTATCAAGATGGATTTTGGAGTATAGAAGATTTAAATACTCAATATGGTACTTTTGTGAACAATCAATTAATCCAAGGAAAAGTTTCTTTATTTCATGGAGATGTTATTTTTATCTTAGGACTTAAGTTGATAGTATTATCCAATATTATTTATTTTAATAATCCCTTAGGAAGTGTTCTATATAACAAAAGTTTATTTAGTGAATTGCCAATTAGAGAAAAAATGTCACTTGTTAGTGCTAGTGATGAGGATAATGAAATTAATTTATATGATGACAAGGACTTTTTTGTTCGTTCCCCTAGGTTTATGGAAACAATCGAGGATAAACCTTTTAAAATTGATCCACATCCTAGTAATCAAGAACCTGAGAATGCACCTTTTCTTTTAACGGTTGGTCCAATGATGACTATGGGGGCTTCTTCTGTTGCTATGCTTATGTCTGCTATGTATTCTTTTCAGAACAATCAAAATGTAATGAGTGTTATGCCAACGATGGTAATGTCTGTTTCTATGTTGGCTGGTACTTTGTTATGGCCTAGCTTAAATCGATCATATACTAGGAAACAAACAAAAAAGAAATTAAAGAAGATTGAGGATAGGTATGGAGCCTATTTAATAAAAAAAGAGACAGAATTATCGGAAATTTCTACTATTCAAAGACAAATTTTACTTTCTAATAATATTAGTCCTACAGAATGTTATCGTCTTATTATAGGCAAAAGTAGAAGTTTATGGATGAGAGAATTGCATCAAAATGATTTTTTAACACTTAGATTAGGAATTGGAAGAGTTCCCTTAAAAATCAAATTTAGTTATCCAGAAGAAAAATTTCAACTAGATGAAGATAAATTAGATGAACGTATGCGTAGTATTTTAGAAAAATATAAATATATTGAAGGAGTTCCTGTCACAGAATCATTTATTGAAAAAAATATTACAGCAATTACAGGAAAATATCCTCTAATAAAAAATTATGTAGATCTTTTAATTTTGCAAATGGTTACTTTTCATAGTTATTATGATTTAAAAATTGTTTTATTTACAGATTCTACTAAAGAAAATGGCTGGGAATATTTAAAGCAAATGCCACATTTATTTCGAAATGATAAATTAATGAGATACTTTATTACTGATTTTGATGAAGGTAAAGAAGTTACTCAATATTTGCTTAGTGTTATTAATGCTAGAGAAGATGCTTTTAATAAAAAACGTGATACCAATCAAAGGGATAAATATCATAGTTTTAATACTTATTACATGATTATTACTGATAACTATGAGAATATAAAAGATTATCCTTTTATTGATAAAGTATTAAATCAACAGGGAAATTTAGGATTTAGTTTAATGATTATGCATCCCACTTTAGCTAATTTGCCAACACAATGTAAAGCTTTTATTGGAATAAATAGTTTAGATAGTGGAGGTATTTTTGAAAATGAATTATCTAAAGATACACAAAAATCATTTAAGATTGAAGGGGTTAATCAATTAAATTTAAATGCATGTAGTTTAATTCTTAATAATATTCCTATTGAGAATAAAAATGAAAGTTATTCGTTACCAAAAAGTTATGGTTTCTTAGAAATGTTTGATGCTGGTAATGTGGAACAATTGAATTCATTGGAAAAATGGAAATTTAATGATCCTATTAATAGTCTAGCAACTCCAATTGGGCTTTCGATAAACGGAAATTTATTTAAGTTAGATTTGCACGAGAAAGAAGCTGGTCCACACGGTTTAATTGCTGGAATGACTGGTTCTGGAAAGTCCGAATTTATTATTACTTATATTCTTTCTATGGCTGTTAATTATCATCCAGATGAAGTACAATTTGTTCTTATTGACTATAAAGGTGGAGGATTAGTTGGTGCTTTTGAAAATACTGAAACTGGAATTAGGTTACCTCATTTAGCTGGAACGATTACTAATTTGGATACCGCCGATATTAATAGAGCTTTAGCATCTATTGAGAGTGAATTAAAAAGAAGACAAACTTTATTTAATATAGCTAGAGAAAAATTAAATGAAGGTACAATTGATATTTATAAATATCAGAAATATTATCGTGAAGGTTTAATAGATACTCCTTTATCTCATTTATTTATCATATCAGATGAGTTTGCTGAATTAAAAAGCCAACAACCTGATTTTATGGATCAGTTAATTTCTACAGCTCGTATTGGACGTAGTTTAGGAGTACATTTAATATTAGCTACACAGAAACCAAGTGGAGTAGTTAATGACCAAATATGGTCTAACTCTAGATTTAAAGTATGTTTAAAGGTACAGGATGCTAGTGACTCTAACGAAGTAATTAAAAGACCTGATGCTGCTTCTTTAAAAGATGTAGGTAGATTTTACTTACAAGTTGGTTATGATGAATTCTTTGCTATGGGACAAGCTGCTTATGCTGGGACACCATATATTCCACAAGATAAAGTTTATCATGAAATTGATGATAAAATTGCTTTTATTAATCATATTGGAAAAAGTATTAAAACGATTGATACTCCTAAAAATGAGGCTAAGCCTGCACAAGGAGAGCAATTATCTAGTATCGTTAAATATCTGAATAATCTTGCCATTAAAGAAAATATAAAAGTAAGACAGTTATGGTTAGAGAAATTACCAAAAGAATTATTTGTAGATAACATTAAACAAAAATATAGTTTTAAAAAAGAAAATTATATTTTAAATGCAGTAATTGGTGTTTATGATAATCCTAAATTACAAGAACAAGGACTATTATCACTAGATCTTACTCATAGAGGAAATACTGTAATTTACAGTATGAATGAGAAAAATACTATTGTAAATACTATTATTTATTCTCTTATTACTACTTATCATACTAATGAATTAAATTTATACGCTTTAGACTTTGATAGTCAAACTTTAAAAATGTATAAAAATGCTCCTCAGGTTGGAGATGTTATTTTTAGTAATGAATCTGAAAAAGTTAGTAATTTATTTAAATTTATTGCTAATGAAATAGAAGTAAGAAAAAATTTATTTCAAAATTATAATGGTAATTATGAATTTTATTGTAAAAATTCTGGTAATCATTTACCTGGAATTGTTCTTATTATATATGGATATGAAAATTTTAAAGAAAATTTTGAAGATCAAGATTCTCTTCTTATAAAACTTACTAGAGATTGTGCTAAATATGGTATATATGTTATTTTAACTGCTGTTAGTGATAGAAGTTTAAGATTAAATATGAGAAGTAATTTTTCTCAAATTATTCCATTAAAATTAAGTGCTCAGATAGATTATAATATGTTACTAGGAAAGAAAGCACCTACTATTGCTGATATTGAAGGAAGAGGAATTGTTTTAGTAAATGAAGAACCTTATGAATTTCAAACTGCTATGATTACAACAGAAGATAGGCAAAATGAATATGTAAAAGAAGTAATTAATGTGTTAAATCAACAAATTAATGAAAGAGCACCTGAAATTAAAATATTACCTGAGGTTGTTACTTGGAATGATATTGTAGTAGAACCTATTCAAATTAATAAGATTCCTATTGGATTGAATGTTAATGATTTGAGTATAGCTTATTATAATATGACTAAAGGATTAATTAATTTAATTAATTCTAATGATATTAATATGCTATCTAAATTTACTGGTACCTTAATAAAAAAATTAACTAGTTTATCTAATATTACTGTTATGGTATGTGATGAGAAGAATCTTTATAATGGAATACCGTCTAATAATTTTGAAGAAGTAAATAATACTATATTTATGGCTAATAGAAATAATCCTCTTATTGTATTTGTTACTGGAGTTGAAAATTGGATAAATACTATTCCTGATAATATTAAAAGTGATTTTGTTGGATATTTATCTAAAGTTCAAGAATTAAAGAATTGTTATTTTGTATTTGTAGATAGAGTAGAGGATATTAAATCGTTTAATTATGAGAAATGGTTTAAACAATTTACTATGAATGATCATAATATTTATATTGGTAGAGGTCTTAATAATAGTACAATTCATAGTGTTGTTACTCCATTTAGAGAAATTAGTGCCTTTATTCCTGATAATTTTGGATATAATATTGATAATGGTATTGCTACTAGAATTAAAATAGTAGAAGGAGATAGTATAGATGAATAATAAAGTATTAGTGAATTTATATATTCCTTTTTTAGAAAAGAAATATGAAGTATTTTTACCTGCTAATAAAAAAATTGGAGAAATTATTTATTTAATTGGTAAAACTTTACCTGATATTACTGGTGGATATTATGAATATAAACAAGTAGAAAGACTATATAATCGACTTAATGGTAAAGAGTATCAAATTAATGAAATTATTAAAAATACCAATATTAGAAATGGTACGGAATTAATTTTTATGTAAATAATAGTGTAAAAGTTAGTTAACTTTATTTACTTATATTATGTAGTATGCTATGATTTATTTGTAAATAGAGAGAGGAGGAACGATATGTATCAATTTAATTTAGATGCTATCCAAGGAGGAATTAATAATCATGAAGATGCTGTTAATTTTCTTCGTGGATTAGAAAATAACTTTAAAAGTTTCATGGATTTATTTGCTGAGGCTGATACTGCCGCTGGTAGCATATCTGGTACTGAAGCAATGGATGAATTTAGAACTAATCTAAAAAAAATAGTAGATTATCTTGATGGAGAAGCAACAGACAACTTAAGAACTGCACAAAAATTCACAGAAGAAGCTAATAATGCTCGTATATGTTAATAAAATTAATATATAACAGAAAGGAAGATTTTATGAATCAACAAAAAATTGATATAGAAGAATTACAAAAAATTCATGATGAATTAAATAGAGATTTTGGTCCAAAATTAGATGAAGCCTTTGATTCAATAAGTGGAAATTATACTAACATGGGTGAAACTGGTATGATTAATGCTAATATTACACAAAATCTTGATGATTTAAGTAGTTTAATTACTAAAGTAAAAGAGGCAAGAACTGCTGCATTACAAGAATTTAATACTAGATTTGATAATTATATCACTACTGAGAGAGAAAATGTAGCTAATATAACAAATGCTACTGGTAATTCTGCTGGTTTATCTATTTAGCAAAAATTTAACAAATATACTTTATTAATGAAAAGTGTATTATTATAAATTAAGGATAATGCATATAACTTTAGCATTATCCTTTTAAAATAAATTATATTTAAGAAAGGAGAATTAATTATGAATATGGTTTCAAGTACTGTTGTTTTAGAAGCAAAAAACAAAATAGAACAAGTACAACATGAAATAAATGATAATGGTCAATTTCAACAGAGTATAGCTACTATAAATGAAATTATTGGAACTTTAGCTAGTGTTTGGAGAACCGATGGTGGACAAGATTCTATTTCAAAAATTGGTAATACAATTAAAAATTTAGATAATTTTTCAGATTTAGATTCCCTTATTTCAGAAATTAAAAGTACTACAGTTATTTACAATCATTCCTCACCTGAAAGAATTAATTAATTATGAAAAATATAATTTATATATGAGCAATATACAAGTAAAGGAGATGATAATATGTCTACAAACTATGTAGATACAGAGGCTATAGATAATCAAGCTGAGGAATTAAAAGCAACAGTAGGAGCTATTTGTTCAGCTGCAGAGGAAATTGCTTCCCAATGTAATAGCATCTGTGGTTATGCTAGTGAATATATACAATACAATGGATATTTTGATAGTGATACAAAAAAGCCTTTATCGGAAGAAGTTATGATAGGAAACAAAAAAACTACTAAAACGTATGAAGTTTGTCAAAAATTTGTTCTTACTGATGGAAATATCACTTCAAAAGCTCAAAGATTACAGCAAAAAGCAAATGAACTTTCTGCTGCCATGGTAGTTTTAAAACAAGATTCAGTTTTACTTAAACAAGTTGCTGCTGCTATTGCAAGTAATATAAATAGTACAAATGTTGCTCTTACCTCAGCTTATTCTAGAGCTAATGATGGAGGCTCTTTATATAAAGTTGATGAAAAATTTAATGTTTTAGCTTATGGAGCACTTGCGATGAATGGTGTCCAAAAAGCTAATTTAGCTAGAAGTGCTGAAGATATTAAAAATAGAAATTTTCTTAATTATAGTGATGTTAAAGATAATGGACTTTCTGGAAAGATGTTACAATTCAGAGCTCAACCTGACGGTACATATAAAATTTATACTATTGACGGAGAAGATACTGGTTACTATACCACATTTACCGCTGCAAATAATTATCAAAGAACTTTAAAAAGAGAATTATTAAAAGGCGATAAAAATTATGTAGAAAAAACTTATAGTAACAATGGTAGTGTTGATACAAAAAGATTAAGTGAAGATACTGCTAAAGTAGCTACTGGAGCAGCTGCTATTGCTGGTATTTCTGCTACTTCTAAAAATACTTCACAAATTAGAGGAGCAGCTGCTATGGCAGGTGCACCAACTACTGGTAATAGAAATATTGGAACGAAAAATACTGATAATACAAAAACATTACCTGATGGAAGTATTCAAAAAACAAGCACAGCAAAAGATGGCTCTAAAGAAATCGAAATTAATGGATCATTTTATAACAAATCATTTTTTAATAAAAATGGAGAGAATATTACTCCATCGAATGATTTGTTGCAACAAATTGAAAAGTATGAAAAAAGTAAAAATATCCACTCAGCAACTTCAATTGAAGTTGTAAAACAAGATGGTTCTATTACAAAATACTATTATGATTTTAAAAATCATAATGAACTTGTTAATGTATGTAGTTTTAATAAAACTGGAACTGAAGGTGTTAGTCTTGATATAAACAAATGTAAAGAGTCTTTTTCTAAAATTTTATCTTCAGCACCTGGTAGTCACAGATTATATTTAGACTCTAACGGAGATATTAATTTTACAGATATGACTTATTTTGCAGATTAAATAGTGATTTGCATATTTTAATAATATTTTATATAATAAACATGTAAAGAAATTTACATGTTTATTTTAGATGAAAGAAAATTAAGTATTTTTGTTAAATAAAATATATAATATGTTAGGAGGGTATGTAATGAAATTATATAATACTTTGAATAAGAAAGTAGAAGAGTTTGTTCCTAGAGATGGGAAAAAGGTTAAGATGTATACTTGTGGGCCTACCGTTTATCATTTTGCTCATATTGGAAACTTGAGAACATATATTTCTGAGGATATTTTAGAAAAATCATTGAAGTATTTGGGCTATGATGTTACTAGAGTTATGAATATTACTGATGTTGGTCATTTGGTTGGTGATGGAGATTCTGGTGAAGATAAGATGATGGTTGCTGCTAAAAGAGAACATAAAAGTTCTTGGGAAGTTGCTAAGTATTATACAAATTGTTTTAGAAAAGATTGTGAGAGATTAAATATTAAATGGCCTAGTATTGTTAGTCCTGCTACGGATAATATTGATGAATATATTAAGATTATTTCTAAATTATTAGATGATGGTTATGCTTATATTAGTGATGGTAATGTTTATTATGATACTTCTAAATATAGTGATTATTATCATTTATCTGGTAGAAATGCTGATGATTTAATGGTTGCTGTTAGAGAAGATATTAAGGAAGATACTTCAAAGAGAAATCCTTTTGATTTTGGATTATGGTTTACGAATTCTAAATTTAATAATCAAGAAATGCAATGGGATAGTCCTTGGGGAAGAGGTTATCCTGGATGGCATATTGAATGTTCTGGGATTAGTATTAAGTATTTGGGAGAATATTTAGATATTCACTGTGGAGCTGAAGATGCTATATTTCCTCATCACACGAATGAAATTGCTCAAAGTGAGGCATATTTAGGACATAAATGGTGTAATTATTGGGTTCATTTTGGATTTTTAAATGATAAGAATGGAAAGATGAGTAAAAGTAAGGGAGAATTTCTTACTGTTGATTTATTAGAAGAGAAGGGATATGATCCTTTAGCTTATCGTTATTTATGTTTAAACAGTTACTATCATAATGCTTTAACTTTTAGTTATGATATATTAGATGGTGCTTCAAGAGAATATAATAAATTAAAAAGAAGAATTACAAATTTATCATTTGAGGGGACTGTGGATAAAGAAAAAGTTAAAATATATCATGATAAATTTGGAGATAATTTGGAGAATGATTTAAATACTTCTAGTTGTATTACTCTTTTATATGATGTTTTGAAAGATAATTCTATTAATGATAAAACAAAAAGAGAAGTGATTAAAGATTTTGAGCAAGTATTATCTCTTAATTTGTTTGTTGAAAAAAATACTGATATAGATGTTAGCTTAAAGAAATATATTGAGGAAATGATAGAGAAAAGAAAGGTTTATAAAAAAGAAAAGAACTTTGAGGAAGCTGATAAGATAAGAAAAGAGTTAATGGATAAAGGAATTATGATTAAAGACACTAGAGAAGGTACTACATATGAAATAGTAAAGTAGGTGGATAACTATGGGATATAGATATTATTATGATCCAACGTATATTTTGGTAGTGATTGGATTTATTATTACTTTAATTGCTGAAATTGGTGTTAAAGGAAGTTATAGTAAGTATAAAAAAATTAATGCTTCGAAAAAGATGACTGGTCAGGAAGTTGCTAGAAAGATATTAGATGCTAATGGGCTAGATAATGTTCAGGTAAAAGAAGTGGGTGGTACTCTTAGTGATCACTATAATCCTTCTGATAAAACGGTTAATTTGTCAACAGATATTTATAAAGATAGCAGCATTGCTTCAATTGCTGTTGCTGCTCATGAATGTGGACATGCTATTCAAGATAAAGTTGGATATAAATTTCTAAGACTTAGACATTCTATTATTCCAACAGTTAATATTTGTTCAAATCTAGGATATTTTGTTGTGATGATTGGATTATTGTTTGGTTCATTTAATTTGGCAATGGCTGGTTTTATTCTATTATGTACGATTTTAGTATTTCAACTTGTTACTTTGCCTGTTGAATTTAATGCATCGAAAAGAGCTAAAAAAGAATTGATTAAGTTAAATATTGCTGATAAAAAAGATGCTAGTGGTGTTAAGTCAATGTTATTAGCAGCAGCAATGACTTATGTTGCTTCTGTTGCTAATACTTTATTACAAATGCTTAGAATGCTATTAATTATATTAAATAGTAGAAATAATGATGATTAATTTAATTATTTAGACAAGTTTAAAGTAATATTTTAAATTTGTCTATTTTTTATAGAAAAGAGGTAATTTTATTGATGAAGAAAAGAGTTGAACCTAAATTAGTAAAAAATATAAAAGAAAATGATTGGTTTAATAGTAATCAAAATAATTTTGTAGATATGTTTATTCATGATAGAAAATTAATCAATGATTTAGAAGAAGTAGAAATTAATGGGTGCTATTTTAAGAATGTAGATTTTTCAAATATTCAAGTTAGAAATTGTGATTTTATTGATTGTATTTTTGAAAATTGTAATTTAATAGGATGTGATTTTTCTAATAAAAGTATTCATCGTGTTTGTTTTAGATATTGTAATTTAGGAAGTACAGATTATATTATGAGTAGTGTTAAAGATGTTTTGATTGATGATTGTAAATGTGATTATATTAACTTTTCTGATAGTAAAATAGATACTTTAGAAATTCAAGATAGTCTTTTTAGAGAAGCTAGATTTATAAATATTAAACTAAAGAATGTAGCATTTAATGAAGTTAATTTTCATGGATGTGAATTTTTAAACACTTCCTTAAAGAATGTTGATTTTAGTTCCTGTGATATTTCTAATTTAAAAGTGAATGTTAATGATATTAAAGGAATGATTGTTAATGAAAGTCAAGCTTTAATCTTAGTGAATTTACTTGGAATAGTTATTAAGGAATAAAATACTTATCCAGTTTTTTCTTATTATAAAGAAAAATATGAGTAAGTATTTTTCGTTTATAAAAAAGAGTAAAAGGCAGAAATTTGCTTAATTTGTTATTTTTTGATATAATGAGTGCGTTGGAGGAAAAGTATATTTATGAAAATTACAAGTGTAGAATTTACTACTTCTGCAGTTAGAAGGAGCCAATATCCGGAAGAAAAGTATCCTGAATTTCTCCTTGTTGGTAGAAGTAATGTAGGAAAGAGTAGTTTTATTAATGCTCTTGTTAATCGAAAAAGTTTAGCTAGAATTAGTTCTATTCCTGGAAAGACGCAAACACTTAATTTTTATTTTATTAATGAAAGTTTTTATTTAGTGGATGTTCCCGGATATGGATTTGCTAAAGTAAGTAAGAATTTAAAGAATAAGTTTGGTTTAATTATAGAAGATTATTTAAAAGAAAGAAAGATGTTAAAATCTGTTTTTATGCTAGTAGATTTTCGGCATAAACCTACTAATGATGATGTATTAATGTATGAATATTTGAAATATTATCATATTCCTGTTACCATTATTGCAACAAAGAGTGATAAAGTTAGCAAGAATAGTTATGAGAAGAATAAAAAAATTATTCGTGATACTTTAAAGATGGTAGATGATGATGACTTTATTTTGTTCTCGTCTGTTAGTAAAGCTGGAAAACAAGAAGTTCATGATAAAATTTTAGATTTAATTCAGTCTTAGGCACCTAATTTTTATTTTAGAATACATTACATCAGGTGAAGATGAATGATAATTCAAAAGTTAGATGACTATTATATCGTTAAGATTTTTAAAGAGAAGTTGGAGGATTTTAATCCTTTTGATAAGAGTTGTATTGAAAAGTTATTTCAAAAAATTTTAAAAAAATTGTTAAAGAACTATTCTATTCATGGGTTAATTGATGCTGATATTTATTTTGATAGATTATATGGTATGATTATTGAATTAAGAGAAGTTTATGATTATTTTGATGATATAGATTTAAAAATTCATTTTCATTTAGATTCTGTTTTTTTAGTAGAGATAGAATATGATTATTTTAATAAGATGAATGATGTTTATTATTATAAAGGTAAATTTTATAAAGTTTATGATAAAATTATTGATGGTCCTATTATATATAAAGATAGTGAATGTATAGAGATTATGGAAAAAGGAATACATTTATAGAAAGTGGTGATGACATATGAGAATGCCTACTGTTTGTTTAGTTGGAAGACCTAATGTTGGAAAGAGTACTATTTTTAATCGGTTAGTTGGAAAAAAGATTTCTATTATTGAAGATACCCCTGGTGTTACAAGAGATAGAATTTATGGAGATGCTAAATATTTAGATTATTCTTTTCATTTGATTGATACTGGTGGTATTGATGTTGGGGATGATACTTTTAATAATGAGATTCGAATGCAGGCTAGTATTGCAATAGATGAAGCTGATGTTATTATTTTTGTTGTGGATGGTAAAGAAGATATTACTAAGAATGATTATGTTATTCGAGATATGCTTCGAAAAAGCGGCAAAGATGTCGTGGTTGCTGTGAATAAAATCGATAATGAAAATAGAGTGGAAAACATTTATCAATTTTATGAACTTGGTTTTGAAAATGTTATTGGAGTAAGTGGAGAGCATAATATTGGCTTCCAAGAATTATTAGATAAGGTTGTTCAAGATTTTAAACCTATTCCTGAAATTGAGTATAGTGAAGACAAGATTAAATTCTGTTTTATTGGAAGACCTAATGTTGGGAAAAGTAGTTTAGTAAATGCTCTTCTTAATGAAGAAAAGGCAATTGTTAGCAATGTTGCTGGTACGACTAGAGATGCTGTAGATACAGAATTTCGTTATGAGGGAAAAGACTATGTTGTAATTGATACTGCTGGACTTCGTAAAAAAGGAAAAGTTTATGAAAGTATCGAAAAGTATAGTGTTATTCGAAGTATGAAAGCAATTGAAAGAAGCGATGTTTGCTGTATTGTCATTAATGCTGAAGAAGGGATTATTGAACATGATAAACATATTGCTAGTTATGCCCTAGAGGCTGGAAAACCACTTGTTTTAGTTGTTAATAAATGGGATACTGTAAATGATAAAAATGATATTAAAAGTTTTACTACTTTAATGAGAAATGAATTCCAATTTTTATCTTATGTTCCTATCGTATTTGTTTCAGCTTTAACTAAGAAAAGAATTCATACTTTAATGCCTGAGATTCTTAAAGTTTATAAAAATTCAACCTTGGAAATTAAAACGAGTGTTTTAAATGAAGTAATACGTGAAGCAGTACTTCTTAATCAACCACCTTCTTATAAAGGAAAGCGATTAAAAATTTATTTTGCTAATCAATCTGGGACAAGACCTCCTAAATTTACTTTACACGTTAATAGTAAGGGATTAGTACATTTTTCTTATGAAAGATATTTAGAAAATAAATTGAGAGAGAATTTTGATTTAGAAGGAACACCAATTGTAATACAATTCAAGAATAAAAATGAAGATTACTAAAACATAGATAATTTATTTTATCTAGTTTTTTCTTGTTATTTAGAAAATAGCTGAGGAAGTATTTTAGAAATAGAGGTGAAAAGAAATGAAAGAATTTATACAAAGTTTAAAATTTACTTGGAAGTATGCGAAGAAAGAGAAGGGAAGAATTATTTTATTTGGAATTGCAAATTTATTTAATGTAATTTTTAGTATTTTAATTCCTATGATTGATGCGAAAATTATTATTGAATTGACGGCTAATCATTTTGAAAGATTAATATTTATGGCAATTTGTTTAACGGTTAATGAAGTTCTTTATGATTTATTTGATTTTTTATCCCGAAGACTTTCTGTTGTTGTTTACCATCATACGCTTGAAATACTTGGGATGGATTTAGGAAAAAACATCTTAAAATTAGAAAATAATTCTTTAGATGAGCATGGTAGTGGTGCATTTATTCAAAGAATGACAGGAGATACGGATAAACTTGCTGATGTATTTAATCATTTAGTATCTATGTTTTCTTCTTTAGTAAAATATATTGGAATATTGATTGCTATTTTTATTGTTAATAAGATTGTTTTTCTTTTTACATTAATTATTTTAATTATTCGCTATCTTATTGAAAGAGCAAGAACAAATAGGAGAAAAAAAGATGATGAAATATCAAGAAAAGCAAAAGATAGCGTCTCTAGTTTCACAGGAGAATTAGTTCGTGGTGCTAGAGATATTAAAATGCTAAATAGTGAAAATGATTTTATGAAAGAAATGAATTATCGAATCAAAGATTTTAATGAAAAAAGAATAAGAATGCAGAATGTAAGTTGGAATTACCGGGTTTTTGGTTATTGGTTTACTGATATTAGTTTTCTTTTATTGATTATTCTTCTTGCTTTTTTAATTAAAGATAAGGTGATTTCTATATCGATTGCTATGGTTTTATATAACTATGTAGGTAATGTTGGTGGATCTACTTATTTGCTTGGAGATTTATTAGAATATATTAAAGATTTTAATTTATCCTGTGAAAGAGTAAAAGAAATTATTGATGGAGTTAAATTTAAAAAGGAACAATTTGGAGAAAAGCATTTAGATAAAGTAGAAGGACATTTTACTTTTGAGCATGTTTTCTTTAAGTACAAGGAAAAAGAAGTATTAAAGGATTTAACCTTCGAGGTAAAACCTAATGAAACAGTTGCTTTTGTCGGGAAAAGTGGGGCTGGTAAGACAACTATTTTTAATCTTTTATGTAAGATGTATGATGTTAATCAAGGAAAGATTACTATTGATGGAATTAATATTAGTGAATTAGATAAAGATAGTATTCGTGGAAATATTACTATTATTTCACAAAATCCTTATATTTTTAATATGAGTATTCGTGATAATCTTAAATTGGTTAAAAATAATTTAAGTGATGAAGAAATGGATAATGCATGTAAAATTGCTTGTCTTGATGATTTTATTCAAGAGTTACCTAATGGATATGATACAATTATCGGAGAAGGTGGAGTTAATTTATCTGGTGGTCAAAAGCAAAGATTAGCGATTGCTAGAGCATTAGTGCAAAAGACAGAAATTATATTATTTGATGAAGCAACAAGTGCTTTGGATAATGAAACACAAGAAAAAATTCAACGTGCAATTGAAAATATGAAAAATGAGTATACCATTTTAATTATTGCTCATCGTCTATCTACTATTATTCATGCTGATAGAATTCTTTACTTAGAAGATGGAAAAATCATTGCTCAAGGAACGCATCATGAATTATTAAAAAATTGTCCTAGTTATCAAAAGTTATATGAAAGTGAAATAAAAAAAGATGAATAAAAAAGTTAGCACGGTCTTTATATGCTAGCTTTTTTGTGGATGTTATTTTATTTTTAAAATTAAGTAGTTTATTTCTATTCTTACATATAATAGAGTAGGAGGTTATTATGGCATTTAGTGATAATTTTTTTAAGAAAATAGAGAAAAAAACTAGTGTTGATAAAGATACAATTTTATCTTTAGCCAATAAGTTGCAACAAGGAAATATGAAGGATGAAGGTACTTTAAAAGAAGTGATTCATGATATTTCTAGAATTACTGGAAGAGAGGTTACTCCTGAAAAGGAACAAAAGATAATTGATACTGTTCTTTCTAACGGAGTACCTAAGAACTTTAATCAGTATTTAGATGATGTTGAAAAAGGAAAAGATTAATTCTTTAAATTGATCTTTTTCTTTACAAATAATTTACATTATAATTTAAGAATGATATACTAAAAATATAGTAGATAGGAGTTGAATATTATGGGTTATATTTACCATGGTAGTACAATTAGTAATTTAAAAGTTATTGAACCTAATTCTTCAACACAAGCTGGTTCATATGTATATGGCTCACCTAATTACTTAGTTGCAGTTATTTTTTCTATTATTCAAAAAACTGATAAACCTTTTCCTTTAAAGTTTGGTTGGGATAAAGATGAAAATCTTTATCTTGCTGAAAGATTTCCACATCAATTTGATTCAATAAATAATATTAGTTCTAGTATTTATACTTTAAGTGAAAACGATTTTAAAGCTTTTTCTAATCATAGTGCTGGAAATAATATTGAATTAAGAACAGATAAAGTTCAAATGGTATTAAAAGAAGATAAAATTGAAAATACTTTAGAATATTTAAGGCAACATAATGTTTGTCTTTATCCGTATTCTAAAAGAGAAAAAGTTGGTATTCCTCATTCTGATAATTATATGGTGCAAGGGGTTCTTCGAACATATACTTGGAAAATTGAAGATAATAGTACTGACAGTTATTTGCTTGCTCAAAATTATTTAGATTACTGTAAAAGTGCATTGCCACAATATGCTAATTTAATTGATTACTATGCTGATATTATTAATAGATTGCCTAAAGATAAAAGGGAGTTATTTGTTGATTGTCTTTATGATAAGCAAAAAGAGAGATTTGATAAAAATGCTATAAAAAAATTCTTAAAAGAAAATAAAATTGATATAAGTAAAAATAAATCTTATTCTAAAAAGTTAGTTCCTAATGGATTTTGTTTTTATATGTTACTAGGAATAATTAGTATTGTTGGTCTTGTTTTTTTAACTTTACTGATAAGAACAATATAAAGTTTTTTATTTTATATTGTTCTTTTTTTCTGGTAAGAATATTTTTAAGTATTTTATTTTAAAAAAATGTCAAAAATAGAGATTTATATTAATAAATAAGTAGATATTACATAGTATTAACTAGAATATGAGAAAAGGGGTATAGAATGGAAAAGATTGATATTATTAAGAGTATATCAGAACGATGTGGTGGTGATATTTATTTAGGAGTTGTTGGGGCGGTTCGTACTGGAAAGAGTACTTTTATTAAGAAATTTATGGAAACGTTAGTTATTCCTAATATTAGTGATGAATTTGAAAGAAAGAGAACTTTAGATGAACTGCCTCAATCAGCGGCTGGTAGAACGATTATGACGACCGAGCCTAAGTTTGTTCCTGCTACGGCTGCAACAATTCAGGTAGATGATTTTACAGCAAATATTAGGATGGTAGATTGTGTTGGGTATGTTATTGATGCAGCAAAAGGGTACGAAGATGATAACGGCCCTAGAATGGTTATGACTCCGTGGGTGAGGTTGAATAAGTGATACCCAAATATAAAAATAAATAAATGCCGATAAAATAAGGGCTAAAGACA
>CAKPOS010000009.1 GCA_934176955.1 uncultured Bacilli bacterium
GTTCGTTAGTCTAGAGGCCTATGACGTCTGCCTGTCACGCAGAAGATCACGGGTTCAAATCCCGTACGAACCGCCATTATGGCTCTATAGCTCAGTTGGTAGAGCAGAGGACTGAAAATCCTCGTGTCACTGGTTCAATTCCCGTTGGAGCCACCATGATGAAATAACCCCTTATTTGATAAGGGTTTTATTTTACCCAAATGATTTTAGGTACTATTTTCATGTAATTTATTAAGAGCATTGATTGTGTTGCTCTTTTTTTCTGTGAACATGTGATAGTAAGTGGATTGTACCATTTCAACGATATCTCCAAGTCTTTCGGTTACATCTTCAAAGTCTAATCCTAAGTGAATTAATAAAATTGTATTATTAAAAACATTTTTTGAAATATTATTCACGCTCTAAATTACTATTTAAAAACCAAAAAATTTAGTGTATAATAGAAGACAAAAAGTTTGTAAAGAAGAGATTAAAATGCAAGAAGAATTACGATATATTAAGAAAAAGTTTGGAGAAAGAATGATGCATTTATGCAGAGAGAATTTTTCTACAATTTTAGAAACTCCTAAATTACTTACGAAAATACTTTTAGAAAATTTTGAACCATCAAAATATTTGTATGACGATTTAGTGAATGAAGGCAAAATCAAAGAATTTGTTCTATATATTAATTCAAACCTAAAAACGAAAGATAAAGTTCAAAATTATAAAATAGATACACCTGAGAAAATGTTAGCAAGAGCTGGATATATTCTTTTTGAATGTAAAACAGAAACAGATATTCAAAAATTTAAAAAATTCTATCAGAAAGAAGAACAATTATGTACTTTTAATGGAGGAAGACTGAATAGGTGTTATGTATTTTTTGCAGTAAAGAACGATGCTGATAGCATCAGAAGAGAAGATTTTTTAACTCCCAAAAGGCAAGATAAATATGGTACATCAGTGATAAGTATTCAAATAGATAAAGTGAATAATTATGTATCAATCAAGAATAGGTACAATCATACAGTAGAAAATCCAGATTGTACTTTTAATAATAATTTAGATAATATAATTCCAGGATTAATTAAAAGTTTTGAAAATAAATTAAATATTTGCTTAAATAAAAATAATCTTGACAAATTTGAGATACCTGGTTACATTAAAGCAATAGATGGTAAATATTATAAATATAATAGTGAAATTGATAATATTTATTATTGCCCTAATAATACTATTATTAATAGACTAGTTCCTAAAAAATATGATAAAAGTAAATATATATTAGTAGATATATTTTTAATTGATTTAGTAAAGAAAAAAATAGAATTTTTAGTAAAAGAAAATTGTGCAGATCTAAATAAATATTTGATCAAAAAAATAAATATTATTTCTAATGGAGAAAATAAAATTATAAATATAGATAATAATTTTATTATAGAAATAGATAAATATAATCGAATAATTAATTATGTTGATAAAGTATCAAGGAATATAGAAGATTATTATTTTTATCATAATAAAACTTTAAAAAAAATAATTCTTCCTAATGTTAAGAAAATTGGCAATTCCTTTTTAAATAATAACACTTTATTAAATGAGATATATTTATCAAACGTTGAGGAGATAGGAGATAATTTTTTATATTATAATAAAAATTTACATAAAATAGAATTACCTCTAATTGAAAAAATTGGAAACGATTTTATAAGCAATAATGATATTTTAGATACAATAATTAGTCCAAAGTTAAAATTAGTTGGCAATTCCTTTTTAAATCAATCAAAAATTAAAGAAATACAATTATTAAAATTAGAAAAAGTAGGGTGGAATTTTTTATCAGATAATAGTTTGCTAAAGGAAGCATATTTTCCTAATTTATTATCATGTGGCAATGGATTCTTAAAACACTGCAAAAATTTAAAAATATTAAATATATCAAATTTAATTTATTTCCTCGATGATTATTTACTAGATTGTACTAAATTAGAATTATTAGAAATCAAAAATAAAATATATAATTCATTTATATATGGAAATTCAGCAATAAGAAACAGAGTTATAGATAAAAAAGAGCGTAAAGCAAAAAAAATAGAAAAGAAACTTGTAGTTGTTAGAAAATAAAAGGTAGAAGTATACTTTTTTTGTTGACTAATATTTGCGATTTATCTATATTATTTCATTTATAAATTCTATAAAGTGATATTTGACTAATGAAACTTTATATTTTAATAAGATTTTATTAGCTTTCAGTATTTTTAATTTTTTTCATTTGCTAGTAATTATACATAAGAATTTTAAAAATATCTATTATAACAAATTTATTTTTAAGTATTTAAACAAAAAATATGTTACAATATTTACCAACAAGGAGAGAAAATGAAAAAAGAAAACAAAACAATTATTGAGGTAGATAAATATATAGAAAACATAAAGAATGAATTAAATGATATCATCAAAGAATCTACCTATCCAGAATTAATAAAATATAAAAAAATGTTACCAGGAAAAAATGAAGGGGAAAAATCTTTATTCTATTGGGGAATAAACTATTTAAATGAATATTATAAAATCATAGGAAAACTAGATAAAATCCACACACTAGAAATAGAAAAATTAAAATATAAAATATATATTCTATATTTAGAAGAAAATTTTTATGATATTGTATTTACTTTTCATGAATTTATTACTTTCAGTAGATTAATCAATATTACTTTTTCTGATTATAATCCAAGTAAGATAAGAAAAGAAGACAAAGAACCATTCCAAAGTGGGAATAAAGAAATAGATAATATAGTAAATACAATTGCCTATAATTCACGACACACTCTCCGCTATCATGCATATGAAGTAACAGAATTTAAATTAAAAATATTATTAGATGTTATCGATAATAAAAGTAAAACTCTACTAAAAGAAGAATTTGATAAAATTAATTTAGATGATCCTTTAATCATTTGCGCTCTTTCTAAAAAACGAAGAAAAGAATTAGAGCGAAAGCAGGACTAAAGTTTCTAAAATAAAAAAATAATTCTAATAAAATAAAGGAGAAATAAAAATGATCAATATTAATCAATATATAAATTTAGAAGAAAGATATGCATTATTTGGAAAAAATGGATATTATCTTTCTTCATTAATCGTAAAAAAAATGATTGTAGATGAATTAAAGAATGGAATGACTTTTCAAGAAATAGAAGATTTCATGAAAAATTTTTCTAATGCAACAGAAGAAGATATTTCAGCAAAAAACGAGTGTTACAAAATAATACAACTTTTAAATGGTTTAAGTAATCTTAAGTTTGGTTCAGAAAATACATTAAGTAAAGAACAATTTAATGATTTTATTTCAAAATACCAAATTAATAATAAGGGAGAAATATATTGTGAAGATACCATTTTATTAGTAGAAGAATTTATTTCACAAGCGAAAAAAATATTACCATTAACAAGTAATCTAATTCGAAAAAAGACTAGGAAAAATTAATATTTATTTCATAATCAACTTAATATCGGTAAAATAAAAATAGTTTTCTGCACTTACCAAAAAACTTTAATATAATATATTAAAGTAGAGGTGGTGATGGTGTCAGAAATTAGTGTAATAGAATTATACTATATGAATTATGCGAATATTATTGATATTCGTAGTGCCTATGATTATAGTAATGGACATATCGATGGGGCTATCAATATTCCTTATTATAATCTTTTGAATAACTATAGTCATTATTTAAGTAAATATTCACTTTATTACTTATATTGTGATTCAGGGGAACAAAGCAAAGAGATTTCAAAAAGGTTGAATTGTTTTGGATACAATACAATTAATGTAGTAGGGGGCTATCAAGAATATAAAAAATTTCTAGAGAAGAACTAAGGTTCTTTTTCTTTTTCTAAAATTGACTACTGTTATAGATTGTGTTACTATTAAATAGATGTGAGGTGACGGTATGATTGAAGTAATAAAAGATACAGTAATTGATACAGTAAAGCTAATTCCTTTTTTGTGGATTACTTTCTATTTTATAGAATTAATAGAACATAAATATCAAAAGAAAAGTCAAAAAATTATTCAAAAATCAGGGAAATTTGGACCAATATTGGGAGGAATATTAGGTTGCTTTCCACAATGTGGATTTTCTGTTATGGCAACTAATTTATATATTACAAAAATTATTTCTTTAGGAACATTAATTAGTATTTATTTATCGACAAGTGATGAGATGTTGCCTATTCTTTTAGCTAAAGAAGTGAATAGTAAAACGATATTATCAATTATAGGAGTCAAAGTAGTTATTGGAATAATTGCAGGAATAGTGATTGATTTAATATTTAGCAAACGAAAAGAACATTCTATTCAAGAGATATGTGAACATGATCATTGTCATTGTGAAAAAAGTATTTTTGCTTCTAGTGTTCATCATACGTTAAATACAGTTATTTTTATTTTTATTACTAGTTTTTTTATTAACTTTTTTATGAACTATGGGTTAGAGGAATATTTAAAAAGTATTTTTCATACATCATCTATTTTAACACCATTTTTATCTAGTTTAATAGGATTAATTCCTAATTGTGGTGCTTCAATTATCTTAACAGAACTTTATTTAAATCATATCTTGTCTTTTTCCTCTTTAATTGCAGGGCTTTTAACAGGAAGTGGGGTAGCGTTATTGGTATTATTTAAAAATAATCAAGATAAAAAAGAGAATTTACTTATTTTATCTCTTATTTATATTATAGGAGTATTTAGTGGTTTAATTTTAACCATATTTTCTTAAAGTAACTTAAGGAGGTTATGATGATAAAAGAAAAATTAGAGTATCAAAAGTATTTTTTATTAAAAAAAGAAAATGAAAAGAAAGTGAATTTTATTGCAACTATGCGAGTAATCTTTTTTTTGATGATGATATTTAGCTTCGTTTTAAAGTATTATTATTATCCAAGATTTTTTTCCTTTGTTTTTCTTTTTTCTCTATTGACATTTGTTATTTTGGTGATTATTCATGATCAGTATTTTCAAAAATACAATTATTATGAATCTTATTTATCTATTTTAGAGGAGTATATTAAAAGGGAAGATGGGACTTGGAAGGTCTTTGAAGAAACAGGAGAAGAGTTTGAAGAAAATGCAGAAGATTATTTAAAAGATTTAGATATTATTGGGAAGAATTCTTTGTTTCAGTATATTTCTGTTTGTAAAACAATAGGAGGAAAGCGTACTTTATTTCAAAAACTTTCTAATAAAAATCAAGAAGAAGAAAAATTATATGAAGAACAAAATGCTATTGCAGAATTAGAGAAGAACCTTCATTTTGTTATGGATTATCAAGTTCAAATGCGAAGGTATGATAAAAAAAAGGTGGATTTAACAAGTACTTTCTTAAATTTAAAAAAAGATACAGTATCTCGGTCTAATGATTTTATTATAGCTTTAATATGTGGTATTTTATCTTTTGTTTTATTGGGATTATCTTTATTGAAAGTGATAAGTATAAAATACTTTTATGGACTATTTTTGTTTAATTATCTGATTTCTTTGATGTATAGTTTGATTTATCAGCAAGATTTTAATAAGATAATTCATTTGATTACAACTTATCATCAACTTTCTTCTATTACGTCATTGGTTCTTAAACAAAAGTTTTCATCAAAAAAATTAAAGAAAATTCAAAAAGATATGGATTTAACAAAAGAGATTACAAAAAAAATAAATATTTTAGATACATTAAATAGTATGAAAGATAATTTATTATTTAGTTTAATGATGAATGGATTATTTTGTATAAATCTTTTTATGAGAACATTTTTTATTCAATTTTTAAAACAAGATTTTCCAAAATTGCAGAATACAATTATCGATATTGAAGAATTAGAAGCATTAATTAGTTTAACAGGAATAGGTATTTTAAAAGAAGAGAAGTGTTTTCCAGTAAAAAGTAATAAAGTAGAAATAAAATTTATGGAAATTAAGCATCCTTTATTAAAAGAAGAGATATGTGTGGATAATGACTTTGATACAAAAGCACAAGTAAATATTATTACAGGTTCAAATATGGGAGGAAAAACCTCTTTCTTAAGGACGATAGGAATTAATATTGTTTTAATGAATGCAGGAACTTATGTATGTGCTAAATCATTTAGAGCTTCTTATTTAAAAATATTTACTTCAATGCGAGTAGGAGATGATATTGAAAAAGGAATTTCTACTTTTTATGGAGAGTTACTTAGAATAAAAAAGGCCATGGATTATTTAAATCAAGGTAATATGCTTGTTTTAATTGATGAAATTTTTAAAGGAACAAATTATCAAGATCGAATTTATGGAGCTAAAAAAGTCATTCAAAGGTTACAAAATCAGCAAGTAATAACTTTTTTAACTACGCATGATTTTGAACTTTGTGATGAAAAAAATATTACGAATTATCATGTAAAAGAGTATTATGAAGGAGATCAAATTCAGTTTGATTATAAAATTCGAAAAGGAAAATGTACGAGTACAAATGCAAAATACTTAATGGAAAAATTAGAAATTATTTAAAAGAGCAATAGGAAAAAGTAATGGACTTTATTTTGTTGCTTTTTTATTTTGTTATCTTCTATTTTGTAAACTATATTGTCAAGTAAAAAAACTTTCTCATAAAAAAAGATTTAATTTATGATATGATAATAAAAAGGAAGATGGGTATGAAGAAAGTATTTTCAAAATTAGATAAAACATTATTATTGATGATTATTGCTTTTTTTATTTTTGGTTTAGTGATGGTTCTTAGTGCGTCTAGTATGGAAAGTTATATGAGATATGGCTATGGACCATATCATTACTTTTATCGACAAGCTCTTTTTATTGGAATTGGTTTTTTTCTCTTTTTGATTATTATTCATATTCCCACAAAAGCTTATCGGGGAATTACCTACTTATTTATGATAGGAATTATTGCTGTTTTGGGAGCATTAAATATTTATGGACATGTTGCAAATAGTGCGCAGAGTTGGTTTAAAGTAGGTGGGCTTTCTATACAGCCTAGTGAATTTGCTAAAGTTATTATTATCCTGTTTTTAGCGGCATATTATGAAAGAAAAAAAGAAGATTTAGATAATTTTAAGATTTTAATTTGGCCACTAATTTTAGTTGTTATTATTTTTTTACTAGTGGCAACACAACCAGACTTAGGAACAGCTTTAATTATAGGAGGGATTACTTTTTTAATTTTTATGTCTCTTCCTATTCCTAGGAAACTTTCTAAAAAAATTTCTCTTGGTCTTGTAGGAATTACGATAATTGGTGCTTGTGTTTTATTTGTAGGGAGTAAATATTTTTTGAAAAGTTATCAATTAGAAAGATTTAATTTTAAAGATCCTTGTTTAAGATATCAGGATGATTCAGGATATCAGTTATGTAATAGTTTTATTGCTTTTAAAAATGGGGGAGTTACAGGACAAGGAATAGGAAAAAGTACTCAAAAATATTTATATTTGCCAGAGTCATATACCGATTTTATTTTTCCTATTATTGTAGAAGAATGGGGAGCCATTGTTGGTGTAATTATTGTTTTTTGTTATCTTTTTATTATTTATCGTTTATATAGAATTGCTAGACGAGCAGTCAATTTGCAAGGTTCCATCTTAGCCTATGGAGTATGTGCTTATTTGTTTTTACATGTTAGTATTAACTTTATTGGTGTAATGGGAATAGGGCCATTAACGGGGGTTCCTTTACCATTTTTAAGTTATGGAGGAAGTTATGTTATTAGTTTATTTACTGCTCTAGGAATTGCTGAAAGAGTTGCTGTAGAAAGTGCGAATTATAAAGAAAGGGAAAATAAGAAAAAGGCCAAAAAAAGAAAGTCAGGAAATTAAAACTGACTTTCTTTTATACTCCTTCAATAAAAGTATCATCTAAGCATCGGATACAGCATACGCAGTTTAAATTAATGGTAAAAAAGGAATTTGTACTTGTGTAAGTGTTATCTTGGTTAGCAATTAGTACTCGACAAGTTGCACAACATTCATCTAATTTTTCTACTCTAAATATTGTAGAAGTAGTAGTTTCTGTTGGTGTTTTACTGATTGGTATTGCTAGAGGAGTACTATTAGTATTACAAGTATATAAAACGATTGGTCTAGTATTATAGAATGATGGGCAACATTGTTGACCTAAGAATCCACGATCACAAGTTTCTAAACAAGTATCTGATTGATTGGCACTTTGTTGAAGAATTAATATTACTTTTAGGATATCGGCAATGCAATTATCACAATGATTTTTGCATTCTGGATTGTTCATTTTCTCCACCCCTTTATTCTTAATTTCATTATAGTTTATGTGAATGTAGGGGAAAAATGTATTATTAATACCTAGTTTATTATATTTTATTTATGGTAATGTTTTTTTTATTTATTTAGTTCATCAATTTGTTCTTTTTCATGATTAATATTATCATCCGTGATTTTCACTACTTTCTATAATACATAGATTGTAACAAAGAAATTATAAATTAAAAGCATAAATTATAGGGTATCAGTATCCCTTAAAATTTAGGGTGTGAATGTTACCACAATATTGTTACCTATATGTGAAAAAACTTGCTTTTTTTTTTTTTTTTTTGATATTGTTTAGATAACTAGAAAGTAAATGAAAAGAAGATAAAAGTAGGTAAGGTGATTGATTTGAAGAATATTATTGAAAAGTTTTGGAAGTTTGTGGATAAGATAGGAAAACCGAATTTTGTTTTAGTGGTTTTAATCTTATTTTTTATTGCAGTAACGGGGTTATATCAAACTTTTTCTTTATATACTTCCAGTGGAGGGGAATCTGTTGTTGATGGAGTAAAGACTTATCAATTTATTTTAAATAATGATAGTAGTGAGAATTCTGTGACGGTGCCTGCTAATAGTAGTAAGAAATATCATATTACTGTTTCTAATCCTGAGAATATTTCTTTAAAGTATGGGGTGTATTATAGTTCATCTAGTGATTTATCGTTAGTTACTTTTGGATATTTAAGTTATAGTGCTTATCCAGCTAGTGGGGTTATTCCTTCTAAGGGTAAATATGAAATATCTTTAAGAATAGATAATAATTCAGATAGTGATATTCCTGTTAAAATAGGGGTTAGTTATGGGTTAGAAAATGGGGGAGATTTAGTATTAAATACTAATAGTCATTGGTTTTTAGAGGCAAGAGATTTATTAAGTGATATGGTAGCTGGTAGTTATGTTAAATATACTGGTAATAATGGCTGTTTAGGTGATGCTTGTAAAGGACAGAATGCAAACTACTCTAGTAATACTAATATGGGATATTGTAATGATTCCAGTTATAAATATAATGCAAATGGTTGGAGGATTGCTTATATAAAGGAAGGAACAGTTTATTTAATTAGTGCTGGATCTCCTGAATGTATGTGTACAGCTTCAAATGGAACAGCAGGAACAGGTTGTAATAGTAATGAGACAACAGCAGGTATCCCTAAACATTTAGCGAATTTAAATGCTAAAGCTTTAACTTATTGTAATAGTACTTATGCATATGGAAGGAAATGTGATAGTAATAGTGCATGGAATATGGCGGAGTCTGACTTTCAAGAAATTACGGGAAATACTTTATCGTCACATTATCTTAGTGATGGTTATTATGATAATTATTCTCTTATCAATAATGGAGGATTTTATTGGTTTGCAACATCATATAGTGCATCTACAACTAATGCGTTCTTTTGGCGTCCGAATGGCAGGTATGTTAGTAATAATAACACTGCTTATTCATATGGTGTCAGACCAGTTATTCGACTTGCTTTTTCAGTATTTGTAACCGGAGGAACTGGAACCTCTGAAGATCCTTATACCATTAGTACTGGTAAATTATCTAGTGCAGAAGCCGGTAATTATGTTAAATATAGGGGAAATAATGGTTGTACAGGTAAGGCATGTGAGGGTCAGAATGTAAACTATATTAATGATACCAATATGGGATATTGTAGTGATTCCAATCTCAAATATAATGTTAATGGTTGGCGTATCGCCTATATTAAAGATGACACGGTTTATTTAACTAGTGCAGGATCACCAGAATGTATGTGTACCTATGATGATGGAACAGCAGGAACAAGTTGTAATAGTTCTGAGACAACAGCAGGTATCCCTAAACATTTAGCGAATTTAAATAAGAAAGCTTTAACTTATTGTAATAGTACTTATGCTTATGGGGGAAAATGTGATAGTAATAGTGCATGGAATATGGGAGATGCAGACTTTCAAGCAATAACAGGAGATACTTTATCAATAGCTTTGGAGCTATCAAGTTATGATAATTATTCAATTATCCATAATGGAGGATATTATTGGTTTGCGACGCCTTATAGTTCCTCCTCGGTCATGTATTACGCATTCTTTTGGCAATCGAACAGTCGGTACGTGAGCTACGGCTACTCGTACGCTGCGTATGGCATTCGTCCAATCCTACGTCTTGCCTCTTCAGTTTTGATAACTGGAGGCTCGGGTACTTATAAAGATCCTTATACCATTAGTAATGAGTGATGAATAGGGTAATTTATTCAGTTTAAAATTAGGATATAACACTGACATTTTTAAAAATAGATGTTAGTGTTTTATTTGTTTAGATATTTAATAAATTATTTATTATATGTGGAGAAAAATGTTAAAGCTTTATGATTAGTATTGTGGTTTTGTTATCTTTGGTGTATGATATCTTTGTTTTAAGGAGATGACATAAATGTATGATAGTGATTTAATTGCTAGATATGTTATTGCTTATTGTAATGGAAATGGTTATTTTATTAGTAATTTAAAATTGCAGAAATTATTATATTTTATTCAAATAAAGTTTTTGATAGAAAAACAAGAACTATGTTTTAGTGATGATATTATAGCGGTAGATTTTGGGGTGATGGTTCCTAAGATATTTGAGAAGTATAAGGATTATGTTTCTTCTTTAATTCCTTATTCTTTAATTTTTGATAGAAATATTTATCCTATTAAAGAGTTAGATAAGGAGATTATTGATCGAGTAATTTCTGATGTTGGTAATTATTCTTCAACAGTGTTATTTAAAAGAATTACGAATCATAATGTTTGGAAAGAGGCTTATCAATCGGAAAGTTCGAAGGTAATTACAAAGAGGAAAATAGAGAAATATTTAAATTGTTATGAAGAGAAGAAACCATTAGTAAAAGCTAAAATATATAGTTTTGAAGGATATAAAAGAAAACAATCAAAGAATTGAAAATATTGAAAAATAATTCTTTTAGAGAAAAAGAATGGTAAGTATTTTTGGTTTGAAATTTGACTATTTGTCTAATTTGTGCTATATTTTAATACGCCTGATAACTCTATCATTTTATTGACAAAAGAACGATATTATTTTACAATGATATCATAGAGGTGATTGAGATGTTGAATGATAGAATTGCTCTTAGTAGTAAAGAAATATTGGAAAAAGAGTTTAAAATAGATGCTAGAGGATATCGTTTGCAAGAAGTAGATAAATTTCTTGATATTGTCATTCATGATTATAATGAATATAATAGTATTATCAAAGAACTTGCAATAAAAAATAACCAATTGCACGAAGAAAATGAAAAATTGAAGAATGAAGTTCGTAATTTAAAATCAGATTTGGAAGCTTTGAAACATACAGAAAAAGAAGTAACGAATGTTGATTTAATTCGAAGAGTTAGTCAATTGGAAAAGATTATTTTAGGAGATACGAATAATTAATCTGGGTAAACGCTGTGTATTTATTACATAGAGGAAAGTCCACGCTTGCACTATCTGAGATTGATAGTAGTGTTTGTGCTTAGGGAAAAAATAACCTAAGGAAGTCGATGACTTACGGCGATTTTATTTTCTAAGGTATTACTATGAAAATAAAGCGTAAAGTGCCACAGTGACGAATTTTATAGAAATATGAAAGTGAAACGAGGTAAACCCCACAAGCAAGAAACTCAAATTTTGGTAGAGGAACTGATTAGAGAGAAAAGGAATCAATAATCGGATAAAGAAATTTATAGATAAATGTTTACCGCCTACTTTAGTGGGTACAGAACGTGGCTTATAAGATTATTATTATTTTAAAGTAATGGAATTAACCATAATTTGGTAATAGGAGATTATATGAAAGAAATAGGTTTGAGATTAAAGTTAAAAAGGGAAGAAAATGGTGTTTCTTTAGAGGAAGCAGCCTCCGACCTAAATATGCGTGTAAGTCAACTAGAAAATATTGAAAATGGGAAAAAAGATGAATTTAAAGATGTTTTTTCTTTAAAATACTTTATTAGAGATTATGCTAAATATTTGGGATTAGATGGAGAAGAAGTTCTAGATGATTTTAATGAATACTTATTTGAACAAACTTCTAAAATTTCGTTAGAAGAGATTGAAGAGGCTAAAAGAGAAAAAGAAGAAAGAGAAAAAGATTTAAAAATTTTATCACCCTATACGAAAACAACGAAAGATAAAAAGCGTTTTTTCATCATTATATGTGTATGTATAGTTTTAGCTTTGATTACTTTAATTGGTTATATTTTTATTAGTAATCAAAATAAAAGTGATTTTGTTAAGGATGAAGTTAGTTTTAGAATAGGAGAATAAGTTATGAATTTAGCAAATAAGATTACAATGTCTAGAGTTGTATTATCCATTGTAATTATGATTATATTACTATTTCCTTTTGAGGGATTAGGATTACATTTACCTACTTTTTTAGTAAGTGGAAAGATTTTAATTGATACAAAATACATTATAGCAGGTGTATTATTTATTATTGCTTCTTTAACGGATTTTTTAGATGGATACGTTGCTAGAAAATATAATATGGTTACAGATTTTGGGAAAATGGTTGATGCAATTAGTGATAAGATGCTTACCAATTCTTTGCTTGTAATTTTAGCTGCTAATCATATGATTAGTCCTGTAATTGCTGTTGTTTTTATCGTAAGAGATATTATTGTTGATTCTATTAAAATGGTTGTTGGAAATAAAGGACATGCTGTAGCAGCAATAGGAATTGCTAAGTTGAAAACAGCAACTTTAATGGTAGGATTAGTTTTAACTTTATTCTATAATTTACCATTTGAATTAATTGGCGTTCGTGTAAGTGATTGCTTATTAATTATTTCTTCTATTCTATCCGTAATATCTGGATTTAAATATTATGCTATGGCAAGGCCATATATTGAAGCAAAATAAGAAAAATAATTTAATTTTTTGGATTAAATAAAAACTGTAACAAAAAAAAGTTGACATTGCTACTGCTGCTATGTTACAATATCTTTACAAAGAAGGAGGAGAGAAATATGGCAGTTAAAATTAGATTAAAAAGAATGGGTGCTAAGAAAGCTCCATTTTATAGAATTGTTGTTGCTGATTCTAGAAGTCCAAGAGATGGAAAGGTCATTGAACAATTAGGAATTTATAATCCATTAAAAAATCCAGCTGAGATTAAAATTGATGAGGAAGCAACTTTAGCAAGATTAGCTACTGGAGCACAACCTACAGATACCGTAAGAAGTATTTTAAGTAAAGCTGGAATTATGGAAAAATTTCATCAACAAAAACAAGGTAAATAATTATGGATTTGGTATTATTAACAAAAACCATTGTAGAACTTCTTTGCGAGGATAAGGAAATTGTTTCTGTCAAAGAATATGAAACAACAGATGAAAATCTTATTCAGATAGAGGTATTAGTATCTCAAAATGATTTAGGGAGAGTAATTGGAAAGAATGGGAAAACAATTCATTCTATTCGAAATATTGTCCAAGCAAGTTCTAATTTAAATGTTTTTAAAAAAGTAAAAATTGATGTTGATTCTTACTAAAATAGTCTAATTTTGTTAGGCTATTTTTTTAAAATTTCAAAATTATTTCATACTTGACAAGGAGGAAAATACTAGATACAATGAATATGTATAGTGGAATTAATAGTTAATAATTAATTTTAATTTCAAGATAAAAGAATGGAGGTGTTATATGAATACAGTATTGATCTCCATTTTAGTATTTTTTCTTGGAACTTTTCTAGGAATAGTAGGAATGATAGTTTTAAATACCTTAAGGATAAAACAAGGGAAAAGCACTGCTTTAAGTATTTTAGAAGAAGCAAAGAAAGAAGCAGAAAAGAATAAAAGAGAATCTATTTTGGAGACAAAAGAAGAAATTCATAAACTAAAATTAGAAACTGAAAAAGAACTTAAAGAGAAAAAACAAGAAGTGAAAGACTCTGAAGATAGACTTTTAAAAAGAGAAGCAAATATTGATCGAAGAGATTTAGCTTTACAAAATAGAGAAGATGCGATGAATGAAAAGGAAAATTCTCTTCAAGAAAAACAAAAATCAATCCAAGAAAAAATGGAAGAAATGGAAGAATTAAAGCGGAGTGAATTGGAAAAGTTAGAAAATATAGCGGGACTTACTAGAAAAGAAGCTAAAGATACAATTATGAAAAAAGTAGAGGGAGATATTTCTAAGGAAGTTGCTGCTTATATTAAAGAGAAAGAATCAATTGCTAAGATTGAATCGGATAATATTGCTAAAGAAATGATTGTTAGTAGTATGCAACGATATGCTGCTGATGTTACTAATACTAATACGGTATGTGTTATTTCTTTACCTAATGATGAAATGAAGGGAAGAATTATTGGTCGTGAAGGGAGAAATGTTCGAACGATTGAAGCGGTTACTGGGGTTGATTTAATTATTGATGATACACCGGAGGCTATTGTTATTTCTTCTTTTGATCCGCTAAGAAAAGAAATTGCTAAATTAACATTAGAATCTTTAATTAGTGATGGAAGAATTCATCCTGGTAGAATTGAAGAAATTTATGATAAGACTTGTAATGATGTTAAAGCGGCTATTCGTGAATATGGTAGAGATGCAATTTATTCTCTTGGAATTAGTAAAATGGATGCAGAATTAATTGAAATTGTAGGGAAACTTCATTTTCGGACAAGTTATAGTCAGAATGCTCTTCAACATTCGTTAGAAGTAGCTAATATTTCAGGACTTCTTGCTAGTGAGTTAGGAGAAAATGTTAATTTAGCAAAAAGAGCAGGTTTACTTCACGATATAGGAAAAGCAATCGATTATGAGATGGAAGGATCACATGTTCAAATTGGAGCAGAGATTGCTAGAAAATATGGGGAAGATGAAGTGATTGTGAATACCATTTTATCTCATCATGGGGATACAGAATCAACGAGTATTATTGCTTCGATTGTTGCTATTGCAGATACGATTTCGGCTTCTCGTCCTGGAGCAAGAAATGATACTTCAGAGAATTATTTTCAACGTTTAGAACAACTAGAGACTATTGGTAAGTCTGTTCCTGGTGTTGTAAAAGCTTATGCTGTTCAAGCTGGAAGAGAGATTAGAGTAATGGTTAATCCAAGTGAGGTTGATGATTTGACAAGTTTTCAGATTGCTAGAGAGATTAAGACAAGGATTGAGGCAGAAATGCAGTATCCAGGTACAATTAAGGTTACGGTAATTCGAGAGACAAGAGCAACTGAAGAAGCGAAGTAATGAGAGGAGAATACTTCTCTTTTCTTTTTCTTTTGATAGAGATTATACTAGGGAAGGGTTGATGTCTTCTTTATCGTTAAGTTGACAATATAGATATAGAAAAGAAGCAATGACTACTAAGATACTGGCAAAAAATCTTGTTTCACAGATAGTGGTATTTTTGTTGTTTTGTTTATTGGTTTGAATGACTTGATACTGGCGATAAGATAAATAAATATAAATAAAGAAGGAAATAAGGACGGTTAAAGTAAAAATACTTTTGGATAAATTTTTAGAGGAAATATCCCTCTCACGGTAAAATCTTTTTTCTAATTCATCGCCTAAGATATTCATAATACTTAAGATGATAAAAATTATCCAAATCCATTCATCGATTGTTAGTTCTTTTTCTTTTTGATTATTCATATTTAAGTATATGAAGTACTTTCTATTTCTATTATTTTATGATAAAATAAATTTATCAAAACAAGAAAGGTGAAAAATATATGGAATTAGATGAATTATTGATGATGTGTGAGGAAAGAATGGAAGAATCGATTGCTTCTATGGAGAAGAGATTTATTCATGTGCGAGCAGGGAGAGCTAATCCTAGTATGTTAGATGGAATTATGGTGGAATATTATGGAGTACCAACTCCTCTAAAGCAACTTGCTAATATTTCTATTCCTGAAGCAAGACAACTTTCGATAAAACCATTTGATAAAAGTATTTTGAATGCAATTGAAAAAGCTATTTTTGAGGCAAATATTGGACTTACCCCAAATAATAATGGTGAGGTTATTTTCTTAGTTATTCCAGCATTAACGGAAGATAGAAGAAAAGAATTAGTGAAGCAAGTAAAACAAATTGCTGAGGAGGCTAAAATTGCGTTAAGGAATATCCGTCAAGATACAAATAATGATATTAAGAAAGAAAAGTTGCCAGAAGATATTGAAAAACAAGGAAATGAAGAAGTTCAAGATTTAATTAATCAATATAATAAAAAAATAGATGAAGCTCTAAAGGTAAAAGAACAAGAATTAATGACTATTTAGTAGTCTTTTTTCTTTTCTTTTTATCTGTAATCAACAGATTTTATTGATTGTATGGAAAAACTACGATATAATGATAATAGGAAGTGAGGAGTGAAGATGAAATATTGTCCGAATTGTGGAAAAGAGATAGTAGAGGGAGCATTATTTTGTGATAGTTGTGGGACTAAGTTAGAGAGTTCTATTAAAACTAGTAATGAAGTAAAGGGGGAGAATCCATATGCTGATTATCTTCCAGAGAATCGTTTTCCTAATGGTGGTAGTCAGAATAATTATACTAATAATCGAGTGGTAGTGCCTAATCGTAGTATTCCAATGGCAATTATTTTAAGTTTTGTTACTTGTGGGGTATATTTACTTTATTGGTTTGTTATGATGACAGATGAAGCTAATTCTGTGTCTGATGAGACTGCTACTGGAGGAGCACTTTCTTTAATTTTTACTTTAATTACTTGTGGTCTATATGGAATTTATTGGCATTACCAGATGGGAAAGAAACTTTATGATGCAGGGGTTAAGAATAATGTGGCAATTAGTGATAATTCTGTTCTTTATTTAATTTTATCTTTGTTTGGGCTTGGTATTGTTAACTATTGTCTTATTCAAAATGATTTAAATAAGTTTTCTGCTTAATGAAGAAGATTATTTTTGTTGTTATTTGTTTTTGTTTTCTTTTTCTTTATTTGAAGGTGGGAATTTATATTCCTTGTTTGTTTAGAAAGTTAACTGGTTTTTATTGTCCAGGATGTGGGATTACTAGGATGTTTTTGTCGATTTTGCAGTTAGATTTTTATCAAGCTTTTCGATATAATCCTTTGGTGTTTATTCTGTTTGTTGGGGTTATTTTGTTTAAAATACTTCGTTTTAATTTTTCTAAGAAGAGTAAGAAATATGCTAGTTATTTTCTTCTTTTTGTAGTTGTTCTTTATGGAATATTAAGAAATATTGAGATGTTTTCTTATTTACAGCCAACAATTATTCATTAGTTTAAACTTAACTTTAGTTTTAAGCTTTTTCTTTTGGGAAAATGACTTGTCAGTATTTTTTACTTATGATAAGATAGAGAAGTAACTGAAGGATTAGTCAAAATAGAGAGAAGGAAATATTATGGATGAGAGAATTATTACTAGTGATTTATTACAAGAAGATTCTGATGAGATGACCATTCGACCTCAGACTTTAGCTGAATATATTGGACAAACTGATGTTAAAGAAAATATGAAAATCTTTATTAAAAGTGCTCTTATTCGAAAGAAGTCATTAGATCACGTGCTTTTATATGGTCCACCAGGATTAGGTAAAACAACTTTAGCTTATATTATTGCAAATGAATTAGGAAGTAATGTTAAAACTGCTAGTGGTCCTTCGATAGAAAAGAGTGGGGATTTAGCAGCGATTCTTTCTACTTTGGAAGAAAATGATGTTTTATTTATTGATGAAATTCATCGTATTCCTAGATTTATTGAGGAAATATTATATCCTGCTATGGAAGATTTTTGTTTAGATATTGTTGTAGGAAGTGAAGGATCAACTAGAAATATTAGAATTAATTTACCTCCTTTTACTTTAGTTGGGGCAACGACTAGAGCAGGAGATTTATCTGCTCCTTTAAGAGATCGTTTTGGGATTATTTCTAAGTTAAATTATTATACGGAAGAAGAATTATTTCAAATTGTAAAACGAACTTCAAGGGTATTAAAGATGGATATTGATGATGATGCTGCTTTAGAACTTGCTAAAAGAAGTAGAGGAACGCCTCGTGTTGCTAATCGTTTATTTAAAAGAGTGAGAGATTTTGCTTTAGTAGCAGGGAGTAATATAATAACACTAGAAATTATTAAAGATGCTTTGAAAAGATTAAAAGTAGATGACTTAGGTCTAGATGATACGGATTATCATTTATTAATGGCAATTATTGAACGGTTTAATGGAGGTCCTGTTGGTCTTGATGCGTTAGCTTCTTCTATTGGAGAAGAAGCTTCTACTATTGAGGATGTTTATGAGCCTTATCTTTTACAGATTGGTCTTTTAAAGAGAACTTCTAGAGGAAGAATGGTGACGGATTTGGCTTATCATCATCTAAATATTTCAAAAAAATAAAGAAATTAAGAAAAATACTTATCATGAGATTGAATTGTGGTAAGTATTTTTTGTGAATAAATATTTTGTTGTTATTTTGAAAAAACTATTATATAATTAATATAAGGAAGGTGAATATATGGGCTTAATTAAAGCAACGACTAGTTCTATCTCACAAGGACTAGGAGATCAATTTAAAGAGTTTATTGTATGTCCTGAAATTGAAGAGAATGTTTTGATTCAAAAGGGATATGTAAAACATGGTGAGGGTAATAAAAATCCAAGTGAAGGAATTATTACGAAGGGTAGTCAAATTGTTGTTCCATCAGGAATGGCGATGATGATTGTCGATAATGGAGAAATTACTGAATTTTCTGCCGAACCTGGTACTTATACGTATGACAAAAGTACAGAACCTACTGTTTTTGAAGGTGGTTTCTTTAAAGGCATAGGAGAGACGATTAAAACAATAGGAAGACGTATTACTTATGGTGGTCAACCTGCTCATGATCAGAGAGTGTATTATGTTAATACCAAAGTGATTACAGGAAATAAGTTTGGTAGTCCTCAACCTAAAAAAATTACAGATGAAAAATATGGTATTTTGGAAGTTACATTCTTTGGAGAATATGCTTTTAAAGTAGAAGATCCAGTTAAATTAGTGGCTAGTGTAATTGGGGCTAATGCTAAGGATACCATTACTTATGAAGAGGTAGTAGGTAGTCAATTAAAGACGAAATTTGTTGAAAAAGTTACTTATGCTATTTCTAATGTTATGAGAAATAAAAAAGTATCTTTTGGAGATATGGGCTTATATGGTAGTGATATTTCAGAAGAGATGAATACTTGCTTAAATGATTCTTGGAAAGAAAAATATGGATTAGTGATTACTGATGTTGCTATGGGAGATATTAACTTAACTGATGAATCAATGAAGAGAGTATCTCGAATTGATGATGCTAAGATATTTTCTGATGCTTCTATGCAATCAGGATTAATGGCTAGTGCTTCTGCTGAGGCGATGACAAAGGCTGCTTCTAATGAAAATGGTTCTATGGCGGGCTTTATGGGAATGTCAATGGCAAATCAAACCGGAGCTACGATGATGGGAGCGGTTAATCAAAACTTAGGAAATCAGAATACTTCTTCAGCTGGAATTACTAATGATTCAGGAACATCTCCAAAGTTCTGTAGTAATTGTGGAGCAAAATTAACAGGAAAATTTTGTAGTAATTGTGGAGCAAAAGTCGAATGAATGAAATCTTAAAATATGATCAAGATTTTAGTGAGAGTAAATTTATTACTTATGTTAATAATGTTTTTATTCAGATTTATACTTCATTGATGACTAAAGAAATAGAGAATATTAAACATTTTGTTACAGATGATGTGTATGAGCAATTAAAGCAAAAAGTTGATATTTTGAATCAAAAAGGTTTAATTCAGATGTATGATGAATTAAATGTTGCAAAGACAGATATTTTGCATTATCAAGTAGAAGATAATCAAATGATTATTCAAGTTAGGATTCTTTCTAGGTATTTAGATTATTTTGTTGATTTAGATGGAAATTATGTTAGTGGTAATCAAGATTCTAGGGTAAGTAGAAATTATGATTTAACATTTATGAAAAAAATTGACTTTCAGACAGTAGGTACAGTAAATAAATGTCCTGGTTGTGGTGCATCAATTGATGTTAATGCATCGGGGATTTGTCCATATTGTGGTACAGTTTATAATCAAGAGGATAAGAATTGGATATTATCTTCTATGAATTTGGAGTAGTGAAATGAAAAAAAGGGAAAGAGTTATCTTTATCATTCTGTTATTGTTGTGTTTATTTTTTCCTATCCATAGGTTGTCGGCTGATTCTGGTTGGGATGGTGGCTATGATAGTGGTGGTTCTTCCGATTGGGGAAGTTCGTCCTCTGATTGGGGGAGTTCATCCTCTGATTGGGATAGTTCTGATTGGAGTAGTTCAGGTGGAAGTTATTCTAGTGGGTCATTAGATCCTTTTATGGTGATGGCAATTATTGCTTTTATTGTAATTATTTTTGTTATTAGCAATAAAACGTCACAAAGGACTATGGTACAAAGTACTACTCTTGGAAGAGTAAATTCATACGACGTTAATAAAGTAAAAGCAGTATTAACTGATTTTGATGAGGATAAGTTTAAAGAAAAGGCATACGAATTATATCAAGAGATTCAAGTTGCTTGGATGGATTTTGATAAAGATTCAATTAGAAAATGTGTGACAGATGAATTATATAATACTTATTCAGCACAGTTATCTACATTAAAAATAAAGAATCAGAAAAATATCATGAAAGACTTTAAGTTACTTAATTCTAGCATTATTGGTATGGAGATTAAAGAAAAGATGGTTTCACTTACCATAAAAATGAAAGTAGAATGCTACGACTATGTTGTTGATAAAGAAGGAAAAACATTACGAGGTAATGATAAACAAAAAGTAATTTATGAGTATACAATGACCTTTAATAAAGGGGTTAGTGATAGACCGAATAAATGTCCAAATTGTAATGCACCACTTGATAATGTCAATTCTAGTAAGTGTCCTTATTGTGATTCTAATATTATTAATGAAGGTTATGATTGGGTACTTGCTAAAAAACAGGTATTATCACAGACAATTAATCATAAAAAATAAATAAAAATGGGAACAGATAGATTTCTGTTCTCAATTTTTTATGAAAAAATACTTTGCTTTATGATTCATGAAAAAAATAAAAAATCCTCAAAGTGAGGATTTGATTATTCTTATGGTAGCGAGAGGGGGGGTCGAACCCTCGACCTATCGGGTATGAACCGATCGCTCTAGCCAACTGAGCTATCTCGCCGAAAGCAATATAATCATATCATAGTTTTTTTACTTTGACAATAGCTTTTGTTTAATTTTTATAAAATCATTATCCTTGAAAATACAATGGGAAAACGATATAATAAAAATTATGAAACTGAAAGAAATACTAAGATATCTTTTTGATTTAAAAGTAGCAATTTTTAGAAAGCTAGTAGATATAATAGAAAAATATGTACAAGAAAAATATTTTTTTCTTATTGATTAGAATATATTTTTAGGAAAGTACTTTTGAAGTATTTTCTTTTGTTTATAACATCTTTTTCTGAAGATAAAAAAAGGGATATTATTTTTAGAAAGAATATGTTATAATATATTTTATAGTAGAAAGAAGGGAAATAAATATGACATTAAGTAGTATGATAACGGTATTACAAAAAATAATTGATATCTCTTTAGTTTGGATTTTAATTTATTCTGTATTAAAGAGTTTAAAAGATAATGTCAAAATGATATTAATATTTAAAGGAGTAATCATTATTGTATTTGTTAAATTGTTGAGTGATTATTTAAATTTGACGACTGTTGGGTTACTTTTAGAGTATGTGATTATGTGGGGGCCTTTGGCTTTAATTATTATTTTTCAACCAGAAATTAGAAATATTTTGGAGCATTTGGGTAGACAACAGATTTTGACAAGACATCGTGTTTTAACAATGGATGAAAGAGAAAAAATGGTTTATGAGATTATGAATGCTGTTGAATATTTGAGAAAGTCAAGGATTGGTGCTTTGATTGTTATTGAGAGGGATATTAGTTTAAGAGACTATATTGAAAGAAGTAAGGGGATTTATGCTGATATTTCTTCGGAATTGTTAATTTCTATCTTTTTTCCGAGAAATCCTTTACATGACGGTGGGGTAATTATTCAAGGAAATCGAATTACTAGTGCTGGTGCTGTTTTTCCAATTAGTTTAAATACGAAGATTAATAAGAGATTGGGTACAAGGCATAGAGCTGCTTTAGGTATTAGTGAAGAGTCTGATGCTATTGCTTTAGTAGTAAGTGAAGAGACAGGGAAAATTTCTATTGCTATTGGAGGAGTGCTTAATTATAATTTATCTATTGATGATGTTCGAATGATGTTAGTTGAAGAATTAAAACCTAAGCATGAAATTTTACTTGATGATGAATTTGAAGATGAAGAGGTAGAAGGTGGTGAAAAGCATGAAGATAATTAAAAATTTATTTCAATTTATTGCTGCTTTCTTTAAAACTATTTATAAAGTTATCGATAAAGTAATTATTATTCCTATTACAAAGTTTATTGTGATGATAACAGATAAGTTAGGAAATAGAACAGACCGTTTTGAAAAGTGGATTACGAAAAAAAATACTTTAATATTTATTTCTTTAATATTAGCAATTGGATTATTTATGTATGTTGATAGTGAGTCTACTACTATTATTACAGATAGTGCTGAAGTATTATATGGACAAAAGGTAAAAGCTACTTATAATAATAATTCTTATGTTGTTGAAGGGTTACCTAAAAGTGTTGATGTTACTTTGATTGGGCGTAAGGTTGATTTATACTTAGCTAAACAATTAGCAACTGGTGTTGTTACTGCTGATTTGTCTGGATTAGGAGAAGGAATGCATACGATTAAGTTAGAATATGATTGTTCTATTCGTTCTGTTGAGTATAAATTAGCACCTTCTTCAGTGAATATAACGATTTATCCTAAGGTTTCTCAAACTAGAACTGCTGGTATTGAAGTGATTAATAAAAATAAATTGGATAAAAAGTTATCCATTGGAGAAGTTACCTTAAGTAATTCAGAAATTGTTATTAAAGGTGCGGAACATACTTTAAATAAGGTAGCAACGGTTAAAGCTTTGGTTGATGTGAGTAAAATGCTAAATCCTAAAATTGGGATTACAACTATTGATGATATTAAATTAGTTGCTTATGATGAAAATGGTGATGTAGTAAAAGGATTAGAGATGGAACCTAATCGTTTAAGTGCAAAGGTAGTGGTAAATTCTCCTAGTAAAGAAGTTCCTTTAAAAGTTGTTCCAACAGGAAATTTAGAATTTGGTAAGGCTATTGATTCTATTACTACTGATGTAACTAAAGTTACTGTTTATGGCGATCAAGATGTTCTTGATACGATTGAATATATTCCAGTAGAGGTAGATGTTTCTAAATTAAGTGAGAATAAGAGCTATGATGTGGTGATTTCTAAACCATCTCGTATTAAAGAAATCTCTGAAACAAATGTAAAAGTAAATATTACTTTAGGTACTGAGGTAACGAAGGAAGTTCAAAATGTTTCTATTGAAACTATTAATTTGGATACTAATCGTTATAAGGCTGTTGCTATTGGTGAGAATTCTAGTAAGACAACAGTTGTTGTAAAGGGAACAAAGAATGTTCTTGATACGATTGATGACTCTACTATTAAAGCTCAAGTAGATTTAGAAGGATATGGGGAAGGAGAATATGAAATTGCTGTAAAAGTTATAGGTGAAGATAATAAAGCAACATATAATCCTAAAACAACAAAAATTAAAGTAAAAATTAGCAAAAAATAAGTATTTTATCTTGACAATTAGCATTTAGTTTAATATAATTGACATGAAAGAAACAGAAAGAAGATGTATTCATCTCACCTGATTGCTAAGGGTAATAGGTAAAAAGCTAATCATACTTTAAACATAATAATGGCTTTTGAAATGAATACAGTCTTGCTGTATTCATTTTTTATGGAGGTGTTTGATATCGCAAACAATAAAGATAACTTAATTAATGAACAAATTAGAGCAAAAGAAATGATGGTAATTGGTCCAAATGGGGAGCAATTAGGAGTGAAGAGTAGAAAAGATGCCCTAACTTTAGCATCTTATGCTGGATTTGATTTAGTACTAATGAGTGAAGGTGCTAATCCACCAGTTTGTAAAATTATGGATTACAATCGTTTCCGGTATGAGAAGAAAAAAAAGAGTAAAGAAGCACAAAAGAAACAAAGAGAAGCAATGGTAGATATTAAGGAATTCCGTTTATCGGTAACCATTGATAAGCATGATTTTGATACTCGAGTAAATAATGCTAAAAAAGCATTAACTAGAGGGGATAAAGTAAAAGCAAGTATTCGCTTTAAAGGCCGTCAGATTGCTCATCCAGAACTTGCTAAGGAAGTATTAAAAAGATTTGAGGAATCTTTAAGTGATATTGCAGAAGTAGAAATTCAACCTAAAATGGAAGGTAGAAGTATATTCATGCAACTTACACCAAAAAAATAGAAGGAGAATTAATTATGGCTAAGAAATTAAAAGTAAAAAAGATTAAAAAGAAAACACATAGTGGTCTTAAAAAAGCATTAAATGTAAGACAAAGTGGATCTATTTCCATTAAAAGTCAAGGAACAAGACATAATACAGGAAAAAATAGTGCAAAGAGAAGTAGACAAAAGAGAAAAAGTAATGGATTAAATCATTCAGATTTAAAGAGAGTTAAAGATTTAATATAGGATGAGGGAGTGAAGAATTATGACAAGAGTTAAAGGTGGCACTGTTGCACGTGCAAGAAGAAAAAAAGTATTAGATCAAGCAAAAGGTTATTTTGGTAGTAAACATAGATTATATAAAACTGCACACGAACAAGTAATGCATTCTGGGCAATATGCTTTTAGAGATAGAAGACAAAATAAGAGAAACTTTAGAAAATTATGGATTACCAGAATCAATGCTGCTTGCCGTGAAAATGAAATTAGTTATTCTAAATTTATTAACGGATTATCTAAGGCTGGAGTTACAATTAATAGAAAGATGTTAAGTGAACTTGCTATTGATTCTCCTGAAGCATTTTCTGATTTAGTTACTATTGCTAAAGATAGTTTAGAAGGTAAAACTTATCAACCAACAACTAAGAGTGTAAAGAAAGAAAAAGTAGAAGAAGAAAAGTCAGCTGATAAAAAGACTACAGCAACAAAGAAAACTTCTACTACTACTACAAAGAAAACTACAACTACTACAGCAAAAAAAGCTACTGCAAAGAAAACTACAGCAAAAAAAGAAGCTGAATAATAAAAGTGTGAAAGATAGATTGGGGTCTATCTTTTTTTGCTTTTAGATAATCTGTGCAATATTGATGTATTTCTCAAAAATAAAAAATATTGTATTATGGGAAATATGATGTTATGGTATTATTAGAAGAAATGATATGAAATTAATTATAAGAACTTATTGTAAAAAAAATAATTACGAATAGAAAGAACTTTTATTATAATAAAATTCATAGAAAGTTCTCTTTTTCTGGCTTTTTTCTCTTGAAGTATTTTAATCAAATAAGAGATATGCTATAATTTTTTTAGTTAAAATTATTTTGATGAAGGAGTAATGGGATGAAAGTAGGAATTTATACATTAGGATGTAAAGTGAATATTTATGAAAGTGAATATGTGGAGGAATTATTGAAAAATCATGGGTATGATATTGTTCCGTTTGATCAAATTGCCGATATTTATATTATTAATACTTGTAGTGTTACTAATGAAAGTGATAGAAAATCTAGAAAGATGATTCATCAAGCAAAGAAGAGAAATGAAAAAGCTATTCTTGTTGTTATGGGATGTTATAGTCAGACACATGCTGAAGCAATTGATGCTGATATTGTTATTGGGTCTCAAGATAAGAGTAAAATTTTAGAATATTTAGATCAGTATTATTCTAAAGAGGAATCAATAAAAAAACTATATAATGTTCGGGAAGAAGTTTTTTTTGAGTCGATGAATATTCATCATTTTGATAATCATACGAGAGCTTTTGTGAAGATTCAAGATGGATGTAATGCTTTTTGTAGTTATTGTATTATTCCTTATGCTAGAGGAAGGGCAAGAAGTAAGAAGTATGAAGATGTTGTTGCAGAAGTATCGAATTTAGTTCTTAATGGGTATCAAGAAGTTGTTTTAACGGGAATTCATACAGGAAGATATGGACAAGATTTAGAGAAAATGAATTTAGAAAAATTGCTTCGTCGTTTAGTGGAAATTCCTAATATTTATCGAATACGACTTTCTTCTATTGAAGTAAATGAAGTTACTGAGGGAATTATGGATTTAATGAAATCTTCTGATATTATTGCTAGACATTTACATATTCCTCTTCAAAGTGGTTCGGATAAGATTCTTAGGAAGATGAATCGTTGCTATAATGTGGAGGAATTTGAAGAGAAAATCAAAAAGATTCGTGCAATTGATTCAGATATTTCTCTAACGACTGATTTGATTGTTGGTTTTCCTGGAGAAACGGAAGAAGATTTTCAAGAAACATTATCTACATTAAAGAGAATTGGTTTTACTAAGATTCATACTTTTCCTTATTCTAAAAGGGAAAATACACCTGCTAGTGTAATGAAAAATCAAGTGGATGGATTGGTGAAAAAAAGAAGGGTAAAGGAGGTTTTGAAGTTATCTCATGAGATGGAGAGAAATTTTTACGAAAAATACTTAGGAAGAACTTTAGCTGGTCTTAGTGAATGTTCTAGGAAGGGGAATGTTTCTATTTTGACTAGTAATTATATTCAGGTATTGATTGAAGAAGATATTCCTAATAATCGTCGTTGTTTAGTAAAAATTATGAAAATTGATGAGGAAAATAAAGTTTATGGAGAATTTGTGGAGTATATAGAAAAATAAATGTCAGTATTTTTGTCTAGTAAAAGTATTTTCTTCTAAATTTATTGAATATCATTTTTATTTATTATATAATTGTGGTAGAAGGATGTGTAGAAAATGAAAAAAAGAACTTTTAGTGCAGTAATTTTGTTAATTATTTTGGTTGGATCAATATTTTTGGGTTATCAGGCATTTGGATTGGTGATGTTGGTTGCTTCATTGATTGGTTATCATGAGTTGTTTCAAATCAAATATGAAAAAAAGAAGCAAAATATTGCGATGATTCAGTTAATGGGATATTTTAGTTTAATTCTTTTGGTGTTAAATGATATATTTTTTTCTTTAGATAATAATATTTTAGTGATACTACCAATATTAGCACTGACTATTCCTATTGTTTTTTATCGGGATTATGATGTTTATAATATTAATGATGCTTTCTTTGTAATGGGATGTGTATTTTTCTTAGGTTTTAGTTTTCATAATATTGTTTTTATGGCAAAGATGGATATTTATAAATGTATTTTTATTTTCTTGATTGCTTTTGTAACGGATACTTATGCTTATATAGGGGGAAAATTAATTGGAAGGCATCCATTGACAGAGATTTCTCCTAATAAAACAATAGAAGGTAGTATTATTGGGACAGTTATGGGTGTTTTAGTTGGGGGAATATATTACAATTTAGCTATTGGGGGATTAAATTTTATCGAAATTGGTTTTATATGTTTACTTTTAACGCTTTTATCTGAGTTTGGGGATTTGGTGATGAGTAGTATTAAAAGATATTTTCAAAAAAAAGATTATTCTAATTTAATTCCTGGTCATGGAGGAATTTTGGACAGATTTGATAGTGTTTTATTTGTTTCTTTAGGGCTTAGTATTATTGTAGCAATTCTTTAAAGAGGAGGAATTATATGTTAAGTTTAGTGTTATTTATTATTATATTAGGGACAATTGTCTTAATTCATGAATTAGGACATTTTCTTTTTTCTAAGTTATTTGGTGTGTATGTATATGAATATTCTATTGGAATGGGGAAGAAAATTTTCTCTAAAAAACCTAAGAATAGTGAGACTGAATATAATATTAGGTTATTTCCTATAGGTGGTTTTGTTAGGCTTGCAGGAGAAGAGGGGGAAGATGGAGATAATGATGTTCCTCTAGAAAGAAAACTTTATCAGAAAGGTTTTTGGCAGAGATTTTTAATATTCTTTATGGGACCTGGTTTTAATATGTTACTTGCTCTTGTGACTTTATTTGTGATGTGTTTACTTTTTGGGGGAAGTTTAGCTACTTTACAGGTGGATAAATTACCGACAAACTATCCTGCTTATCAGGCAGGTCTTCGCAATGGGGATACAATTCTTGCTGTAAATGGAGAAAAGGTTTCTACTTGGACACAAGCAAGATTAAAAATTGCTACTTCTAAAGAAGGAAGTACTTTACGTTTTAAAGTAGAAAATACTTCTGGAGAAGTGAAAAACATTAAAGTTGCTCCTCAAAAAGAAAAAGATGAAGATGGCAATGAAAAGTATGTTTATGGAGTCAATAGTAAGACAATTAAAATGAAGGGGTTTGGAAATAGTATTCAATATGCAGTTTTAGAAACTAAGGATATTATTTTTTCCATGGGAACAACTTTAAAATATTTATTTATGGGGAAGTTAGGAATTAATGATTTATCTGGACCAGTTGGTATTTATGAAGTTGTTGAAGAACAAGCGCAATATGGAATTGCTAGCCTTTTATATTTGCTTGCTTATTTAAGTATTAATGTTGGGGTAATTAATTTAATTCCTTTCCCTGCTTTTGATGGAGGACATATTTTATTCTTACTTATCGAAAAAATTCGTAGAAAGCCAGTATCTGCAAATGTGGAAGCTACGATTACAGGAATTGGTTTTATTTGCTTAATTGTATTAATGATTTATGTTACGGGTCATGATGTCATTAATTTGTTTCATTAAAAGGAGCTTATGCTTCTTTTTTTGTGAAATAGTTTCTTTTTTATGTTATACTGTTTTTGTGAGGAGTGGGTAGAGTGAAAAAGAATAGAAAAAGAGGAAAGGGTAAGAAAATATTTCTTTTTATTGGTGGAATTGTTCTTGTTATTATTATTTTTTTTGGTTATCTTGTGGTCAGTGATTTGCATCAAGAAGATATTTTAAAGCAAGAAGTGATTAATGTTTCTCATAAAGATTTATTTAAAGATGATTATCGTATTGAAGTAAAAACTACTGGAGACTATGCTTATATTGAAGAAGCAGTAAAGGAATTTTATAAAGAATTATCGGATAATGTTAAAGTAATTTTTGAAAATTTTGATAATGATGAATTTACTACTATTTTAGCACCAGCAACTTTAGAAAAAGAAAGACCAAATTTTGAAAATAGTTATCAGTTATTGCATTCAACAAAGAAAAATACTTTAGAAGCATTAGATAAAATCGTTCTTTTATGTGATGAAGAACATATTAAAGGACTTGTAGATAGAGAAAAAGTAGATGATTATTCTTATGATTTATATTTAACATTAATGGCAACGAAAAATGATCTTAAAGAATTTTCTGGATTAAAGAATGATATGGAAAATTTATCTCATGATATTGAAGAATTTTTGAATAAAGTAGAAGAAGTGTTAAATTTATTAAAAGAAAATAATTCTTCATGGTCGGTTGATAATAATCAAATTTATTTTAATTCTAATGAATTGGTTTCGAAGTATAATCAGTTATATGATGAATTGCAAAGTTTAAGTAATACATTATCAGAAGATTCTAATTCTTTAGAAGGAAAGACTACTAATCAAGAAAAAAAAGCAGATCAAATTTAAAAAATACTCTCATTTCGATAAAGAAGTGAGGGTATTTTTATTTAAAGTTCTTTAGTTATAATTAAAGTGTTTAAAATATTTTTACTTCCCACTAATCGGTTTAGCCAATAATCATTTAAGGAAGTAATTACGACTTTTTCTTCATCGCTAGAGGCATGAATGAATTGATTTTCTCCGATATAGATTCCTACATGTCCTGGATAGCGATTACTTGGTGTTGGAGTGGTATCGTTTAGTGATTGTCTGTGGAAAAAGAGAAGGTCGCCAATTTCTAATTCTTTTATGTATTTCTTTTTATGAGAATCATTTTCAATGTATTTTTTTAATGTACCAACAGGACTAGTCATTTGTTTGGTTGTATCTCCAATGCCATAGCCATTTTCTTCAATATTGATATTAAATAATTCTTGATAAATATATTTCGTTAATCCTGAGCAATCAAAGCTATCTGGTCCAACATTTCCCCAGATATATGGTTTATTTCGTTGGAGCATTAAGAAGTCAAGAATATTTTTTTGATATAATTCTTTCATTTTTCCCTCCATTAAATTATATGTTATTGTGATGAAAAAAAGAAAGGTTACATATATTTTACTATGAAAATAAATTTATTGATAAAAGGAATACTGGTTGGTATTGCTAAGATTGTTCCTGGATTTAGTGGGGCAATTTTAATGATTAGTTTTGGGTTATATGATAAAACAATTGAGGCAATTACTAATTTTTTTGTTCATCCGAAAAAAAATTTTTCTTTTTTGTTTTTTCTTTGTATAGGAATTATGATAGGAATTGTGCTATTTAGTAGAGTGATTTCTTATTTTCTTATTTCTTTTCCTCTTTTTTCGTCTGCTTTTTTGATTGGGCTTATTGCTGGTGGGCTGCCTCTTTTAAAAAAGGAAATTTCTTTTTCAAGTGATTTTTTCTTTGTTATTGGGGCAATGGTAATGATTGTTTTTCTTTCATTTTTGGTAGGAGATAGTGTTTATGTGGTAAAAAATACTTATCAGGATATGTTAATTTTTGTTTTTTCTGGTTTCTTGGAAGCAGTAGGGACTGTTGTTCCGGGGGTTAGTTCTACTTCTTTATTGATGTTAGTAGGAATTTATTATTATTTTGTTAAAGTATTAGGCAATCTTTTTATTCCTTCACTTCTTTGTAAGAATTTATTTTTTCTTATTCCTTTTAGTGTTGGTTTTATTTTAGGGGTAATTCTTCTTTCATTATTTATTCGCTATCTTTTTCTTCACTATCGAAAAAAGACTTTTGCTATTATTTTTGGTATTTCATTAGCAACAATTGTCATTTTGGTTGTTCAAATGATTCAAGATATTTCTAATATTTTTTCTTTAATTGGTTGTGTCTTTTTATTCATTATAGGATTTTTTACGACAATGAAGTTAAATTAAAAAGGATTATTTCTTTCGAAGTAATCTTTTTAATCCTTTTAGTTCTTTGGTTAGTGGCATAAATGGTTTTACATCAATATGAGGGAAGGCATTTAGTAATCTGCGTTGGAAAATCTTGTGTCCTTCTTTCATTTTATCACTGACCATTTTTTTGAATTCTATAGTGGAATCTTTTTTGGCTTCAATATTAGAAATTGTCTTTTTAAATCGGTTCATAATATTAAAGGATATTGCCGTATCAGTAATTAATATAATAAATAAAATAATTCCAATAATCATTATAGCATTTTTATTAAGTTGATTTAGTATTTCATTTAAAATGGGATGAGAAATATAGATGATAGCGACTCCTCCAAGTCCAAATAGTATTGCATTTTCGCCACAAATGCGTCCATTTAGATTAAATTTTTTTTCACTATAATCCCAAAGCCTAGTTTTAAATAACTTTTCCATAATATAGCTGGTGAAGTATTCTAATACAGAACAAATAACAACACTAAGTAAAAAGACCGTAATAATATTATCTTTATATTGTTCCAAATAAAGAATCATTCCTAAAGAGCCACATCCATATATTGGACAATATGGACCAATTAGGAATCCTCGATTGACAAAGTGAATCGGTTTTGCTTGTAGACTAACGAAAGTAGATTCTACTATCCATCCAATAACAGAATAGGCAAAGAAAATAATAAAATAATAAAAAAATGTTTGCATATATAACTCCTTTACTTTTAAGAGTATATCATTTTTTATTATTTTAAACAACTGTATTTAAAAAATTACTCTATTAGTTAATTTAGATAAATTTGGGAATAATTTATGCTATTTTGTTATAGAAGGGTAAGTGACGTTATGAGAGGAAAATTAATTGTTATTGAGGGAACGGATTGTTCAGGAAAAGAAACACAGGCAAGTTTATTGGTCAAAAAATTAAATGAAATGGGGATAAAGTCTCAAAAATTATCTTTTCCTAATTATGAAACGGCAACAGGAAAAATTATTGGTTCTTGTTATTTAGGTAAAGAAGATTTATGTCAAAAATACTTAACTAGTAATGAAGGTTGGTTTAAAGAAGGCGCTAGTAATGTAGATGGTATGGTTTCTTCTCTTTATTATGCTGCTGATAGAAAGTATAATATTATGGAATGTGAAAATTTATTATCTCAGGGAATTCATGTTGTTTTGGATCGATATACTTTTTCAAATATGGCTCATCAAGGAGGGAAAATTGAAAAGCAAGAAGAAAGGTTTCAATTTTTTAAAAAGATTGAAACATTAGAGTTTGATATTTTAAATCTTCCTAAACCTGATTTAGTGATTTTGTTGTATGTTCCTTTTCAAGTGACTATAGATTTGCAGCATAAGCGTTGTGCTAGTCCTGATCAGAATGAAAAAGATAAAAAGCATTTGAAAAGAGCAGAACAAACTTATTTAGAATTAAGAGCATTATATCATTTTAAGATGGTAGAGTGTACGAAAGATAATCAAATGAGAGAAATTGAAGCTATTCATGATGAGGTTTTATCCCTTGTTAAAGAAGCCCTTAATTAGTAAAAAGAAGTGTCTTTCTCTTTTTTTCTTTATCAGTATTTTTCTCTTTTGTGTTTTTTATTTGTATTTTTTTAGAAATATCACGGATGATGAATTATATAATTATGGTTATGCACATAACATTTTAAATCACTTGGTTCCTTATCGGGATTTTAACATGATTGTTCCTCCTTTATTTGCTTATTTATGTGCTTTATTTCAATTTGTTTTAGGAGATAAATTAATTGTTTATCATATTGTTATTTCTTTACTAATTACTTCTATCTTTTTTCTTACTTATTCTAAGTTAGGATATCCATCCATTGTAATTTTAGTTTTTAGCTTATTTTATCCTTTTGCTGGATATAATGTGTTGAGTTTATTTTTATTGTTTTTACTGCTTTCGGTGAAGGAAAAAAAGTATGGTGAAACTTTATCTTCAGTCATTATTATTTTATTAATTTTAACTAAACAGACATTTGCTTTATTTATGATTCCCAATTTGTTAGAAACAAAAAATTTAAAAAGAACAATACTAATTTATTTAGTGGGAATTTTTTGTTCTCTTCTTTATTTTGTGTGTTTTGATAATTTATTTTCGTTTATTAATTATTGCTTTTTGGGGATGTTTGATTTTACTTCTTCTAATTATTATTCAGGTGGAGTGTTGCTTTGGATAGAGTGTTTTTTCCTTTTTTATTTGTTTGTTTATTATCTTCACTATCGAGATATTCAAGCTTTATATATAGCTTTATTTCAAATTGTTGTTTTTCCTATTGTTGATTTTTTTCATTTTTGTATTGGTGTAATTCCAGTTATTTATTTCTTGTTTAAGAAATTTCGTTTTAATCCTTTTATTCATCATTTGTTATTCGTTTTCTTTTTTACAATAGCATGTACTTTGCATTTTGTGATGATTTCTAAGATACAATATGAGAATTTAGGACTTTATTCAACAAAAAATTTTATGTATCTTCGGCTAGTTTCCAATAATACTGCTAGTAATGTACAAAAAATTAGAGAAGAAATAGAAACAAATTCTTCTTTAACTGTATTTTTTTTAGGTACAGATGCTTATTTTATGAAATTAAATTTAGATATTCCTATTCATCAGTTTGATAATATTAATAATGGGAATATGGGATATCATGGAGTAGAGAAATATATATCTAAAATTAAAAATATTTGTCAAGTTAAAAAATGTATGTTTGTTTTTGATGATAAAGAAGCTACTGGAGCAAGAACAACTCAAACCAATAAAATTATTTTAAATTATGTTAAAGATAATTACTTTCAGTACTATTCTTCAGCAAGTTTTGATCTTTATAAAAATTTTTAAAATTGGTTGCAATTTTTTGACTATTTTGCTATACTTAAGAAAATAAGGAGGATAAAGAAGTGGAACAGAATGAAAAGAAAAAACAAGGGATTTCAATTAATAATGTGTTTTATGCTGTAATTGGTGTAGCGACTTTAATGATTGCGGTTATTGGAGCAACATTTGCTTATTATACGGCTACAGCAACAGATGCAACAACATTAAAAGGTAATATGGCAACAATTAAGTTTGACCTTGATGTAAAAAAAGTAACCGATAAAGATAATACAAGAGGTGGCTTAATTCCAATGTCTAATAACATGATAGAACAAGCCTTAACTAAAAATGCAGCAGTATCTGGAAAAGGTATTTGTGTAGATGATAACGGAAACGCTGTTTGTCAGGTATATAAAATTACAGCGGTAAATGCCAGTACTGCAAGTATGTTCTTAGATGGATATGTAACATTATCAGGTGGTTCGGGTACTCCTGCTGATTATTCAGCAAGTGGAAGTAATAAAACAACAATGAGATGGGCACAAGTATTTTGTAGTGCAGAGTCATCTAATTTAGTTACTGCTTGTACAACTGCAGGAAAATCAACCGTTCGTGCAACAAAGGATATTGCATTTTCAGCTTTAGGTGGTACTTCGGTGAAAGGTGATGGATTAAATAAAGGAGAAATAAAATCGGCACGTGCTGATGTTACTTATGCTCAAACAGATGCTACGAATGCAGCAGTAATTCAAGGAAATAGATATGAAGTAATTAAACAGAATTATATTCGTGTAAGTGATCATACTGCTGGAGACTATTCTTATAAGAGAGTAAATGATACTACTTCTGCATTAGTATATAATCAATATTTGGAAGCAAATGATAATGTTGCAGGAAATAATACAGGTACAAGTAGTAGTACATTTAAAGATGCTCAAGTATATTATATTGTTGTTTGGTTAAGTGAAAACGGACATAACCAGACACAAGGAGCTACTGGTGCAAGTGAAAATTTAGCAAACTTTTTCCAGGGAAATGTAACATTTATTTCTGCACAAGGTAGTGAGGTAACGGCAACATTTAGTGGTCATACTAGAGTTACTCCAAATACGTAATATTATTTTGATTTTAGATAAGAAATAATTAGTGATTAATCATAAAAATTACTTAATCAACTAGTTATTTTTTTGATTTATTATAGGTGTTAAAAAAATATTTTGTAAGATTATTGACAAATATGTTATTTTAAGGTATGATTTATTTGTATGAAAGAGGTGTTTTAAATGAATGGCCCTTGTGGTGGACTAGAAGATGTAGTTCGAATTATTAAGAATGTAGTTGATATCATCAAAATTTTAATTCCAATTGGATTAATTGTTTATGGACTTTTAGATTTAGGAAAGGCAGTTATTGCTGGTAAAGAAGACGAAATGAAGAAGGCACAAGGTACATTAATAAAAAGATGTATTTATGCTGCAGCTGTTTTCTTAGTTGTCAATTTGGTTGTTTTTATTACTGGTTTAGTTGGGGCAAAGGGTTGGCAACAATGCTGGGCTAATGCTGGAGGAAATACTACTATAGGTGATGGTGGTGGTGCAGAAGGTTAAAATAGCCTTCTTTTTTCTTTGGGTAAATATTATATAATTTTTATTGATTGCATTTAATTTTACTAATTTCTATGGTATGATAATATTTAGTGAAGGTGATGGATAATGAAGAAAGTTATACTAGTTGATGGGAATAACTTATTATTTAGAAGTTATTATGCAACTGCTTATTCAGGAAATTTAATGAAAAATAGCAAAGGATTTCCCACTAATGGATTATTTGGATTTATTAATATGATGAATAAAATTATTCACGAAGAAAATCCTAATTATATTTTAGTTGCATTTGATATGGGAAAAACTTTTCGTCATGAAAAGTATGAAGATTATAAAGGAGGAAGAGATGAGACTCCTAATGATTTAAAAGTACAATTTCCGGTTGCTAAAGAAATTTTAAAAGCTATGGGAATTTGTTATTTAGAAGTGCAAGATTATGAAGCAGATGATATTATTGGTACATATGCAAAGCAAATTGATGATAGCAATGATTATGAAGGACTTATTGTTAGTAGTGATAAGGATTTGCTTCAATTAATATCGGAACATAATACGGTTAAGCTTTTAAAAACAAAAGATTCAATAATGATGACACCAATAACTTTTAAAGAAATTTATGGGGTAGAGCCATTGCGAATGACAGATTTAAAAGGATTAATGGGGGATGCTTCTGATAATATTCCAGGAGTAAAAGGAATTGGAGAAAAGACAGCAATTAAGTTGTTAACTCAGTATAATAATCTAGAGAATCTTTATGAACATATTGATGAAATTAAAGGAGCAACGCAAAGAAAATTAATAGAAGGAAAGGAAAGTGCTTTTACTAGTCGAGAAATAGCTACTATTTATCGTGAAGTTCCTGTAACTTATTCTTTAGAAGATTTAAAATATTCTTCTTCTATTTCCAAAGAATTAATTCAACTTTATAATGAATTAGAATTTTATTCTTTTATTAAAAAAATAGATACTCCTATCTCAGAAAATGATGATATTGATTTTCAAATTGTTAGTAGTAATGAAATAGAGGAGATTCATGAACCTGTTGCTATTTATATTGATACCAATGAAACAAATTATCATAAGGCAAGTATTTTAGGAATTGCTTTATATAATCAAAAAATTCATTATTATATTCCTTTTGAGTCTTTAGATAGTTTATCTTTTATCAAAGGAGAAGTTTATACTTATGATCATAAAAAGAATTATGTTTTGTTCAAAAGAAATCAACTTGATATTCCTTATTCTACTATGGATGTTATGATTGCTAGTTACTTATTAAATTATAATGTAAAAGATGATATTGCTAATGTGGCAGCTACTTTAGGATATGAACTAGAGTTTTCAAATAAAAAAGAAAAACTTTCTTTAGAAGAATTAGCTTTAAGAAATATAAAAAGAGCAAAGTTTATTTATGATATTACAGAAAGACTTTACAATGAGATGAGAGAAAAAGAAGTATTTTCGTTATATCAAGAAATAGAGCTACCATTAAGTACTGTTTTAGCTAAGATGGAATTAGAAGGGATAAGTTGCGACAAAAAAGTTTTAGATGATATGGGAATAGATATTCAAAAAAGAATTAAAGTTTTAGAAGAAAATATTTATTCTTATAGTGGTGTTGAATTTAATATTAGTAGTCCTAAGCAGTTAGGGGAAGTTTTGTTTGATAAATTATCTCTTCCTCATGGAAAAAAGAATAAGCAGGGATATTCTACTGATGAAGCAACGCTTTCTAAGTTAAAAGAGTATCCAATTGTTAGAGATGTTTTGGAATACCGAATGTTAATGAAATTATATACTACTTATATTGAGGGGTTAAAAAATAATATTCATTCTGATGGAAAAATTCATACGATTTATACACAGACATTAACAAGAACTGGTCGTCTTTCTTCAATTGAACCTAATTTACAGAATATTCCTGTGCGTAATGAATATGGAAGATTAATTCGAAAGTGTTTTGTTCCCAGTTCGGGTTGTTATATTTTGAGTAGTGATTATTCTCAAATTGAATTAAGAATTTTTGCTCATTTAGCGGGAATAGAATCTTTGAAGAATGCTTTTTTAGAAAATTTAGATATTCATACGAAGACGGCTAGTGATATTTATGGGGTTCCTATTTCTGAGGTTACGTCTAATATGCGTCGTAGTGCTAAAGCAGTTAATTTTGGTATTATTTATGGAATTAGTAGCTATGGTCTTGCTAGTGATTTAAATATTTCAGTGAAAGATGCTAAGAATTTTATTGATGCTTATTTTCAAACTTTTCCTGGAATTAAAACTTATATGGATAAGGCTATTCAAGAGGCTCATGAAGTTGGTTATGTAAAAACAATTATGGGTAGAAAAAGAGTAATTGATGAGTTAAATAATAGTAATTATATGATTAGAAGTATGGGGGAGAGAATGGCTTTAAATACGCCTATTCAAGGAAGTAGTGCTGATATTTTAAAAAAAGCTATGATTGAAATTGATCAAAAGTTTGAAGAATTCAATCTAAAAAGTAAAATGCTTCTTCAAATTCACGATGAGCTGGTTTTTAATGTTTATGAAACGGAATTGGATGAAGTAAAAAAAATTGTTCAAGAGGTTATGGAAAATACTGTTCAATTAACGGTACCGCTTAAAGTAGAATTAAATTTAGGTAAAAATTTATATGAAGCGAAATAGAAGTGGGGGATTTTTATGCCAGAATTGCCAGAGGTAGAGACTGTTGTTCGTGGTCTTCGGGAAAAAGTAGTGGGAAGAATTATCAAAAAAGTAAATATTTATTATGATAATATTATTGAATATCCAGATGTTTGTTCTTTTCAAAAGAAAATTAAAAATCAAAAAATAAATGAGATAAATCGCTATGGAAAATGGATTATTTTTGTTTTAGATCATTATTATTTATTATCTCATTTGAGAATGGAAGGTAAATATTTTTTGAAATCTCCTAATGAACAAATGGATAAACATGAACATGTTACTTTTTTGTTGGATAATAACTTAGAATTAAGGTATATGGATGTTCGTAAATTTGGAAAAATGCAACTTATTGAAAAAGAAGACATCAATAAAATTGGTCCTTTTTTAAATATGGGATTAGAACCATGGGATAAAAAATTAAATCGTACTTATTTAAAAGAAAAATTGAAAAAAAAGAAGTTGCCTATTAAAAGCTGCTTGTTGGATCAAAGAATAATTGTTGGTATAGGGAATATCTATGTAGATGAGATTTTATTTTTATCTAAAATTAATCCATTGAAAGAGGCAAATTCTCTTTCTTTGGAGGAACTTGAAAGAATTATTGATAATACAAAATTAGTTTTGGAAAAAGCAATTGAAAAAGGTGGAACAACTATACGGAGTTATACTTCCTTAAATGGAATTCATGGTCTTTTTCAACAAGAGTTGTATGTTCATGCTAAAGAAGGAGAACAATGTTTAATATGTGGAAATCCTATTTTAAAAATTAAAGTAGGTGGTCGTGGGACTTATTATTGTCCTAGATGTCAGAAAAATATTTAATTAATTTTTATAATTATAGTTATTTTTGAATATTTTAAGTTAATATGAGGAGGTTTTTTATGAGAACAGAAGAAATTAAATTATTGAGGGATAAATATTATTCTCTAGTAAAAGAAAATCAAGAATTACTAGCAATAAAGAAAAGAATTTCAGAGTTAGAGCAGACAAATGAAGTAAAGGAGTATTTATATTTAACTGATAGAATTAATTCTCAGTATTTTAGCAAAGAAAAATCTAATCGTGAATTGGTTCGAGATGCAATTAATTTTTCCGATATAACACCAACAAATGATATTTATGTTTATATTGGTGCTTACAAATATAGTAGTGAATCAGAGATTATTCATGGTTCTAGTATTTACTTAGCTAGTCGAAATGATCATATTGCTGATTATGTTGTTTATTATAATTTGGAGGCAAAAAAGTATAGTTTAGATTTTTCTAGAGAGGTTCCATATGAAAATGCTGATGAATTTGAAAGGGAACATAAAGTAATTTTTCCTAAAAAATTTAGTTTTAATAGAGAAGCTTATTTTTATGATTTACAGGATGAATACTTTACTACAGTTATTTTGGAATCAGAAGAGAAAGCAATATCAAAAATAAAACAATTAGTTAAGAAAAATAATAGGGTTTAAAAGTGGGGATTGTTTATGTTTAAATTGGTATCAAAATATCAGCCAAATGGGGATCAACCTGAGGCGATAAAAGAGTTAGTTAGTGGGATTAAAAATGGGCGTAAAGAGCAGGTTTTACTGGGTGCAACGGGTACTGGAAAGACATTTACAATTGCTAATGTTATCAATGAGGTTCAGAAGCCAACTTTGGTTCTTGCTCATAACAAAACTTTGGCTGGTCAATTGTATTCCGAGTTGAAGGAATTGTTTCCAGATAATCGTGTTGAGTACTTTGTATCTTACTATGATTATTATCAACCTGAAGCTTATGTTCCTTCTACGGATACTTATATTGAAAAAGATTCTTCTATTAATGATGAAATTGATGAATTAAGACATAGTGCTACTTCAGGATTATTATCAAGAAGAGATATTATTGTAGTAGCTTCTGTTTCTTGTATTTATGGAATAGGAGAAGTAGAAGATTATAAAAATAAAATACTTACTTTGAATGTTGATGATGAAATAGAAAGAGAAGAAGTATTAAAAAGATTAGTGGATATGTTATATGAGAGAAATGAAATAGATTTTAAGAGAGGAACATTTCGCTCTAAGGGAGATGTTATTGAGATTATTCCTAGTTATGAAAGAAAAAATGGAATTCGTATAGAGTTTTTTGGTGATACGATTGATCGAATTTCTTCTTTTGATGTTGTAACTGGTCAAGCTTTAAATTATAAAAAGTCAGTTTCTATTTTTCCTGCTTCTCACTTCGTTACTGATGAAGAGAAATTAAAGATTTCTATTGAAAGAATTCGTAAAGAATGTGATGAGCAATGTCAGTATTTTAAAGAACATGGAAAATTGATAGAAGAACAAAGAATTCGGGAAAGATGTAATTACGATATGGAAATGCTTGAAGAAACAGGGTTTTGTCATGGTATAGAAAATTATTCTAGGCATATTGCCCTAAGAGGAGAAGGGGAGACGCCAACTTGTTTAATCGACTTTTTTCCCAAAGATTTTTTAATGGTTATTGATGAATCTCATGTTACTATTCCTCAAGTGAGGGGAATGTATAATGGGGATAGAGCGCGAAAAATGAACTTGGTTGAATACGGCTTTCGCTTACCAAGTGCGCTTGATAATCGGCCTTTAAAATTTGATGAGTTTGAAAAAAAGATTAATCAAGTTATTTATGTGTCGGCAACTCCTGGAGATTATGAAATGGAACATGTTCATGGAGAAGTGGTAGAACAAATTATTCGGCCAACTGGTCTTTTAGACCCTCTTATTGAGGTTAGAAAAACAAAAAATCAAATTGATAATCTTGTTGAAGAAATTGAAAAGCGAATTGCTCAGAATGAAAGAGTGTTAATCACGACATTAACGATTAAAATGGCAGAGGAATTGTCTAATTATTTAAAAAATATTGAGATTAAGGTTGCTTATCTACATAGTGAAATTAAAACGTTACAAAGAATGCAAATTATTCATGATTTACGTGTAGGGAAATATGATGTTGTTGTTGGGATTAATCTTCTTAGAGAAGGAATTGATATTCCAGAGGTTAGTTTAATTGCGATTATGGATGCGGATAAACAAGGTTTCTTAAGAAGTACTAGAAGTTTAATTCAAACGATTGGTAGATGCGCTAGGAATAGTCATGGAGAAGTTATTATGTATGCGGATACCATAAGTGATAGTATGCAAGAAGCTATTTCGGAAACGGCAAGAAGAAGAAAAATTCAAGAAGAATATAATGCTGTTCATGGAATTGTTCCTAAAACGATTATCAAAGAAATTCGAGATGTGATTTCTAATGAAGAAGAAGTAAAACCAGAGAAAAAGAAAAAAATGACCAAAAAAGAAAAAGAAGAAATGATAGATACTCTAACGAGAGAAATGAAACAAGCGGCTTTAGAACTTGATTTTGAGAGGGCAACAGAGCTTAGAGATATTATATTTGAATTACAAAGTGAATAAAAAATAAAAAAAGTAAAAAAGATAATGACAGGTTATCTTTTTTTTGTTATAATTACCTTAATAATAGAGATAATAGTAGTGGGTGGTATAGTATGGTACAAAAAATAATTTTAAAAACACAAGAGAAATGTATTTATCAAATTGAAGAGAAAAATTTAAAGTTTTATTTATTAATTCCAAATGCAAAAAAAGTATTTTTAACGATTTTACTTATGGAAAATCCAACAGATATATCGATTCAAAAAATTATTCAAGACAAAGATAAAGTGTTTGTTATTCCAATGATAGAGCAAAGTATTTTATCTTCCGTTTTGGCTAATCAAGAACAAAGTTTTCATCACTTGGATCAATATATTTCTAGTTTGATTAATTTATCACATCAAATTTTAATTTATAATCATCTTGAAGTAGAAAATGTTGTTTATTTTAATGGAGAAAAGTTTCTTGCTTTTGAAAATTGGTTTATTCAGAAATATCAGGGTAGAGTTGCTGGAACAAAAATTAATTATCAGGCAAATGAATCGGTAAGTTCCGTGATAAAAGAGCCAGATACAATCGATAATACCATGACTTTGGCTGCATCAATTGCTCAAGATGAAAAGGTAGAAATGCCTTCATCTACTGAAGTAGAAATTGGAGAAAAAGAAGAACAAACTCATGAATTTGGATTTGTATCTTATGTTTTGCTGGGGGTAATTGTTGCGGTTGTATCATTAGTTTTTCTTTATTTAATCATTTAAAAAAGCTTGTCCAGACTTGGATAAGCTTTTATCTTACATAGGTTGCAATTGTAGCAATAACAGAACCTACCATTAAAATTAACATTATTACAGCAAAAATTCTTGCCCCTAAATTATGATGATAAGTATTTTTTTGTTTCTTCTTTTTAGGCGTTACTTGTTTTTCTTTTTTTGTCTTACTTTCTTCTTTTTTCTTTTTATTTAAATCATATAGTTCTTTTTTTGATAATCCTTGTTTCTCTTCTACGATAATTTCTTCTTTTTTTGTTTTCTTTTTACTCATGTTTTGTTCACCTCTTTAATCATTATAACGGAAAATAGGCATAAATACAAGGGGAGAAGAATAGATTTAAGTGGTGATAGAATGAAAAAAGAACGAGGAAAAAAAATAAAATTAAGAGAAATGATTTTACCTAATCAAAAACTAAATTATTTTGTTGGGACTATAATATTATTAGGAATATTATCTGGATCAATTTTTTTAATTCTTTCTAATAGCACTGATAAAAATAATGTGATTAAGCAAATTGAAGTATTTTTTACGAATATTAGTAAAGATAATATAAATAGTGGACTAGCATTTAAAAATAGTATCATCATTAATTATTTATTTATTTTTTTCATTTGGCTATTTGGATTAAGTATGGTTGGCGTATTTTTCAATATTTTTATTGCTTACTTAAAAGGATTTTTAGTAGGTTTTTCGATTTCTTCCCTTTTTTTAACTTATCAAGTAAAAGGATTTTTAGGCGTAATTTTTTATACATTTCCTAGTCAAATTTTAAACTTATTGGTTGTTTATCTTTTAACCATTTATAGTTTGATGTTTTCTTCTCATCTTTTTAAAATAGTGCTTTCTAAAAAAGGGAATAATCGTCGTATGTTAAAGAAATATTTAATTATCTTAATGTTTTGTATTATCTTAAGTTTTTTATCGAGTGTTTTAGAAGTTTATGTTTTTCCTAAGATTTTAAAAATGTTTATTTCTGTTTATATTTCTAAATAAATTTATCATACTAGTAATAGGTGATAGCATGGATTTAGAAAAGAAAAACTCTTTTTATTATCATTTATTTTTATTCTTTTCTTCTTTTACTAGAGGGTTAATTGAGGTATTTTCTTTGGTTCTTTTATATCAAAAAGGGTATTCTGTTCATGCTCTTTATTTCTTTTTATTTCTTTTATATTTTGTGGGAATTTTTGTGAATATTGGTAGTCTTTTGCTTCCTTATCGTTTCGTTTTAATTTTTTCAACTATTCTTTATGGGGGAAGTTTTTTTTATTTATCTATAATGAAAAATACTTATTTTTCTTTAGTTCTTTTTAGTATTCTTTTCTCTTGTAGTAATTATTCTTATCATTCCGTAAGGCACTATTTAGCGTGTTGTATGTTGAATCAAAAGCATCTTCAAACGAATAAATTAGTTTTAATGATGTATTTAGGGGTGATATTTTCTTCTTTCATGGGAACTTTTTTTATCAGTAAGTTACCTATGATTTATAGTGGAATTATTGTTTTTCTTTTTTCTTTAGCGTCTATTATTCCAATTTTTTTGGGAAAAATACAGCCTGAAGAAAGAAAGGTTAAAATTACTTTTCCTAAATTTAGTAAAAATAAAATATTATTTAGTATTTTAGAACAATTTAAAGTTATATTCTTAGAAATTCAACCTTTATTTCTGTATCTTTATGTTAAAAAATCAGTTGTTTATGTTGGTATGTTTCATGTAATTATTCATTTTTCTTCTTTATTGGTCGTTTATTTTTTGGCTAAAAAATTAAAAGAAAGTCATTTTTTATGGGTAAGTTTCTTTCTTGGGTTTATTTTCTTTCTAAAATTAAATATTCAAAATGAATGTTTACTACTTGGAATTGCTCTATTAGAAGGAATAGGGGTAAAGATGTACGAAATCTTTAGTTTAAATAATCTTTATGATTTAGGGCAGATGAATATTAGGGATTATTTATTATTAGAAGAAATTATTTTTTTTCTTACTAAATCTATTTTTATGGCAATTGTTTGTTTTTTTCACTTTTCTATTTCCTTGGTTTTAATGATTTGTATTATTGGCGTATTGCTTAGTGGCTTTTTTTTCCAAGAAAAAAAGTATCTTGGTTAGATACTTATGAGCGAGCTGCACCATCTACTTGAAGAATTTCTCCTGTAGTATAACTTGCCATATCACTTGCTAAATATAAAAATGCATTAGCAATATCTATTGGCTTTCCTATTTTTCCTAAAGGAATTGTTTTAATTAGGGGTTCAATTACTTCTTTTGGTAAAGCAGAGACCATATCTGTTTCAGTAATTCCAGGGGCAACAGCATTTACTCGAATATGAAAAGGGGCTAACTCTCTAGACAAAGATTTAGTAAGTCCATTTACGGCAAATTTGCTTGCTGGATACATACAGCCACTTGGTTGTCCATAAATACTTACCATAGAGCTTGTATTAAGAATAACTCCACTTCCTTGTTCTTTCATATAAGGAACAACGACTTTAGAACATAAAAATACAGACTTAATATTAACATTAATAATTTTATCTAGTTCTTCTTCGGTATAATTTATTAATGGAGTAGAAGAAGAAATTCCAGCATTATTGATTAAAATATCAATATGACCAAATTTTTCATCTACTTTTTTAAATGCTTCTTTTAGTTCTTGTTCATTACTTAATGTGGGATGTAATCCAATTACTTCATAGTTTTCGTTTTCTTCTTTTAATTCACTAATTGCTTTATTTACTGTTTCTTCTCTAGAACCAAATAGTGCTACTTTTGCTCCGTTTTTTAAGAATAATCGAACCGTTTCAAAACCAATTCCTCTTGTACCACCTGTTATGATAGCTACTTTGTTTTCTAACATATTATCACCATACCTTTCATTTTTCATTATAACGCATTTTTTCTTTGAAGAAAATACTGAATCAGTACTTTTAGAACAAAATAGTGATAAGACTTGACAATTTTTGCTTGGTGGTTAGAAGATTTACTTAATGAAGAAGAGAAAATAGGAAAAATACAGATGATTATAATCTTATTGAACAAAAAATTTGAGTGTTTAAAAAAATGATGAATGAAGGGAAAGGAGGACTATCTTTAACAAGAAAAATGAATTTTTAAAAATTTTCCTCTACTTGTCAAAGTGCTTTTTTTTTGTTATACTTATTAAGTCTTTGAGCTTAAAAATAAAAAGAAAGGAGAGATTATTTTGAGTAAAATTAAAATTTTTAGTTTAGGTGGATTAAATGAAATTGGGAAAAATATGTATGTAATAGAAATTGACAAAGATATACTAGTTATTGATGCGGGATTAAAATATGCGGATGATCAAATGCTGGGTATTGATTATGTTATTCCTAATATTTCCTATTTAAAAGAAAATAAAAAGAGAGTAAAAGGAATTTTTTTAACACATGGTCATTTTGAAAATGATGGGGCGATTCAAGATATTGCAGAATCTTTAAGTGGAATTCCTATTTATGGATCAAAATTTACGATTGCTTTATTGAAAAAAGAATTAGAAATGAAGAAAGTTTCTACTAAGAATTTAGTAGAGATTCCGGCGTATAAAACATTAAATGTCGGACATGTTAAAGTTTTTCCTGTTGGATTATCACATTCGATTCCTGATAATTTAGGATATGCGATTTATACAAAAGATGGAGTAATTTTTTATGCTTCTGATTTTGTTTTTGATGCAATGATGAGAGGACATTATCAAACAGATATGGGGAAACTTGCTTATATTGGAAAACAAGGAGTACTTTGTTTAATGACTGAATCTATTTATGCTGATAAGGTTGGACATACTTCTCCTAATCATCGGATTGCTAGTTTAATTCGAGAAACTTTGAGTAAAGCAGAGGGAAGAATTATTTTTAATGTATTAAGTTCACATTTATATCGGATACAAGAACTTTTCAATGAAGTGTCAAAGACGGATCGTAAGATTATTATTATGGGGAAAAAATTACAAAGTATTGTTGATTATGCTACCCAAAATAATTATTTATTTGTTGATCCAAAATGTATAGGAGATTTATCAAATATTCATGATCCTGATGTTGTGATTATTAATTCTAATGATCGGGAAAGACCGTATTCTACTATTTATAAGATTGTGAATGGTTATGATAAATTTGTTAAATTAAAACCAAGTGATACCGTATTTTTAGCGACACCTATTTATGAGGGAAGAGAAAAAACTTTTTATAAATTATTAGATGATATTTCTAAATTAGATGTTGAAGTTGTAACTTTATCTAAGAATAATTTATCACATCATGCTTCTTCAGAAGATTTAATGATGATGATGGATTTAATGAAACCGAAGTATTATTTTCCTATTAAAGGGGAGTATCGTCATCAAGTTGCTAATGCTAATTTGGCAAGACAAGTTGGTATTCCTAGTAATCATATTATTTTAAAGGAAAATGGTTTTGTGGCAAGTTTTATTCATGGTAAATTAAATGAAAATGATTTTTCGAAAGTTCCTTGTGGTGATATTTCTATTGATGGGGATTCTAGTGATGATATTGGAGAAGTCGTGTTAAGAGATAGGGAAATGCTATCGGATAATGGAATTATTGTAATTTCTGCTACATTATCGAAAAAGACTAAGAAAATTATTGCTGGTCCTGAAATTTTAACAAGAGGTTTTATTTATGTTAAAGATAGCACAGAGTTAATTGAACAAATTAAAGAAATTTGTACTAAAATTATTGTCGATAACGTTCATGAAAATTATGTTGATTATGGTAAAATAAAAAGTAGTATCCGTGAGGAATTAAGTAAATATTTGAATGGACAAACGGGAAATCGTCCAATGATTATTAGTGTTTTACAAGAAATTTAGAAGGAAAATATTTGTCATAAGTATTTTTCTTTTTTTCTTTGGTATGCTATAATTAAACTAGGATGGTGATAGAATGGAATATAGAAAATCTTATCCGACGGATGCTAGATTTTTGGTACAATTACGTAATGAGGTATGGAAAAATACTTATTATGATGTTTTACCTAATGGTATTCTTCAATATATGAAAGAAAATATGGAAGAAATGGTGAATCATCTGCGTGATCAAATTATGGAGAATAATCGAATTATTGTTGCTTTAGAAAATAATAAGATTGTGGGATATATCTTTTATGCTAAATCACAAGTTGATTTATATGATACTGCTGCTGAAATTCGAGAGATTATTGTTTTACCTCAATATCAAAGAAAGGGAATTGGAAGAGAATTATACCAGTTAGCAAAGCAAGAGCTAATGAAGTTGGGATATCACAATTTAGTGATTAGTTATCCTTCTATTGGTAGAGATAAGGAATTTTTTCAGCGTTTAGGGGGAACTTTAAAAGAGAAGTTTTCTCATCAAATTTTAAGTTATCCTGTTGCTTGTGATTTGTTTTATTTTTCATTAGATAATAGTTTAGAAAATACTTCTGAAGAATGGTACTTTTTGTATCAAGAAGTTCAGAAAAAAATAGGGCTTTTAAATGATGTGAATAAAGAAGTAGCGGGGATAATGAGTACTCAAGGCAATCTTTATTTTGGACTAGGAATAAAACATAAAGTTTGTCCATTAGCAGTGGCTTTATCCAATCTATATTTAAATGGAGAAAGAGAGATTAGTAAAATTATTATTCTGAATAAGAGCAATAAGGTAGTTCTTCCTTGTGGGAAATGTCGAGATTTATTAATGAATTTAGGACAAGGTAAAGCAGAAATTTTATTTGATATGAGTTCTTTAAAAGTGATTTCTTTAAAAGAATTAAATCCTTATTATAAAAATGAAGAAAAAGTATAAGTGGTTAATCTTATACTTTTACTTATATAATTCTTTTTTTAATTCATTAATATTATTGGTCATAATGGTAAGGTAATTATCGTTACTATTGGTAATATTTCCATCAGTAGAGTGCATGGTATTCATAGAAATTTGTTCTAAGCTATTATTATCTATTAATTCTTTTACGGTATTATTTGTTTTGCTAGTAGTAGAATAGATATATTTGATTTGTTTTTCTTTAATTAAGTTTTTGACTTCTTCTATTTTATTTGTTGTTAGGTCTTTATTTTCTTCTAATGAAATGACTTTTAATCCATATTTTTCTAAGAATTTTAATGTATCATTATCGGTTACGATGGTTTTATATTTTGCACTAGTGATTGCTTCTGTTAAATCAGCGTCTAGTTTAGAGATTTCATATTCTAAATCTTTATATTTATCATTAATTTCTTCTACTAAGTAAGGATTAGTAATGTACTCTGCAAGGCCATTTTTTAAGTTTTCTGCCATCATTAAGTAATTATTAGGACTTAACCATAATTCTTCAATAGAATTGTCATATTTCATTCCTGTTGCCACATCGATGACTTTTAATTTAGAATTTAAATTAATCATTTTAACAGCATAATCTCTATCTTTATCTAAACTATTAAAGATAAATAAATCACTTTTACTATATTCTTCTAATTTTCTTGTTGATAATTCATATTTATCTACATCTACACCAGTTGGATAAACGCTATAGATTTTAGAATGTTCTTCGTATAATTGATTGATAATAAAGTTAATAGGGTATGTTGTTGTATAAATATTAATATTCTCCATCTTAGTTTCACTTTCTTCACAGCCACTTAATAGTCCTAAACTAAAAAACATTATCATAAAGTATATTATTTTCTTCATCTTCATTCTCCTATCTAATACAATATATTTTACAGTATTTTAAACTTTTTGTAAACAGATACAAAATAAAAGGCGAAAAAATTAGAAATATGCTATAATAAGATAGTTAAGGAATGGGTGATAATATGGAATTTTTAGAAAAGTTAAATATTCATACTAACAAAGATTTATATAAAAGGGCTTTTACACATACTTCATATAGTAATGAGCATAATGTAGAAAGTTATGAAAGACTAGAATTTTTAGGAGATGCTGTTTTAGAACTTACTATTAGTGATTATTTATATAATGAGAAGCATTTAGAAGAGGGAACGATGACAAAAATGAGGGCTTCTTATGTTTGTGAAGAAGCTTGTGCTACTTATTCTAGAGAGCTTGGATTTGATCAAGAAATTTTATTGGGAAGTGGAGAACTTGAGGCAAATACTACTATTCTTGCTGATGTTTTTGAATCATTTATTGGTGCTATGTATATTGATCAGGGATTTGCTTATACGAGTAAATTTGTGATGAATATCATTATTCCCTATATTGAGAAAAAAATTGATTTCCTACACGACTATAAGTCTGAATTACAAGAATTAGTCCAAACGGTTCGCAAAAGTGTTAGCTACGAAATTATTGATGAAAAAGGACCTGCTCATAATAAAACGTTTGTTTGTCAAGTTTTAGTGGATAATATTAGCATGGGTACAGGAAGTGGAAGTAGTAAAAAAGCTGCTGAGCAAGCGGCTGCTAAGATGGCTCTTCAAAAACAAGCTAAATAAATAGGAAAGAATAATGAAGTATTTTGATATTTTACAGTATAATTCTTTTGTTATTTTATCCTATTTTTTTCTTTCTTTATTTGTCTTACTTTTAAGTTATATTACTAAGGGGAAAAGTACTTATTATTTTTCTTCTGGGAGAGGCAATCCTTTTTCAATTGTTACTTATTTTCGAATGTTTACTCATGTTTTAGGTCATGCAGACTGGAATCATTTTCGTAATAATTTTATTTATATTTTATTAGTAGGTCCGATGATAGAAGAAAAATATGGGAGTATTTCTTTGTTAAAAATGATTATGGTTACGGCATTTGTTACGGCACTTATTAATATTATTTTTAGTAAGAAAGATATTTTAGGGGCTAGTGGTATTTCTTTTATGCTTATTCTATTAAGTTCATTAGTTAATCTTCAAAATGGAAAAATTCCTTTGACCTTAGTTCTTATCTTTTTATTTTATATTGCTAGTGAAGTTATTGATGGTCTTTTTAAGAAGGATAATATTTCACATTTATCTCATTTAATTGGGGCAATTTGTGGATTTATTTATGGTTATTATTTATTTTAAGGTGGTGAAAACATGAAGAAAGTAGATAGATTAAAATCAAAAATTCTTTTAACTCAAATGAAAACTATTCTTCTTCAAGAAAAAAGAAAGAGTTATTATCGTAATGAAATTAATGTTAGGGAAATTATTCCGTTGTCTAATGATACTAAATTAGTAATTTATGAGAATGGAATGTTTGATTTCGTTTTGTATCATGAAAAGAAATTAATAAAAGAAAGAAGATAAAATTCTTATTAGTCAATAAAAAAACAATCAAGTAGAGTTTTCGTTAGATATTCTTCTTGATTGTTTTTTTTATAGGAAATAATATTAAACGTGTTCGTACAAAATAAAGGCAAGCTAGATGTATCTACTTGCTTAGATGGAATCCAAAGACATTCCATATCATTCAAAATATAATGTATCATAATTAGTTAATTTATATAATAAATTAATTGGTATATCTTAAATTTTCATTAGAAACATTAAAAATCATTCCTACTAATAACATATAAGATAGAAGGGAAGAACCGCCATAACTAATAAATGGTAAAGTAATTCCCATAATAGGGAGTAATCCTATTGTCATTGAGATATTTTGTACTTGTTGGAATAGAAGTACAGCAATAACTCCTCCAATGGCATATTTATCCATAAAATCATTGGCTTTAAAGGTTGTATGAATTAAGTTCATATCAAAGAATATGATTAATAAAATTAATAAACTAGCACCTAATAGCCCAAAGTTTGAGGCAATGACAGAAAAGATAAAGTCTGTTTGCATTTCAGGAAAATAAATAGGGGTATGATTAAATCCATGTCCAAATATTCCAGCAGAACCAATGGCAATTAGAGAGTTTTTTAATTGCATTCCGCTACTAGCAGACCAATTGGTAATTCTATCGATACGATAGAATAATCCTGTTCCAAAAACCTTTAAAAATAAATCTTGGTTACTAATATAAATTAATGCTCCTGTACCTAGGACAATCCCTACTAATAAAAAGGCAATAAAAAACCATCTTTTTCTAATTCCTCCAATAAATAACATAGTTGCTGTAATAATTAAATAAATCATTACAGCGCCTGTATCTGGCTCGACAAAAGTTAAGGCAGAGGGAATTCCTACTAAGATTAAAATTTTTATTAAAAATCTAAATTCTTCTTGAATGGTTGGTTCAAGATATTTTTCATTAAATTCATGAATTAATCTTGCTAAAATAATAATTAAAAATACTTTCATAAATTCACTAGGTTGGATTGTTCCAATATAAGGAATTTTAAACCAACAAGTTGCATTTTTTCTTGTTACTCCAAAGAATAATACTAATATTAGGGATAAAACCCCAAAAGAATAAAACCACCACGCATTATTATATAAAAATTTATTTCCTAAAAACATCATAAGATAAGCTAGGAAAAAGCCAATGATGTACCATACTCCTTGTTTTAACCAGTAATCTTGAAAATCACTACCTAGTGCACTTTTGGTACAGTAGATAGAAATAATACTAATGATTCCAAATAAAATAAGGGGAATAATAATTCCATTTTCTACTTTAAATTTTGATATATTTTTGATAATTATCACCACTTTTCTAAAAATATTTTAACACAGATTAAAAAGTTTTAAAACAATTTATTGAAAGATAAAAAAAAATGTTGATTGAAAAGTTAAATGGAATAGTAAAAATTACAATGTTCCATTTAACTTTTCATTTTACCGATTAAAAAAATATGATAAAATTTCATTGGAATAGTGTTTTATAATAGGTAAGGTGATTGATGTTAGTAATTTATTGATAAATTTTGGAAATTTGTAGAGAAGATAGGAAAATCAAATTATGATGTTTTTTTATTATCAATAATGGAGGATATTATTCAGTAAGATAATATTTCTCAAATCTTTTTCTACTTGAGAAATTTTTACTAGGAAAAGATAAATTTAAGTATTTTCATTTTCTAAAAATCATTATATAATATAGATGTAATAGAAGTGGGGAATATCAATGAAAGTAATTGTACAAAGATGTATGAAAGCAAGTGTTTCTGTAGAAAATAAAATAGTAGGGAAAATAGACAAAGGATTAATGTTATTAGTAGGTTTTACTTATGGAGATACGGAAAAAGAAATTGATTATCTTATTGATAAGATTGTTCATTTAAGAATATTTGATGATGAGAATGGTGTAATGAATCAATCTTTATTAGATGTTAGTGGCAGTATTTTATCGATTAGTCAATTTACCTTATATGCAGATACAAGAAAAGGAAGAAGACCTTCTTATATTAAAGCTTTAAATGGAGAAGAGGCGAATACTTTATATCAATTATTTAATCAAAAATTACGTCAATTTACTATTGTTGAAGAAGGAATATTTGGTGCTGATATGAAGGTGGATTTTATTAACGATGGACCAGTTACGATTATTTTAGAGAAAGAAGGAGATAACAATGGAAAATAAAGTTAATTATAAGTTATTAAATATTTTATTAGGAATTTTAATTGTTTGTTTATTATATTTTATTAAAGATTTATGGTTAGGAATACTTTCTAAAATTATTGCTATTCTTCTTCCTTTTTTAGTTGCTTTTGCTGTTTCTTATGCAATTTATCCTTATTGTAAGAAATTAGAAGGTTATGGTCTTCCTAAATGGCTTTCTATGTTTGTGATTTATTTTATTATTATAGGTTTTCTTATTTTAATTGGAATTACAGTAGTTCCTATGTTATATGATCAAGTTGTATTATTTTTAAGTAATATTTCTGCTGTTATTACGGATGTTTCTTCTAAATATGAAGTAGATTTAGGTGTTTTACAGAAGTCTATCTCTACCATGTCTAGTGATATTTTAAAGGATGTAGGAACTTATATTTCAAACGGGGCGATTAATATATTAAATGCTTCTATTAGTGTCCTTACCAATTTGATTATTGTAGTTGCTGTTAGTGTTTATTTTTTATGGGATATGGATTCTATTCGGGCAACGGTTAAAAAAAGTTTAAAACGATTAAAGGGAAGATATTATTCTTATGTAAAGAGATTAGATACGGAGATTAATAATTATTTTAGTGGTTTATTTAAGACAATTTTAATTCAATTTATTGAATATACGATTGTTTTTAAATTAATTGGTCATCCTAATTATTTAATTTTAAGTATTTTAGCTGCTGTTACTACTATTATTCCTTATTTTGGAGGATTTATTGTGAATGTTTTAGCGGTAATTATTGCTTCAGTTGTTAGTACAAAATTATTAATTTTAACTTTAATTGTTTGTTTAGTTTGTCCTAATATTGATGGTTATATTATTGCTCCTAAAGTATATGGTAAGACTAATCAACTTCCTGCTTTAGTCAATATTTTTGCTGTATTTGCTGGTGGTATTTTAGGAGGATTCTGGGGAATAGTAATTTCTCTTCCTGTTGCTATTATTATTATTGCTACTTATCGTTTCTTTAAAGAAGATATTAATCAGAAAATTGTAACAATAAAAGAAAAAAAGCAAGAAAGTTAGTATTAGGAATGAAGTGTTTTAAGTGAGGTTTATTTCACTAGTTAGTTTAAAAAAAGTATCAGTTAAATATTTCTGATACTTTTTTACATATATTTATTCATTTGTTTCATCATTTGATTGATTTGTTTTTGATTAGGTGTTCTTCCCATTGAAGACATCATTGCTTTAATCATTTGTTCGTTAATAGGAGGATTTTCTTTTAAATATTTCATCATAAATTTTCTAGCGATGAAAAATCCAATAATTCCTCCTGCAATTAGTCCAATCACTAAATATAATATATCTCTTAACATACTTATCCCTCCATGTATTCATTTTACTAAAAATAAGTATTTTTGTCCATTACTTTGCTAGTAACTCTTCTTTTTTATGGACATTTTCTAACCAAAAATAGTCTTGATTTTCAAAATCACAGATGAATAATTTGTTATTGAATTTTTGAAGACTATCAAAGAAAGAAGGATAGTTAATACTACTTTTTAATTTTAGACAATAATTACTGACCATTAATTTACTATATTCATGATAATTAGAAATGAGATGAATATTTGCTTTGTTGTTATAATAAACATCTACTTTATGATTAATATTTAAAAAGTTATTCATAAAGAGTTTGTTAAAATGATTGGTTATTGCTTCATAATAATTAGTTGATAGCATCATATCATGTCTGTTTGTATAGTAGGTATCTTCTAGCATTTTGTAAAGCTTATAAGGATATTTATTATAGACTTCATAGAAAAAATCATTTACATTATAAATATAAAATATTCGCATTTTGATCACCAAATATAATATATAAGAAGTAGGGCAAATATTTTGTCGAAATAGAAGAAAAAATAAAATTTTAAAAATATTGATTTAAGGAAGAGATTACTTGTGAAGGGTTGTAGCCATCTCTTAATAGGGAATTGTATAATTTATTTCTTAGTTTATAATTATCTAATTTATGGTTACTTTTGATTGCTTTTTCGATTTTTTTATTGATTTTTTCTTGGATGATTTCTTCATTAAATAAGTATTTATTTTCTTCGATGATGGAGGGAGAGATATTTAATTTTTTTAGTTCATTGATGATTCTGTATTCTCCCATGTTAGTAAACTTTAATTTATCATGAATAAAACATTTGGTAAAATACTTATCATTCAATAATCCTTTTTTTGTTAGCTTTTCTATGATAAAGATTCTATCTTCTTCTGTTACTTGTTTTCTTTTTAGATAATCATCGATTTCTTTAGTGGAACGAAGTCTAGTTTGAATATATTTAACGCAGGCATTATAGTATTCTTGTAGATTTGTATTGATTAGTATTTTATTGTATAAATGAGCATCTAATTCTTTTTTTAGTAATAGTTCATTTTCTAGAATTACATCATCATAGGTATCGATAATTTCTCCATTATCTAAGTAAAGTCGATATTTTAAAGCACCAATTTTTTCGTACTTTTCTATTTTCATTTTAGTTTTGTTCAAATCTATCGAAGGTAACTTTTCCTAAAGATCCTTCTCTTAAATCTTTTAATATTATAGTGGAAACTTTTTCAATATCTACTTCATTTTTGGAGATTGCTCCAATTTTTTGTCCTATTGTGTCGATGATTTTAGGAGTATCTTCTAGATTTTCTATTTGGTAGCGTTGTTTTAGAAATTCAGGGTAATATTTTTTTAGGGTTTCTAAAATGTAGATTGAAACTTGTTCTTTGTTTAGAATTTCTTCTTTGATAGCGGTCATTGAGGCTAAATTTAGGGCAGTATTTTTTCCTTCTAGTTTTGGCCATAAAATTCCTGGGGTATCTAATAGTTCTAAATATGCGTTAATTCTTATCCATTCCAAATTTTTAGTAATTCCTGGTTTATTTCCTACATTGGTTGCTTTTTTACCTACTAATCGATTAATTAGGGTGCTTTTTCCTACGTTAGGTATACCTAGGATTAATATTCTTGTTTTTCTAGGTTTTAGTCCTTTAGCTTGTCTTTTTTTGTTTAATTCTTGAGCAATGGTATCGATTTTACTAAAAATACTGTTCAAGTTTTTATCATGTAAAAGGTCTATTAATAGTACTTGATAGCCTTTTTCTTCATAATATTTTTTCCAATTATTTGTCATTTGTTCATCACATAAATCTTTTTTGGTCATGATTAAGATTCTTGGTTTGTTTTTTATCAAAGAATCAATTTCTTTATTTTTAGAGGATAGGGGAATCCTGGCATCAATTACTTCTAATACCATATCAATTAAATTAATTTTTTCAGAAATTTCTCTTTTGGTTTTAGCCATATGACCAGGGTACCAGTTGATACCGATTTTTTCAACCTTATTATTTTGTTGATTATTTTTCTTTTCTGCTCTGATTTTTCTTTTTTGATACATATCCATTTAAATCACTTCCTATCTTTTATATTTTTTCTTTTCTACTTCTTTCAAAATAATTTTATCTTCATAATCAAAATATTCATATTCATAAGTACTATTTTTATAATAAACATACACATTGTGTAATCCATTTTTGTACCACACTGAATAATTAAAATTATCATCTTTAAATATTTGGTTTAATTGTGCCTCTATTTCAACATTTCTTTTATCGTATACTTCTTCTATTTTTAATGTTTCAAATTCATTTAACTTTGGGTGATTCGTTAAAGTTTTTAGAATGTTCCAACCATTTTTTTCATTTTTATTTAATATATTAAATCCGAAATCCAAGTATAATTTTGCCGCCAACCATGTTGTAGTTTGTGTGTGCAAAATTATACCTTTATGCTCTAATTCATTTGCAATTTCTAATATTTTTGTAATCAATGGCTTTGCTAAACCCTTACCTTGATAGTCTTTTTTTATTGCTACCCAATCTACTGCACCATTATATCCAAACTCTTCTTTGCTTAGTAGGGATACAGTTGCAGTACCAACCTTTTCATTTGTTTTATCATCCACTATAAATATACATCTTTTATTTAGCTCTTGAATGAATGTATCATAGAAATCATGAAATATCATTATTCCTTCTTCGATAGCACAAAATTCTCCACTCTCAATATGAATATTTATCCAATCATTCATATTCCCGTCTTTATAAAATTCAAAATGAAAACCATCAGGTAATGAATATTTTTTATAAATAGATGTATCTTTATAATACATTAATAATTCATAATATTTTATTGTATTGTCATAAGATTTCATTATTTATCCCCTTTACTTTCATTTAAATACTTATGGTAAAATTCATCCATTGAAGAAATATATTTTTGATCTTGTATAATTCTAAATTTTTCATATTCTTTTTCTGCTTTTTCTACTGCTTCTTTATGAGATATATTGCCACTATTATTTAATATTTCTTTTCTTCTAAATTTTAATAAATCATCAGTGGCAGTTATCCAATCTTTCATTGTCATTACATGTCTTTGCTTTGCTTCATCTTCAGCAAATATTAAAAACATATTTGTTAAATCTTTTAAATTATTCATTTCTTTTTCGTTTAAATAATTTTTTGCAATAATCACATCATATTTATATATTAAACCATCAGGAGAATTTTTCCAATTAGTTAGTCCCATATGTTCTTTATCTGAGTTTGCTCTACTATATATTAATTCGGCAGCAGTATGTCCACTTATAGCGAAATGCAACTTATTTTGAACTATTTTAAAGAAAGTATACGCTTCTTCTGACTTAGGATTGTAATCAGTTGCTGTTGCAATAAATAAATCAGTGATTTTTTGGTATGCCATTCTTTCACTTACTCTAATTGTTTTGATACGTTCTAATAATTCATCAAAATATTTTGCATCATATTTATTTCCATTTATAAAACGTTCATCATTTAATGCAAAACCCTTTGTCATATATTCTTTTAATATTTTTGTTGCCCATATTCTAAATTCTGTTGCTTTTTTAGAATTAATTCTATAACCCACAGCAATTATAGCATCTAAACTATAAATAGTTGTGTTATAGTTTTTTCCGTCATCTGCAGTTAACGAGCATTTCTCGGTAACTGATTTTTTATCTAACTCATTATCTTCAAATATGTGTTTCAAGTGTAAACTTATATTATCTGTAGAACATTCAAAAACTTTTGACATTCCTTTTTGTGATAACCATAAAGTTTCATCTTTATAAATAGCATCTACTATAATATTACCCTCACTATTTTTATATATAATTAATTTATTATCTTCCATAAATAATCTCCTTTCTTTTAGTTTTTCATAAGTCATACACTTATCAATTTAAATTAAAATTTATTAAAAAATGTCCCAAAATGTAAAAAGCATTTAGTAAAAATTCCTTTTATTTTCAAGTATTCAAGTGTGTTTTTTCATGACTCCCCACTTACCAGTTGATACCGATTTTTTCAACCTCATTATTTTGTTGATTATTTTTCTTTTTTGCTCTGATTTTTTTTTGGTACATATCCATTTTAATCACTTCTTTCTATTTTATTTTACCTTAATTGGTATTACAATACCACTCTAATCATAAACGCTAATATGATTGATATAATTAAACTATAAATAGTATTTTTAGGATTCTCATATAATACAATGACTGTTCCTATAAAAATCAATAAATCAATTATACTTTTTAAATCAAAATACCATATTCCAATGTGAAATGA
>CAKPOS010000010.1 GCA_934176955.1 uncultured Bacilli bacterium
AACCAAGGGTATAATGTTAATCATAAAAAAGTTTATAGAATAATGGTTAAATTAGGTTTAAAGCCATTAAAAAGAAACAAAAGAAAATATTCTTCTTATAGGGGAACTGTTGGTAAGATAGCTGATAATTTAATTGTAAGAAATTTTAATGCAGAAAAGCCTAATCAAAAATGGTATACTGATGTTACTGAATTTAATCTTCGAGGAGAAAAATGTTATTTATCTCCAATATTAGATGGATTTAACGGTGAAGTTATTTCTTATAACACTTCTAAATCACCTAATTTAGAACAAATAAATGATATGCTTAATAAAGCATTTGATGGCAGAAATCTAGAAGGACTAATATTTCATTCAGATCAAGAATGGCAATATCAACACCAATCTTATCAACAAAGATTGAAAAACAACAGTATAAAACAAAGTATGTCAAGAAAAGGAAATAGTATGGATAATGGAATGATGGAAAACTTCTTTGGCTTGTTTAAAACAGAAATGTTTTATGGTCAAGAAGATAAATACAAAACACTAGATGAATTAATTTTAGCGATTGATGACTATATTAATTACTACAATTATGATAGAATTAAAGTGAAATTAAAAGGACTGTCACCTGTAAATTATAGGTTACAATCCTCTAATTAGAAACTATTTATAAACTGTCCAACTTTTGGGGTTCAGTTCATTTCTAGTTAGCATTTATTACTCTCAGAAGTTAATTTCCGAGTTTCCTATCAATTTGGAGTAGGCAACGGGAATCGGACCCGCATCCTAAGCTTGGGAAGCTTACATTCTACCACTAAACTATGCCTACAAAATATGAATAAATTTTTTACTACCTATTTCTCAATAACATTGTAACACAAATTTCTGAATTTGTAACAATATTTTTCTTTTAAAATTTTAAAATTAAAGCTATAAATTTTTTTCTTTTTTTGCTATAATTATTTCAATAATAACTTACTAGGAGCTGAAAAAATGGAACAACAAATAATGAAAAAATCTTATAAACTATCTCATATTATTCTTGCAATCTTAGCATTCTTAATATTTAACATTATGTTTATTAATGAAGATATATCTTGGAAATTTCTTTCTTTTATTTTTTCACTAATTACATTTATAATGAGTTTTCCTAGCTCTATAATAAGTAAAAAGATAATAAATATTAGTGATAAAATTAAGTCCAATATTATAAAAATATTATTTTATATTATTATTTTACCAATTATCATTTTTATTTTATCTATACTAATATATTTATTTAATATACTTATTTTTGATATTTTCCCAACTTCTAATGATTTTGCAACTGAGTTAGGTCAAGGACTTCTAATATTATTTTTTATAACAGTAGAAATAATTTGTATTATTGTTCCTTATATTCAAACATTGATTGTCTTAATCCTTAAACAAATGATAAAAAATAAATGATTTAAAAATTAAACGGTATTAAGCTATATTTAGACAACACTTTTTATTGATTTACTAATCACAAAGTAATCATATCTATCTGATTACTTATTATTTTTTTATTGCAGATAAAGTCATTGACATGATATAATATTTCTGTTGGGATTGATAGAAATGAAAATAAAAAGAATAATAATATTATGTTTTATGTGTTTACTAATTTCAGGGTGTCATGCTGATTATGAATTAAAAGTAGAAAAAGACACAATAGAAGATAAAGTTAAATTTAATTTAAAAGATAATGATTATCAAAAAGCTATTTTGATTAATCAATTATTTCAACTTTCTAATATGCCATATGAAAAAGATGAAGAACTTGGTGAAGTAGTTATCAATAAATTAAAAAATGAACCTTTATCTCCTGGTTATGATATTGATGGTACTTATGTACGAAATGTAGAAAAGAATAACATTTCTCTTTCATTTTTGTATAAAGATAATAGTTTCCAACGTTCTTATATTTTTAATAACTGTTTTGATAATTTTATTTATGATAGTACGAGTAATTATTATGTTATTCAAGGCGCTGGAGCATTTAAATGTTTAATTAACGATAAAGAAAAAGTAGTGATACAGTCTAATTATCGTGTAATTGATCATAATGCAGATAAAGTTATAGGAAATAAATATATTTGGAATTTTAATCGTAAAAATAATTTAAATCATGAATTATATATTCAAATTTCTAAAAAATATAAAGCGCCTAAAAATCATTATTGGTCTTTGATTACTTTAGGAATAATTTTAACTTGCTTATTTATTTATCGAAGCTTTTTAAGAAAAGATAAGCGAACTTTTTTCAAAAATAATGAAGTGTAGTAGGTGGTTTTATGCTGATGTTTTTAAAAGTAGATGAAGCTTGTACAGCAATGCTTGGGATACTATATTTTGTACGCTCTCTACTTAATCTTGTATACATTATTGTTCCAATTGGCTTGATTGTAATGGTAATGCTTGATTTTTCTAAGGGTGTTATTAGTATAAATGATGGAAGTAAAACTTGGAAGTTTATTTTAAATCGAGCAATTTATACAATTATTATTTTAATTTTACCTTCAACTCTATTTAGCGTGATGAGTGCAATTGGCTTAAGTTCTAAGGATTCAGAATCTTGTTGGAAATATGTAGGAGATCAAAATGTTGAAATTGTTCAGGAACTTTTAAAACAACAAGAAGAAGCCTTAAAAAAGAAAAATACAGAAACGCAATCTTTACTAAATCAATTAGCAAATGCAAGATACAGTGCTATTGCAGAATTAGCCAATCGGAAAAAAGCATTCATTGCCAATAATGGTTCTTCTGGTTCAAATTCTACAGTTGGTGGATCAAAATCTTGTAAAACAAAACAAAAGATACGTTTAACTTCTTTTAGCGATCAAAGTTTGAGAAATAGTATTAATCAAAATAATGTAGGAGTAACTAATGGAAGTTGGAAAACTTATACTTATAATGGTAAAACTTATCTTGTTTTAGCATCTGCAATGAATAATACTAGTTGGTCTAATCCTAAATCATCATTTAATTTTAAAGATTACGATGTTTTAACTTTAGAAATAGAAGGGAAAAAATATGATGCTATTGTTTTAGACGTTTGTGGGGCTTGTGCAAACAGTACTGATGTATTGAAATTAGATTTATGGGTAAATAACAGTTCTCAACCTTGGGGGGATTATCAATATTTGTGTACAAGTTAAATTTATATGCTATAATAAATTAAAGAAAAGGAGGATATAGATAAGTATTTTATCTATTATAATGATATGAGTGTTAAATTAGAAAGATTAGAACATACATTTGTTGAACAAATTAGTCAAATTTTAAAATTAGAGATTAAAGATGAGAGAATTCATTTTGTAACAGTTACAGCTTGTTCGATTACTAATGATTTATCTTTTGCCAAAGTTTATGTTACTGTTCTTGATGACAGTGAAAGAAATCATATTTTGAAGCAATTAAATAAAGCAAGTAATTTTATTGAAAGAGAGTTATCTAAAAGAGTAGAGATTAGAAAGATGCCTAATATTACTTTTGTTTATGATGAATCTATTGAATATGCTAATCATATAGAAAAAATTATAGAGGGTATTGAGAAATATGAATAGTGAGATTGAATTAGATAATATTGTAGACTTGCTTTCTAAAGCAAAAAAAATTGCTATATTTACGCACATTTCTCCAGATGGAGATGCAATTGGAAGTAGTCTTGCCCTTTATTTAGGATTTCTTCAATTGAAAAAAGAAGTATCTATTGTTACAGATGATTTTTCTAGATGCTTTAACTTTTTGCCACATTTAGAAGAAATTCAAAAAGAAGTAGATGGTTTTTTTGATGTTTCTATTGCTTTAGATTGTGCAACAAAGGGAAGATTATTTGATCCTAAGGGTGTTTTTGAACAAAGTGATATGACAGTGGCTATTGATCATCATGCAAGTAATACTTATTTTGCCAAGATGAATTATGTAGAAGGGAATAGTCCCGCAACTTGTAAGACTTTAGTAAAAGTTTTTAAACGCCTTGGTATTGTAATTACGAAAGAAATAGGAAGTTGTCTGATGGCAGGAATTATTACTGATTCCGGTGGCTTTCGTTATGATACAGTAGATGATGAAACTTTTGAATTTGCTGCTTCAATGTTAGATTTAGGCGTTGATATTAGTGATATTTATTATCGAACTTTTGATGTAAAGACAAAATCACAGTTTAAATTATCTACACTAGCTACTTCAAGAATAAAATTTTATGCAAAAGATAAAATTGCACTTACTTATGTAACATTAGATGATATGAAAAAGACAAAAGCTATGGCAGGAGATCATGAAGGAATTGTTAATGTTGGCAGAAATATCGAAGGAGTTGAAGTCTCTATTTTTCTAAGAGAGGTAGATAAAGATTTTTATCGTGTTTCATTGAGAAGCAATGATTATGTAGATGTTTCTGGAGTGGCTTCTTTATTTAATGGCGGTGGTCATTCTAAAGCTGCTGGCTGTGATGTTCACGAAAATTTAGAAGTTGCAATAAAAAAATTAGTAAAGGAAACAACCAAAGTATTATGAATGGTGTTTTGTTAATTAATAAAGAAAAAGGAGTTACTAGCCGAGATGTTGTTAATGAAGTTAGCCATATTTTAGGAACAAAGAAAATAGGACATACAGGGACACTTGATCCAATAGCAACCGGAGTACTTGTTCTTTGTGTTGGTTCTTCATTAAAATTAGTTGAATCATTAATGGATCATGATAAAGAATACATAGCAACTATTTTGTTAGGAATAGAAACAGATACATTGGATATTACAGGAGAAGTGCAACGTAAAATTTCTCCCAAAAATATTACTAGGGAAAGAGTAATGGAAGTATTAAAACAATTTCAAGGAAAAATTAAACAGGAAGTTCCTAAATATTCTGCCATTAAGGTAGGAGGAAAGAAACTTTATGAGTATGCTAGAGCCGGAATTGAGGTGACTTTGCCAGTCCATGAAGTAGAAATTTCCCAAATAGAATTAATAGGAGATATTGTAGAAAATACTTTTCAAATTCATGTATCGGTAAGTAAAGGAACTTATATTCGAAGTTTAGTTCGGGATATTGGCCATGCTTTAGGAACAGTAGCAGTAATGACTGATTTAGTTCGCACTCGCGTAGGAAATTTTTTACTCCAAGATGCTATTTTAGTTTCTGATGTTAGAGCAGGAAATTATACTTTATTAGATCCTAGGAAAGTATTGAACTTACCGGTTATAGTGGTTGATGATTTTTTACTAAAGAAAATTAGAAATGGTTGTGTTTTGCCCTCATTTTTCTCTTTTGATAAGGTATTTGTGGAGAATTCTAATCATGAGTTAGTGGCAATTTATCAACAAAAAGGAAATGGAATGGTAAAACCTTATCGAATGTTTTGACTTAAAATACTGATTTAGTACATAGATTAGTATTTTTTTCTTGTAAAGTAAGAATAATTTTCATTTTTTATTTTTTGGTGTTATTCAATTTTAAAGTAGTTGTAAAGCTTATATTTTTATTGACATGAGTTTTTCTTTTCGTTATAATTAAAGGTGTATATGAGTAGGGTATGCATTTATCTAAAGACATTCACTTACCATATGGAAAAGAGTTGATACTATTTGAGAAAGATATATACAAGTATAGATATTGGAACAAATTCTATTAAGTTTGTTGTGGGGGAATATTTTAATCATAAAGTGTATGTTTTAGCTTCTCATAGTGTTGATTCTAAAGGAATAAAAAAGGGGTTAATTGTTGAACCAGGTTTAGTTGTTGAAGCAATTCAAGAAGGAATGAAAGAAATAAATGAAATGCTTGGAATCGAAATAAAACGTGTTTTAGTAAATGTTCCGGATTATAATGTTTCGTTTAAAGAAGTTTCTGGAAGTATTGATATTCGAGATAGTGAAGTAATTACTGCCAGTGATGTCAATCGTGTAATTAAAGATTCAATTTATAATCAGTTAGAGGATAATTATGAACTAGTGACAATGATACCAAGAGAATATAAGGTCGATAATGAACAAGGAATTCGTAAACCAATAGGTAAAAGAGGTCAAAAACTTGAAATAAAAGGTATAATGGTATCAACTCCTAAGAAAAATATTTATTCAGTTTTAAGTGTTTTAGAAGGAGCTGGATTAGAAGTTGTAGATATTACAATTACTGGTCTTACTAATTATTATGAAGTCAGAGATGCTGCTTTAGATAAAAAAGATGGTGCCATTATTAATTTGGGTCATGCTACAACTACAGTTAGTATTTTTGATGAAGGTACAATTGTTGCCAATGAAACTTTACAAATTGGGGGAATTAATGTTGAAAGAGATTTAGCTTATGTATTTGGAATTAGTATTTTTGATGGAAAAACTTTAAAAGAAAAGTTTGCCAGTTCACATAAAAGATTTTGCCAGATTAATGAAATTTATGAAGTAAAAAATACAGTTGGAGAATCAGTAAAGCTAAATCAATTAGAAGTTAGCGAAGTGGTAATGAGTCGAATGATGGAGATTCTTAATCTTGCCAAAAAGCAAATTCGCTTACTTACGGATAAAGATATTCAATATATTGTTTTAACTGGCGGTCTTACAGAAATTAAGGCTTTTAAAAATTTAGCCTATGAAATCTTTGGAAAAGATGTTATAATATATACAGTTACTACGTTAGGGTGTCGAGATAATAAATATGTAAGTGCTCTAGGTATGATGAAGTATTTTATTGATAAAATGGAGTCACGTGGAAAAAATGTTTCTATGCTAGGAATAGAAGAAGAAACTGCCTTAGTTACTCCTAATAATAAATTAAAGAAAGATAATGATATTGTAAATAAATTGTTTGGTAATTTTATGACAAATAAGGAGGAAAAGTGATGGATAATATGTTAGGTTTAGAAATGGATCAATTAGCAAAGATAAAAGTAATTGGTATTGGTGGTGGCGGTTGTAACGCTATTAACCGAATGATTTCTTGTGGCTTAAAAGGGGTAGATTTTATTGTTGCTAATACAGATGTTCAAGCTTTGAATCGTTCCCTTGCTACAACTAAGTTGCAAATTGGTAGTGAGCTTACGGATGGCTTAGGTGCTGGTGCTAACCCTGAAATTGGTAGAGAAGCTGCTTTGGAAAGTAAAGCTGCCATCGAAGATGCCTTAAAAGGTGCTGATATGGTGTTTGTTACTTGTGGTATGGGTGGTGGAACTGGTACAGGGGCTGCTCCTGTTGTTGCAGAAATTGCTCAAGATTTAGGAGCATTAACTGTGGGAATTGTTACCAAACCATTTAGTTTTGAAGGAAAAAAACGTATGGATCAAGCTGTTAAAGGATTGGATGAACTTAGAAAACATGTAGATACCATTATCGTTATTCCAAATGATCGATTAAGAGAATTAATTGATAAAACAACTCCTATGTTAGAAGCATTTAGAGAAGTAGATAATGTTCTTCATCGTGGTGTTCAATCTATTTCCGATTTAATTGCTGTAGCAGGACTTGTTAATTTGGACTTTGCTGATGTTAAAACCGTAATGAAGGATCGCGGAAATGCCTTGATAGGAATTGGTGTTGGTTCTGGAGAAGGTAGAGCAGTGGAAGCTGCTAAACAGGCTGTTTCTAGTCCTTTATTAGAAACTTCTATCGATGGAGCAACGGATGCCATTATTAATGTTACTGGTGGCTCATCACTTACTTTGTTCGAAGTAGAAGAAGCTGCTGAAGTAATTCGAAGCGCTGCTAATACAGATATTAATACAATATTTGGAGCAGTAATTAATGAAAATTTAAATGATGAAGTGATTGTAACAGTAATTGCTACTGGTTTTGAAGAACCTAGTGAACCTTTATATCATAGCTTTACAAATACTAGTCGTGAAGATCTATATAAAGAGAGTACAGATGATGATAGTGATTTTGATGTTCCTCCATTTTTAAGAGATCATAACGATTATTAATAAAATAAAAAAGAGAATTTTTTCTCTTTTGTCGAAAAAAAGGTGTATATATTGTGTAAAATATATTGTCTTTTTTTTTATAATGTATTATATTAAATCTATAGATAGTAGAGGAGTGTGAGAAATATGATTTATCCATCAATTGATAAAATATTAAATATTGTAGATTCAAAATATGCTTTGGTATATGTTGTTGCAAATCGTAGTAAGGAAATGTCGAAGACCAATCATTATCAAATGCCAGAAAAAAGTTATCATTCGGCTAAACCCATTGGAAGAGCATTAGAAGAAGTTTATGCAAATATGATTCATATTACTAGGAAATAAAATGAATAATAAAGGATTTACTTTAATAGAAATTCTTGCTGTTTTAGTATTAGTTTCTATTGTGACAGTTGTGGTTTTTGCCAATATTTCTTCTTCAATGAGTTTAGGAAGAAATGAGGCTTATCGATTAATGAAAAATAATATTATTTCTGCTGGTTATCAATATATTGCTGAATGCAATCAAGGAACCATCCAATGTGATTTTTCATTTGAAAAAAATAATACTTTTAAAGCAAGAGTCTTAGAAGAAAGTGGTTATTTTGAGAATTTGAAAAGTCCTATTGATGGGGCATATTTGGGAGATTGTTTATCTTTAAAAGCCGAGAAGGAGAATGGGGTAACTGTCGTTGATATTATTGATGAGTGTTATCTGAAATAAACAGGATATGGACCTGGCATTGGTGGATATGGAGCATAATAAGTTGGCCTTGGATAGAAGGCTGGAGCGAGTAATCCTCCAGTGATTCCTCCTAATACAAAAGGAACAGCAAATCCTCCAGCAAATCGATTTCCATATTGCATTTGAGGATAATTTCTTATGTAATTTCTTGGGTACATTTTTAATCTCTCCTTTCAAAGTATTATATAAAAAAATAGAAAAAAGTTTAATAAACTGTTTGATTTTATATATTTTTTTGATATAATAAGGGAAGAGTAGGTGTAGATTATGTATAAGAAAATAATACTTATTTGTTTCATTTTCTTACTTGCTGGCTGTACTAATATTAATGATAATAAAGATTATGTTAATTTAGTAAAGAATTGTTTTACTAGCAAAAAAGTTACTAATGATGTTTCTTTAGGATATAAGTATTATGTTCCTAAAGGAATGGAAAAAATTCATGATTATGATTATAATCAAGTATTTTTGAGTAATGATTGTTCGATTTATTTATATGTAGATATCATTAGTTATTATTATAAAAAAGACTTACAATATAAAAAAACAGGTAAAGAATTTTATTATGAAACATTTCAAAATGGGAATAAAAAGGGATATATAAAAATAGATCAAGATGGAGAAAAATTTTTTGTTAGTATAGTATATCACTATTCTAAAATTGAATTTTATTCTAATTTTGATAATTTAAATCGATTGATTACATTATCTTCAATTATGTTAAATAGTATTACTTATAATAATACAGTTATCGAAAAAGTTTTGGAGGGGAATTTAGGAGAATTTTCTGAATTTACTTATGAAGTGAAAAAGCCTGATGGCTCAAGCAGTAATTTTTCCCAATATTTGGAAGAATATGTTCAAAAAGAAGAGCAACGAAAAAAAGAAGAGTTACCAGATGAATAACAAAGAGAGGTGCTAATAGATGGGATTAATGGACAAGTTTAAAAATTTGTTTACTGATGAAGAAATTGTTGATGAAGAGGATGAGAATGAGTCAATTGAAATTAAAGAAATAAAGAAGGAAGAGGAACATAAATTACCAACTTTTATGCGTGAAAAGATTGAAAGAGAGCAACAAGAAAAAGAAAGGGAACAAGAAGTAGCCCAAAAATTAGAGATTCCTCGTGAAGAAAGAATCGAAGTTAAAGAACTAAAAATTGAGGAGAAAGTTCCTGAACCGATTGTTTCCACAAAAATTGAGGAAAAACCTTCTTTTAAATTTCCTATGGATTTATCTGATAACGATTTTATTGAGACAAGGAGTAGACAATCTATTCATAGCACGGAAAGGACTCGTGTTGCTCCTAATCCTAAATCAGAAATTCATCCAAAAAGAGAAGTACCACCGGTAGCTCCTCGAAAAGAACCAAAAGTTTCTGAACTATATAAAGACAAAAAAGAAGAGAAAAAAATAGAAGAAAGACATTTTAAAGCTACACCAATTATATCTCCTATTTATGGAGTTTTAGATCAAAATTATACTCCTGGGGATGTTGAAAAGAAAAAGGGAGAAAATTTAGAACATCATCGTCATTCTAAAAATGTAGATTTTGATTCAGTTAGAAAGAAAGCCTATGGCAACCTTACGGAAGAGATTAAAGAAAATTTAATGTGTGAGAATTGTGAATACTTAAAAGAAGCTAAAGAATGTAAAAAAACAAAAGAAGCTAAAGAAAATTCTTATGATGAAGTAAGAGATGAAGATTGTTATTATCAAAATAAAGTGGAAGAGAAGTATTCTGATTATGATGACACGATTAAAAATTATGATAATATTACTTTAGATGAAGCTACTGAAAATTATTATGATTACGGTGTTGCCTATGATAAATCCAATTATGAACCTCAAGAGGAAGAAGTCAAGATTGTTCATCATGATGAGGTTCCTGAACATCCTAAAAAAGAAATTCCACCAGTTAAAAGTAGCATCAACTTATTATCTACTTTGAAAAAAAGTATGGGAGATGAAGTTGAACCACAACGTCCTGTAGTTAAAGAGAAAAAGCAAGAAAAAAATCTTGAACTTACGGATGACTTATTTAATTTAATAGATTCCATGTATGATGAAAGGAACGGTGGAGAATAATGATAAATGCTAGTACATTTTTATTAATTTTACTAGGAATATTATGTTCTATTTTATTAGTAGTTTTAATAGTATTAAGTGTTAAACTAATTTATACCATTAATCGAATAAATCAAGTTCTTGATGAAGTAGAATTAAAAATTTCGAAATTTGATAAAGCATTTAATTTAGTAGATATTGTAACCGATAATATGGCTTTAGTTAGTGATAAATTAGTTGATGGGATTAGTTATCTTATCCGAAAGATATTTGTTAGAAAAAGTAATAGAAAGGAAGAGGATGAAAATGAGTAATAATAAAAAACATGGTTTTGCAAAATTTTTAGCTGGTGTTGGGATTGGAGCAGGATTAGGATTGTTATTTGCCCCTAAGTCAGGAGAAGAAACCAGAAGAAGTTTAAAAAAGAAAATTGATGAATTAATTTCTGAGATTAAAAAAATTGATGTGATTGAAGTAAAAGATGAATTTTTAGCAAAAGTAGAAGATATTAAATCTGAACTTGAAGATTTAGATAAAGAGAAAGTTTTAAAAATTGCTAAAGAAAAATCAGAAGATATCAAACAAAAAACTTTAGACTTAGTTCAATTAGCTAAAGATAAAGGAACTCCTGTTTTAGAAGGAGTTGCTGATGATGTTAGATTGAAAGCAATTGATGTGACTAAAGATGTTTTAAGAAAATTAGAAAAATAAAGAAAGAGAGTATTGCTTAGAAAAGCCTTACTCTCTTTCTAATAAAAATATTTATTCCTATAATAAGATATAAAATGAATAAAGCTAAACATACTATAGGAAAATAATGTAATCCAATGAAATAAAATGAAATATTATTTTTAAAAATATAACTACTAAAGAAGATTAATAAGAGAGTAGAAATTGTAGGAATCAGTTTTCTACTTTCTTTTTTTATGGAGAAACTTAGATGATAAATGATTAAAGAGAGCGTAATAAATGAGTTCAAAATCCATTTGATATAAATGAAATTTTCTATTCTTTCAATAAATTTAAAAAGAGAAATTTTCTTTAAAACAGTATATTCTGGATATTGATAAATTTTACAAAGATAAATTCCTAAGGAACTTAAACATAAGAAAATAGCTAAGAAAGCAAATAAATAGGATAGGAAATAAAAGAAGGTAAAATACTTTGGTAAATTTTGCTTTTCACTAATTTTATCTTTTTGAACAATTAAAAGTATAAATATTGGCGTTACATTGGTTATAGAAAGAATTAATCCTGCTTTAAATGGAGGAATAACTCCATTTTCTAGATAGGGTTTTAAATTAGAAGTATCTATAGTAGGAGCAAGACCTGCTGTACTGATAATAGTCATAAAAATAATTATCCCTAAAAAAATGATAGCCACTCTAGAGATATTTTCTATCCCAGTAGAAACATTATAAATAATTAATAGACCAAATAAAATCATAAACCATAGAATAGGTGTTTCTGCTAAAAATTGGGAGATAGCAAAATTACTAATATTAAATAATTGTACGATTCCAATAAAAAAGATAAAAATATTGATAAGCAAATTAAAGATAGTTCCTAGATATTTTCCAAATAAGTATTTGTTTTTTTCTAAGATATTTAATGTTGGTTGATAATTGAAAATGTAAAGAAATATAAGAAAAGGAATAATTCCAAGAATAAAGGAAATTAATACAGAAATCCAAGCATCAATTCCAGCAATATGAATAAGATTATAACTCCCAACTCCACTAAAAAGGGAAAAAATAGGAGAACCTAAAAGACAAGCAAATGAGAAAGCGGTTAATTTATCTTTTTTCATTGGTAAACACCTCGATTCAAGCTTCCTTTTTCTTTTCCTTTTACCTCTACCTTTACGTTAACCTTTATATTTTGAAAGATTCCCTTATACCAGTCTTTGTTTATCTCTTTGTAATATTTAGGATTAGTTTTGTAAATTAAATCTCTAAATCCAAAAATATCACTGTTATATTTATTTTTTATATTTTGAATAGAATCTTCAACTGTTTTTTTTAATTCCTTATTCAGCTCTTTTTCTAAATTTGATACTTCATTTAAGTTTTCTAAATCAATTTTTTCATTGACTTCTGCTATAGCAGCATTTCCTTTTAAAGTGATTTCTATTTCTTTTGCCTTTTTATTAAATTCCATTTTTGAAGAAAAATGAATAATTTTGTGGACAACATATTGATTATCTTTATTATTAGTTCTAATGAAAAAGTTTTTTGCTTCATTAGTTAGCATATTATAGGTTAATTCTTCTTTTTCCGTTAAATATCCTTTTAACTGATTGTTTTTAAAAATTGCCATTCCAGATAAATATGGGTTTGCTTTATTAGCTGTATCCGAAATATTTTCCTTTTCTTCTCCTTCTTTTTGATTCCCTTTAAGACTAATTACTGGTAGTACTAGTTCTTTATTTGGATTTAATACATTACTAATTAATTCATGATAAGTTACAACATTTGCATAGCCCAAGTACTTACTATTATTTTCTAAACTATCTCGAATATTTTGCGAGGATATTTTTTCTAGGGGAGTAGTAATTTTTAAAATATCATCATTTTTTCCAATTAAAACCTTAAATTCACTGCGAATTTCTGGATCTCTAGCAAAAAAGTCAAGAATATCCATTAAATCTTTTTTGGCAATTTTTTCATCGATGATTAATATTTCTATATGAGCTCCATACATTTTTCGTGGAGATTCTTGAATCATTTTTCGGATAGCTTCTTGGATAGATTTTGCCTTTTTTGTGTAAGTAATAAATTCTGGTTCTTCTCCACTTGAAGCATCTTGTTCCTTCTTAGGATTAATAACTTCTGTTGTTAATTTAATATCATTTCCTTCTTTTGTTATACTAATTCCACTAACAATTGCAAGTTCATTAATTTCTCTATAGTTATAGCAACCAGTTAAGAGCAATATTAGAGGAATGATGAAGAGAATTTTTTTCATTTTTTCACCCGCCTATATTTGGTAATATTATTAGATAATTCACTTTCTCTTTTGTCAAGATATTTCATTGGAAATTTGATAATACTATTTTTTAAGCCTGTTTTCGAAATTGGAGAATAGGGAGTTAAGTAACAAATTCCAAAGGAATGCAAAGAACTTAGCTTAATGATAAAGAAAATAAAGGCAAATAATACTCCAATTATACCAAAAGATATTCCCCCTATCATGAAAAGAATTCTCCACCATCGAATTCCGTTAATCACTTCTGGTTCGGTGAATAATAAAGAGGAAAGTGAAGTGATAGCAAGAACAATAATCATAATAGGAGAAACAATTCCAGCGTTAACCGCAGCATCTCCTAAAATTAATGCTCCTACTGTAGAAAGGGCACTTGTGGTAAAAGTTGGTCCTCTTAAATCTCCTTCTCTCAAAATTTCAAAAGCAATCATCATAATTATAGCTTCAACAAAGGCGGGAAAAGGTACTGATGCTCTTTGCGATGCAAAACTAACAAGGAGTTGCGTAGGAAGCATTTCTTGATTATAAGTAGTAACAGCAATATAGACAGCTGGCGTAAATAAAGTAATAAATAATGCAAGATAACGAATCATTCTCGTCAGAGTAATATTAATACTTTTCCCATAGCTATCTTCGGTTGAGATTAATAAATCATTCAGGACAATAGGAAGAATTAAAGCAAATTGACAACAATCCACCATAATAACAATTCTTCCCCCTAAAATAGCTTGGCAAACTCTATCAGGTCTTTCTGTTGAAATAATGGTAGGAAGAGTACTTTTATTTTCCTTTTCAATTAAATTTTTTATTGTTCCACAGTTAATAATGCCATCGATGTTGATGCTTTCTATTAAGCTTGAGACAGTACTGACTAGTTCTTTTTTACAAACACCATTTAAATAAATTAAATTGACTTTCGTTTTCGTATATTTTCCAATTTCTAATGAATTTATCCAAAGGTTATTATTTTTTATTCTTCTTCTGATTAATCCCATGTTAGTTTGCATATCTTCAACAAAAGAGTCCATTGAACCCCTAAGTGCACTTTCGGTTTGGGGAGTACTAATACTTCTAGAGAGTTTTGCTTTTGTTTCTAGAGCAAAGTAGGTAGGAGAATCTTCAACCAATATAATAGTAAATCCATAATGGAGATAATAGCAAATATCTTCATAAGTAGTAATTTTGGTAATTTTGAAGTTTTCAATTTCGTTATGAATGACAGCATCTAAATTCTTTGATTTAGGATATTGCTTATTAATTTTATCTAAACTTCTAATAATAAAATCACTAATCTTATCGGAAGAAGTAAGAGGTTCATTATAGATAATATAAACAACCTTATTACATACTTTCTTTTTTCGATAAGTAATATCAGAAGTATTGTTTGTATCTTTTTTTAAAGCATCTACAATTTTGTGAATATTATTCATAAATCATCACCTTTTCTTATTATGGAATATTTTAATGTTTATATAATTATTTTTTCTTTCTTATTGTTTTTTTTACGTTTTTTGTTATAATTAATTGTAGATAACAATAAAACGTTAGAAGGTGATTTTTTTGAATATCAAAGATAAGAAAATTGTAATTGTTTATGTTTTTGTTGTTCTTTTATTGATTATTGGAATTACTTATGCGCTAGTGAATTCTGATATTTTATTTAACTTAACAACTGGAACAATTGCTATTGATGATTCAGCTTATGGAAATACTACTTTTGATAATAGTAATTTAGATATGGTTCCTATTTTGGATAGTGAAGTAGAAAATAAAGAAAATAATGTCATTAAGATTAATTTTAAAGTAGGTGGAAATAGTACTAATAATAGCAAAAATATTATTTATGATATTGCTTTAAACGGGTTAGAAGTTAATTGTTCCTTGCTTAGCCCTTATATGAAATGGAAATTAGTTAAGGATGGTATAGAAATTGCAACAGGTTCTTTAGATTATAAATTTGATATTATCGACAAGAATGGAAGATTGGTTTTAACCAATATCCAACAAGATCTACCAAATTATAGTGCTACTCAATCTGGATATGATTCTTATACCTTTTATCTATGGTTAAGTGATTCTTGTCAAGATAGTGATATTAGTAATTGTGCAAATTCTGTTGACCAATCTCCTTTAAGAGGAAAGAGTATTTCTGGTAAAATTGAAGTAGAATTATATACAGAAGGGAAAAAAGAATTAACAAGACATCCTAGTAATACAGTTTCTAATTCTAAGTGCAGTAGATAGAACATATTTTTAAAATTCTGTAATAAAGTTCTTCTATATTTTTAAGATTTGTGTTTTTTTAATAAATCATTCATTTTGGCACCTCTATTCTAGTCGAATATAAGGTACCATATTTTGAATGATTTTTCTATATCATCAATAAAACTTTACTAGCACTACGCGTTAGATAAGTACTTTTTATTTACTTTCTAGTTTAACTGTAACATTCCTTTTTCTTTTTTCTTTTTGGTAGTTGTTTTAATCTTTAAAATATTATATAATGATTACAATAGGTAGGTAGCAGAATGGGGATGTTAAAGTGAAAACAATTGGAAATTATTTTGTTGCAAATGATTCTGATGGGATTAGTTTAAAAGAAAATATTGTAAAAGGGGAAAAATTTCGATTTACTTTTTTGTCTGAAAGGTTAATACGGCTAGAATATAGTCCAAATGGTAGTTTTGAAGATAGAACTTCACAAAGAGTTATTTTTAGAAAATTTCCTAAAGTCAAATATACGAAGGCGCAAACGGAGTCTTTAATTCAATTATCTACTTCTTATTTTACTTTAAATTATGATATGAATAAGCCTTTTTTAGGAAGCAAATTAGCACCAGCTTCTAATTTAAATATTCTTTTAAATGGTACAGATAAAACATGGTATTATCATCATCCCGAAGCTAGAAATTTTGGAGGACTTAATTATTCGTTAGATGACTTTGCTGGAAGGTTAAAATTGGGGAAAGGCTTTTATTCTACAGATGGATTTGCTGTCTTGGATGATAGTGATTCTTATGTACTAGATAATAATACTTTTGTTGAAAGAAATAAAGGAAATATTGATATTTATGTTTTTATGTATCGTAAAGATTTAGGACTTTGTTTAAAAGATTACTATGATTTAACTGGGTATCCTAGCCTTATTCCTAGATATTCTTTAGGGAATTGGTGGAATAAAAATAAAGAATATTCTACTTCTGATATTCAAAATTTGATGATGAAATTTCAAGAAGAAGATATTCCTATTGCTGTTTTATTGTTTGGTGATAAGTGGCATGATGATAGTGATCCATTGGTTTTTCATCACCAATTATTAAATGGAGAACAATTAAGACAATTATGTAATCATTATCATATGAAAATTTCATTAACAATTGATCCTAGTATTAAAATTAAAGAAGGAAGTAATACTTATCAAAATATTCAGAATGTTTTACAAAATATCAATGGAGATTATTCTTTTCTTCCAATGAGTAGTCAACAAATGAATCTTTATGCTTCATATGGAATAAAAAGTTGGATTTCTTCAGGAATTGATTCCTTCTATATTGATTATAACAATAGTAAAGATAATTGTAGTTTAGCGCTAGTTAATCATTATATTTATTCGATGTATGGAATCATGTTAAATAAAAGAGTAGCAATATTATCTAGAAATTATGCTATGGCAACACATAGAGATACAATTATTTATAATGGAAAAACAAAAGTAGGATGGAACACATTAAGTATTTTACCTCAATACCAAATGTCTGCCTCTAACAATGGAGTGAGTTATATTGCTAGTCCAATCGGTGGATATTATGGGGGAATTGAGACTTTTGAATTATATATTCGCTATATCCAGTTTGGCGTTTTTAGTACCTTTTTAATTTTGTCTAGTGACGGAGGAAAATATTATAAACGAGAACCATGGCGCTGGAAAATAACTGAAGAAGAAATTATTAGAAAGTATTTAAAGATGAGATATCAGTTAATTCCATACATTTATACAGAAAGTTATATCTATTCTAAAAGTGGTAGTCCTGTTGTTCAACCATTATATTATAAATATCCTAAGATTTATGATGAACCATTATATAAGAATCAGTATTTCTTTGGAAGTGAAATGTTAGTTTGTCCAATTGTAAAAAAGAAAAATACGATTATGAATAGAGTCGTTCAACGAATGTTTATTCCTGAAGGAACTTGGTATGAATTGGAAAGTGGAAAAAAATATATTGGAAATAAGTATTACATGAGTTTTTACAAAGATGAAGATTATCCTGTTTTCTGTAGAGAAGGATCAATTGTCCCTCTTTCTCGTGAGATGAGTACAGATTTACCAGTTAATATGGAAATTTTAGTTTTTCCTGGTGCTAATGGAAGTTATGTATTATATGAAGATGATGGAATTAGTAATAATTATAAAAATGGTAGTTGCGGATTCACAGAATTTGTTTTTCAATATACTTTAAACCATTATGAACTTTCTATTCAAAATAAAGGAAATATTGGTTTATTACCTTCCTCTAGAAATTATAAAATTCGGTTTAGAAATACAAAAAATGGGAATGTAGAAATAAAATTGGGGATGAATACGATTTCAGGTAAAGTATATAATGAAAAAAATGATTTAGTAGTAGAAGTCAATAATATTTCCTCTGGCAGTAATTTAGTAATCACGTGTATCAATGATAGTATTTTGTTAAATTCTATGGAAAAATTAATTAATGACGATATCAAAGGAATTTTAGAAGATTTAGAGATTGAAACTATTTTAAAAGAGAAAATTGATGATATTTTATTTAGTGATATGCCTATTCGTAAAAAAAGAATTGCTATTCATAAATTGAAAAGAGCAAAGTTAGAACCTAAATTTATTAAAATGTTTTTAAATTTACTTGAATATATTCAAACAGTTTAGTATAATAGATTTCAAAGTGTTGATGAAGAAAGTAGTAGTAAAAAATATTTTTTTAGAGAGTAAGTGGTTGGTGAAAACTTATGAAATATTTTTATGAACTTGTTCTTTTAGCTACCTTTTATAGGTCGGATAGTCCGTTATCAAATTAAGTAAAAAGTAGGATGGTACCGCGTTTATTCGCTCCTAGTATAAGGGGGAAATAGGCGTGGTTTTCTTTTGGAGGTGATATTATTTGAATATTATTTTAGAATATTTTATTGTTTTTATTGGCGTATTTATTTTTAATTATTTTGCAACTAGAGTAACAAATAAAAAGTTAAGTAAGAATCAAGTTCCTACAGAAGTTTTATATTTAAAGAAAGTTTATAAGGTAACGATTCCTAAAAAAAGTTATCCTAAATTTATGATGATTTGTTCTTTGATTAATACTTTTATTATTAGTACAATTTATATGATTATTATGTATTTATTAAATCATATTATTTTAAGAATTATTATCGGAGTAATTTTACTAATTTTAATGATAATTATTTGTTATGGATTTTTAGCTAAATATTATTTATGGAAAGAAGGAAGATAGTGATGTATAATTATAAAAAAATAGAAAAGAAATGGCAAGAATATTGGAAAGAAAATCATACTTATGAGACAAAAAATAATATAGAAACAAAGAAGGGTAAGTATTATATGTTAGTAGAATTTCCTTATCCTTCTGGTGTTGGTTTGCATGTTGGTCATGCTAGAGTATATACAGCTAGTGATGTTCAAGCTAGATTTAAGAGGGCTATGGGATATAATGTATTGTTTCCTATGGGATGGGATGCTTTTGGCGCTCCTGCTGAACAATACGCTATAAAGAACCATATTCATCCTAAAATGGCTGTTCAAGAAAATATTAAAGTATTTAAGTCTCAGATGGAATCACTTGGATTATCGATTGATTGGTCAAGAGAATTTTCGACAACTGATCCAGAATATTATAAATGGACACAATGGCAATTTTTAAAGTTTTATCAAGCAGGTCTTGCTTATAAGGATGAAAAGGAAATTAATTGGTGTCCAAAATGTAAAACTGGTTTATCAAATGAAGATGCTCAAGGTGGCGTATGTGAGAGATGTGGTAGCAAAACAACGAAGAAACTTAAAAATCAATGGTTGCTTCGCATGAGTAGTTATGCAGATAAATTATTAGATGGCTTAAAAGATACTGAATTTTTAGATAAAGTAAAAACTGCTCAAGTAAATTGGATTGGAAAATCAATTGGGGCTTCTGTAGAATTTCCTCTTCGTGATACGGAAGATAGTTTAGAAGTTTTTACCACAAGATGTGATACTTTATTTGGCGTAACTTTTATGGTAATTAGTCCTGAACATCCTTATTTAAAAAAGTATATGGATAGAATTCAAAATCGTGATAAACTAGAAGAATATCAAAAAAAAGCTATGGAAAAAAGTGAAATTGAAAGAACAGATGCAACAAAAGAAAAGACAGGTATTTGTCTTTCTGGTCTTGAAGCTATTCACCCTATTACAGGAAAATCAATTCCTATTTGGGTAAGTGACTATGTTCTTGCTAATTATGGAACAGGTGCAATTATGGCTGTTCCTGCTCATGATGAAAGAGACTATGCTTTTGCTAAAAAATTTGGTATGGAAATTATTCCTGTTATAGAAGGAGGAGATATTTCTAAGGAAGCCTATGTTGGAGATGGATTACATATTCATTCAGAATTCTTAGATGGATTAGGAAAAGAAGAAGCTATTTCAAAAATGCTAACCTATTTAGAAGAAAAGAAAATTGGTGGTAAGAAAATTAATTATCGTCTTCAAGATTGGATTTTTTCTAGACAAAGATTTTGGGGAGAACCAATTCCAATGATTCATTGTGATTGTTGTGGTTGGGTAGAAGTACCAGAAACTGATTTACCAGTACTACTTCCTGATGTTTCTAGCTATGAACCTACAGAAGATGGAGAAAGTCCTCTTGCTAACATTGAAGAATGGGTAAATACAACTTGTCCAAAATGTGGTAAACCAGCAAAAAGAGAAACAGATACAATGCCAAATTGGGCTGGTTCTAGTTGGTACTGGTTAAGATATATGGATCCTAAAAATGACCAAAAGTTTGCTAGTATGGAAGCAATGAAATATTGGGGAATGGTAGATTTATATGATGGTGGTATGGAACATGCTACTAGACATTTATTGTATGCTAGATTTTGGAATATTTTCTTACATGAGCAAGGTCTTGTTCCTTGCAGCGAACCTTTCTTAAAAAGAATTAGTCATGGAATGATTTTAGGCTCTAGTGGAGAAAAAATGAGTAAAAGTAAAGGAAATGTAGTCAATCCTAATGATATGGTTAGAGATTATGGTGCTGATGCTTTACGTGTTTACGAAATGTTTATTGGAGATTATTCAAAAGATGCTAGTTGGAGTGAAAATGGCTTAAAAGGCTGTAAGAAATTTTTAAATCGTATTTGGAATCTACAAGAAAAATTGAATGAAGAAGAAGAATATAGTAGTGACTTAGAAAATTTAATTCATAAAACCATAAAAAAAGTTACTTGTGATATTGAAACTTTAAATTATAATACTGCCGTTTCTGCTTTAATGATTTTATTAAACGCTATGGATGAAAAAAATGAAATAACAAGAAAAGACTATCGAAGTATTTTACATTTATTAAACCCATTTGCTCCTCATATTACGGAAGAATTAAATGAAATTTATCATTTAGGTCCTGCTTTTTCAAGTAGTGAGTGGCCAGTTTATGAGGAGAAAAAAACCATTGATGATGAATTAGAAATTGGTGTTCAAGTGAATGGTAAGTTGAGAGGAACAATCTTAGTGGCTAAAGATGCTTCAAAAGATGTTTTGGAATCTCTTGCCTTAGAAGAAGAAAATGTGAAAAGGCATATTTCAGGAAAAACAATTGTAAAAGTAATTGCTATTCCTAATCGAATTGTTAATATTGTTGTGAAAGAAGGGTAAAATACTTATCTTTCTTTTCTCTTTATAGTCTTTTTTTCATTAATTAAAGAGTCATTTTATTTATCATTTATGAAGTAAAATATGATATTTAGTTATTTTTTCACTTAACTAGTTGTTAAATAAGTTACGAATTAGTTGACTTCTTAAAAAAATAAAATATTTATATTATAATAGTATTGATTTGGAGTGGTTGTAATGAAGAAGTTTAATTTTGATTTTGATTTTTATGATGAAGGACTTTACTGTATGGAAGATATTATTCATGATATTTCTCGGTATTGTGGCATGAATTTTTATTATTTGATTGATTTTTTTAAAAACTGTCCAGTAATTTTGAAAGACGAACTAGAATCTTCTTTGAAAAAAGAAGGATATTTATATCAACAAAAGACAATTGATGTAAATTATAATTTTTTAAATACTAAAGTTGAAATCTTGAAAAATAAAGGATTAAATTATTTATTATTAATGAATTATTTAAAGAGATTAGGAAAAAAAGATTTTCAGTTAGATTCTAAATATGAAGAAATATTAGAAAGTTGTAATTTATTTCATTTCCGTAACGTTTTAATGGGAAGTGATATTAAGTCTATTTTGATAGGATTTGGGAATACTTTTAATCAACTTATTGATAATTTAAAAGAAATTCATTCTCTTGATACTTATGATTTTCCAAGAATTGATTCTTTTGGTTTGACTTATGGACGGGATAGGATTTATCCAGGAAAAGAAATCGTTTTAAAAGATAAAGATTTGTTAGATAAAACTTCGATTCGTCCAAAGAAATTAAAAAAGGTTTCTTCCCACTGTTAGAGGAATTTTTTGATAAAAAAGGTTACAATTTTCTTGTATCCTTTTTTATTTTATGTTAAAATAATCTTGGCTTTTTGAAAAATATTCACAAATATGGATTTATTTCTTCTAGTGCTTAAGTTTAAGTGAAGAAATAAATATGAAGTATTTGGAAGCAAAACAAAGGAGGATGAAAGAATATGGCAGTAGTATCTATGAGCTACTTATTAGAAGCTGGTGTTCACTTTGGTCATCAGACAAAAAGATGGAACCCTAAAATGAAAGAGTATATCTACAACTCTCGTGATGATATTTATATTATCGATTTACAAAAAACAGTAGAAAAAATGGAAGAGGCTTATGCAGCTTTAACAAAGATTGTATCAGAAGGTGGAAATGTTCTATATGTTGGAACAAAGAAACAAGCTAGTGACGTTTGTCGTGAAGAAGCTACTCGTGGTGGTATGTATTATATGACTGAACGTTGGTTAGGGGGAACTTTAACTAATTTTAGAACAATTCGTAGAAGAGTGAAAAGATTAGAAGAAATTGAGGCAATGGAAAAGAATGGTACTTTTGAAAAGTTACCTAAGAAAGAAGTAATTGGTCTTAAGAAAGAATATGACAAATTAAATAAGAATTTATGTGGTATTCGTGATATGGTTAAATTACCTCAAGCTTTAATTATTGTTGATTCTATTAAAGAAGAAAATGCAATTAAGGAAGCTAAAAAATTAGGAATTCCTGTATTTGGAATTATCGATACAAATTGTGATCCTGATAGCGTGGATTATGTTATTCCAGGTAACGATGATGCAGTAAGAGCAATTAAAGTTGTACTTGGTGCATTAACAAATGCAATTGTAGAAGTAAAAGGTGGAGCAATTGTTGATTATGTTACAGAAGATGAAAACAGAAGAAATGCTAGACAAGCTGATAGAGGAAATAAAAAATTTGATACAAAAAGACATGATAGAAAAGTAGAACCAAAAAAAGAAGAAAAGCCAATTAAAGAAGAAGTTACAGAATCTAAATTAGATTTAAATATTTTAACAGTTTCTGAATTAAGAGATTTAGCTAAGAAAAAAGAAATTTCTGGTTACTCTAAAATGAAGAAAGATGAATTAATTGAAGCTTTAAAATAGGAGGAAGATATTTATGGTAAGTGCAAGCATGGTAAAAGAATTGCGTGAAACTAGTGGCGCTGGTATGTTAGATTGTAAAAAAGCACTAGAAGCTACAAATGGAAATATGGAAGAAGCAATAAATTGGCTAAGAGAAAAAGGAATTTCCAAAGCAGCTAAAAAAGCTTCTCGTATTGCAGCTGAAGGATTAGCTTTTGCTAAAGTTGATGGAAATAAGGCTGTTATTGTAGAAGTGAATTCTGAAACTGATTTTGTTGCAAAAAATGAAGAATTTAAGTCTTTAGTTAATGAAATTGCTGATATTGTTTTAGAAAATAATCCTAAAAATGTAGAAGAAGCTTTAGAAGTAGTTTCTGATGGTAAAAAACTTTCAGATATTATTTCTGAAAAAGTTGCTACTATTGGGGAAAAATTATCATTCCGTCGTTTTGAAGTTTTAGAAAAAGAAGACAGTCAAATCTTTGGTACTTATTCTCATATGGGAGGAAAAATCGTTACACTTGTTGTATTAGAAGGAAACGATGCCGAACTTGCTAAAGATATAGCAATGCAAGCAGCTGCAATGAGACCTTTATACTTAAATCGTGATGAGGTTCCTGCTGAGCGTATTGAGAAAGAAAGAGCTGTTTTAACTGAACAAGCTGAAAATGAAGGATTAGACCAAAATAAATTACCAATGATTGTGAATGGTAGATTAAATAAATTCTTTGAAGAAATTTGTTTAGTTGATCAAGGATTCATTAAAGAAAATAAAATGAAAGTTTCTAAATATGTAGAATCAAAAAATAGTAATATTGTTAAATTTGTTCGTTATGAAGTTGGTGAAGGAATTGAGAAAAAAGAAGAAAACTTTGCTGATGAGGTAATGAAACAAATGAATGCTTAATATGAATTTGAACTAGATTTTTTCTGGTTCTTTTTTTATACTACTGTTAGATAGTGGAATAGTATTTTTTCATATTTTAATGTTTGTTATATTTTTTTTAAACCTTGTAAGTATTTTCTTTTGCAATTATTATTTGATTTGCAAAATACTGAATTATATGATAAACTTCTTACTGCTTATTATTCTAAAGTAAGGAACAATGTTTTAGTAAAAGAAAAAAAGAATTAGTTTGTCTAGTTCTTTTTAGTGATCTAAATCTTTAGTTAGAATGCCAATATTCACAAGTCCAGATATTGCTACTACTACATAGACAACTCTTGTTAGAATTGTTCCATCTCCAAATAGGAATTCTACTAAGTTAAAGTTAAATATTCCAACAAGTCCCCAGTTTACACATCCTATAATGGCTAATACTAAAGTAATTTTATATAACGTATTCATTTTTGCCTCCTTTTTATACTAATATTATTTGACAATTTTAGCTAATTTATTCATAATTTTTTTTAAAATATATATAATTTTAATGAAAGTTAGAGAGGTGAATATGAAAAATATTTTAAAGTTAGTATTGATTAGTAGTATTTTCTTATTATCTGGTTGTGGAATTAAGAATGCAGATAGTGTACTTAAAAATATGGAGAAGAGTCTTAAAAATGCGAATAGTTATTATGTAGAAGGTGTTATGGAAATTATTAATCATGAGGATACTTATACTTATAATGTTAATGTTTCTTATAAAAATGGGGATTATTATAAGATAGTACTTACAAATACTCTAAATAATCATGAACAGGTAATTTTAAGAAATGATGACGGTGTATATGTTGATACCCTTTAAAGTTACAAATTTGATTTACAAGTAGTAGATTTTTTTTTATCCTTATTTTATCTATTTTTTACAGATTTGAGAATAAACTTGTCATATATTCCTTAATTATTTTCAAAAATTATGTAGTAAAGTTCTTCTATATTTTTAGAAGTTGTGTTATGATTTAATCATATAAAAAATAGTCGTTGAGTATTTTTTATAATGATAATCAGTAGTTTTATATATTCAAAAAAGAAAAGAAGCCAAGCGTATAAAGAAAAATAAGGAGATGTTGAAAAATGGAAACTGTAAATTTTATATTTAATTTTTTATTTGGGATAATTTATATCTTATTAGCAATTTGGATAATATATGATATTGTTAATTTTATTGTTAAAAGACTAACGTATAAAATTGTAGATGCTGAAACTTGTTATCCAGTGAGAGAAAAAGTTAAAGAATATGGTGAAGCTGCAACTTACCATATTAAAGTAAAATATATGTATGATAATAAATTATGTTTTTATACAACACGTTGGAGTACTAATACATTAATTCCAAAGGAAGGTAAAAAACGGAAAATATATATAAATAAAACAGATAGTTCAAAAATTTATTATATAGAGCCAAAATTGTTTATTGTAAATATATTATTTAGATTAGTATTTTTTATTCCTTTAATTTGCTCTCTTCTAGTTTAATAATGTAGTTTTGAGATTTATGCCAATTTTTGGTTATAACTTTGAAATGAAGGATAAGTATGAAAAAATTTTAGAGTTTCATCAACAAATAATAATGCAGAATCATCTCAAATAGGAGTTAAGATAAAACAAATAAGTGGGCTATGCTCATTTATTTCTATTACTTTGACTGAACTGTAACACTCGTTCAAATTCAAAATATTCATCAATTGACCAAAGGTGGATTTTATTTTATGTATAAATTTTGAAATTCAATTTCTAAATGGATTAGGTAAATAACTTTTTACTATTACATCTATTTAATGGGTATAAATTAATCCCTTTTTTAATCCTTATTTTATCTATTTTTTATAGATTTGAGAATAAACTTTTCATATATTTCGTAATTATTTTAAAAAATGATGTAGTAAAGTTATCTATATTTTTAGAATCTGTATTATTTTTTTATGATATACTAATAGTATTAAATGTATTTTGCAACTGATATTTTACATTTTGCAACCTTTTTTTGGTGGCGCAACTGGAGAAAGTTATGTTAAAATTTGCAGTAGAGAGGTGAGAAAAATGAAATTTTATGAAAAATTAGTCATTTTAAGAAAGAAAAATAATTTTAGTCAAGAACAGTTAGCTGATCGATTAGGAGTTTCACGACAAGCTGTTTCTAAATGGGAATCTGGAACATCAGTTCCTGATATGGACAAGATGATGAATCTTTGTAAAATATTAAATTGTAGTTTAGAAGAACTTGTTGATGATGGAATTTCTCATGGTAATGCAAAAGGGGTAGAAGTAAAATTTAGTTGGAAAGAATATTATCAAGAGTTTTTAGATTTTGTGACAAAAACATTTAATATGTTTTGGAGTATGAGATTGATTGAAAAGGTAAAGTGTATTTTAGAAATGCTATTTATTGCCTTTAGTCTTTATTTATTATGGTTTATTACGGGAGCAATTATTTATCGAGTTTTTTCTAATTTAATTTATTTATTGCCATTTACGGCAAGAGATATTGTGATGAATGTATCTTCTCTTATTTATGCTATCTTTGGATTGGGGATTGGTGTAGTATTAATTATTCATATTTTTAAAATAAGATATTTAGATTATTTTGTTACTATTGAGGATAATAATGTTGTTGAAAAAAAGATAGAATCTCCTGTTGATGAAGGCGTTCATGAAAAAGAGGAAACAAGAACTTTTGTAGAGAAGAAGAAAAATAAAATTATTATTCGAGATCCTAAGCATAGTACATATCATTTTTTTGATTTTCTAGCAAGAATTGTAGTGTTATTTTTAAAGTTTATGTTTTGGATTGTTGCTATTCCTTTTGTAATTACTTTTATTTTTATTACTTTTTTAGGATGTTCTAGCTTATTTTATCTTAAAGATACGGTTCTTTATTTCGGTATTTTTATGATTTGTTTAGGTGCTCTTTTGGTAAATTATTTAATTTTAGAGTTTATTTATCATTTTATTTTTGAATTAAAAAATCTTTATCATCGAATGTTTATTTTATTTATTATTGGTCTTCTTTTTATGGGAGTAGGTGCTAGTATTAGCTTTTTAACATATACTTCTTTTGAAGTTGTAGATAATTATCAAAGTGAAGATTTAGAGGTTACAACAAAGGAAATTCAAGTTAATGAAGATACTGAATTTTGTTTTTTAAGAGATGCAAATACAAATATTAGTTATCATATTGATGATACAAAGAAGGATATTACAGTAGAAATTAAACATCCTCGTGTTTATGAGGTTTATTTATATGAATCTGGAGACAATGACCATCACTACTTTTTAGATTATTATGCTAAAGATGGAATTTTAGAATTACAATCTTATCAAAAATTACTTCGGGAGAAAAAGAGATTAAGTTTAGATAGAGAATATCATTTTGATATGAAAATTACTGCTTCTTCTACTGTTATTAATCAGTTAAAACAAAAAGAAAATATAGATAATTAAGTAAATTATTTTTAAGTATTTTAGTGAGGAGGAAAAAATGATAACATTAAAAAATGTATCAAAGTATTATTATAATAAAGGAATTATTGCTAGTGGCTTTACAAAAGTAAATCTTACTTTAAATTTAGGGGAATTTGTTGCTATTACAGGTGAATCCGGTAGTGGAAAATCGACACTTTTAAATGTCATTAGTGGACTAGATTCTTATGAAGAAGGGGAGATGTATATTGATGGTAAGGAAACCAGTCATTATACAGAAACTGATTTTGAAAATTATCGTCGTGAATATATCAGTAATATCTTTCAAAATTTTAATCTGGTAAATAGTTATACTGTTTATCAAAATATTGAACTAGTTATGCTTACAAATGGAAAATCCAAAAAAGAAGTAACAAAAAAAGTTTTAGAATTAATGGATAAAGTAGGACTTACAAAATATAAGAATACCAAGGTTTCTAAATTATCTGGTGGTCAAAAGCAGCGAGTAGCGATTGCCCGTGCTTTAGCAAAGGAAACACCTATTTTAATCGCTGATGAACCAACTGGTAATTTGGATTCTACTTCTGCTTTAGAAATTATTCAGTTACTTCATGATATATCAAAAGATAAATTAGTGATTATTGTTACCCATAATTATGACCAAGTAGAAAAATATGTCACTAGAAAAATTAAAATGCATGATGGAAAAATTTTAGAAGATAAAGTTTTGAAAAAGACAAAAGAAATTACTTATCAAGAAAAGAAAAATACCAATTATTTTCACTTTTTTAGTAAATTAAAAATAGGCATTCGCAATGCATTTAATATTTTTCCAAAGTTTATTTTAGTACTAATTGTTTATCTTTTTGTTATTTCTTCAGTAATGCTTACATATTCGTTTTTTAAAAAAGAAATTTATTTAATGGAAAATAGTGGGTATAATGGATATTTTCAAGATTCTTCTTTGACTAGATTAGTAATCAAAAAGGAAGATAAAACTAGTTTTTCTGATGAAGATTATACAAAGATAGAAAATATTTCTCATGTAAAAAAAATAGTTCCTTATGATTTAAATTTAGATAATGTTTATAGTCTTCAGGATGATAAATCATTTTATTTTCAAGGAATGATTGATGATGTAAAGAACTTTTCTTCAAGTAAAAAGTTAAAATATGGGACATTGCCAGTTAATGATGATGAAATTTTAATATCAGGTAGTCCTGATGATTATAGTTTAACTTACTATAAAGAAGAGATTATTGGGAAAAAAGTAACTTTATCTAGTCAATATTTTTCTGAGGAGAATAAGACTTATACTATTGTTGGTGTTTATTTTGATAAAAATTTAGAACCTTATGCAAATGGAAAAATATATGGGAATGAAAATTTAATTAATACATTGAAGTTTTCTTTGAATGAATCCGTAAGTCAACTTAGAGTTTTATTTTTAGATGAGTATCATGATTCTAATTCTTATGACATTCATTATCGGGTTATTCCTAGTGACCATGTTCATGGAGATGATGCTTATATTTCTAGCGATTTTAATTCTTTATGTAAGAATGAATCTTGTATAGGGTATCCTTTAAAACTTGAAGTTAGTCAAATCTATTATCAAGATTCTATATCTTTAAAAGTAGGAAAAACTTATCAAAAGAGCAATATGAAAACTTTACTTGGAGATTATTCTTTTGATGAATATAATGGAGCAATCTTTATTAGCCAAGATAACTATCGCCGTTTATTTGAAAAAGGAAATTATCAAAGTAGTATTTTTGTGGATAGTGAAAAGAATATTGATATAGTTAGAGAAGAACTTACAAAAAATAATATTTCTTCTTTGAAAATAAAAGATACTTTAGTGAATGATGGAGCTTGCCAAGAAATGAAGATTATTCGAACCATTGTAACAGTTGTTTTATTCATTACTTTATTCTTTATTGCTTATTTTGTTATTCAAATTATTTTAAAATCGAGAAATATTTATTTTGGAACAATTCGTATTTTAGGGGCTACGGTAAGAGATTGTAAACAGTTATTAGAAATTGAGTTATTTACGGTATTTCATCTTGCTTATTTCTTATTTTTGTTCTTATTATATGGAAATCAAGCACATTTATTTAAGATTTCTCTTTTGAATACAATGGGAGAATACTTACATTTTTCCGATGACATATTACTTTATTTGGCCTTATTATTCATGTCTTATCTTATTAGTTCACGCTTTTCTAGAAAGATATTTAAAAATAGCGCAATGAAGACAATGCGGGAGGAGATTTAAAATGTTAGAGTTAAAAAATGTAAATAAATATTTTCATCGAGGAAAAAAGAATCAAATTCATGTTATTGATCATACTTCTTTAAAACTTCCTGATACAGGATTAGTTGCGCTACTTGGACCATCTGGTTGTGGAAAGACCACTCTTTTAAATGCTATTGGTGGGTTGGATAAGATAAAGAGTGGAACAATTACTATTGATTCTAAGAAAATTAGTACACGGTTTACTTCTAAGGTAGATAAGATTAGAAATTTATATATAGGATATATATTTCAGGATTATAAATTGATTGATCATTTATCGGTTTATGATAATGTCGCAATTGTTTTAAAAATGTTAGGAATTAAAAATAAAGAAGAAATTAAGCAGCGAGTTGAGTATGTTTTAGATTGCGTTGGCATGCTTCGTTATCAAAGAAGACCTGCAGGAATGTTATCAGGTGGAGAAAGGCAAAGAGTAGGAATTGCTAGAGCAATTGTTAAAAATCCTAATATTATTTTAGCAGATGAACCTACTGGAAATTTGGATAGTAAGAATACTTTAGAGATTATGAAGATTATTAAAGCAATTTCTAAAAATCGATTGGTTATTTTAGTTACGCATGAACAAAATTTAGCAACATTTTATGCAGATCGAATTATTCGAATTGCTGATGGAAAAATATTATCAGATGAAGAAAATACTTATGACCATGATTTAGATTATGAGATAGACAATTGTTTTTATTTAAAAGATTTTAAGAAGAAAAATACTTATCAAGAAAAAAATTGTTGTATTTCTATTTATCAAAATGAAGAAGAAAATATTTCTTTAGATATGGTTGTTCGAAATGGAAATGTTTATATTAAAAGTAATAATTCTCTTAGTGTAGAGGTTGTTGACGATACTTCTAATATTGAATTTATTGATGGACATTATCAAAAAATTGGTAAAGAGCATTTAAATGAATATCAGTTTGATTTTTCTAAAATTGATAATCATCGTCTTAAGAAGAAGTATGCTTCTATTATGAATCCATTTTCTTCTCTTCGAACAGGCTTTTTGAAAGTACTAAATTATCCTCTTTTAAAGAAATTTCTTTTCATTGGATTCTTTTTAGCGGGCTTATTTATTATGTATTCAACAAGTAGTATTGCCGCAACCTTACAACTTCATCAAGAAGATTTTATTCAAAATGATCCTCATTATTTGATTATTGAAAAAGGTAAAAATACTTATGAAGATTATTTAAATTATCAAAATAGTCCTGATGTTTTATATGTTCTTCCTGGTAAGTCTGAGGTAAGTTTTCAATTTTTAGTAAAAGATTATTATCAAACGCTTGATTTTAATGATGGAAAATTAACAGGTTCCTTAGTTTCTCTTTCAATGCTAAAAAAATCAGATTTAATTAAAGGGGAAATGCCTACTAATAATCGTGAAATTGTAATTGATCAGTTGGTAGCAACGAGATTAATGAATGCTTATAGTAGTTATCAAATGGTTGGCATTATCGATATTGATGATTTTTTAGGAAGAGTAGTTAGTGTTAATCATTTAGGAGATTTTAAAATTGTTGGAATAACCAATCAAGTAAGTCCAAACATTTATGTTGCCCAAGAAATGATGGTACCAATTATTTTAAATAGTAATCTAAAAAATGATTCTAGTGCTAGTGAATCAAAAGATTTAATTGCTTATTCTTTATATCAAGATAAAATTACCATTAAAAAGGGAAGAGCACCTATTAATGATAATGAAATTATTGTGAATATCAACAATGAATCCACTATGCCTTTAAATAAAGAAATCAAAATATCAGAACATGACTCTAGAATAGTTGTTGGCTATTATACTAGTGTAGATGGTTATTCTTATTACTTTACAACAGATAAAGCTATTTTATCCAATTATTTAGAAAAGAATAAGTATTTAGCTATTTATACCAATCATGAAAAGAAAGTATTAAGTACTTTTCAAGAAAAAAAAGTAAATATTTATAGCAGTTATGAGAGAAGTTTAAAAGAATATCAAGAAAAAAAGAAAGAGAATAGAAAAACTACTTTGATTGTATCAGGAATTATTCTTGCTATTTCCTTTATTGAAATCTTTTTAATGATTCGTTCTTCTTTCTTATCTAGGGTGAAAGAAATTGGAATTTATCGCGCTATTGGAATAAAAATTACAGATATTTATTCTATGTTTTCCGGAGAAATTATTGCTATTACTACTTTAGTAGAAATTCCAGGATTATTGCTAATGGCTTATATTTTAGATGTTTTATCTAAAGTAAAAATATTATCAAAAATGATTTTTATTTCTCCAACTCTTATTTTGGTTTCTATTTTATTGGTTTATTTATTCAATTTATTATTTGGATTACTTCCTATTTATTTTACTGTTAGGAAAAGACCAGCAGAAATATTAAGCCGCTATGATATCGATTAATTTAAAATCACTAGTTAATATTACTAGTGATTTATTTTGGTTAATTTTATTTACATTCTTTTCTAGATAGTCTATAATTATCTAATAATAATAGATAATGTTAGGAAGTGAGAAGTTGGAACCTATTTTGTACCGAGTAGTTAGACCAATAATTAATATTTTGTTTAAGTTTTTTTATCAACCTACTTATCTTGGATTAGAGAATATTCCTAAGGAGGGTAGTGTTGTTTTAGCAGGAAATCATACAAATAATTTTGATTGTCTTTTGCTAATTAGTTCTACAAAAAGAACAATTCATTTTTTAGCAAAAGATGAACTTTTAAAAGGGCCTAAGAAAGTAATTTTTAAGAATATGGGAATTATTCCCGTAAATAGAAGAATTCATGATAAAGAAGCTTTAATAAAAGCTAAGAAAGTACTTTCTCAAAATCAAGTCATTGGCATTTTTCCTGAAGGAACTTTTAGTAAAGTTAAAGGGAAACTTTTACCCTTTAAGATAGGAGCCGTTAAAATGGCACATGATACCAATGCTAAATTAGTTCCATTTATGATAACTGGGACATATAAATTATTAAGGAAGAATATTACTATAACTTTTTATCCTCCTTATGATGTTGCTGATGATTTAGGGTTAGAGAATGATAAATTAAGAGATTTCTTACAAAAAGAATTAGATGGAAAGAAGGAATGACTTTTGAGTATTTTAGATATGAAATTTTTTCGTTTTTTAGGATTTAAAAAGAAACCTAATGCTCCTTGGAGTAAATATTATCATAAGAAAGATATGGATTTATTTGTTCCAGATATTTCTTTATATGAACATTTTTTAAATAGGATGAAGAATTATCCTGATCGTAATGCTTTTGATTATTTTGGAACTAAAACGACTTATTCAGATTTAGTTAAAAAGATTGATTTGTGTGCTAAGGCATTTTTAAGTTATGGGATAAGGAAAAATGATGTAGTAACTATTTGTATGCCTAATACTCCAGAAGGAATTATTTCTTTTTTAGCATTAAATAAAATTGGGGCAATTTCTAATATGGTTCATCCTCTTGCTAGTGAAAATGAAATTAAGAATGATTTAAATGAAACTGGTAGTGTGATGATGGTTCTAATTGATATTGATTATGAAAAGATAAAGAATATAATAAATGATACAGAAGTTTATAAAATTATTGTTGTTAGAGCTAGTGATTCTATGCCATTTTTTATGAAATTGGGTTATAATTTAACGGTTGGATTAAAAACTGAACTTCCTCGTAAAAATAGCAAATATATTTATTGGGAAGAATTTATGAAAAATGCTTCTACTTATCAAAATGATTATCATTATGTAGGCAAAAAAAATACACCTGCTGTAATGCTTCATAGTGGTGGTTCTACTGGTACACCTAAGGCAATTGTTTTATCTAATGGTAACTTTGTTACGTTAGTAGAACAATCTCGAATTGTTTTTGATGAGTTGGAAGTAGGAGATAAATGTCTATCTATCATGCCAATTTTTCATGGATTTGGTTTAGGTGTTTGTGTATATACCCCTCTTTGTGTAGGGGCTGAATGTATTTTAATCCCTCAATTTAAGGCGGATGAATTTGATAAAATTTTAACGAAGTATCGTCCTGAATTTGTAATTGGTGTTCCTACTTTATTTGAAGCAATGATGAAGAGTGAGCGAGCAGATAAATTGAAATTAAATTATATTAAGTATATTATTTCAGGAGGAGATACTTTAAGTTTAAGTCTTGAAAAAAGAATTAATACCTTTTTAAGTGATCATGGTTCTAGTACAAGAATTGTTCAAGGTTATGGAATGAGTGAATGTTTAGCAGCCATTTGTCTAGGGTTTAAAAATATTTTAGAGTATGGTTCTATTGGTGTTCCATTTCCTGGTTGTTATATTGGAATATTTTCTCCTGAAGATAAAGAAATGCCTTATGGAGAAGAAGGAGAAATTTGTATTAGTGGTCCTAATGTTATGTTAGGTTATTATAATAATGAAAAAGAAACAAATGCTGCTCTACATATTCATGAGGATGGGAATGTTTGGCTCCATTCAGGAGATTTAGGAGTAATGAATAAAAATGGCTTTATTAAATATACAGGAAGATTAAAAAGATTAATTATTTGTTCTGGCTATAATGTTTATCCTGTTCAAATTGAAGAATTATTAGAAACACATCCTGCAGTAATGCAAGCTACAGTAGTAGGAATTCCTCACCCCTATAAACAGCAAGTTCCTAAAGCTTTTATTGTTTTAAATAAAGGCTATAAAGAGAATGACTCTCTACTTCAAGAATTAAAAAAATTAGTAGAAAAAAATCTTCCTAAGTATTCTAAAATATATGAGTATGAATTTAGAAAGTCCCTTCCTAAAACAATGGTTGGTAAAGTAGATTTCAGGCGTTTGCAAGAAGAAAACAATCGGAAAAGAAGGGAAGAAAATCATGAAAAGAAAAAGATTTAAGGGAGAAATAGGCTATATTATTTTAACTCCGATTATGCGAGTTTTATTTCAATTGTATTATCACCCTAAAATTATCAATCGTGAAGTCATTCCTAAAAATGGTCCAATTTTAATTGTAGGCAATCACAAACATGTATATGATCAATGCCTTACCATTATGGCAACAAAAAGAGTAATTCATTACATGGCAAAAAAAGAATACTTCGAAGGAAAACTTGCCTGGTTTTTTAAGCTAGTTGGTTGCATTCCAGTGAATCGTCAAATTAAAGATAAAGACGCTGTTAATCAGGCTTTAGATGTTTTAAATCATGGAGGAGCAATTGGCTTATTTCCAGAAGGAACAAGAAATAAAACGAAAGATAAATTTTTACTTCCTTTTAAATTTGGAACCGTATCTATGGCAAAGAAAACAGGAGCTACGATTATTCCTTTTGGTCTAACTGGAGATTATTGCTTTAGAAGTAAAAATCTAATGATTCGCTATGGCAAACCTTTTCAAGTAAAAGATATGTCATTAGAAGAAGCAAATGAAAAGTTATATCATGAAGTAGAAAGGTTAATGAAACAAAATTTAGAGGAAAGCAATTTAACCAATCGTTGACTTTTCTTCTTTTTTGTGTATAATAATCTATGTTGAAAAAGGGGGAATAATAAATGAGATGTAAAAAAACGGATAATATTAAACAATTAAAATTATCTTCAAAAACACTTTTAGAGTTGAAAAGAAATGGAATTGAAAAAATAGAAGATTTATTATGTTACCAAGAAAAAGATTTTTCTCAACTTAGGCATATTCAACATGGAAGATTAGATGAAATCAAAAATGCTGTTCATGCTGTTGGCTTTATATTTCCTGATGAAGATATTTCTATCTTAATGGAACCTGAACATTTTTTAGAACAAGATATTAGTACCTTAGGATTACCTTTAAATCCTTTGAAAGCTTTACGAAATGCAGGTATTTATACGGTTGGTCAACTGATATTGAATTCTGCTAATGATTTAAAAAAATTACCATTTATTGAAGAAACTAATCTTCAGATAATTAAAAATGCTGTTCATGCTAAAGGAGAAAGATTTTGGGATGAAGATGAATTCTTTCTTTATGATAGAGTTCAAAATATTCAGATAGAGATATTGCTGATGAATCAAAGAAAAATAAAAAAAACATTACAGGATTTAAAAATAGAGAATTTAAATTTATCTACTCGATTGTATAATACTTTAAGAAGAAATCATATTGATAATGTCGCTGATTTACTTTCTTATAATATTATATCTTTGAGTAAGTTAAATGGATTAGGATACACTCATCTTCAAAAGATTATTGATGTAGTTTCTCAATATGGTTATCATTTCTCTGATGAAAATTCTGTTGTACTTACAAAATCTGGGTGGATTAAGAAAAAGAAACATAAAAATTTTTAGGAACTTAAAAGGTTCTTTTTCTTTGGCAAAAAGTAGAAGAATATGATTGTAATCTTAATAAAAATCATTTATACTAGAAATATATCATAGGAGGAGTATAAATGAAAATCCCTAAGAATAAGAAAAATTTAAGTTTAATCTTTTTAAGTATTTTATTTTTTGCATTAGTAGTGATCTATCTTGGAGTAGATAAGTCAACTTATGCATTTCAAAGTGATAGCCAGTTTGGAGAATATGTATTAAATCCTGAGTGGGTAGAGTATTCTCATTTATCTTTTGAAGAGCAAGCTCGTTATGAAGTTATTCCTGAGAAATTTATCTATCAATATAAAAAAGATAATTCTTCTAAAATTAGTTTATTTAGGGCAAGAGAAGAAAATTATCCAGAATATTACAACTTAAATGATGATGGGTATTCTACGCCCCCTGATGATCAAGGCAGCTTGGGAATTTGTTGGGCTTTTGCCACTGCTAGTTCTATAGAAACTTATTTATTAAAAAATGGAATTTCTAATCGCAAAAATCCCATCAAAATATCTACTCGTCAATTAGATTATGCCAGTGTTCATAAAGATTATATTATAGAAGGATTTAATCCATATCAAATGGTAGAAAGAGTTTATCCTGGTAGTGCTGCTAGGTTTAATACGCCGTTTTTATTATTATCGTATGGAATTTCTCCTGTTACAGTAGATAAGTTTAATGATTCTATAGATGATATGGAAAAAAAGAGTATTAATGAGGTAATTAATTTAGATAATGTAGAATATAATGTTGATAGTTATGTCAATTATGGTACAATCAGTGATTATAATTCACAAGATGTTAGAGAATCATGGATAAAAGAAATTAAAAATCATCTTTTAAATTATGGCTCTGTTGCAATATCAGTAAAGGGTTCTACTCCTTATTCTGCAGGAAGTTGTATTCATGTTAATGAAGATAAGTCTAATTTTCTTATTAATCAGAATGGGGAATGTAATGAAACTGGTGATGGTGGACATGCTATGGCAATTATTGGTTATGATGATAATTATACTTATCAATATTGTCGATTAGATTCTACGACATCTAATGATTTAACGAATTGTGATAATATTGTATCTGGAAAAGGAGCATTTATTTTAAAAAATTCTTGGGGGAATTCTTATCCTTATCCTTATTTAGCTTACACTTCTAATGTAAATGGTAGTTATGGAATAGCAGGCGTATCGAAAAAGAATTGGGATATTAATTATGATGTTACTAAGGAAAATGAAGGAATTTATGGGGATAGTTTAAGTCAGATTACTTATTATAAAAGTGATAAAGAGAAAGAATTATTAAAGAGGGTATCTTTTTATTCTGTTAGTAATGGGAATAAAGAATATAAAGTATATATTAGTAGTAATGGGAAAGATGATTATCATTTTATAGGTTCTTTAACTACAGATAAGGTTGGTTTAAATAGTATTAGTATAGAGGATGATGTAATATTAGATAGTGATAAATTTTCAATTAAAATTACTTCCTCTAATGGTTATATTGATAAAATTTTTGCTTATACGAAAGAAGCTACTACTTCAGATGAATTAATGATTGATACAATGATTAAAGATAAAAAGGAATATGAAATGAATGATTCTGAATTATTAATTTATAGTGTAACAAAGAATATTGTTAATGGAGGAAAGATAGATTATCAATTATTTGATGAATCTGGTAATGATATTACTAATCTTTTAGATATTTCTAAAAATTATAATTTAAATTATCAAGTAAAGCCTACTATTAAGATTAAAAGTATTTTACCTCAGGGAAATTTAGTTTTAAAAACCCTATATAATGGAGTAGAAGTAGATAATGATATTTTAAAAGTAAAGTCTTTAAAAAATTTATGGTCTGGAGGAAATGGGACAATTAATGATCCTTATTTGATTAGTAATGTAGATGAATTTAAAAAAATATTTACTAATGAAGATTATTTAAAAGTTAATTATAAATTAGTGAATGATTTAGATTTTTCTTCAGTTAAAGATTGGGATGCTGGGAATATTTCTAATTATCAAGCTTTTTCTGGAACTTTAGATGGAGATAATCATATGATTATGGGACTTAGTGCAAATAGTAATATTCCTTCTCTATTTTATTCTTTAAATAACTCTACGATAAAGAATATTATTTTTAGTGAGATTAATTTAGAAGTAAAAGAATCAGGATGGGGAAATTTACTTTCAATGATGGCTCATGATTCTATTATTGAAAATATGATTATCACAAAGTCAGTAAAAATTATTGGGAATGCTTCTTATGCTGGAGGTTTAATAGGCACTTCTTATAATACTTCATTTGATAGAATTGCAACATATGCTACTATTAATACGAATTATGAATATGATGGCGTTGCTTCTGGTATAGTTAATAAAGGATATGGAGTTAAATTAAATGAATGTTATAATTATGGTTCTATTACAGCAGGAAAAAGTATAGTAGGTGGTTTAGTTAGTATTTTAGGAAATTATTCTAATGAGGAAGGATTGATTCAAAATAGTTATAATTTTGGAAATGTTTCTTCTAGTCTTATTGGTGGAGGATTAGTAGGCGAAGGTGAGAATTCTGTTTTAGAAAATACTTATAATATTTTTTCTAAAGGATTAGGAAAGAATATTGGTAATATTATTGGTTCTTCTTCTTATATGGGAATTAAGAATAGTTTTTATTTAGAAGATTATGGCAAAGCTTTAACAGAAGATGTCAATAATTCTACTACTTTAGTAAATGTTATGGGAAAAACAAGTGATCAATTAAAGAATAAAAATACTTATTTAAACTTTGATTTTAATGATATTTGGGAGATAAGTAGTAATAGTTATCCTAGTTTAAGGAATATAAGCTATTTATATTTAACAGATATTGAAGTAGAGAAAGAATTTCACTTAGAAGTAGGAGAAAAGAAAGAAATAGATTTATCTTTTAAACCGGATAGTGCTAGTAATAAGAAAGTTCGCTACAAAGTAGAGAATTCTAATTTAATTCAATTAGATGATAACAAGATTACTGCTTTAAAGAAGGGAAACACTATATTAAAGATTTATGCCTTAGACGGGAGTGGCCTTGTTAAAGAAGTTCCTATTTCTATTACTTTAGAAGAAATTAATTTAAATGATTATGAAGTAATAGAAGATAATTATTTGAAAATTGGAGAAAATTACTTAGTAGATACTTTTAAGAATAATATTTATCAAGGAAATAAATTTCAAATCCATATCTCTAGTAAAAATTCTTATATAGGAACAGGAGATAAAATCAGTATTTTTAATCAAAACAATACGCTAAATAAAGAATACACTGCAGTTATTTTAGGAGATGTAACAGGAAATGGAACGATTAATATTGGAGATGTGTCAAAGCTATATCAACACATTAGAGGAGCTTTCGAGATGGATAAAGAATTTAAACTAGCAGGAGATGTTTATCAAGATACTAAAATTGCATTAAACGATGTAGCAAAGTTATATCAATATGTAAGAGGCGGAATAGAAAATTTGGAGGGATAAAAATGAATTTAAAATATCAATTTAACTTTTTTATGATTTTATTTCTTCTTTTTCTTTCTCCTGTTTATGCAGATACTTCTCTTTCTTTAGAATGTCCTAATACTAGTACTGTTGGTAGTACAATAAATTGTAATGTAGTTGTTAATAGTGATATTGATTTATCGGCTGTTGGCACTAGATTAAGATTAAGTAGCAATTTAGAGTTAGTAAAATTTACTACAGATTCTGTTTGGCAAGGAACTGGAGATAATGGGAATATTCAATTGTATACTTTTCCGAACCAAAAAGGAAAGGTAAATCTTGGGGTAGCATCTATTAAAGTTTTGGAAAATCAAAATTCTAGTACAGGAACAATTTCTTTAGAAAATACAACTTTTTATGGAGATAATTTTAATGGGTTTAATGGTAAGAATGTTTCTTTTAATATTAAAGTTTTATCTACAAATAATGATTTATCTAGTATTACTTTAGATAAGGGAAGTCTTACTCCTAGCTTTAATAAAAATACTTTAAATTATCAAGTAACATTAGATAGTAGTAATGTTACAATAGGAGCAGTTGCTTCAGATAAAAAAGCAACAGTAAGTGGAGTAGGCAATAAAGAATTAAAAGAAGGCAAAAATACTTTTGTCATTACTGTTACCAGTGAAGCTGGAGAAAAACGTGAATATCAAATTGTAATTACTAAACCAGTAAAGAAGCAAGATAATTCTGAAAAGAAAGAAGATAATATTAAAAATCCATCTAATAATGAAGAAAAAAAGAATTCTAATACTTCTTCAGATACAGAAACAAGTTCATCAAATCAAGAAAAGAAAGATGAATTAAAGTTAAAAGAGTTAGTAGTAGATGGATATTCTCTAGATTTTCAGAAAGATAAAAATACTTATTCAGTAATTCTTTTAAATGATGAGAAGAAATTAGGGATAAAAGCAATTGCTCTTTCTGATGATATTAAAGTTACTATTTCTGGTAATGAAAATTTAAAAGTGGGAGAAAATAAAATTTCTATTCTTTTAGAAGATAAAGAGGGAAATAAAAATACTTATACTATTATTGCTACTAAGAAAAGTCAGGTTTGTGTGGTTAAAGATATTAAAGTAGTAGGATATCAGTTTAATTTTGATTGTAATAAGTATGAATATCAATTATCTATTAAGGATGAAGATAAATTAAATATAGATGTTGTTCCTACTAATGAGGATACGAAAATTAATATATATCATAATGATAATTTAAAAGATGGAGATATAATTACAATTTCAGTGAAGCATGGAGATAATGAGTATCAGTATTTGATTAAGATTTCTAAGAAAGAAGAAAATAGTACTATAATTACAGATAATAAAAAAGTCCTTATTTTAGGTGGAATAGTTATTGTTGGATTATTATATTTAGTAGGAAGGTTTATTTTAAAGAAAAAATTTTTCTCTAAGTCTAAGGAGATTTAAAGATAATAAAAAATTGCATTTAAGTATTTAGATGTGATTTTTTTATGTATAAGTATTTCTTTCTTTTCTTTTTCATATATTTTTCTTGAAAGGGGGATATGATGAGAAATAATACTTATCAAGTTGTTCATCACTATGATTTATCTTCTCTTACAGTTAGAGAAGTTTTAGTTAAGTATTTTACTTTAAAAATAGAACAATATTTTAATAATGAATAATTATAAAGTAGGAATCTATTTAAGACTATCTCGTGAAGATGAGAAAGAGGGAGAAAGTAGTTCTATTACTAATCAAAGAGCACTTTTGATGAATTATATTAAAGAAAATAAATTGATTTTTGTAGATGAATATATAGATGATGGAGTAAGTGGAACAACTTTTAATCGAGCAGGATTTAAGAGATTAATAGAAGATATTCAGAAAAAGCGAATAAATATGGTCATTACCAAAGATACTTCTAGGTTAGGAAGAGATCATATAGAATTTGGCTATTACGTGGAAAAATTTTTTCCAGAAAATAATGTAAGATATGTTGCTGTAAATGAACAGATTGATACATTTAAACAAGAAAATGATATGCTTCTTTTTAAGAGTGCTTATAATGATATGTATGTTAAAGATATCTCTAATAAAATTAGAACTAGTTTATGGATTAAGAAGAAACAAGGTGAGTTTGTTGGGGCTTATGCTCCATATGGATATCGAAAAGATATTTATGATAAACATAAGTTAGTTATTGATGATGAAGCTGCTAATGTTGTAAGGAAAATTTTTCAATTATTTACCTCAGGAATATCTATTTCTCAGATTGCTGATCATTTAACGAAGGAAAAAATATCTATTCCTAGTATTCATCAAGGAATGAATCGGGGAATTAAATCTTCACTTTTTGGGATATGGACAACTAGAACAATTACAGATATTTTAACTAATCCTACTTATATTGGTCATTTAACTCAAGGTAGGAGTAAGAAGATTAGTTATAAATCAAAAAAGCGAATTCATGTTCCTCAAGAGGAATGGATTATTAAAGAAAATAGTTGCCCTAGAATTATAGAAGATGAATTATTTTATTTTGCTAACCATATGTATAAGAAAAATATACATACTAGGGGTAGAGGAGAAGATTTATTATTAAAGGGATTTATTTATTGTCATGAATGTGGTCATAGAATAGGTTTTCGTAAAATATCTTCAAAATATATTTATGGAGATTGTAATTATTACTTAAAATATCGAAAATATCATGTTTGTACTAGTCATAGTATTCGCTACGATTTATTAGAGAAGGTAATATTAGATGAAGTAAAAAGACTTTTAGCAAAAGAAGATATGAATAAGATTATTGGGGATATTTATCAGCAACATATAGAATGTTATCAAGAAAAGCTAAGTAAAAGACTTATCTTTTTAAAAAAGAGTATAGAAATAAATTTAAAAAAATTAGATACGCTTTATGAGGATAAATTGAGTGGATTTATTGATGGAGAGCAATATATTAGGGTAAAAGAAAAAATACTTTTGACTAATCAAAAACTAGAGGAAGAGATTATTTTACTAGAACAGAAAAATACTGATTTAGTATCTGACTTTGGGAAAAAGAAAGTGGTGAAGTTTACTAATTCAATTTTATTTGATAGAAATTTATTTGGATCTTTAATTGAGAAGATAACTTTAACGAAGGATAAAGAGATTCATCTTTATTATCGGGTAAATTGTAACTTTTAAGGGTATCAGTTGTAACCCCTTCTTTAAATAAGAGTTTTAAATTCCAAAGTGATTGGCCTTATAATAATTCACAAGTTTATTTACTTAACTCTATTATAGATGATTTAAAAACAGATGAAGATAGGGAATTTAAAGTAAAAAAAGATGGCTATTTATTTACATCTACAGTAAATTATCCTAATAATAAAACTTTAGTAAAACAACATGTTTTAGTAGATAAGAAAGGAAAAATTACGAAAGTAGAAGTGGTAGATAAAAGTGATAATGTTCAAATTGTTATGAAATTTAGTAAACAAGAATTAAATAAAAAGTTTTCTAAAGATGATTTTGCTCTTAGCAGTCTTTTAAAGATGAATAGTAAGAAAGAAACCCCTAAAGTAGATAGCAATACAGAAAAGAAGAATCAAACCAATTCTTCAACTACTACCGATAGTAATCAACAAAATAATACCAATAATAGTAGCACGGAAAATAGTAACAATAATAGTACAACTAATAATAATACCAATAATAGCAGCACGGAAAATAATAACAATAATAGTACAACTAATAATAATACCAATAACAATAGTAATCAAACAACAACAGAAGAGTCAAAAAAAGAAACAACAACAGCTAAGATAAATGATGTTATATATCCAATGTATTTACCAGATAATACTTATTTAACTGGGCAAGATACCGTAAAGACAAAAGATGGTAGTCGTTTGATTTTAACTTTTGGTGGAGATAAATCATTTGTTTTAGTAGAAGAAACTGCATCAACTCCAGATACATTAGAAGTCATTCCTGTTAGTGGTAATTTTGATTTTCTATCTGATGTCATTGGAGTAATTGGCAATAAATCATTATCTTGGCATAGCAATGGAATTGATTATTATATGACAAGTGATACTCTAGAAGTTAGTGAATTAGTTAATATTGCCCGATCTGTTAGTGTACTTCCTGTTAGTAAGTAAAATAAAAACTGATACTTAGAGAAATATTTCTAACTATCAGTTCTTTTACTTTTTATTATAGTAAATTCTTTATCAGTATTTTTCATCAATAAAAAATTTGTCATTTCTTCTTTAGTATGAATCAAAGACTAACTTCATAAGTTGTACTAGGTGATAGAAATGGATGGACTAGGAAAAAAAGAAGTAGAACAATCTAGAAAAAAATATGGAACAAATGAAATAACCGCATTAAAGAAAGATACTTTTTTTAGTTTATTTATTGAAAGTCTGGGAGACCCTATCATTAAAATACTACTTATTGCTTTAGGAATTAAGACTATTTTTCTTTTTCGAGATTTTGACTGGTACGAAACGATTGGAATTGTCATCGCCATATTACTTGCTTCTTTGATTTCTACCATTAGTGAATATGGCTCTTCTAAAGCCTTTGACCGAATGATGAGGGAAGCTTCAAGAATAAAATGCCGGGTAAAAAGAGAAGGAAAAAAGAAAGAAATTTTTGCTTCTGAATTAGTAGTAGGTGATTTATTGTATTTAGAGCAGGGAGATAAAATTGGAGCAGATGGATTAATTATCAAAGGAGAAGTAGAATTAGATGAATCTATGATTTCAGGAGAAGCAAATAGTGTAGTTAAGAAGGAAAAAGAAATTATTTATAGAGGATGTACAGTTTATAATGGATATGCAATTGCAAGAATTGATAAAGTAGGGAATCAAACTTATTATGGAAGAATGGTAGAAGAATTAGGAAGTGGTAGCGGAACTTCTCCATTAAAAGAAAGACTAAGTATACTAGCTATTCAAATTAGTCGCTTAGGTTATATTGGTGCTTTTTTGGTAAGTATTAGTTATTTATTTAGTAAAATTGTTATAGCAAATTCTTTCCAACTTTCTAAAATTCTTGCTACTTTAGGAAATTTTCCTTTAATGTTTGCCTATCTTTTACATGCTTTAACTCTTAGTGTTACTGTAATTGTAGTAAGTGTTCCTGAAGGACTTCCCCTTCTGGTTAATTTGGTTTTATCTTCTAATATGAAAAGAATGCTGAAAAGTCATGTATTAGTTAGAAAATTAGTTGGTATTGAAACAGCAGGAAGTATGAACTTATTATTTACGGACAAGACTGGTACAATTACAAAGGGAAAATTAGAAGTAGTAGAGTTTATGCTAGGAAATGGAAAAAAATATGCAGATGTTTCTTCTTTATCTAATCGCTATCAAAAGATTTTTAAGGATAGTTTAGTTTATAATAATGAAAGTACTTATGATGCAGATGAACATAAGATAATTGGAGGAAATCTTACGGATCAAGCAATTTTAAATTATGTTCGCTTAAAGAGACGTAGTAGTGTTTCTATTTTAAAAGAAGTTCGTTTTACTAGTGAAAAAAAATATTCTTATGTTGATGTAATAGATGATAAAAAGAAATATCGCTATGTGAAAGGAGCTCCAGAAGTACTTTTAAAATATACCAATCGTTATTTAGATGAAGAAGGATTTAAAAAATTGCTGTTTCAACAAGAAAATATCTTAAAAAAAGTCAATAATTTAACAGAGAAGGGAATTCGTGTACTTGCCGTTTGCTATAGCGAGAATTGTTCTTCTACTTTAAGTGATTTAATTTTAGTTGGCTTTTTATTGATTAAAGATGATATCCGGAAAGAAGCTTATGAGGGGGTTAGGTTGATTCAACACGCTGGTGTTCAAACAGTGATGATTACAGGAGATAATCTAGGAACAGCTTCTTCTATTGCAAAAGAGGTAGGAATTTTAGATGATGAGAAAGTTATTCTTAGTAGTAATGAGCTTTCTTCTCTTTCAGATAGTGAGGTAGAAAAAATACTTCCTCATCTTGCTGTATTATATCGAGCTCTTCCCAAAGATAAGAGTAGGTTAGTCAATATTGCTAAGGGAATGAATTTAGTTGTAGGAATGACTGGTGATGGGGTAAATGATGCAATAGCATTAAAGCGTGCTGATGTTGGCTTTGCTATGGGAAGTGGAACAGAAGTAGCTAAGGAAGCAGCAGATATTGTTATTTTAGATGATAATATTTCATCGATTGCTTCTTCTATTCTTTATGGAAGGACAATTTTTAAAAGTATTCGGAAATTTATTGTTTTTCAGCTTACCGTAAATCTTTGTGCAGTTACGATTTCAATTATTGGTCCTTTTATTGGTATAGGTGCTCCTGTTACCGTTATCCAAATGCTTTGGATTAATATGGTAATGGATACCTTAGCTGGCCTTGCTTTCTCTTTTGAACCTCCTCTTAAGGAATATATGGAAGAATCTCCTAAAAAGAGAGAAGAGAAAATTATTAATCATTATATGTTAAATGAAATCTTAGTAACAGGTATTTATTCTTCAATTCTTTGCCTTCTTTTTCTCAAACTTCCCTTAATTACCAATTGCTTTAGAAAAAGTGCAGATAATCGCTATTTATTAACAGCATTCTTTGGCTTATTTATTTTTATTAGTATTTTTAATAGCTTTAATGCAAGAACGGTTCGGTTGAATATACTTTCTAATATTTTTAAAAATAAAATGTTTATTGCAGTGACTTTATTTATTGTTATTGTTCAGATAGTAATGATTTATTATGGGGGAAATTTATTTCGTACTTCTGGACTTTTACCACAAGAATTCTTTATCATGCTAATGATTTCTTTTAGCGTTATTCCCATTGATTTTCTTAGAAAAATGATTTATCAAAAATTTAATTTTAAAGTTGAAATATGAAAAAAATACTTATTTAGAATTTTCTTTTTCCTAAGAATTATTCTAGTTAAGTATTTTTTTACCTATAATTATACCATATACATATTATTATCTGGTTCATTTGTAAAACTTTGGTTTGTATAAGGAGTTTCAATTCTTGTTAATCTTTGATCTAATCTTTTCACTTGTCGCTCTAATCTTGAAATCCTTTCATTCATATCATTTACTTGACTATTCATATAGTTATTTTGATTCATTCCCATAGGAAAAGCTTGTGGCTGCTGAAAAGAAGCATTAGGTGGTATCATCCCACTATAACCATAGCTGTTATAAAACATATCTCTTCCGTCCAATATCTTCCCTCCTTATCTTTATTCATTTTATTATATGTATTTTTTTTAAATATTGTTATTATTTTGTTACATTTTTTTATGTTAGAACTAGAAGGGAAGAGAGAAGAAAAAAAATTCTATTTTTTTCAAATAGAACTTATTTTAATGAAATAAATAATGATAACGCAAAGAAAGCTACACCTAATAACATAGTTAATCGACTGATAAATAATTCAAAGCCTCTTTCTTTTCTATTGGCAAATAATTCTGAATTTCCACCTTGAATGATTTGACCAGCAGATTCAGCTTTATTGCTTTGTAATAATACAATTATAATTAACAATACTGAAATAATCAATAATGCGATTTCCATTATATTCCTCCTGTCGGTATACATTATAGCATATTTAGTACTTTTCTACAATAATTCTCTAAGTTTTTTTAGAAAAATTAAAAAAAGTGTTGACAGTCCTCTTCGATATTGGTATAATTTATCTTGTCGATGGGGAATTAGCTCAGCTGGCTAGAGCACTTGCCTTGCACGCAAGGGGTCAAGGGTTCGAATCCCTTATTCTCCACCATATTTTTTTTCGGGAAGTAGCTTAGCTTGGTAGAGCGCTACGCTTGGGACGTAGAGGTCGCAGGTTCAAATCCTGTCTTCCCGACCACGAAGAAATATGTTACTACTCGTTAGTGAGTAGTTTTTTTATCTTCTTTTGCTAATCTAAATAAATTTTAGGTATTATCTCATTAATTCCATAATCTTTAAAATATGGTAATAAATGTGATTCATCATTAAAAGTTGGTTGTTCTTTTGAAAAAGAGGCTACTGAATATTTTAGGAATATGTTAAATGATGAAAGATAAAGATGAAAAAAGAAAAAGAACTATTGAAAGATATAAAAATTATCTCATAAAATATTGGAAAGCATTTAAAAATACGTTCATCTATGGAATTTCATATATCACATAATGTTGCTAAGTGTTTTTTTATATGAACTAAAAGATTATTCCAAAAGAAAAATACAAAAATTAATAAAACTACAGGAATATAAAGCAAATAGAATAAATATACCAGGATTATATTTAAAATCTTATAAAAATAATGAACAAGTGATATTGAAAGAAGTAGAATACTAGTTGATAAGATAATTTTTTTCTTTATTCATTCAATCTTTTTCTTTTAATCAAAGGAAAAGAATTGCCAAATAAGAAAAAAAATAGTAGAATAAGGAATATAAGAAAGGAGTTTAAATGAGATGAGTAAAGAAGAAAAAGCAAAGAAAGAGAATAAAAGTAGTAATTCTTCCAAAGAAAATTCTTCTCGTTTAGAGAATAAAGTTGAAGAAAAAAAAGAGAGTCAAGTAAAGAAAGGTACAAAGGATAAAGAAAATACTACCAAAAAAGAAGAAAAAACATCTCCTGCAAAAAAAAGTAGTAATGTTTCTACTAAGAAGAAAACTACGGTTAAAAAAGTTGAAGAGAAAATAGAAGTAGAGGAAGTAGACGAAGTTGTTGAAAATCATGAAGATATCGATTCTGATTTAGAAGACTTTGGAGAAATCTCTCCATCTACTAAAGAAGATTCTTCTTCAGAAAAGAAGAAAAGAAACAAATCAGATTTCATTTTAATTATTGGATTAATTATTGTTGTCGTTTTAGGATGTTTTTTGATGAAAGGACAAAAAGAAGAAATATCTTATCAATTACCACTTACTTTAGAAGGAGATGCTGGATTACAATTATTATCTTATAGTGACTACCAAAAGAAGATTGATAATAATGAATCTTTTGTTGTTATTTTATCTAGAAAAAGTTGTTCTCATTGTGCAAACTTTATTCCAGTTGCTAAAGAATTTGCTTCCTCTAAGAATTTACCAATGTATTATGTAGATACCGATACTTTCTCTGAAGAAGATTGGAGTTCATTTGAAAAATCAAATACTTTCTTAAAGAAGAGTAAGGGAAATTGGGGAACACCTACTACTATTGTTCTTGCTGGAAAACAAGCAGTTGATTACATTGAAGGAGAAACTACTGCTGATAAATTACAAGAATTATACGATAAATATTTTGACTTAAATCAAGAATAGGAGGGTAGAATGGGAAAATGTTATGAAATGGTAAGTGAATTCAGAAGAAAATATCCACTTACTATTGCGTTTCGATTAGAGAAACATTGTGCGATTATTGAGAAACATTTAAATCCTGATGAGGAAATATTATATGCTTTTCCTGCACAAAAGAATCCCAATGTTTTTGAAATCTTTTATACTAATGTTGTTGCTCTTACAAATAAAAGAATTATGATAGCGACTAAGCGAATATTATGGGGGTATTTCCTTGTTACAATAACTCCTGATATGTTTAATGACTTAACAGTTCGAAAAGGACTTATTTTTGGAAATATTATTTTGGATACGATTAAAGAAAAAGTTTATTTATCTAATATCGATCCTAATGCTTTACCAGAAATAGAGACAATTATTACTTCTTATATGATGGAGAAGAAAGAACAACTTGGTTATGAAAGAAGAGAAGAAAAAAAATAATTTATTCTTGATTAGACATGAGATAACTTATGTCTTTTTCTTATGAATTTTTAGAAAAGTACTGATTCAGTATTTTTTGCTTATCTAATGTCTTTCCTTGATAAATTGAATAATTCATAGTATAATTTAATAGAAAAATTTAGAATGAGGTAGAAGAAATGAAGAAAAATAGTTTTATTGAAGGTACAATTGTTGCAACAATGGGAATTTTTTTGGTAAAAGTAATTGGTATTATTTATGTTATTCCTCTTAATGCTATTATTGGAGAGCAGGGAGGAGCCTTATATGGATATGGATATACTATCTATCAATTATTTTTAAGTATATCGAGCGCTGGTTTCCCTTTTGCTATTAGTAAGATTACTAGTGAATATAATGCTTTAGGATATAAAAAAGCAATTTCTAATACTTATAAAATTTCTTTACGATTGATTTCAGTAATTTCTATTTTAATTTTTCTGATTTTATTTATTTTTGCACCACAAATAGGAAAATTAATTATTGGTACAGCTACTGAGGGAAATACTTATCAAGATATTGGCTATGTCATTCGTATGGTGTCTTTTGCTATTTTAGTTGTTCCTTTTTTAGGGGTTACGAAAGGATTACTTCAAGGGTATAAATATATTACCCCTTATTCAATTAGTCAGGTTATTGAGCAAGTTGTTCGTGTTATTATTATTTTAGTTGGGACTTATGTATCCCTTAAAGTGTTACATCTTCCTTTAAAGATTGGCGTTGGTATTGCCGTATCCGCTGCCTTCTTTGGAGGACTTGCTGCTTATATTTATTTAAAGATAAAGATTAAGAAAGCCAATTTATTACCTAAAAATGTTGCAGATGATGAAGTTCTAATTTCTTCTAAAGAGATTATTCGAAAAATACTGATGTATTCTATTCCTTTTATTATGATTAGTTTAGTGAATAATTTATATACCACTGTTGATATGATTTTATTATCTCGGACAATGAATGACCTTTTGCATCTAAAATCTAGTATAGTTGATTCTATTGTTGGCGTTTATACAACTTGGGGAATTAAGTTAAATAACATTATTTTAGCTGTTTCTACAGGACTTGTTACTTCTCTTATTCCTAATATTGTGACAAGCTTTACAAAAAAAGATATGAAAGATGTAAACGATAAGTTTAATAAAGCTATTCAATGTGTATTATTAGTTATTGTACCAATGACAATCTTTTTATCACTTTTAGTTCATCCAGTTTGGACATTATTTTATGGGAAAAGTTATTATGGTCCAATTGTTTATCAGTATTTTGTTTACACTGCCCTTTTTGGAGGCGTTTACACAATTATTGTTAATACTTTACAAGGGATTAACAAATATAAATTAGTCATTGCAACGGTAATGGTTGGTCTTATTACAAATGCCATTTTAGATGTTCCTTTGATGCTTCTTTTTGACAAAATGGGAATGAATGTAAGCTATGGAGCAATTACAGCAGCATTGATTGGTTATACTTTATCAATTGTTACTTCTTTATCTATTTTAAAAAGAAAATACTTATTCCGATTTGACCAAACATTTAAAAAATTACCTAAATATCTTTTTTCTTGGCTATGCTTTATCTTAAGTATTTATTTGATGAAATTATTTATTCCAACGAATCTTCCTGGTCGATTTATTCAAATTCCTATTTTGATGGTTTATGGAGTCGTTAGCTTTCTTATCTATATTTATATTAATTATAAGAATGGAAATATTAAAAGTGTTTTTGGAAATAAAATTCATTTTGCTTTGAAAAAATACTTGAAATAAAAAGAAATATTTTTTCTTTTTTGAATATTTCTTTTTTTATTCATTTTTTTTCCTTTGATTAATTCCTATCATACTACTTAACATTGATGTTAATAATAAAATAAAATCAAATAAAAGAGTCTTTACTTGATACTGATCAAATAATAAGATAAAAATAGTAAATATTAAGATAACAATACTTCCTAGTTTTATTCCTTCTATATATCCCTTTTTTAATGCTGATTTTCCTAGAATATAACTAATTATTGCCAAAGATAAAATAGGAATCAGTAGTTTTAATCCTCTAATGATTTTGATATTGAATAAACTAAAATAATCAATAATAGTTAGAAGTAAGGTAGATACTAAAAGTAAAATAAAAAAATAACCAGTATGAATAAGTATTTTTTTCATTTTTCATTTCCTCCATTAAATTTTATGTTTAGTATAAAAAAATAGAATTTTATTCATAATAGTAATGGTGATATTATGGAGAAGGATTTATTATTAATTTTTGTAAGAACTTTATTTTTTTATTTTTTAATTTTTTTAATTTATCGAATCATGGGGAAAAGAGAAGTTGGACAGCTTGGAATTATTGATTTAATTGTTTCCATATTAATAGCAGAATTTGCTGTTATCAGTATAGAAAATGCTGATAAAAGTATATTTGTTTCCGTTATTCCTATTCTAACTCTTCTTGTTTTACAAGTCTCTTTAGCATTTTTAACTTTAAAAAAACCAAAATTTCGTATATTTTTAGATGGCAATCCTTCTATTATTATTCAAGAAGGAAAGATTAATTATAAGGAAATGTTAAAACAAAAATATAATTTAGATGATTTAACGGTTCAACTTCGTGAAAAAGGGTATCGAACCATTGAAGATGTTGAATATGCTATCTTAGAAAATAATGGGACATTATCTGTATTTCCATATCCTAAAGATAAGAAAAAAAGTAGTTTACCATTACCAGTTATTTTAGATAGTAATATTCAAGAAGATACGTTAAAATGTTTAGGAAAAGATAAAAAATGGGTATATGATATCTTAAAAAATAAAGGGGTTAAAATAGAAGATGTCTTTTATGCATTTTATAAAAATAGTAATATTTTTATTATTAAGAATGAAGAACTGCTATAAATTCATTCTTTTTTTGATGATAATAAATGATTTATTCTAAAGTTTTATCCTCCAAAAATAGTTTATTCCTTTCTAATAACAGTAAAAAAGAGAAAATAAATTTCTTTAATTAAAAACAGGTAAAATTGATGAAAAAATATTTTATCTATTTTTTCTTTTCAAATATCTAGGTTTGAAAACATTCAGAATATTTTTTTAAATTCTATATTAGAAGATAAAAAGTAATTCTTTGTATCACTCTTTTTACTGCATAATAATATTTTGATTGACTTATTATATTTTAGTGAATTATAATAAGCACTATGAAAGGAGTTTTTGGCATGTACGATCAAGAATTAAAAGATAAAATATTACATTTATTGAAGGAACAAACAATAAGAGAAGTATCAACACAATTTAATATAAGTTCTACTACTTTATATAGATGGCAAAAAATTAAGGAAGTTAGCAAATTAATCAAAAAACTAATATCCGAAGAAAGATATGATGAGGCACTAGAAATAACTAAAAAGTATCCTAATAATATTCCAATTCAAAGTCAATTAGTGACAATTTATGAAATAAAAGGTGAATATGAAAAAGCAATGGAAATAGCGCAAAACTTTCCAAATTATGCGCCAATCCAAAGTCAATTAATAACTATTTATACAAGAAAAGGTGAATATGAAAAAGCAATGGAAATAGTGCAAAAATTTCCAACTAATGCACCAATTCAAAGTCAATTGATAACTGTTTATACAAGAAAAGGTGAATATGAAAAAGCAATGGAACTAGCAAAAAAATT
>CAKPOS010000011.1 GCA_934176955.1 uncultured Bacilli bacterium
CCGTCTTGGTAACCTATTATATTTATAATATTTATAGTATTTTTGTTATTATAAATATTCCTCTATTGCAAACAAATCGCAAACAATGTTTGCATTCATTTACTACGGTCATTATACTATCTATATCATATATTTACCAATGTGCGTTTTGTATTTTTGCACATTTATTATACTATAAATATTTGTTTTTATCAATGAATCTATCCAATTATTTATATTTAATAATTTCTTCTATAATTTCAGATTTTGTTATCTTATCAAAAACATCAGTTGCTAATTGTTTAGATTTTTCTGTACTTGAAATATAGTGATTTTCTAATAAATATTTAACAACTTCATTATTTTATTTTATACAAAAATCCTTCCTCGGTTCTATATTTCTATATTAACATGGAAAGGATTTTCTCTTTACAAAAAAGTATTTACAGACTCACTTTTAATCATCTTTTTAAATTTATTTTACTTGTTTATCAATTCTAGTTTCAATATGTTTTACTAACTTTATACTTGATTCAACTTCATTAGTTGTGTGTCCAGTAAACTCAGATAATTTTTTAACATCACTATTAGAAGAAAGACAATATCTTCCTGCATAAATAACTTCACTAATTGTTATTAATGCTTCATTTTTATTTTGCTCATTAGAAATTGTTTCTCTTATAGTTTCACCAACGATTTTAATTATTTTTTTAGGCTCTTCGGCCAATTTTACACTATCTTCAAGACTACTTACTTCCCCTAAAGGATATAATTTATTAACTCTTTGTTGTAATTCTAATGATAATGGCATATTTTCTTTTTCACATATTCTAAAGCCATAATTATCTTCTAAAGATATGCCAAACTCAGCTAAAATACATATCATTGTTTGAACTTTTATATTGATATCTTCTTTGGTAAAATCAGGATTTTCATCATAAAATAACTTATACATTTCTATTAATGCTTTGTCATCTGTACCTAAAACAATGGTTGTGGTATTCTTTAAATAATAAATTTGTTGCATAATTTCAGTAATTTCTTTAGATACTAATTCAATACCTGGATAATCTACTACATCGGTTGCATGATTATTGTAATCTAATTTTATACCATAAGGTAGTTCATATTTAATTTTATATTTATCAGAATAATCGCTATTTTCTTCTTTTTTGCTTCTGCTATATAAGAATAAATTAGAATTATCATATTTAACATGTTCTGAACCTTTTTCATCTTGATAAAAAATATCTAATAACTTTTCTTCACAATCTTTCAATATCGTTCTTACAATGCGAACATTTTCTATCATATAATTATGTCTATGATTATTTATAAAATCTTCTAATAATACATCAATCTTGTCTAAATCCGTATTATCACTTGATATACCTTTGTATCTTACTTCTATACTACCTTTTGCAAAATTTAATGTTTTACTAATACTTATTGGTTTCATTAAATCTCCCCCTAAATTGCTATATATAATAGCATAGGTTAGTTAAAATGTCAAATTCTATAATTCCATTAATATTTTTCAATAATCTTTTTTTACAATAGATATCTATTTTTCTTAAAATAAATTTAGATCTAAGTGATACCATACAATTTTTTTAACTTGTCCTGTTTTAATTTAAAACTATTCAATGCCATATATAATGTTTGACTAATATGAATTTTGCGAGTTCCTGTTTCTGTTTTTGTTGTACCTATAAACCATCTACCTTTTTCATCTTTTGGTTTATCATATACATTATGTTTGATAGATATTATTCCATTTTCTAAATCAATATCATCCCAAGTCAAAGCAAATAAAAAGACCAGAATTTTTTCTGATATACACATATAAATTATTTTTCATATTTATTGTTATAACAGTTATTTAAGCTTATTTATTTTATCATTAAACTCAATTAATGATTTTTCGACATCTATTAAATATCTTTTATAAGTTACATTATCTCTATCTTTAACTTTATCTATATATTCTCCAAAATTATTTTCAATTATCTTAGATGATCCTATATTATCTTCTTTACAAGTAATCATCACTTTACTAAGGTCATTTTCTTGTGCCTTTTCAAGTAACAAATGACAAAAATAAGTACCGAAACCTTTCCCTCTCTTATCAGGTCTTATTCCATAACCAATGTGTCCACCTGTTTCTTTTAAAATATTATTACATTCAGGATTAATCCTTAACGAACCACTTCCTATAATCTCATTGTCATAAATTAAATAATATAAAAATATTGATACTCCACTATAGCATTCTTTATCAGAGAATCCTTTACTATCATTTATTATATTATTTAACCAATATCCAAAATTAATATTTACCCACGAACTTAAACTTTTTTCTGATATACACCCTAGCTCAAATAATTTTTTTCATAATTTATTATCATCTCTTTATCATTTTGATTAGGAAATTTTAAAAATAATTTATTATAATCAATAAAATCATTATTCATTCTAAACCTCCAAAAATTTTAATACAACTTATCTTTTTATCTTTATATCATTATACACTAAATAATTGATTATTTAAAATATTTACAAAAACTTTTTTCTTATTTCATTAATTAATTTACTAATCTCTGAGTAATATAATTTTAAATCATTAAAATATATCTCCCCAGTTGTATTAGCAATCTTTGCAATTTGATTTATATTGATTCCAATGTTATTAATTTTATTTAATAAGTCATAGAATTCTTTAGGTGGAACTTCTTTAAAAATAATATTATTTAAACTAAATCTAATAACTTCATTTGCACTTAATCCAGTTAATCTAGATAATCAGAATATGACATTGTTTTAGGTTTAAAACTATGTCCAGTATTCAAATACTCATTGTATGCAATAATACCTGCTTGTTTTGCTTCGCTTTTTGTTGTGAATCCCGACTTATTTTTAAATTTTCTTTTTCCATCGATTGAAGCAATTTCAAATTTATATTTATATCCTTCCCATCTTTTTTGAACTATTACATCAGCCATAATAATTTCTCATCCATTTACAATTAAGTAAATGAAAAAGTTGACACGAATGCCAACTTTATAGTGTTTGCAAACAAATTGCAAACATTTTGCTATTTTTAACACTTTTTTGAACTTTTCAAAATCTTAAAAACCCTTATTTTATGGGCTATTTACCACAACAGTTCTTATATTTCTTACCAGACCCACAAGGACAAAGATCATTTCTACCAACTTTAGTACTTTTACTTTGTATTTTTTTAGTTTCTTTCCCATCATTAGTAATTGTTTTTTTCGCAACTTCTTTTCTTTCTAAATTTTGACGAATCTCAGCCTTCATCAAATAAATAGAAACTTCCTTATTAATCTGAGTCAACATCTGATCAAATAACTCATACCCTTCCATAGTATAAGCTTGAAGAGGATTCTCATTAGCATATCCTCTAAGACCAATACCTTCTCTCAATTGACTCATCGTAGAAATATGTTCCATCCAATGAGAATCAATTACCTTTAAAGTAATAGCCTTCTCAAACTCATCACGAATTTCTTCAGGAATATCTTCTAACTTCTCTTCATATTCCTTAATAACCAAATCACTAATCAAGTCAATCACATCATCAGAACTCTTTCCTTTAATCTCTGATAAAGCAATTCGATTGGTACGAAGTAAATTCTCATTAACAGCCTCTAATATTTCTTCATAATCATGATCACTCAATTTATTAGTCTCAATCAAATGATCATTAACAATATCTGTTACATGATTTCTAAATAAATTTAATGTTTGCTCATGAATAGAATCACTATCCAAAATTTCATTTCTCTTACCATAAATAATCTCTCTTTGATTATTCATCACATCATCATATTGTAACAATTGCTTACGAATATCAAAGTTATTACCCTCAACCTTCTTCTGAGCACTCTCAAATGAACCCGCTAACATTTTATTTTGAATAACCTGATCTCCAGAAAAACCTAAACTAGCAAGCATTCCTCGATATTTTTCAGAACCAAATCTCACCATCAAATCATCTTCAAAAGAAAGATAAAATTGTGTAAATCCAGGATCTCCCTGACGACCAGAACGACCTCTTAACTGATTATCAATACGTCTAGATTCATGACGTTCTGTTCCAATAACACATAAGCCACCAAGTTCAGCAACACCTTCTCCTAGCTTAATATCTGTACCACGACCAGCCATATTTGTAGCAATCGTAACCGCACCTTTCTCACCAGCATGAGCAATAATTTCAGCCTCTCTAGCATTATTCTTAGCATTCAATACTTCATGAGGAATTTTCTTCTTACGAAGCATATCACTAATTAATTCACTAGTCTCAATAGCAATCGTACCAACCAAAATTGGTTGACCTTCCTTATGTCTTCTTTCAATTTCATTAACAATAGCCTTATATTTCCCTTCTTTACCAGGATATAATAAATCAACAGCATCCTCACGAATAACAGGCTTATTAGTAGGAATACGAATAACAAACATATTATAAATATTCATAAATTCTTCTTCTTCAGTTTTTGCCGTACCAGTCATACCAGACAACTTATGATACATTCTAAATAAATTCTGAAAAGTAATCGTTGCTAAAGTCTTTGTCTCTTGTTCAATCGTAACTCCCTCTTTTGCTTGAATAGCTTGATGTAAACCCTCAGAAAAAGCACGCCCCTTCATCAAACGACCAGTAAATTGATCAACTATAATAATTTGATCTTCCTGAACAACATAATCAACATCTTTATGCATAAAATAATTTGCCCTTAAAGCCTGTTGAATATGATGAACTAGTGAAGTATTATCAATTCCATATAAGTTTTTTAAATGAAACTTCTCCTCTGCTTTATGACTACCTTCATCTGTTAAATTAATACTTCTAGTTTTCTCATCCATAATATAATCTTCATTCTCAACAAGACCTTTAACAAAATGATCAGCTTCAATATAAAGATTTGCCGATTGAGCAACACCACCAGAAATAATAAGAGGAGTTCTAGCTTCATCAATTAAAATAGAATCCACTTCATCAACAATACAAAAATTAAGTTCTCTTTGCACCCTATTTTCTTTTTTCACAACCATATTATCTCTAAGATAATCAAATCCAAGCTCATTATTTGTTGTATATAAAATATCACAATTATAAGCTTCACGTTTTTGACTAGGACTTAAATCTCTTAAATTAAGACCAACAGTAAGACCTAAAAATTTAAAAATACTTCCCATCCATTCAGAATCTCTAGAAGATAAAAATTCATTTACCGTAACAATATGAACCCCTTTACCATCCAAAGCATTCAAATAAGCAGGAAGAACACCAGTTAAAGTTTTACCTTCACCAGTCTTCATCTCCGCAATATTACCATAATGAATAGCAAGCCCCCCTAATAATTGACAATAAAATGGTTTCATTCCAACACAACGATAAGCTGCTTCACGACAAACAGCAAATGCTTCTACTAAAATATCTTCCAATGTCTCTCCCTTAGATAAACGTTCCTTAAAAATTTTAGTATACTCTCTCAATTCATCATCAGAAAGTTTAGAAATTTCTTCATCCAAAGCAACAATCCCATCAGCAATCTTTTTAAACTTCTCTAAATCTTTATATTCATTATCAAATAACTTCTTAAATATTTTTAACATTATATCATCTCCGTAATATGTATTTTAACAAAAAATCCTCTAAATTACCAGTATTTAACCATTAAAATCTAAGAAAAAGAAACTAATTTTAGTCATTAGTTTCTATCACACCATAATTTCCATCTCTTCGTTTATATAAAATATCAATTTCATTTGTATGAACATCTTTATAGATAAAGAAATCATGTCCCAATAACTCTAATTGTAAAATAGCCTCTTCCTCACTCATTGGTTTCAATTCTAATTGTTTTCTTTTCACAATCTTATTTTTGTATTCTTCTCCTTCAGATAATTCATAATCAAAGTTAAGAACCGTTTCATTTTTCTTGATTTGCTTTTTTAACTTTGACTTAGTCTTTCGAATTTGTCCCTCCAACTTATCAACAACTAAATCAATTGCAGCATATAAATCATCTTTTGTTTCTTCGCCACGTAAAGTATACTTATCATAAGGAATAGTTACCTCAACTGACTGATGCTTTCCCTTAACCTTAACTAAAACATTAGCCACAACATCATCTGCTTTAAAATACTTATCAAGCCTTGAAATCTTTGTTTCAACATATTCTGAAATAGCAGACGTAACCCCAATTTTTTCTCCTCTTATCGTACATTTCATATTATCACGATCCTTTCTTACCAACATTATAGCATGGAATATTTTCTTTGTATACAAATTATTTAAAATCACACAATTTCCCTTAATTAAAAAAGAAGATACTTAATCCTCTTCATTGAAACAAATATATGAATTTAATTTAATATAAGAAATATCATCAAATATTTCCTCAAAAACATCATCTAAAATAACCTTATATGGCACCTTTACCATCTCCTTTAGTAAAGGATACCACATCTAAAAATAACTTTCATCAAATTCGACAAACAATATCAAAATAAGACATCAATCTGTTTCATCATCAACATAAATTTTTATTGTACCAATAAATCCTTTGTTCTGATACCTATTATCTAAATTTTCATAATCAACATATAAAGCTAATGCAACTCTATTTCGACTAGAAGCTTCTATCGTTCCTTCATAAATAATATAATTAGTAACTCCATCACTATCAATCCAAGAATTTTTATCCAACTGCATAGCCGAAATGTAATTATCTCCAACAGTAGCTTGAAACTTTACAAATTTAGGAGCCAATCTAGAAGTATTATACTTTGCATAGTTATTAACTTCTTGAATAGTAATTCTAAGTTTCTTACTCTTACGATTTTTATTTTGAATAATAAAAACAGTATCTTCTACATTTTTAAAATCATTATATTTATTCTCTGCTTCATTAATATAAATACCTTCTCCAGCATTAATACTACCATGTCCAGGAGTATTTGGAGTAGAACCATTATCAATTTCCCCAGTTGATTTAAATGTTAATTTATCTGTATCAATAATATAACTACTCCCATTAGATCGAATAACTTGAGATTTGCCATTAGAAAAGTTATATACCTTTTCGTCATCAGTAGTAATCTTTTCACTTGTTTTACTTGCCCCAACAAAATCACTAATAATCTTCCTCTTAGAATCATATAGAATATCATCACTATCTTCTACATATTCCCTTTTCCCATCTGGATATACTACAATAGCAGCACCATTATCAAAATAAATTACTTGTTTGCCATCAGAACAATTCTTATTCGATACAGAAAACCCATACTCATTAGTAGAAATTTCATACAAATTCTTCTTTTTTAATAAAATATCTCCACTTCTTTTTACATAAAGAGTATTTCCCTTACTATCCGTAATAACAGCAGCTCCATTTTCAAAAACAGTAATCGTATTGCCATCTTTATAACTCTTTTCTCCTAGAACACCAAAAGAATTAAACGAGTCATAAGAAATATTATTCCCATTAACAGATACTTCAGTATTTTTATTCACAATATATTTCTTTCCATTACTAACCACATAATTACTTTTATCTGTATATTGAACATAATTTTTATCAGTATTTTTAGCTAAAGCAACTCCAGATGGAGTAGTATTTACAAACAAAGACCCATTATCAATTTTAATATTATTACTATCCCTAACAAATATTGTCTTAGCATTCAATACAACCTTAGCAGTTCCATCAGTATAATAAGTAATATTTACCCCATCATTTAATGCAGTTGTTGATGCTTCCATCAAAACTTTTTTTACACTCTTATCAATTTTTCCAGACTTATCAATTCCATAAGAGCCATCAACTTTAGGAAATATTCGATAAATCTTACCATTTTCATCTCCCTGTCCTTTAACAATAATAGCAGTACCATCAGTATAAAAATCAATAATACTTCCATTTACTAACATAACACTTTCAACCAATACAACAACACCATCTGCTCTTGATTCTTCCCCTAATAAATCTTTTTTTACATCATCATCCTTGATATCAGGATTATTATTACTATCAATTTTATCACTACCAGAAACATAACTAATATCATAATTATTACTTCCTCTTAAAAGAGAAAAAGCAAAACCAACTGATAATAATAAAGACAAAATAATTACCGTAGCAATTGCAATCAAAAAAAACATTTTATGACGAATAAAGAAGAGAAGAAAAGGATTTTTAGTTTTTTCTTCTTCAATAATAATTTTTTTCTTCTTTTCATCTCTTTCTTTTAGCTTAAATATATTTGCTTTCATTTTATCACTTACTTTTCTTATTTTTGAACAGTTATCCCTTTATATTTCTTCTTTTTTAATCCCTTGACTAATTTAACAACATCATAAGATACAACTGTTAAACATGGAATTAAAATAACAATAATCCAACCACCATCTGATGCTAAAAATTCTTGTAGATAACCCAACTTAGGAATCTTTAAAATAACTTTACCAAAAATATTATTTTGAGGAACCAAAGCACTATCCGCAACATTATTATTATCACCTTGTGTCTGAAATGAATAAGACTTTGTCTTTGTATCATACTCTTTTTTTATAATTCTATGGGTAATAATGGTATTCAAAAATCTAGAATCTGCTGAAGCAAAAGTAATCACATCTCCAACTTCTAAACTAGAAGGATCTACTTTTTTAGTCACCACAACATCATAAACTTGTATCTCCGGTAACATACTTCCTGTTAAAACTACATAAGCATTAAAGGTAGGTGAACTATAATCTCCTTTAGCAGCCCTTATTTTAATATCTAAAACATAAACAAGTAATGCTACACCAACTAACAACAACCAAATAAATATAGCATAAGAAATAACTCCTAAAATAAATTTTAATAAAGGTTCCTTTTTCTTTTCAATTTTAACATCGTAATGCTTAACTGAAGACAAATCAATTTTTTTAGCAACCTTATTTTTATTTTCATTTTCTACTAAATTAATTTTTTCTAAAGCAGAATAAGGATTTTCTGAATTAGTATTATCCATAAAAAATGGACTAACAACTTCTGGCTTTTTTTCTTCTTGATTCTCAGATTCTTTAGGCAAATTTTTTTCTAAAAAATCACTTTTTTCTTCTTCAGTATTCTTAATATTTAAAGAAGAATTTGACATTTCACTATCTTCATTTTGTTGAAAAAAAACATTTCCAAGATCTACATTAGAATTTAACGAATTATCTTGAGAAGAAAAATCAATTACAGGAGCATTTTCTTCTTCAGAATGACTATCCTCTCCAAAAAATGGATTACTACTATTTTCTTTATTAACTAAAGAATCCTTTTCTTCAGTAGTATTCTTTCTTCCAACCGAACTATCTACATCAGTATTTTTTATATTTTCTAACTCATCATTAACACGAATTTCTTCATTCTCACTTTTAGAAGCACTTTCAGTAAAAAATGGATTACTTTCTTGATTACTTTCAAAAAGATTTATTCCTTCAATTGATTTCCCTTCTTCTAAAGTATTGTTCTCGCTACTATCCTTATTACTCTCAAAAGTTGGTTTTTCTTCAAAAAATGGATTATTAGAAGAATTAGTTATATTATCCTCTTCAACAGGATTTTTACCATCATTAAGTAAGGAATTTTGTTGTTCCAAAGAAGAACCAATATGATTATCTTCAACTTTTTTAAAGTCTTCATTTGAATAATCTGCTTCCTCTATTTCATGATTGTCACTATCCTTCAAATTAAAAATATCGCCAAATCGAAAAGAATCAACAGAATTATTATTTTCTTCTTCCTTATCAATATTTTTATCCTTTACTCCATCATATGTATTATTTTTCTCTCCTAATTGCAATTCTTTATGATTTGTATTAGCACCATCAGAAAAGATATCACTAGAAGAAACATTAGATTTTTCCCCTGAATCTACACCACTTAACAAACTATCAAAAGTAATCTTCTTTTCTTGACTAGACTCATCTTCTGATGAAATACTAGAAAATAAATCAGAAAAACTTTTATTATTTTTATCACCCATTTTTACTCCTCCTTAATTTAATTTCTGGGAAGCATCAACCTGAATAGTACCAGATAAATTTTTTTTCATCTCAGAATTTTGATTTACTCCAGATTCTCTAATCCATATAATCAAGGTAAATTCTTCCGAAGTATTATTTTTCAACTCAATATTATTTGCCACAATAGATGTTGTATTTCCTTCGATATATCCATTAGATAGCTCATCACCACTAGACCCATAAATAGAATACATCAAAGTTCCATTAGAAAATTCATTAGAATTAATATCAATCTTAATTTGTAATAAACTATCCAAACTACCAGTATTTCTAACCCTAAAAGTATTTTTATATATATTTTTCTCATCAGTAATTTTAGGATTGCTAATTGGATAAAGATAGTTACAATTGATAATATCTCCAGATAAATATTCAACAGATAAGGTACCAGTATAAACCGCACTTGTTCCTTCTTTTTGACTAAAAATAAAAGAATACAAAGCAAAAGCTGCACCAACGATTACGGTAATAAAAGTCAAAATCAATATAATAATATAAAAAAAATCTTTTCTATTTGCATGACCCTCCAAACTATCACCGCCTCTATTATAATAGTATCAAAAAATGAAAAAAAAAGCAATCAAAAATTGCTTCTTTAATTGATTACTCACTACCAGTAATTTTACCATCTTCATACTCTCCAGTATCAATTCCGCCACTAACTTCGATAGATACTGTACCTTCAAAAGTTTTTCCTTGTTCATCTTGAACCTCGCCTGTTTCTTCTAACCAAATAACTAACTGAAAAGTATGCTTTACCTTATTTTTTATTTTTAAAGTAGCACAACGAGAAGTATCATCTACTGCTTTATCAGCAGAATCAGCACTAAAACCAGCTAAACAAGCTACCGGATTTAAAGTTCCCGTAATTTCATCATTATCCCCTTTAATATCCTCAGGTTGCTCAAATTTATTAAAACCAACTCCAGTAAAATCTACATTATCTGGATTAGTATCCATAGTCGTAAACTTACTAGCAAGATGATATCCTCCTCCATTCTCAGTATCAACAATTCCTATACCAAATTTATCCTTCAAAGTTTTAGTACTATCATTTGGATCAGCCTTCAAATCAACCTCATACAAAACATAACTCAAATTAGTAAAATTATTATTATTCACTTTAATCGAAGCTAATATTTCTGTATCCTCTCCCTCAGCACCATCACTTAATACCGAGAATTGATACACATAGCAAACTTCTTTCCCCTTAGCATCAACACATCTACGATTAACATCATTTTTATATGTATCATAATCAGTAATCATATCACCATCAACCGATTCATTATATTCAGTAGCCGCCTTTTGATACTTCTTTAACGCAACTTGTTGAGTAGCAGGAATTAAATTACTCGCTTTTATCTCAGTACCGCCATCATAAGAAATACTAACATAAGCAGATTTAACAGTTACATCATTTTCTTTACTTCTAGCAGTAGCAGAAAAATATGCAAAAGTTGCACCCAATATAGCAATTAACAAAGTAGCTAAACCAATAACCAAATTAAAAGTATTAGACTTATTATTAAAATTCTCTCCATTGTTAGGATTAATAGCATTTTCATTTATATTATCATTTCCCATACAGCTATCCTCCTCTACTATCTTACTACTTAATGATAGCAAATATTAATTTAAAAGTCAATTCAATTAAAAGAATACTTAAAATTTTTTTATCACTTAAAATAAACTAAAAATACTGAACAATTTTTTTACTTATCATCAGATTTTTTATCTTACCTAGCAAAAGATTCAATACGATAACACCACTTTTTATCATTATCCATTAAAAAACATACCTCAAAATCAGAGATATGTTTTATTTAAAAATCATAAAATTACTATGGTTGTTTTGATTGTAAATTTCCTTTAGTTTCTTCATTTACTAATCCGATAGATCCACTAACACCAGTAGAGCCATCACCAGAACTAATAATTACTCGACCAGTAAATTCTTTTGAAGCATCAGTTTTTGTTTGATCAGTTTTAGCATTTTTGATATATAAAACAAGAGCGAATGTCTTAGTTTCTCCACCAGTAATTTCAATATCATCAGAAACTTTAGTTGTTCTAAGTTTAGTGGTAGCAGCATCATCATCCCCTTGATTAGTTTCAGCTCCTTCTGAATCAACAGTTGGTACTAATAATCGATCAATAGAAGGTTTTTTCACACTAGTACCAAGTCCACTATCTTGAGACTCAATATATTTTAATAACGTCTTCGTAACACCTTTACGATTGATGAATAAAGGAGAATAAACATTACTACTTCCAGTTGATTGACCAGCTAAATCAAGAAGATTGCTATCTCCATCTATTACGTCAATTAACCCTTCTTGAACATCACTACTACTAGTTCTAAACTTTGGATCTGTCAATCCATTATTATTTTCTTTAGAATCATAATCTGTTTGATTGTCACTATTTAAAGAAACTTCATATGCCATTGCATTCAAACTAGCAAATTGATTAGTTTCACTAACAACATTTAAAGAAACAGTCTGAGGAGAATTTGCATCATTTTTTACTTGGAAAACATAAACACTACAAATTGAATTTCCAAAATCATCTTTACATAATCCATTCTTTAAACTTGTATATTGTTTTTCTTCTGCAGCTTCATCATCTGCTTTTATCGTAGTATCATTTTGATTTTCAAAAGAATACTCCGTAACTTCCGTATCTGCTGGAATTAAATCATTTTTCATCCATCCACTTTCATAACTAATATATTTTAATTTCAAAGTAGTAGATCCAGTCTTTACAGAAGAATTAGCACTATTTGTAGTAGCAGTAAAATATGCGAATGTTGCTCCAACTGCCATAATAATGAAAGTTGCAACAGCAATTACTGCATAAAACAAACCTCTTCCTTTATTTTCACTAATAACCTGGCCTTTTCCACCCTGTATATTTTTATTATCCACTTCTATCTCCTCCTTATATTATGTATTAAGTATAGCAAATAAGAAATTAAAAATCAATACTTTTTTAAGAGATTTTTTTATCTCAAAGTTTTGCTTAACTTTATAATTGAAGAAAAATTAAATTCAAATATTCAAACTATAACTATATATAAATTATAATTTTTATTAAGTATTTAATTTGTAGTATAAATCATATTAAAATTATCAGTCATCACATTCAACACAACCTATCTAAAAGTCATAAATATAAAAATTATTTTCATTAAAATAATATAGATACACATAAAACAAACCATATTAAATAATTAATTAATAGAAAAAAATCCCCTTACCTAACCCCTTACCTAAAATAAATTTTTTTCATAATAAAATTTTTTCAAATTTAGTTCTTCTAATTTAATAAAATATTATTCTTCATCAAAAAAATGTTCTGCGCAATTCAGTAGGTTTAAAAAATTACATCTAAATTTTAGGTATGATTTTATCCTATTTTATTCCTTAAAATTTAAAAAAACTAAATTATTCTTTAAAAATTCAAATTAATATTAAGTAAATTTATAACGAATACTTTAATCCACCAAATTTCGAAGAACAAAAAAAACCACACCAAATTTGATGTGGTATCTGTAACTTCTATATTTTATTCATAAATTGTAAATTTTACACCGTTCTTTACATTTTCGATGGTAATATCATAATCCAGTAAGTGTAGAGTCTTACGGACTATTGATAACCCCAATCCAAAGACTCCTTTCAAGCCTTTTTCATATGGAGTGAATATGTTATTCAATACATTTTCATCAATATTCTCACCATCATTAAATAATATAATTTTTTTATTTTTTACCGTAATCTTAACCTCTTTTTTAGCATATCTCATAAAGTTATTCAAAATATTATCAATAATGGCTTCCCACATATCGGCACTTCCACGAAATATTGTGCTCTTTTTGTCAATATCTAGAACAAACTTAACATCAGGCCGAGACATTTTAAATTTATCAACTGCTGCATGAATTGTCAAGGATACATCATACTGTTCCTTTAAATTATCTCTTCGCTCTGACAAATAATTTAATTTATTTAAATATAATAAGGAGTGAACTTTAATTTCTAATTTTTTTAATTGTTCTTTCATGACTTTCATCGTTTCAGCTTCCGTCTGAATACCATCATCATATGCTTCCAAATAAGACATCATTACCGTAATAGGAGTTTTAAAATCATGGGAAATATTTTGATACATCTGATTTTTATATTCTTCCTGTTCACTCAAATACGTATGCATATCACTAACCGCCCGATCAAGCGTATATAATTCATCACTATATCTCGTATCAGGCTTATGATCATAATTCTCATTCGTAATATTATCAATCTTATCCTTTATCTTCTTAATCCTAACCACCAAATGATTCGACCAAGCCAAAATAAAGAATGAAACAAGAACAAAAGAAATTCCAATAACCCGAAAAATAATCATCAAAATAGACTTCTTCATCCGACTAATATAACTATCATTCGTAATTGCTATCTTAATCTTACCATTACTAATAGAAGTAACATAGTAATAAGTATTTCTTTTATAAATAAATTTACCATTCTCCTTCGTTAAATCAAACCGAGAAAGTAATTTATCCATATCTTTAATATCAATAATATCCTCTAAATTATCTGATATACTAACCGTATTTGAAGAAACAATATATAAATAAGCAACTTCCGTATTTACCGTATTCTCATTAATATCGTCTTCGCTCTGTAAAAAACTAAGAGGTTGCCTTAAATAATTATAAACATTTGTTTCATAAATAGGAATCAATTTATTTGGTAGAATAATTCCAAGTGACACAACCATTATCCCCAAAATAATCATCCAAACAACGAAAAGTTGTTCCCGTAAATTACTCTTTGTCATGTCAACCTATACCCATACCCATAAATTGTATTAATATTAATATCAGGCATTTTCTTTCTAAGTCTTCTTACCAAATCATCTACCACACGATCATTACCAAAATAATCACTTCCCCAAATAATATTCAAAATATCATCTCTCGAAAAAGATTTATTTTTATTAGTAACAAACATATACAACAAATCAAACTCTAATGTGGTCAAAGTAAGTTCAACTTCTCCTTGACTAACACTTCTCTTATCCAAATCAATTGTATAATTTCCATAGACAATTTTTTTACTTTCCTTAGAATAGACCCTTTTTATCATATTATTAACCCTAAGTACCAATTCCTTAGGAGAATATGGCTTTGTAATATAATCATCACTACCTAGTTCTAGCCCAATAATTTTATCCAAATCCTTATCCCTAGCCGAAGTAAATATTACTGGCACTTCCTCATTCGTTTCTCGAATTTTTTTCAAAATATCGTAGCCACTAATATCCCCACCTAGCATAATATCTAGTATCCATAAATGAGCATCCACATTCGTATTTTCTATTGCATCTTCCCCATTTAAATAACTAATCACATCATAACCAGCTTTTTCTAAATAAGCCTTAATTAAAGAATTCAAATCTTTCTCATCTTCCACTAAAACTATCGTCTTCATCACATCACCACATCCAAATTCTAATTTATCTCATTATTGTTTTTTCTTCGTTTATTTTCATCTATCACCTCACTAACTGATTTCATTCTAAACAAAGATAATAGAATAAATATCAAAACATTATGGTAAATTATGGTAAATATTTTTTGAAAATAAAATACTGATAAAAAATTTATCTATCGAACAAAAAGAAAAACAAAGATAAATCTTACTTCTTAAAATTACGAATTTTTTCCAAAATCTTAATATATTGAGACAAAAATTTCCATTCATCATCCATCTTTAAAGAAAAAATTGTCTTATCAAAAATTCCCTTTTTTTCATTATTAAAACCAATTAAATAGCAAATAACAATCTCATATTTTTTTCGAATATCATGAATAAATTTTTCAGCCTCATCAGCATAAGTAATCGTATAATTATGATTTAAAATTTCTTTCCCATCCATAATATCTTTATCAATCTCGTTAATATCAATCTCATTCCACTTCTCCATAATCAATCTCTGATTATCAGAATTAATATCAACAAAACTATTAATTGGCTTATTCTCAATCTTTTGAACTAAATCCTCTAACTTCTCTTCCTCTTTCAAAGATTTCTCTTCTAAAATAGAAGAATCTACTTCTTTATTTAATTCTTCCTCAACAACAACATCTACAGAAGTATTTTTCTCTTCCTGATTAGAAAGATTTTCTTTCTCTAAATCAACAGCATCTTTTTCATTCATTTTATCCAAAGTCTTTAAAACTTCTCTCTTCTTTTTTTCTTTTTTAGGATAAACCTCCTGTTTCAAATCTAATATCTTTTGCTTATTCTCTTCACTTAACTTCTCTATTTCCTCAGAACTAAAAGCATATTCGGCAACTGAAGGATACCCTTTAGAATTCTTAGTGAATTTATTTTTCACTTTATCAACAAATTTATGAATTAAATTATTATCCTCCATAAAACCACCACACCTATATCTTAACACAATAACTTCAATAATACAAATAATTTCTTTATCGAAAAACCATTCCCCTAAAAGGAAAAAACTGTTATAATATAAACAAAAGTAAAAGGAGAAAATCAAATGACCAAAAAGAAGAAAAAACAAAAATTACCCAAAGGAATAAGTATTTTACTAATCATTGTTGCTATCTTTTATAGCTTATATGAAAAGGATATTGACAAAACCTTTGGACTACCAGTAACAGAAACTTTTAAAGAAACAGAAAATACAAATACACTAGATATTACTTACTTAGACGTAGGACAAGCAGACGCTATCCTAATCCAAAATGAAGGACATAACATGCTAATCGATGCTGGCAACAACGAAGATGGTCCACTACTTGTTCAGTATTTTAAAGAACAAAACATGACCAAATTCGACTACTTAATTGCAACGCATCCACACGAAGACCACATTGGAGGAATGGACGATATCATCAAAAATTTTGACATTGAAAAAATTTACATGCCCAATGTTACCACAACCACCAAAACATTTCTAGATGTTCTAAATGCTATGGAAGAAAAAAACATGACCTTTGATGTTCCTAATATTGGCCAAAATTTTGCACTAGGACACACTCTTTTCCAAGTCATGTATACAGGAAGTGATAAAAAAAATCTAAACAATTCATCTATCATCTTAAAAGCAAACTTTAAAAATACTTCCTACCTCTTTACAGGAGACGCTACCAGTGAAGTAGAAAAGAAAATACTAAGTAAAGACATCAAAGCAACCGTTCTAAAAGTAGGACATCACGGCTCTAAATATAGCACAACAACAGAATTTTTAAATAAAGTAAATCCAAAATATGCCATCATCTCCGTCGGAAAAAATAATTCTTATAACCATCCGAACCAAATAACCATAGATAAACTTACCAAGAAAAATATTGAAATTCATAGAACAGACCAAGAAGGAAGTATCTTCTTAAAAAGTGATGGAAAAACAATCAATATTACCAGCAAACAAACCAATACCAATGGAGGATAAAAATGAAATATGCCCTAGATAGAATAGAAGAAAATATAGCTATTTTAGAAAATATACAAACAGGAGAAAAAAGAAAAATAAGTATTTTTAAACTTCCCAAAAACCTTCACGAAGGAATCATTCTTAAAAAGGAAAATAATACTTACATCATAGATAACCAAGAAGAAGAAAAAAGAAGAAAAGAAATTGAAGAAAAATTTAAAAAATTACGAGGAAACTAACCCCGTCTTTTTTATTTCTTCACCAAACAAAAATTCATTTTTAATTCTATTTATTATTTTTTCTTCTCTCATTAGATACAGCAAACAAAATTAATATTATACCAATAATTAAAATATATAACCACCAAGGTATAGATAACCAAAAACTACTAGTAACAAGAACTATATTAATAAAGATAAACAACAAATTACTAACTACTAAAGCCTTATCTTTCAATAAATATCCAACAAAAGATAAGAAAGTTAAAAAAGCAATATAAAGCAAACCATCAACCTTGCTATTATATAAATATATAGCAAAAATATTAATGCCTATAAATAAAATATATTCAATTAAATCACAACGATTAATATACTTACAAATAATCCTTCTTATCACAATAATTAAATACAAATAACTAACACCAATATTAATAAAACTAATATTATTAATAGCCAAATCATAAATCACAAATTTAAACAAAATAAATAGAAAAGTATATATTACAAATAGATATAAATCCTTCTTTTTAATAAAATAATAAATAAAATGAATAAAAATAATAACCATAACAAAAATATATTTACTAACATCAAAGGAAAAACTAAATATTTTTACTAAAACAAAACTTATCATAAAAATATAAAAGAAACTAATTTTATCAAATAAATTTTTATATAAATTATAGATAATAAATATACACAAAATAAGCAATAAAAAATATAAATTAATGTTAACAATAATGGAACTAATACTAAAAATAATAAACCAAATAACTTCAGAAACTCTACCCTTGCTCTTACCAATAAAATATATCACTAAACTTAACAGCAAGAAAATAGAAAATAAATGAGAATACTCAATAGACAATATAAACATACTCAATTCCATAAATATAATAATAATATTTATGACAATATTCTTATTATTTGCATACCAATAATATATTAAAGAAATTAAACTATAGATAAATATAGATAAATATAAAGGCATACTACCATTAAAATATAAAGTATATAACATAATAAAATTAAAAATACTAATAATAATATAACTAGATTGATTAATCCTATCATTAATAATAATATCAATGATAAATATAGATAAATATGCTATTAATAAAATAATTTGCAATACTAAAATACTACCTAATACAAAATACAAATTAACCCCCAAACAAATAGCAAACAAAATACCTAATGATGGAGAAATATAATTTTTAATATTTTGTTCATTAAAAATAGTAGTAGTTCCTATCAAAAACAAAATAAGAAACAAACAACTAATTCCCTTTTCAAAGAAAAATAAATTATAATAAAAACCAATAATAAATACAAATATATTTATCCCATTAATATATAAATAATTATTTTTCTTATTATATAAATATACCTTAATCTTATACAAAAATATCAATACTAAATTATAAACTTCAATAACAATCAAAATAATATTAATATCCTTAATAAAAAAGCAACAAAAAAGAATAATACCAATAATATTAAATAGAAAACTAACAATACCTAACACACTATTTTTTTGATGAATCGATATCAAATAGTATATAACAAACACTAATAAGGAAGAAAAGCCTAAATACAATAAATTACCCTTTCCATATATAGAAAAATACTTTCCAAATAAAGAAAAAAAGCTAATAGCAATTAAAGCAATAGGTATATAAGAAACACCCATATAAAAAAATGTTTTTGCTGTATTAGGTAAATTAAACTTATTTAAAGCAACAATACTAATACCAAAGAATAAAAATATTGAAGCAAATATTATCATAATTTTAAATATATTTCCCATAATACTCCAAGTACTAGTAATAAATATTAAAGCAGAAATAACAATAAGAATAGAACCGACTAAAAAAAACAAATTATTCTCCCTACCATCAAACTTATTTTTAGCTTCACTTGCTTTATTTGAATCAATTATATTTTTATTATCATTAACAAAATAATTTCTTTGTTTATATAAATCATACCCACATTTAGGACAAAAATTAACTCTCTTACGAATAATTTCTTTCAAATGATTATTCTCTACTTTCAAAACAATAACGAAAATAATTAAGATTAAGTATAACATTTCACACCTCTATTTTAATATTATCATCTCCTTAATCAAAAGTAAATAACTTTTCCATTTCGTTTTTCTAATCAAACAAATTGCATATCATTATATCCATTTAAAATTAAACAAAAAAAAACACCTAAAAATATAGATATGTCTTCATGATATTTTACACCTAAAAATCTTTAAAATTCACTTACACAAATATTTAAAATTATATGAAATAATTTATAGAATTTTACAAAATTTGAAGAAAAATTTAAAAAATTACGAGGAAACTAACCCCGTAATTTTATTATACTTCTAAATTATGATAAACTTCTTGAACATCATCAATATCTTCTAAAGATTCAATCAAAGAAAGCGCTTTCTCTGTACTCTCTTCATCCATAGAAACATAATTATCTGGAATATAAGTAACTTCTGACATACTAAAATCAGTATATCCTAATTTTTCTAATCCCTCTTTAACCAAAAGAAATTGATTAGGTTCAGTTGTAATTTCATAACCATCTTCATGAGAAACAAAATCTTCAATCTCTAACTCTAAAACATCTTCCATTAACTTATCTTCATCATAATCATGACTAAGAATAAGAATACCTTTTCTCTTAAATAAATAACTAACAGAACCATCTGTTCCTAAATTTCCTCCACGTTTAGTTAAAGTACTACGAACAAAAGATGCTGTACGATTTCGATTATCCGTTAAACAATCAATCATAATTGCCATTCCATTAGGACCATATCCCTCATAGCGAACACTTTCATAATTTTCTCCATTACCCTTTTGTGCTGCTTTATCAATCGCATTTTGAATATTTGACTTAGGCATATTCTCAGCCTTAGCCTTCTCAATAACCATACGAAGTGCCGCATTATTAGCAGGATCACTATCTCCAGACTTTGCCGCAACATAAATCTCCTTCGCTAACTTAGCAAAAACCTTACCACGTTCTGCATCAATAGCCCCCTTCTTTCTCTTTATCGTAGACCACTTACTATGTCCTGACATTTTCTTCACCTCTCTTTTTTTATCTATTAATATTTTAATAATGAATAATCAATAAGTCAACTCTCTTTTCAAAAGATAAAAGAAAAATACTTCCCCTCTCTTTAACAAAATTAAAGTTCTCCTTAAGTATTTTACTTTGAAACATATTCAAGAAGAACAGGAGCTAAAATAATAACAAGTACCAAAGGAACAAAGAAAAATACTGAAATAATACTAATCTTAATCGGAACCTTACTAATCAAAGCCTTAACCTCTAACCTTCTCTTCTCCCGCAAATAATCAAGCTGTCCATATAAACTTTGAATAATACTACTTCCATATAAATTAGCTTGTGTTAACGACAAAATAATATTATTGATTGTATCACTCGGAATAGACGATTGAATATCATTCATTGCCTCTGTCAAACTCTTCCCATAATCAAGTTCTCTCAATACCTCTCTAAACTCTGATACTAACATCCCATCATTAGAAGAATTTACCGTTACCTTAAGCGCCTCACTTAAATTTCTCCCTGTCTCCAAAGACAAAGTCAAAATCTCAAAAAAACTAAGAGCTTCTGTTTCTAAAATAATTTGCCTATCTCGAATCCTCTTATCCACTAAAAAATAAGTAATTCCCCGATAAAAAAGATAAGTAAACAAAGGAGCTAAAATAAACCCAAGTTTGCTAGTAATAAGAAAAGCTAAGAAAACAAAAACCATCCCGAAAAATCTCAAATTTAAAAACGAATAAACATCTAACTTTGTAGAAACACCAAGTAAGTCTATCCTTTTCTTCATTTCCATTATTGTCTTTTCTCTATACAACTTTTTAGAAAAATAATGTTCTTCTCCTCTCATATCTTACACCCTTACTTTCATAATCTTATTAAGTAAATATATATATATAACAAACATTAAAATAATAATACTAAGAATAAAATAACCAAGTCCTGATGTAAATAATGGCGCAAAATAACTAGGACTAATCACATAAATCACCATAACAAACAAAATAGGAATAACCATAAGAACCTTAACAACTAAACTAGATGCTGCTGTAGAATTCTTCAAATCACTCTCTAACTTCTTCTTATCAAATAAAGTTCTCTCAATACTAGAAAAAACAGCAACAATATTTCCACCAGTCTTATTTAATATTGTCAAACTAGTAGCAATATAATTCGCCTCATCTAAAGAAACACGAGAAGCAAACCTTGAAAAAGCAACCTCTGCACTAATTCCATAATTCATATCTTGATAAATCTTCCTAAACTCCAAAGAAATAGGCTTAGGCAAATCTCTTGAAGCAATATCAACCGCTTGTAAAGTACTCTTCCCTGCCTTAAAAGCATTATTCATAATAATAACCGCTCTAAGCATATCATTCTTAATCTTCTTACTTCTTTTTTTCTTATTCCAAATCATATAAATATCATACAAATAATATCCAATAACAAAACTAAACAAAAAACCAATAATCCCTAAATTCTTTCCCTGAATAGCAAAAGAAACAATAATTAAACCAACAAAAATAACCGCAATAATTAATTTATTTAAAATAAAGATAACTGCATCTTTACTATCAACAATTCCCTTTTGATTATAACGATTAGCATAATGAATCAAATGAGAATTTTTAGAAAACTTAGAAAGAAAGTGTAAATACTTAGCACTAATTTGATCAAACAAACTAACATTATTTTCTTCCATAGGAGAAAGGGTATAATTAGCAATCCTCTTCTCAATGACAAATCCTCTTATCAAGCGAATGATAAAAAGAAATACCAACAACAAAATGATTCCTAAAACAATTCGTATCATCAAAACACCATTCATCTCTCCACCTCATTTCCAAATCATCAACACAAAGTACTTATTCAGTAATTTTCCTCTTCTTAAATAAACAATCTACCTCATCAAAACCTTTCCGTTTAATTTTTTCAAAAACAGAAGGAACACTTCTTGATTGAACAAAATTTCCCAAAGTAGCCCCATCTTCTGCTATACCATTTTGACGATAGCCAAAAATTTCCTTCGTCACAATGTTACCATCTTTTAATCCATCAACCTCACTAATACTAGTAATCTTTCTACGACCATCTCCCAAACGATCAATTTGAATAATAATATCAATTGCATTTTCAATATATCCACGAACCGCACTAACAGGAATAGCCATTTCATTCATCAAAATCATTGTTTCAAGACGATTTAAAGCATCAACACAACCATTCGCATGTAATGTTGTAATAGAACCCTCATGCCCAGTATTCATCGCCTGCATCATATCAAATGCCTCTTTTCCACGAACCTCACCTACAATAATCCGATCAGGACGCATTCTAAGAGAATTCCGAACCAAATCCCTTATTGTAACCTCTCCTTCTCCTTCATAGTTATTCGCCCTTGTTTCCAAAGAAATCACATGACTTTGCTTTAACCTAAGTTCAGCAGCATCTTCAATGGTAATAATTCTCTCATTCTTACCAATAAAACCACTCAAAATATTAAGTAAAGTTGTCTTACCAGTACCCGTTCCTCCACTAATCAAAATATTTAACTTAGCCTTCACGCAGCACTCTAAAAATATTGCCATATCATTCGTTAAAGCTCCCTTTACTAACAAATCATCAATACTCTCTAAATCCTTAGCAAATTTTCTTATGGTAAGAACAGGCCCCTTCAAAGACAAAGGAGGAATAACCGCATTCAATCGACTCCCATCTCTAAGCCTAGCATCCACCATCGGATTAGCTACATCAATCGTCCTCCCAAGAGGTTGCACAATTCTTTGAATCGTTCGAATAATATGCTTCTCATTAATAAAAGAAACACTATCCTCACGAACCACCTTTCCATCAACCTCAACATAAATTTGATCAGGACCATTCACCATAATCTCAGTAATATGATCATCATTAAGTAAATCTGTAATAGGCCCATATCCATTAATTTCATTTTGAATTAAATTAAAAATATAATTTCTCTGTAAATAATCCAAATTATAATTACTAATCGCCTTATCAATCTCATCATTAATATATTGATCCAAAAGTTTATCCTCAGGAATATTCTCATCAATCAAATTCTGAATAATTGTACTCCTCAAATGATCAAGCAAATTCTTATCCGAAAAAATATCATAATCATCAATATCCTCTACCTTCACTAAAGAAGGCTTTACATCAAATTCCTCAATTAGACTCTTCTTGCTCACTTTCCTCTTCCCCACTTTCTAATAATTTTAATGCAATTTTCTTTAATTTTGCAACATCTCCTCCATGAAAACGATTAACACTACGATTTAAAGTAAGAATCTCTCCATTCAAAACATACTTATCAATATTCTTAATATAAAAACTATTCCCAATCGTATAATCAATATTACACTTTAAAATATTACGAATATCAAATAAAGATAAATAATCTCTTCCCGTATCCCTAGAACAGTTTAAAACTACAAAATAATTAGTCTTATCCGTACTTTTAAATATCTGAATTAAATTTCTCATATTCTTTAAATCAATCAAATCATTAGTAACCATAAGAAGACTAACATCAACATGATCAAGAATCATTAAATTAACCTCATTCATCAAATGATTCGTATCCACTAATACAACATCATATTCCCTTTTAGCAAATTCAAAAATCATCGGAATATACTTAGCCTCTATCTTTAAAGCAGACCTAGGATCCTTTGGACTAGCCAAAACATCAATCCCACTATTATAAGAAGTAACATAATCAATTATACTACTATAACGATTATTCGAAATACTATCAATCATCATATAAATATCTTTCTGATTACGAATATCTAACCAAGTAGAAATACCACCACTATAAAAATCAGCATCAATAATTAAAACCCGTTTCTTCATCATAAAATATAATCCAGCCAAATTAATCGCCATAGTGGTCTTTCCAACACCACCCTTAACCGAAGAAATACTAATAATTTTACCCTTAGAACTTGCCATATCATCACCCTATTACTTTACCTTTTCTATTCTCTTTTTCCCCTCTATTACACTTCCCTGATACTGAGAAACAACATCAAAAGTAGAAAAACCAAACAAAGAACTAAACACACCATTCACTTTTTCATGAACAACAATACTTACTTTATCACCATTCCAAACTACCTTATGCTCTCCATCATCAAAATTTTTATCTAAAATATCTTCTATAACAGTATTTTTCTCCTCCGTAAGTCCATACTCCAAAGCCAATGTTAAAACATTCTCTTGTCTATTCTTACACAAAAATACCTTTCCACAATCAATAACAATCACCATAATTCCAATCAAAATAGGAATAATCAAAATAAACAAAACCAAACTCTGACCCTTATTATTTATCACGAGGAACAATCCTTTCCACCTCAACCACACAAGGATTTCCCAAAATCTTATAAAGAAATGGATTAATTAATGTAATATTCTCAGAAATTTTTATTTTATTATACTTCTCTTCAAAAACAGACTCTTCTATCTTGATTTTCGAATAACTCTTTGCAACCTCTTCAGCACTCTTCCCATTCCTAAGCAATAAAACAATATCAGTACTTTCTGTTTCTAATTGATTTTTTTTAGCCAAAAGATTTCCAAAATCAACAATAGTAAATAAAATAAGCAGAAATATTGGTAAAATTAGCACAAACTCTACTAAAGCCTGACCACGACGATTCATACCACATCACACCCAATCCCTATTATCAAATTAATTATAACAAAAACCCTAAAAAAAAGAAAGATATTTCTTCAAAAAATCTTCCTCTCAAAAATCAACCAGAAATATTTTCAGTATCATTAGCAGAAAAGGGCAACACTTCCCCAATATCCTCCACTACACGCACAAATAATTGAAAAGAAACCCCAACCTCATCACCACTCTCTTTTAAGACCTTAATCTCCTCAATTTCCCGAATATAAGGATTATCTCTCCTTAACTTCTCTTCTACATAAGACATAGCTTTTTTCTCTAAAACATCCTCTGTATATATCTCATCCCGAACATCAGCTTCATACTGCGTTTCTCGAACCATCTGAATATCTAACATATTAAAAGAAAATAGTACTTTCTTCTTACTTTCAAAAACACGATAACGATGAAAATCAAACAAACCAAAACGTTTACCAAAAAAATAAAGGGCATAAACTTCTCTTTTCTTTCCCGTCAAATTCGATTCCTGATAAACATAAGGACACCGAAGAGAAACTCGATACCAAATCTCCCCATAAACATTCCCCTTTGCCATCGTAGGCACTTTCGTATTATTAGGAAGTAAAATTTCCCCAGAAATAATAACATCTCCCTTTTTCACATAATCATTAACAAACTTAACCTTTTCTCCAACACTCGCATCTATCCTAGTAATTACCGCATTCTTCCGACTAACAATATGTTGATACTGATAAACTTCCTTCTTAGTATTTAATTTTCTTGCCTCAACACGAACCGTATACTTTGTCCCATATTCAACAATCTCTATCCATTCCAACTTATCCTTATTATTCTTCAAAATATCATTTTCAATTTTCTCTAACTCAGCATAATTCTTCTTAAAAGTATACTTACAAATCCCATATTTCTTTAACTCACTAGATAAAAACAAACGAAGTTCCCTATCTTGATGAATAATCTCTACTTGACTAACCAAATGAGAGAAAAAAATAATCATCACTAAACCAACTGACATAAACAAAAGCAAAAGAAAATTTTTCTTTACCTTATCCTTAATCCTTCTCTTTCCCATATAACCAAGAACCTGAATTTCATAAATAGAATGATACTCCAACAACTTCTCATATTCAGAATAATCTAAAATAAGCTCAACTTCTCTCCTCGACTTTGGAATAACCCGATAAATATGTATCTTTTTCTTTAACACTCTCTTTAAATAACTTTGAACATTATTTCCCACAACAAGAACCCGTATTCGATTATCAAATCTTTCCAAATATCGATTTCTCATAACTATTCACCTATCAAAGTCTATGTAAAAAAAACTAATTTATACTTCAACAGAACAGATTTTCCCCTCAATCAAAATCTCATCATCCTGCATCTTCGAAACAACCAAATTAGTCCCCATCAAAACACTTTCCCCCCCATCATACCGAACAACAATCCGAGTATCAGAAAAATCAACAATTTCCAAATAATTCATAATATGCACCCTATTTTTATCAATAGTAATCCGATATTCCCGATCAACAAAATACCGCTCCATATTTTTAAACAAACTCAAAACCATCACCACTATAATATACGAAAAAAATACTGAATAAGTTCCTTCCTTATCAGTACTTTCATCAAACAAACCATTAGTCAAAAACCCGATTAATTTTATTCCCTAACCTAGAAAATTCTTGAATCAAGTTCTTCATTCCCTCATTTTCTAAAACCTTAGAATAAATCTGATTCTTTTCTTCCTCAGTAACATCAGTATACAAAATAGAATTACTAACATTTTTCTTCTCTATTTTTTTATTTACCTCATAAGAAGAAGTCATCATCAATTGAACAGAAACCCCCTTCTTCCGATCATTAATCAAAAATGTAGATTGAACGCTACTATCTTTCTTCCTACTTGCTTGAACAACTCCATCATAAACAACCTGACTATGTTCATCATACGAATAAGAATACTTATCTCTCTCTTCTCTTTGAATAGTAATTTTCTCCCCATCAAAAACTAACTCTAACTTTAAAAATTTATCATTTTTCGTATAAAGAACAATATCCATCTCTTTATAGTCATCTTCACTACTAGCAATTTTATTCAATTTCTTCTTTAAAACAGAAACTTTTTTACCAGTAACATTAGACAAACTCTTCAAAAAAGAATCATCTAAAACTAAATCATGAAAAACATTTTTTTTCATTTCTTGATAATTTTTATGATTTAAAACAAGTGTCGTTTTTAACACTTTCTTTGAATCAATTGTAACATAATCTTTCTCAAAATAATCATCCTTTAAAGAACGAATAAGTACTTTCTCAATACTATCATAAATCGTACGATAATCACTAGAAAGATTTAACTTAAAGAAAGAATCATACTGTTCAATAGGAACCTTAATATTTTTATCATACAAATTATCTAAATACAAATAACCATTTCCACTTTCCATATAAAAACTAGAATTCAAAAGTTCTTTCTTATCATAACTTGACTTCATCTCAAAATTCATTCTCTTTGTCGCATAATCTACCCCATACAAAAAAGATAAATCAATCTTATTTAAAATATCCATCAACTGTTGCTCATCCTCATCAGTACTTTTCCCATTAACCCCTAAAGTTAAAACCCCTTGTAAACTTTTCGGCTTATCTTTTAAAGTATTCTCTTCTAAATACTCCACAACATTCTCAATAAGTACACGAAATCTATTCTTAGAATTAGAAAGCTTATAATAAAAAAGTCCTCCTATCCCAACTAAAAGAAATACCGTTATTAAAGCAACAACAGCAAGAACACCATAATCATTCTTTTTTGATTTTAAACGACTCATCTACACACCTCATATCCTACAATATAATTGTATAGTAGAATAAATCATTTGTAAATAGAAGAACTAATTTTTTCTAAGTTTTCATCACTTTCTTTTAAAATACTTACCTTTTAAAAACAGTTTTACTCTAAAATCACAAACTAATTTCCATATATCGTTCTCCTGCTTTAACACCTTCAATAAACTCATAAAATCCAACACCATAATTCACAGTACTATATTGATATATTTGAATATCATGAATAGAAATATTTGGATTATGATAAAGTTGTTGAGCCACATACAACTTAACCGCCTCATTCAACGAACTTGCTTCATAAATTCCATTTGTTTCTTTAAAAGTTCTCTCTATTAAATAATATTTTTTCCCCTCTCCAGAACTAAAAATCAAAAAAGAATGATGATGAAATGTACAAAAAAAAGTATAAACATCATAACCATTATACAATAACCAATCCTTTTCAAATTCAACTTGATCATAACATAAACCACATTTTGAAAAAATTAATTCTTCCGGAGTTTGCAAATAATAACTTTTAAATAAAGTATCTTCGTATAATTTATCATCATTTAATAAACTACGCATATAAACTTGATGATCTTCTCTAGAAATAAAACCATATCTTATATTTTTTCTCATATATTCATATAATTCATTAGGATTGTGAATAGTATCATAAATAGCAAATAACTCTTTTTTTAAATCCGTCATATAAAATCCACCAACTTATTTTCAATACATAAAATAAAAACACACTTCACTTTCAGTTAAAATCATAAATTTTTTTGAAATTCCATATAATATCTGCTATCCGTTTCTTCCTTAATTTTAAACCCTAACCTCTTATACAAATTAAAAGCTTTAACATTGTCCTTATATACCCAAAGATATATATTATAATCATTATCAAGAACATAATTCTGAATTATCAAAGAACCAATTCCTTTATTTCTATATTCTTTATCAATAAAAATTTCATCTAATAATAAGCCACCATCTATTTTTCTAACCAAAATACTACCTATGATTTTTTTATTATAAATTATATTTTTATACTCTTTTATAAAAGCAGAAACACTTTCACATATATAATTATCTATTTTTTTCATTTCTTCTTCTGATAAATTTTTAGCATATTCAACAATTGTTTTTAATTTATAATATTTTATTCTTTCTAAATCATGAATTGTTGCCATTTCTATTTTGAAATTAAATATCTTCTTTTGTGTAAAAATATAACGATAAAATTCATCACATGAAATATTATAATTTGGCTTATCATACCTATATATAAAAACATCTAAACCTTTTGGAACCTCATTTTCTCTACTTTTAATAAATCTGATTTCAACATCATTTAATAAATCATTTAAATTATTATATTCATGAACCCCTTTTTCATCAAACCATGAATGTTCAAACCAATAAACCTTACTATTCATATAATATACAAGAAAAGTATGAGAAGGTAAATTATTTTTATCATCGATATAAATAAAATATGTTTCATTTTTTATATTATTTTCTTCAAATAATCGTCTTTCTAACTCTACTTGCTCCCAACAAACTCCCACCTTTTTATTTAATAATTCTTCTGGTGACATTAAATAATATACTTTGTTAAACGTAGATTCAAAATCTATATTATCACATATATTATTTCCATTATCATCTAAAAAACCATATTCAATTTGATTCATTATATCCATTATTTTTTGAATATTATTCATTACATATCACCTTTACCTCACTCAATCTTCAAATTGAGAAAAATTATTTTTCTTTCCCCATCTTATAATTTCTAATAATCTCTAACATTTTTTACCACTACACCCCATTATTTGAAATTATACTTGCACATTCATTAATTACATTTTTATAAAATTCTATCTCTTCATTCAGTAATCGTGATAAAATCTTTTCTAAAAAATTTTATATCTTAAACATAATTGATCAATCATCATTCATTCTATAAAAAATAAAAGTCTTTCTCAACAATAGGAAAGACTTTTTATAATGACTATTTATTCACAAAAAGAATCCTTAGAATAACATAAAGTTCTTTGTCTTATTGCAGTATTTCTTTCTAACTCTGCAACAAACTGCTTATTCACAGAAGAAATATTCCTAGCACAATTAATATTAGATAACAAATGCAAAATATAAGAATCAACCATAGACAATCGATTATATACTTCTACTCTTTGTTCTCTCTTCACTTTAGCATTTAATTCTTCTTTCGAAAGATTACTCAATTTTTCAATTTCTTCTTTAGCATGATACAATTCTTCAGGAGTTAACTTACTTAACATTAATTCTAAAATAGACTCATTACTCATATAATTATATACCATCATATAATTTTCCTCAGAACATTCACTTGTACCATATACTTGAAATAATTCAGCAAAAATTTGATTTTTTCTATGTCTACTAGCCTCTTCAAGTTCATAATAAGATAGTTCTGATATTTTTTTTGAATCAAAATACTCTATCCTTTTTCTTTCAAATTCTGGTACATAAGATAACCATTTCTTCCATTCAAGATAAGGAGAAACATTGCCACCATCATACTTTGGAACAATACTTGCTCTACCTTTTGACTTAGACATTTCTCTAGCTAATATTTGATTTAAACTCCCCATAATCTACCTCCTATAATATTTAAAAAATACTGATTAAACTCTTTTCCTTGAAGTACTATTTTCCATCATAGATTGATTAAGATATTCATCATATTTTTCATTATATTCATTAGAAATACTTCTATCTACACCATACATATTAACTTTTATTTCACTACCAATAGAATTAACTATACTTACCCCATCAAAAATATTATTTGACCTAAATTGATAAAATCTAGTTGCCCCAATCGTTTCATGAGGTAAAAAAGTAGTAATTACTCTATCAAGAAATTCTTTACATAAAACATTATAATGATCACTCGTTATTCCAAGATTTAAATGTTTTTCAAAATTTCTAAAAGGTACATAAATATCCATAGTACACATATTTTGACCATCTATTTTTGCAGAACTAAAATTCATCATACCAGACACCTTAGAAGTATCTTCTAATATCTGCATAATATATTCAACAATTACATCAACTTTCTTTAGAGCTAATACCTCAGCTTCTTTTTTCTTCATCTTATACCATCTCTCATTTATTAACAAATATTCAAATTTAGCATTTTTCCCATTTACATTATATTTGTATTTTTACAACACCACTCAAAATGCTGAAATTATTATAACATATAAAGATAAAAATACCACAAAAGACACTTAATACCTTCATTTTTAGAAAAAAAACGAACAAAAAATTATAAAATTAAAAAAAGTATTCTCACTTACAACAAAACTAGTCAGAGATGGATAATGTCACTATACAGAAAAAGATATATTTATGCCAATTTATGAAGAAACTAATAAAATAGCATCTTCAACATAGATTTCTCTTTTATCATTAACTTGATATTTGAAAATAAAATTAGTAATTTGTTCTCTAATTAGTATAACTTTTGAATTAAATTATTTAAATGATTTAAAATCAGTGAATATCTAATGTTAGCGCTATTCTTTTTCTCACATTTAGGCTCTTCTTCTATCAAAATACATCTCTTTAGTAATTAAATAATTGTCTTGCTTCGTTTTTTTCACCAAATCTAATTTCTTTATGCTTTTCATCTATTTGAATCCTGCTTTTTTAAAACTTTTAATAGTATTTTCTCTATACAATAGAACAACATCTGATAACTATGAAATTCCTTTTTTTTTCAAAAACATATTTTTCGAGTTCAATTAATACAGAATAACGATATCCTTTTCCTATATATTTACTACTAATCATAATGCCCATACTATAGACTTCACCATCTAGATAATAATAAAACTTCTCTAACTATTTTGCTCTCAACGTTGCTTTCTATTTGTTGTTTGATTCTCTTTACCAATCTGTAATTCTATTTTCTTTAAAAGCATATCAGCAATTAATTTATTACCAATTGTATTAGGATGAAAGTCCATAGGTGCACAATAATCCTTTAAAAATGTAATATCACAATATTCAACATAATCATATTTTTCAGCTGCCTCTTGTAACATTCTATTATATAGTTTTATTACTTCCATAAATTTATTAACATATTTCTTATTTTTATTTTTCATTTTTTCTTGAAGGAATATTAGTTTTTGAATCTTATCATATAATGGAGAATAATAATAATTCAATGCATACACTTTAGTATTTGGATTTAATTGATGAAGTAATTGCCAATTTTTTTCTACATTATTAATGCATTGTTCTACCAAAGGCTTAATATCTTTTGGTAGTTTTTCTCTAACCTTTCTATCCATTAACTCAACAGGACCTGCTTGTATAAATGTAAAAAAATCATTTGGGCCACCATGATATAGAAAAATAGGATTACTAGAATTAATATATATATTCTTTAGTGTATTTTCATAGTCACTTGAATTAATGATTATTGTATTTTTAAATTTTTTAGGTACAACTAACTTAAACAATATATTAGCATTCCTTAATGAATCTATTGACTGTAATTGAATATTTTTTATTGAAGCCAAAGTAACATTTTCATTTAATGCTTTTTCCAAGTCCCATGTATGATTTTTATTTAATTTAGACATATTAAAGCCAGACACATTATAACCATCATTTTGTAATCTACTTAATATAATATCATAATAACCTATATGTTCCTTGTTTTCTTTAGGAAATGGCATTCCCAAAGATGAGATTCCACAAAATAGATTAATATTTTCCATATACATCACCTCTTATTTATATCTTTTCATACCATTCAAATCTTTTGCAATATTGTTATCTGTTGAGCCTCTATAAAAATCAAATGGATATCTGCCATTTAAATAAGTTTTAATAAAGTCAATAAAATAATTATAGTCTCCTGTTTTATTTTCATACTTTTTAGAAATTTCATCAATAACATCTTTTATATCATTTTTAGAATAATTTGTACCATTTATATCATTATCACTACTCATTTGAAACAATATTCTATCTAAATCAATCATTAAATCTCTAATAAAGAAATTATCAATTATTTTATTTTCAATTTCTGCTAAAAAATGATAATATTCTGCTTGATTATAATGTGGATCAAGAATTATACTTCCACTTGGTGTTTTATAAAACGCTTGTCTAGGAAATGAAGGAACATATGTAACATTAGCAAATTCTTTACCTACTTTTTTTATTTTAGGATTCATAAATATATCCGTAATGACAGTATTCATTATTCTTGGCGCACCACATAAATATATTTGAGTACTTGAATTATTATTTCTATTATTATTCTGTATCAATTCAAGTATAGTATTTATGCCATACATATCTCTATCAACTGAACCAAAAATATTTGGAATAGATAAAGATCCATGTCTAGTTACAACATCCAAGAATGAACCTGTACCTAAATTTAAAATTACTATATTAGCATTTGCTTTATTTGTATCAAATATAATGTCTTGTATTTTTTTATCAGATCCACCTGCAAAGAATTTATTAATTTCTTCTTCAGATAAAAGTGGATTTCCATTTTCTATAGCTCGTTTATAATCAACAATATTCCAATTATAGGAATCTTTTTCACAACAATTTTGTATAATCCAGTTAGATACTGCTAACGCATTATTATTTTCACTTCTTGATAATTGATATGTTTGAACATCTAATCCCTTACTTTTTCCAAAGTCAATTAATCCTAAATTTCTATCTAACAATAATTTACCTGGTTCTGACATTGAAAATCCATCACTTATTGAATTACCTATAGCAGTAAATGAAAGTTTATCTTTTGGATAATCTCTCATAAACTTTACTAATTCTTCATTTACTTGTTCTAATTTTTCTTTCTCTTCATTTTTATCATATTTCATAGCAAAACACCTCATATATAATTTTATCATATTTAAAAATACTTTACTATTCTATCGTTCAAAAGCATTACGATTCTTTTCTCTATTTTAAGAGCATTATACTATGATAATATTAAAAATTACTTAAATTAATCTGGAATTATTGCATAAAAAACGATAGGATAACCCCAGGCGAGATGAATGCTCACATATAAAATATGCTTACTGGCATTGCCAACTTATCGTTAATCCTTCACAAGTAGCCCATCTACAAATATATTATATCATTAATATAAATTATCCATCTTTTTTCGCTTTTTATTATCTACTTTTTTTAGTTAATACTTTTTGGAATATTTCTGTTTCTCTTCTATGTTCATCTGCAATTGCCCTTTCTCTTTCACTAGAATAACCAGATAATTCACTTGCTTTTATACAGCTTTGCACATAATCGTATGAAGTTGATTCAATAACTCCTTGTGCACCATTATTTGTTATTTCAATTGGACTTATATTTTTTATTTCAGTAGAATTATTTGCTTCAAATTTATTATGATACATGTATCCTAATATGTAGTTTGCTAAAGCATTATGTCCAGCTGTAGATATATGGAAATTACTTTCACTATTATTATATTTTTTACCAACTTCTTCTGTATCAACAAATGTAATACCATATTGCTTACATAAATTTGTTAATTCTTCATTATAAGCAATTACTAAATCTCTAAATATATTCATTTCTTCACTTTTTAAAGATTTTGGAATATAAGCACCTAATGTATAAATATCTGTTTTTGAATTAATCCCTAAAATAGTATCATAATTTTTTTCCATAGCATCCATAACTTTCTTTAAAGTTTCTGGATTACTTGTTTTTTCTAAAGTGTAATAATAATTTGGTTTTTTATATCTTGCTTTATAATCTCCTTTTATTCCAAAAGGATTTGCTCCAACTTCACGCATTAAATCATTTACACCACTTGAATATATCATTACAGGCTCTTTAGTTTCTTTTAATGAAGTAGATATATTAATTTTTTCATCACCTTTTTTAGGTGTATAGATTAATCTATAGGCATTACCAACTTTTCCCAAAAATTTAGGTAAACCAATATCTGACATAACTTTTTCTAAAGCACTTATAACACTATATATTTGTGATAGTTTTATTTCTTCTAAACTTAAATTATTCTTTAAGAAATAATCAATATGCTCAGTTTTATTCATAGTAAGTGAAAAAGCATTAATAACCTCTGGTGTTAATTCTTCACTTGTTAAAGCAGCAGCCAAATACTCTAATAATCCTTTTTTAAAGAAAGTAGATGTTGTATTTACACCTTGTGAATCGTTAAGCCCCACTATTAATAAGCCATTATCTTTATAATGTTGTATTAACTTTTCAATTTTTTCGTTATCTGAAACAATATTTTTCATCTAATATTCCCCCTTAAATTGCCGCTTATTCTATCACAAAAAGGGATTTTTGTCAATTTATCTAAAAGATCCTCTTATATTACTTTCTGCTGTTTCTCTATCAACATTTCTATATTCTTCATTTGTATATTTATTTAATCTATTCATATCAAAGTTAAATAGCGCATTTTTTGATTTATATAATTCTACAATTCTATTCTCCTGCCAATCCGGATACTTTGCATCTAAAATGCCTAATAATGAGCTAACAACTATTTCTTTTTTCTTGTGTAGAAAATTTACCCAAAGCATAGCATTTTCAACTCTAAACAAAGTATGTAAAATATATAGACTCTCAATTTGACTTTTATATTCTTCTGATAATCCTCTTTCTTTTATTTTCATTTCAATATTTTCAACACATTTTATAACATCTAAAATATTTGGAATTTTATTTATAAAATCTTTTATTGTTGTATTCATATTTACTCTATAGTTATAAACAGGTTCATTCATATGAAATAATTTTTCACATACTTCATTTTCGTTTAATTTAGTTTCCAAATCATTTATTGTTTTTTCTACTTTTTTCCTTTGCTCATATATTCATTTAAAGTAAATACTTCATTTATATATACCTCTCTAATCCTATCAAATTTAGATTTTTGGCTCTTTAATTCTTTTTCTAATTCTTCTTTTGGATTTTCTATCTTTTGTTTAATCATAGGTAAAAAGTATTGATTAACAATAGAATCATATTCTACGATTGAATCCATGTATTCAACTATTGTTTTTTCTATTTCTGATTCTTTAAAACTAATCTTACAATCATGACAATAATAGTAATAATATGAATTACCATTTTTCTTTGTAGTTGCTTTATCTCCTAATATCTTTTACATTTAGGACATTTTAGTTTTTACATAAATAGATAAGTTAAATTAGTATGTCCTATCTTTCTAATACTACCATTTTCTATGATAGGTGTAGTATTACAAAAATCACATATAACATTTAATCTAGAAACTAATGATTCATCAATCTCAATTTCTTCTTTAATTATTTTTATCATAGACACCAACATTTCTATGATTTTTTCTGAAAATCAAAAAAAATCAATCATTTCTGATTGATATCTATCTAAAAGTTCGAATAGTTCGAACAGATTCGTCAATGGTGCCTCAAAGGGACACGTTTGGAAATTTTTAATTAAGGTTAATTTCTATAACAAGTATACTATATTTTCTTTAATAATTAAACTATTTTTTCTTTCGCTTTTTAACAAAGTAATAACTTCCATAGCCGATACCACCAATTGTTGCCAATCCTAATATTGCTCCCATTGTTTCATCGATCTTTGTATATTTATTAACTTTTAATTCGTATTTTACTTCAGTACCATCTTCTGCTATCACCGTAAAAGTTACAATATTTTCTCCAGATTTTAAATCTTTATCTCCATCAACTTTAACTTGTGAAGCTTTATCTTCTAATTCATATTTATAATTTAGATTTTTTGTATCAGAAGAAACATTAACATCTGCTTTTCCAAGAATAAAATTTATTTCTTCATCATCAACGAGTATTTTTACATTTGTATTATTACTTAATTTTTCTCTATCAACTACTAAACTATAGTTCTTCACATCACCGTTTTCTGCTGTAACTTTTATATCAATAGTATTTATTCCAACACGTAAAGAATGATTGTCAACATTAGAAGTAGCCTTACTATCATTCGTTTCTACTAAAATATTTATTTTTTCATTTTTAGTTTTGTAATTCATTTGATCGGATATTTTAATGCTTTCCCCATCAATAGTAATTGACTTTAAAGTATTATCACTACTTTTAGGGCTAGATTTTGGAGCGGTTGTTTTATTATTAGAACTACTACTAGAATTAGTATTGGAACTATTGCTAATTAAATTACCATCAGAGTCAAAAGTTTGTCCTTTTGAATTTGTATAGGTATTTCCACTATGACAGTGATATTCGCCACTGCTTAATCCCCATTTTGCACAATTGGTATTACACTTATGACAACCGCTACCATCAGTTCTTCCAGGATGTGCTAAAACTATATTAGGATTAAATAAAAATATACTACAAAAAATAAATGCAATTACCGTTCTTTTCTTCATAAATATACACCTCACTATCATTTAAACAAGTCGAATATACTAAAACTTGTTTTTTTATAAACTTTATTATAAATTGATTTTTTTGGATTTGTTACTAAGCCAGTTCCTTTCTTTCCATAAAATGGATTAACAGATTTTTTCAAACTTCTTTTTAATTTTCCAGTGGTTCTTGCTTTTAAACTTTTTTTAATGCTAGGTTTTCTAATTCCAAATTTCATATATAACACACTTTCCTTTTATCTATCACTAACATTTCTATTTGTAAAATGATAACTATTTTTACCTACATATATTATAACACTATTAAAGTTTATACTCAATACCTCTACAGGACTTTTTAGTTACCGGACATAAAAATATTTAAATGAAACAATATAATCATGAGGTGATTACATTGACTACTTTTAAAAGAAACTTTTCTTTCAATAAAAATATAAAGGAAATTGTTTCTAAAAATATAAAAAAATATAGATTAGATGCAGGCATAACACAAGAGCAATTAGCGGTTGATATAGGCAAATCATATGATTTTGTCAGAAGATTAGAATTTAAAAAGGGAGAAATTGGCTGTTCTTTAGATACGTTATACAAAATATCTGTTGTATTGAATCAACCAATGGGAAAATTTTTTGAAGAAAAATAAAATGTGTCTTTCGCAAGATTAGAATATTTATTATACCATGACACGTTTTCGTTTGCGATAGCAAATGAAAGTACCGATAGACTTTTATGAATTTATTTTCATTACAAAGTTTTGAAAATAAATAATTGTAGCTTATTGCAATCAAAAAAATATTGTCTGAATGATTAGTTCTTGCTTAATTATGTTTTAGGGTTTCCAAAGGTACTCCTTTGGCACACATATCGTTATTGGCTCCCCCAATAGCGTAGTGTGTTACGGTTTTGGAATAAACGGTCTATTAAAGACGAGCATTTGAAATTTGCTCGTCTTTTTAAATATCAAAATCTTTATCATCATATTCATAATTTTTTGTATATAAATAATCATTTATTTCTTGCTCTTTACTTGTATTATTTGCTATTTCGTGTAAATCAAAATTATCATATAATTCTTGATTATAGTATTCTTTTATTTCCGATACAACATCATCTTTATCTTTTTCAGTACCTATTTTAAGTAATCTATGGAAAAACTTTTTTAAGGTTTGTAAAATACTATGTAAGAAATTATGTAATCGATTATTTTCTTGTTGTAGTTTTTCATTTTGATATTCTAGTTTTCTAACTTCAACTTGAATATTCCTTTTTTCATTTTCTAAATCTTTATAACTTTTTGTATAATCAGTAAGTTCTTTAAATAATGCTTGATTATTTGGAATTTCTTTTATTACTTGTTTTGATGTATTCATAAAGTGATTAAGAGTATCATAAGTGTCTTTATCAATTTTAACTTCTTTACCGGTTTAGAAGTTTTTAATTTGTCTTCTAATTCTTCAAAATCTCTAGTCATAAGATAATTTTGTTTTTCTAATCTATTATCTAGTTTTTTAGTAATCTTCTTAAATTCTTTTATTGAAATATGCTCGTTATCGCTGTTTTTAATGCCTCTTTCTAGGTTGAAGCCATTATATTAGTCTTTGATAGTATTTGTCTTGAAGTGTGCTTAAATGGGCTTTATCTTTGATGTATTGCTTTTTAGATATAGTATATTTTTCAGTATTAGTTCGTTTATCAAATTTTCTAACTAAAGGTACCACTACACAATGAATATGTGGTGTCTTTTCATCTAAATGTAATGTAGAATGTAATACCTGTTCTTTTGTATAACCTAAATCTTTATAAACAAATTCCATACAAGTATCTGCCCATTTTCTTATTTGCTTTTTATTCATACCCTTAAAGAAATCATTATCACTAGTAAATAAAAGTTCATCTGCGACTACATTATTAGAATCATCTACCATTTGTTTAAATGTTTTCTTTCTGTCATCTCTCATAGTTTCCATTCGTTTATCGTGTTCTTTTTTATATTCACTAGTTAAGTTATAAAATCCTTTAATGTATTTTTCAGGGAGTGTGACTAAATCAATATTATTTTTAGTTTTTGTAATATCAATATCAGGATTAGATTTATATGCTTTTTTCTCTCGTTTATTGTGTGATCCAATTTGTGCAAGGTCTGATAGTTTATTTATAGGTTCTACTCTAAATATTGCATAACTCATTTTTCAATACCTACCTTATCTGCATAAATACAAGTTATAGGTGGCACCGGAACTTCTATTACACCAAAACTATCTACTTTGTTAATTCCTTTTTTATTGACTAAAGGTATTAATTTTAATGGTTCATTAAATGGATTTTCTCGTGTATATTTCAAACAAAATTGATGGTCATTATATTTTTCTTTCTTAATTTCTTGATAATCAATTGGATAATTAACTTGAAGTCTTTTAATATGATTTTCTACTTCTTTTCTAGTCATAGGAGTACAAACTTCAACTTGTATTGTTTCGCCATTTGCATTAATATCTTGAAATCTATTAATAGCCCCTTTATTAAATAAATTAGCATATTCTTCTATAAATGTTTTTCTGAAATTAATTTGTTTTATTTCTAGCTCGTTATCATCTTTCTCAATTACCTCAATGGATTCAATATAACTCATAATTAAATCTTGTTTTTCACTTATAGAAAGTTCATTCCATTTAATCTCAAAACTACTTTGATAAAGAGGATTGATTAAACATTTAATACTTTCTAAATCTCTTTTTAACATAATATCTTCAAATGTAAAATTGTATTGGTCTAGTTCTTGTTCCTCTTTTCGCTTTAATTCAATATCTTTAATCCTAGTTTCTAAATAATCTTTATCTTGTTTATATTCTTCCATATCAATAATTTTATTTAAGTAAGCATCTTTTAATCTAGTTATTTTATCTTTTAAAGTGTTTATTTCTTTAGATAACAATTCGTTTGTGTTTTCTACTTTATGTTTTAATAGTGGAGCAAAGAACTGTCTAACAGTTATATCGTATTCAATAATCGTAGTAATTTGTTCTATTAATAACTTAATTAATTTGTCTTCTCTTATATATGCTTTACATTCATTACATTGATAATAAATATATTTCTTTTTCTTTCCTCCAGGTGCTTTACAAGCCATTATTTTATGACAATGTGGGCATATAATCTTTTGAAAGAAGATGTAATCATTTCTTCTAGTATAATTACGAGTATTCTTTCTTGATTGCTCTTGACAATCTTCCCATAACTTTTTGCTTATTATAGGTTCAACTACATTTTCATATAAAACTGGAGTTCCATTTCTACCACCACTTATAAAATCTCCTTTATAAAGTGGATTAGCAAGTATCTTTTGTATAGTAGTATCATACCATTTTTTATTTAATACCTTTTCTTTATTAAAGATATTAGCAATTTTTTGATAACTATTCCCTTTTAAATATAAATCAAATATTCTTTCTACAATTTCACTTTCTGCTGGATTAATGATTAGTTTTTTATTATCTCGCATAAAACCCAATGTTTTTCTTACTGGAATGTGTCCATCTTTTATTGCTACAACCATTCCAAATTTTGTTCTCTCTGAAACTCTTTCTATTTCTAATTGTGATAATACTGTTAGCATTCTTACAAAGAATCTACCATTTGCTGTTGACGTATTTATATCATCCATAGCACACTCTAAACTACATTCATATTTTTCAAGTTCTGTAATTAATACTTCTAAATCTCTAACGCTTCTAGTTAGTCTATCTAATTTATAAGCAACTATGACATTAACATTATGATTTTTAACATCTTCTAACATTTTTTAAATTGTGGTCTATGTTCCATATCTTTTGCACTTATTCCAGCATCTTCATAAACTCCATAAACATTATAATCTCTAAACTTACATAAATCTTTCAATTTTTCTAATTGTTCTCCTAAAGAATAACCTTCTCTTGCTTGATCTTCAGTAGAAACACGACAATAAATTGCTGCATTCTTTTTCAATATTCATTCCTCCTTTTTATCTAAAAAAGAGGAGTCAAAAGCATTAGATAAAACTAATACCTTTAACTCCTCTTGAATAGTAATTGTTATTTAATTTTAAGTATTTAATCATAGTAGTACCTCTCTTTCTAATAAAGACGATACTGCCTATCTTTTATTGGCTTATATAATATTATTTTTTTATTTTAATGTCAATATGTTTAGTTTTATTTTCTTTAATATGTATTTCAAATTCATTAAAAGGTATTGAATTTTCTATGGTATTAATATAAATATCATTACATTCATTAAAGAATAGATAGGTTATATTATTAATTACTAACTTATGTGGCTCAATATAAGCAATATTAGTTTTAGGAATATGGATAATATTACCTTTAATAATTTTTGATTTAATATTTAAAAATCTAAGTGTATTTTTTATTCGTTTTTCTAATACCTCATCAATTTCTAATTTTTCCTTTATTATCTGCATAACTAACCAACTCCTTTCAAGCATATAAAAAAGGTTAACCGAAATTAACCTTTCATATATTTAAAGTCGATTAGTTCGACTAATTTCCCTATGGTGCCATTGTCGTAGTTATCTACAAATTTTTACTTGCTATTATCAATTCTTTTAACTAAAGACATACTTTTGCTATTAGTTCGTGATGCTAAAATACCATTAATTTCTTCTAGATCCTTATCTCGCTTATCAAAATCTACATCATCAAATACCTTTGGATATTCTAACTTTGAGATTCCATCTTCAACAACCCATCCATTAGGCAATTCATACACCTCAAAGAAACCAGAAGATTCAGAATAATGAAGTAATCTTGTTCTATTAGAAATTGTTTTATAATATTCGTTTAATTCAAAATTACCTCTACAATCTTCATGTGCAAGTCCAGAAAACAATCCATCTCTTACACTCTTACCACCAAAATTACAACCGACTATATTTCTAATAACATTTACACTTGTGTTTACTACTACTGTTTCTCCATCTTGAATAGTAACTTTACTTTCAAAACTACCATTATCTAGCATAGTGAAAGGCATTATTGATTTACAATTCGTTTGTTCCTCTTTTTCATTATTCCAATAGTGATTATAATCTTTTTCTTCATAAATAAGGAATGTTCCTTGAATACTTTCTGTCAAATCATAAATCCCAACAGAACTGATATCAAAATCTCTAGCACCAAATCTACGACTATTATATTTATAACCTGTTGTTAAATCTTGGTCAGTATCTGTTTTTGGTGCAATATTAGAACCTTCTGGTCTTAATAAACCATCCACAAACATAGATTCATTAAAATAAGATTTAAGGCTTGATTCTTCTTTTTCCTCTTCTTTTTCAGTTCTAATTAAAGTTCCATCTTTTTCTAAAAATGTAGTTTTAATAAAAGGTGAATTTTTCATAACATAATTAAATCCTTCACATTGTTGTTTTACAAGTTCATAATCTTCTAATGAACCTTTAACTAAAAACTCTATTGCATTATCAGAACTATTGTATTTAATTTTTATAGGGCGTCCACCTAAAAATGCTTGTAATTTCTCAATATATTCTTTAATATCAATAGGACAATGATCAGGTAATTCAAATGATTCCCATAAAGAACTGGCTTCTCTTGTTTTTGGTAAACTACTATACATTACATTAATATATCCAACTGGTCTTGGCTCTTTATAAGCATTTACCCAACTCATATCCCAATGATTTAGATTTGAAATGTTGAGACCTTCCTCTAAAGCTCTTTGATAATCTTCAACCGAAACCGAAACAAGTTTATTACATCCATAATCTTCAAGTTCAGTTTCAATTTCTAAATTTTCAGATAATAACTTATTGAAACGTGGTGCTATTTTTTTATCATAAATCAAAAACACTGATTTTTTTTCTTTTAACATGATAAATTTCCCCCCAATCTGTTAAGTACCTACTAGTATACATTATTTTTTAATAAAATCAACATTTTTAATTAAATTTCTATCTCAAAATCATCTTTTCCTTTATCATCGTGTTCTTTGCTAAAATTGTATTTATCTTTTAATTCGTTAAAAGTATCTTCTTTAATGATTCCTTTTTTGTACAAATCTTTTGATACATCAAAATATTTTTCTCGTTCTTTTTCTTTACCGAATAACTTATCTTTAATTAAAGACATTACTCGTAAAAATTTATCTTTCCAAAATTCTAGAGTATTTTTTAATGAATGATTTTCTTCTTTTAATTCTTCGATTTTCTCATCTTTATTTTTAATATTTTTAGTAAGAGTTTCTATTCTTAAAGTAAGTGCTTCATTGTTTTCAGTAAGTGTTTTGATTTTATCATAATTTTCCTCAATTTCAGTATCTACATTATTAAGAGTTAATGATAAAGTTTTGATTTTCTTATATTCACCATTTGTTTTACTAACTGAATCAATATAAGATACTAATTTATCTTTATCTTCTTGTTTTAAAACATATTTTTCTTTTGAAGTTAAAGTTGTTTTTAAATCAGTTATAATTTCTTTTACTTCTTTGGTATGATTGTCTAATTCTAACGCTTTTTTATTGGCTATTTCTAATCTTTTTTGATTTTTTTCTAGTTGCTCTTCCATTTCCATATAGTCGTCCATTTCAGTTATATGATAATCACGATTTCTGCCTTTTTTCTTACCCTTTAGTGAGTTTGTCAGATTATATTCTTTATTGAACGATTCAATACAAAGCATTCTCATTTTATCTTGAAGTTTACGAAGTGATTCTTTAGTAAATACATCACTTTTACCAACTTGTTTTTTCATACCATTTTTACCACCAATTTTAATGGGAACACCAACAATATGAAGATGTGGACTTGTTTCATCATAATGAATAATAGCACTTGCTATTTTAAAAGTAGGTAACATTGTTTCTAAATCAATAACTTGTTGTTTAAATACATTTGTCATTCTTTTTTTAAAATCAATATTTTTGGTATCCCAATACTTTTTATCCCCAAGCTCAATTATAATCTCACAAGCAAGATCATTTTTGGAATTATTGCTAACATGAGTGAAATAGTCTTTAATTTTCCTATTTTCCCTTGTTTGTTTTGAGTTGTATTCTTCCTTTGCCTCATCAAATTCATCTTTGTATAACTTCTTTACATCATCAACAAGAGAAGAACTGCCTCGAATAATTTCAATATCATACTCTCTGTCATCATATTTCCTATAATTATGGTTATCACATTTAGTAAGTCCTGCTGAATTTTGTATTGCATTATTGCTTTTAGATGTTGTACCACTAACATTAGATTTTGCACTAGCTCTAGAACTATTTTTCTTATTCTTATCACTACCTAAATGAAATGAATATGCTAATTGTATAATCATCACGCTCCTTTTTTTATACTTGGTTTTCTGGTGAATTTAGAGTTATATTTTGATTTTGACAAAATATTTAACCCCCTAGGTATTTTGCCAAGTGTAGCAAAATGACCTCGTGGGCTAAGGACACCTTAGAATCCGTTTTACTTTATTCCATATTGTTTTAAAACTTCGTAATAAAACAAAATTACATAAAGATTAAGAAGAAACAACTGAAGTTTCTTCTTCCTCAATAGTACATTCTGCTAATCCTATAGAATTAGCAGGTTTCACAACAGTAGGTTTTACCTCTCTAGTAAGTATTCCATCAGTTTTATCTGGAATATACTTAAATACTGCTTCTTCATCTTCAAGAATTGTTCCACTATCTTTATTGATATAAAGAACTCCTAAATCATATTCTTTCATCTTCATATCTGGATCTATCTCTCTGTAATTCTCCATAGGGAATACTCTAACGATTGCTTGACTATCTTCATCTATATTGAAATAAAACATTGATGTTTCAGTATTATAGGTTGCTTGGTAAAATCCTACATCATAAAATTCTCGTAATCTCAATATATGTTGCCATACTTCATCATCATTTCTATACTCACTAAATCTTAAAGTTCCCATAACATTACCAAAGATTGCATAATCTTTTCTATCTAAATAACCATTAAAATATAAATCATTACAAGGATTTACAATGCTTTCTCTAAATTTAATAAATTCTACACCACATTTTTTATTGTAAGTTTCTTTCAAAGTAATATCTTCGATATAATTCATAATCAAATTGGCTTTTTCTTCTCTAGTAAATTCTTTCCATAATTTGTTATATTCTTTATATTTCTCTGGATACTTTACTGAATTGATAAAATCTATATCTCGTTTAACAAGAATATCTTCTGGTGTAAATTTCAATTCATCACAGACCTCAGATTCGTTTAGTCTTGTTTCTAAATCTTCAATAGTATTTTCTACCTTTTTTCGTTCTAAATCATATTCTTCATGAGTGAATACTTCATTAACATAAGCCTCTCTAATTCTAGCAAATTTATCTTTTTGTTTTTTTATTTCCTTTTCAATATCTTCTTTTGGATTTTCTATTTTTTGTTTTATCATAGGTAAGAAAAATTGATTAACAACTGAATCATATTCCGCAATATTATCTATAAACTCACTGATATATTCTTCTATGACATTTTCTTTAATCGTTAATTTACAATCATTACAATAGTAATAAAAGTATGAATTACCATTTTTCTTAGTTGTTTCCTTACCACCTAGAATCCTTCCACATTTTGGGCATTTTAGTTTTTGCAAGAATAAATAAGTAAGTGTTCTTTGATAACTCCTAGAATTTTTCTTCTTTTGGACTTGGCATTCTTCCCATAATTCTTTACTAACTATTGGTTCAACAACATTATGATAATAAGTAGGTTTCTTTGTTTTCTTTCCGTGAACGAAATCGCCTTTATAAATTTCATTTTGTAATATTCCAACAATAGTGGAATCACGCCAATTTGTTTTATCTAACACCTTTTCATCATTTAAGATATTACTGATTTTCTTATAAGATAAACCATTATGATACATTTCAAATATTCTAATAACTACATCTTTAGTAGTTAAATCTGGTACTAGAGTTTTATTTTCTCTTTTATAACCTAATGGACTTTGATGTGGAATATGACCTGCCTTAATTGCACCTGCCAAACCAATTTTAGTTCTTTCTGAAGTTCTTTCTATCTCTTGTTGACTAACTGAAGTAAGTATTCTTGAAATCATCTTACCATTTGCATTAGTAGTGTTGATGTCATCATTAGCACAATCTAGAAAAGCATCGTTTTCTTCTAGGAATGTTAAAATCTTCTCCCAATCTGCTACTGAACGAGTTAATCTGTCCAATTTTAATACAACAATCGTATTGCATTTCTTATCTTTAATATCTTGTAATAATTCATCAAATGCAGGGCGTTTATTACCTGTTTTAGCACTAATTCCAGCGTCTTCATACACTTTATATACTTCATAACCTTTGAACTCACACATAGCCCTTAAACACTTTTCTTGTTCTGGTAAACTAAAACCCTCTCTGGCTTGATCTTCTGTACTAACTCTAATATATAAACCTGCTATCTTCTTTACATCATCATACATTAATTATCATCTCCCTTTTTCTAATTTTCAAAAAAAGAGAAGTAAAGGTACTACAAACTAATACTTTTACTTCTCAAAATAAGTCTTTGTAAATCAATTACATAATACAACATTTTTCTTATTTCGTCTATTACCTATTTGTAGAGAATAAGTATTAGTTCATAGTTTTTATGTAGTTTTCAAGTTCTGATATTTTAATCTTTTTACTTAAATTATTGATATAGATTTCATTAGAATAATTAAAAGCAAGAAACATTATGTTATTGATAATTATTCTATGTGGTTCGATATAATTCAAATTTGTCTTATCAATTTTACGAATACTACCATTTATAATAGTTGGAGTAGTAGTATTACAAAAATCACATATAATCTCTAATCGTTTCTTTAAAGATTCCTCCATATCAATTTCTTTTTTGATTACATTAATCATAGACACCAACCTTTCCTATGATTTCTTCCTGAAAACAGAAAAAAACCAATCTTTCGATTGATTATATATATCAAAGTTCGAATAGTTCGAACAGATTCGTCGATGGTGCGAGTGAAGGGACTTGAACCCCCATGGATAAACCGCTAGATCCTAAGTCTAGTGCGTCTGCCAATTTCGCCACACTCGCATATAATTAACATGGTGGACCCTGATGGACTCGAACCATCGACCGCCCGGTTATGAGCCGGATGCTCTAACCAACTGAGCTAAGGGTCCGTATGCACTAATAATAGCACATTTTTTCTTCTTAATCAATAATTTTTCCAAAATTTTTATATTTTAACAAATAGTTAATAAATAGTTTTATTCATATTAGCATAATCATTCATTAATTTTAAACATTCTTCATGAGAAATTTGGTGAAGAGATAACTTAGTCCCCTTATTTCCAGAACGAATAAACTGATAAATAAAATCATCACGAAATCCAATCTTTTCAGCATCTTTTAAATCTGTTCCATAATAAACTTCACTTATATTTGCCCACATAATTGCAGATAAACACATCGGACAAGGATATCCAGTAGCATATAAAACACAACCAGATAAATCATATGTCCCTAATTTTCTAGAAGCCTCACGAATTGCATTCATCTCAGCATGCTCTGTAGGATCATGATGTAAAAGTACTGTATTAGAAGATACAGCAATAATTTCCCCATCTTTTACTATCGTTGCACCAAAAGGACCACCATCTCCATTTCGAGAAGTTTCTCTCGCTAATTCTATTGCTTCTTTCATCTTAATCCCTCACTTCTTTCTAACTTGAACAACCGTACACCCAATATTCTCACCACAAAGATGAAAATCTAACACCTTTTTATTTCGAGAAAGTGCTTCATGAGTAGCTTCCTTAACAATTCCCGAACCAATTCCATGAATAATCAAAATTTCTAAATACCCAAGTTCATATGCCTCATCAACAAAATCATTCACCATAACCCTAGCACTCTCACGATCAAAACCATGCAAATCTATCTTAGGTAATCTATCTAAAAAAACATCATATACTTTCATATCCACTTCCCCTATACAACTATAGGTAATTATAACACAGTAATTGGCAATTTTACAACTACCTTTGTCCCCTTTCCTAACTCTGAAAAATAATTCAAAGTTCCCTCATGTGCTTTAATAATCTCATTAGATAAACTTACCCCTAAACCAGTCCCCTTTACCTTTGTCGTAAAAAACATTTCTTTCATATGAGATAACGTTTCCTTATCCATACCACTTCCATCATCAATCACTTCAATACAATAATACTTATCGAAAACTTGCGCCTTAATTAAAATTTTTCCTCGACCTGACATTGCCTCCAAACTATTTTTAATCAAATTAACAAAAACTTGTTTCAAACGACCATAATCTCCCATTACATATACCTCATCTTCATCTTGAGATAAATTCATCTCAAAAGAAACATTTTTCCCCTTTATCAATAAATTTAAATCACTCTCCAATTCCTCCAATAACATATGAATATCAATATAATCTTTCTCTATTTTTATCTTACTAAACTCCATAAAATCATTCATAATATCAAGACTTCTCGATAACTCCTGTCGAACAATAGGAATATATCTACTAACTTGATCTTTATCAGAAACATTTAACATATCTAAATATCCCTTACAAACAGCAATAGGATTCTTTACTTCATGTGTAATCTTAAATAACGAATTTTTAATTTGCTTATCCTTTTCTAATTCAGAAACAGACAAATATAAAGAAGTAACCTGTTCTGCCAATCGAAATAAATGTAATAAAGAAAAAGGTAATAAATAAAATAACAACATATAAAAACATAAACGAATAACAGAAACAACATCACTAGAAGTAAAAACATAAAAATATTCCATCGTAAAGAAAAATCCTTGTAAAACTGCAATTAATAAAATAAATGTATTATCTCTTATCTTTCTCTTCTTTCCAATTACCCACATTAAATAATAACAACTAAACTTAATTAACATAAAAATAACTGGTAAATGTAAATAAAAATAAGAATATAAAACAACAATCAAAGATAAAAGCACCCCTACATTAGGTTGTTTTTTCAAATACGCAACAACAATTGGTAAATTACAAAATAATAAACCAAGAGAATTCTTATCAATATTTCCATAACGAAAACATAAATACATAGAAGTAACTAATGAAATATCTAAAATTAAATGATTATACTTCTCCATACAAATCTCCCGGTAACAATTATAAATAAAAAAAACTAAAATAGGAAACATCATCAAAATAATATTTAATATAATATCTTCCACAAAATACATACTATCCCTCTTTTCTTCATTTAAAGAATACTGCAAATGAAAAGATATTTTTGTCGAACAATGTCGAATTCCTAAAAATTTGTCGAAATAAATAAAAAAATAGAAGATTTTTACACCTCTACTTCAATTCATCAATATATTTTTTTAATTTCTTAGCATCTTTCCCAAAAATAATTTTTAATTGATCTTCTATCTCAACGACTCCCTTAGCCCCAAGTTTCATTATTCCCTCTTTATTTGCCTTCGTAACATCTTTCAAAGTCACTTTAAATCGAGACATCTCAACTTCCGTATCAATAATATTATCCTTACCTCCAAGATACTCAACTAATTTATTAATCTCTAGTTTAAAATCTTTACTATTTGCACGAATAACAGCCAAAAATATAATAATTAAAACTGTAACAATAATAACATAATGTATTGGTTGCATTTCCTCCCCACCTCACTTTAAATTATACAACATAATAATAAATTTAACAATCCCCTACATAAGTACCAAACCTTTCCCCATGAAAATCTCTTACAAAAAAGAAAGAAAACAGAAGTATTTTATTTTAAATAATATTGATACTCTTTATTTCTAATTTGAATAGTAAACCAAATTTTAGATGCCTTCTCTAAATTTTTATCTACAGATAAATAAACTCCATCCTTATAATTACCAGGTGTCTTATCATAAAACAAAGAAGTATAATCTTTACCATCTAAAGTATATTCCAAAGTAGCATAAGCAGAAAGGAAAGAAAAGAAATCTATTCCAAGTCCATTACCTTCCATTAAAACATTCAAAATCATTCCTTGTCCACTTTGAATAGAATACTCACCCGTAAACTTTTGTCCCTTAACTTCATAATCATAAGAATAAGAAAACTTATCTTTTATCTCATAAGAATTTAATTTTAACATTCCACTTCCTAAAACCGTATCAGACAAATTAAGTTCATTTCCCAATTGAAGTGTCTTCGTACTAGATTTTTCATCCAAAGAAACAGGTTTTAACGCTACAACTCTATTAATAGAATACGTTAACTTCATTGGCTCCTCAAGTTCTTGATTCGGAACAGAAAACAAAAAGACATATAAATGATTTCCTGAAATTTGTTGTTTTTGATAAATTGTCCCTAAATCAGAAAAATAATTTGCATAACGTGTACTTGAAGAATAACTATTATCTTTCGTCTTCAAGCTAATATTAGCATCCTCTAAAGCTCTCTTACCATTTTTAGAAGATACCATCATCCTAACAACAACAAAAGAATGTTCTAAATCCCCTACCATAGAACCATTGGAATCTCTAGTAGTAATATAAGAATCAACCACCTGAAAATTAAAATTATCCGAAGAAAAATTTTCTTTCTCATGATATACTTTATTGACAAATTCTACATTAATAAGTATAGCAAAAAGACCAATAGAAGCAATAATAATTCCAATTAAACAAATAAAAGTCTTATTCTCTAAATAATAATACTTTAACTCCCTAAACTCACGATGAACTTTTCTCCTCGCATTTTCAGTTCCATTAATCGTAAGTTCAATTTCTTCACTATCTGATACATCTTCCCCTAATTCTTCCAAATCTTTAACAAAATCAAATTTCCGAATATCAAACCCTAATCCCCTAATAAGAAGAATAATTAAAGATAAGTATTGTACAACAATCAAAATACGCATCAAATCCCTATATAACAGCAAAGTCTTAGCGTCCAACACTGAAACATAAATAATATGTAACCCATTATAAGAAATATGAATCATTACTGACGTTAAAAAATATAAAAGAATTAATAATAAATACAAAACCCTAGGCTTCTTCTTATAACGCATCAACGCATAAATTACTAAACAAATTGCAATAGAAAAAATAATTGCAATAATATAATAATGTGTAATATAAGAATTAGCATCTAACTTACTTGCATTTCCTTGAATAAATCGATTATAAAATTGTAAAACTTGATTAACTTTCATTGTCAAAAAAAGAGACAAACAAAATAAAACTAAATGAATAACTTTAAAATAACGAATTAAAAATCCATAAGGTTTCTTTAGTACCATTATCTATCAACCACCTATTATAAATAAAATTATACACTAAAAAAAAAAAAATGAAAAGATTATTTTTTCAAAAATCCAAGAAGTTGACCTTCCCTTAAATAAATTTTTTCATTCCCATTCATTAATTCTTCAATAGAAACATTAAATTTTTTTAAAATATCATTTAAAGTTTCGTTCTCTTTTACCAAATATAAAGAGACATCATCCGCAGGTAACATCAACGATTGATTAGGATAAATATAATCATCTTTCTCTAACCCATTAAGTTGCAACAACAAATGATAATCAATTCCCTTATTCTTAGCAATCTCATAAATACTATCCCCCTTTTTTACCGTATAGTACTGATAATTTCTTTTTCCTCTTACAGGAACGACTATCAACGAGCTATCAACCACTTCATCAATAGGAGAAAAACCATTAATCCTCCTAAGTTCATTTTCATTCATCCCATAATGACTAGAAATTGAAGATAAAGTATCCCCTGACCTAACCGTATAAACTTCATACATAAACATCACTTCCATAGTTAAAATATGCAAAAAAACGACTTTTGACACAAAAAGAAAAGTAAAAGGTTTGACTTAAAGCTATTTTTATGATATAGTTTTAATGCAATTCATTTCAAGGAGGGATAATATGGCAAAAAATATATCAAGTAAAAAAACAAATATGGCAAATAACAGACCAAACTGTTTAAAAGTAACTAAAAAAGCACAAAAAGTAAACTTACAAAAAGTTAAAATTGAAAATGAAAAAGGAAATATCGTAAAAGTAAGATTAAGTGCTAGAGAAATTAAAGCTGCTAAAAAAGCTGCTGCTTAATAATAAAAAAACTTCTCAAAAAATGTGAACTTGTAAGATAAATGTAGACAATAAAAAACGGTCTACATTTTTTTGTTATAATAAAATTGGAGGAAGAATAT
>CAKPOS010000012.1 GCA_934176955.1 uncultured Bacilli bacterium
AATATTATTTTTATAACTAAAATTCCATTTATTTAATTCTTCTTTTACTTTTTCTAAATTAAGCATATTTCTAATCTCCTTTTCATTTTATTATTTATTGTTTCCTCTTTTACTTTACCAGTTTTTATTGGTTTGTTGCCAATCTTCTTAGAATGAAATGTTATTATTTGTCGATAGTTATAAGATTTCTTTCGGCTTTCTGCAAAATATCATTATTGACTTTTCAAACATTTTTCTAATGTAATATCTAATGAGGTTAATAATTCTTGTAATTCAGTATTTGTATTATATGTAGTATAATTCTTACCATTTTCTTCTTTTATGGAATATGTTCCAAAGTTATTTTCTTCATATTTATCAATATTGTTTATTATCTTTTTAATATCATAATTATATGTACCTGTTTTAGAAATTAATTTTTCATTATCAGTGCTAAAAGTATAATAATATTTATAAGTATTATCATTATATAAATATAATGTTGGTGTTGGACAATTCATTCCACTATAAGAAATAGTATAAGCTAATTTAACTTCATTTTCTATATTATTTAAATATGATTCATTATTTTTCACAATACTATTAAATATATTTATTTCATCTTTTTGTAACGTGGAATATTTATATATAACATTTTTATTTTCTTTTTTCACTTCTTTTTCAATGTAATCATTTAATTTAGCTTTATTTTTTTGTGAAAAGTTAAGTGCGTATGTATCAACACTAACAATATCATAATCACTATTAATTTTTAATTTTTTAACTAAAATAGAATTATCATTTTTAAAATATATATCATAACTTAAACTATCATTTTTTGAATATTCAATCTTATATTTGTATTCTTCTACATTTTTTTCAAAAAAATATTCTCCTTGTAATAAAGCATGTATCACTTCTTTTTGTCTATCTGTTAATTTATTATCATGTACTTCAACATAATTGTTTGAAAAATTATTATTAATAAATATTTTTAACTTTTCAAGATTATCTTTTGAATAATTAAATATTTCTTTTTCAGTTGTAGGCTCACAATCAATAGCACTACAAAAATGTGTTGTAGTTATTTCAACTTTATTATTTTTTTGTACACTTATATCATATTTAGAACCTGGTATTGATTCATCATAGTATATAATCTCATAAAGAATAGCAAATGAAGTTGGTATTTTAAACTTAAAGCAAGTTGATAAAATTATTCCTATACCTATAAAAGAAACTATGACTATTGTTATAATTAAAAGTGGCTTTTTTTTCTTCTTTTGAATTATATTATTATCCTTTGGATTATTAGATTTAAATAATGAAAAAATAACAAATCCTAAAATCACCGCAAATAAAATAGTACAAATAATACAAATAATTAACATATATTACACAACCTTTCTAATTTTATACTTTTGTCGTTTTAAGAATGCAATAATATTATACAATATATAAAATTTTTTTCCTAGTTTTAAATGGGAATAATTAGGGAATTTTTTTCATAAAAGAAACACTATTTTTTGATAAATTTGGAGCTTCTTTCTTTAGTTTTTCTTAATTTTGTAAAGATAAATTACTGATAGGATTATTACTTATAAGTATTTTTTGCAAATGAGTCTAAACAGGAATTACGGGAAAGTTTTTTGCATTCTTGTTGGATTTTTTTTGTTTTTGTGAATGGATTATGATGAAAATTTTGAATGATATGAAATTTTTTTCTTTATTGGAAGGATTTTTCATGAAGAATCTAGAATATTAATAGTAGAGGAGTAATTATTGAAGAAAAAATACAGAGTAAGTATTTTTGAAGAATAGTAAATGAGGAGATGGGGGAAGAATTTAGAAGAGAATGGGGATTAAGAATTTATTTGATAATGAAATAATAAGGGAGATGGTATTTTTAGAAAATTAAATTTATTAGTTAAGATAAGTGTAAATCATTTTTTTGTAAAATTATTCGTGAGATTTGGTGTGTAGTATTGTATTAAAAATAAGAAATTTTGTTGTATAATATTGTTGTATGTTTATATGATAGGTAAAATTTAGTATATTTCAATTGGTGGATATAAGCTATTGATAATTTATATTTAGGAGGTTACTATGTGTGAAGTAAATAAAGAATTAAGAGATTATATTGAACAAAAAATATTACCGATATATGAAAAGAATGATAGTGGTCATGGGATTGATCATATTAAATATGTTACAAAAAGAAGTTTATCATTTGCTTGTCAGTTTTCAGATATTAATCTTGATATGGTATATGCGATTGCTTCTTTTCATGATGTGGCTCATCATATTGATAAGGATAATCATGAAGTGTTGTCTGCTAAATTATTTATTGAGGATGAGAAGATGAAAGATATTTTTGATGAGGAGCAAAGGATGATTATCAAAGAAGCAATAGAAGATCATAGAGCATCGTTAGAATATGAACCGAGAAGTGATTATGGAAAAATCATTTCATCAGCGGATAGAACAACTAGTATTGATTCTGTATTAAGAAGAACGCATTCTTATACAACAAGACATTATCCAAATTTTAATTTATATCAAATGATTGAACGCTCTTATCATCATGTGTTAAAAAAATATGGGAATGGTGGTTATGCTAAAAGTTATTGTTATGATAAAGAGTATGAACAATTTAAATTTGATGTGGAGGTAATTTTAAAAAATAAGTGGGAATTTATAAAAAAATACTTAGAAGTAAATAAAATAACGAGTGTAAAAGAGAAAGCTAAAATGTTTGCTATAAATGCATATAGGGAACAAAATTCCAAGAACGAATTAGAAGAAGTAGGAATAATGCGTTTTATTAGTGAGGAAACGTTATTAGAGAAATATGGTGTTGATGAATTAATAGTGGCAGCTGGTTATTTGTATGATGTTGTAGAAAATACTAAATATTCTATTGAAGATATAAAGAAGGAATTTGGGGATGATGTTGTAAAATTAGTGATGAATAAATTAGGGTTAGAAGAAAAAGTATGTTCTGTTAAAAAATTAAAAAAATTTGATGGTTAGGTTAATAAAAGTATAGTTTATAGAAAAAGATGAGGAAGAGAAAAAAATTTCTTTTTTGGGAAAATTATTTAAATAAGAAGGATTTTTTATGATTGGTATAGAATATTGATAGTAGAGAAAAGTGTGATTAAAGTATTTTTCTAATTAAGGAGGGTCCAAGTGAAGTTTAAGAATTTACCTGATGAAGAAAAGCCAAGAGAAAGATTATATCTTTATGGGGCTAAGAATTTAAGTAATGAAGAATTAATGATGATTTTATTAAAAACAGGAACGAAGAAGCAATCTGTGAAAGATTTATCTTTTGCGCTTTTAATTGAAAGTGGGGGAGTAAGAAATTTAAAGAATATGACTTATCAAAAGTTAATTCAGATTGATGGAATAGGGAAAGTTAAAGCAATAGAAATTTTAGCATTAATTGAGTTATCGAAAAGAATGCAAGAACAAATTTCTTTACCAGATATTTTAAACTGTGCTAGTCCTAGTAATATTATTACTTATTTTAATTATTTGTTTTTAGATAAAAAGCAAGAAGAATTTTATGTTTTATATTTAGATAATAAAAAGAAATATCTTGATAAAAAGAAGTTGTTTGTTGGTAGTATTAATTATTCTATTGCTCACCCAAGAGAAATCTTTAAGAATGCCTATCTTATTTCTGCTTCTTATCTTATTTGTATTCACAATCATCCTTCTGGGGATCCTACTCCTAGTAAAGAAGATATTCAAATCACCAAAAATTTAGATGAAATAGGCAAGATGCATGCAATTTATTTAGTTGATCATCTTATTATAGGAAAGGATTGTTATTTTAGTTTTTATGAAAGTCATTGTATTTTAAATACTAAATAAAATTTATTTGACATATAGTTTATTAGGTGGATATGAATGAAAAGTATAGTAAAATTAATTGGCTTGCTTGTTTTAATTGGATTTAGTTTTTTTTATACTGATAAAGTTATTGAAGTTATTAGAGAAGAAGATGAAATCATGATTAAAATAAGGGAAGAAAAAGATAATTATTCTGTAAAACCAAAGAATGCTACAATTTCAGGAAATACGATTATTCCTGGAATAAATGGAAGAGAAGTTAATGCAGAGAGTAGTTATAAAAAAATGAAAGAACAAGGAATTTATAACGAAAAATTATATGTTTTTGATGAAATAAAGCCCGAAATTAGGTTAGAAGATTATCAAGATAAATTTATTGTTTCGGGAAATAAAAGCAAAAAAATGGTCAGTTTAGTTATTCCTGTTAATCATAGTAGATATTTAGAACAAGTAGATAAAATATTAAATTATAAGAATGTTATTGCTAACTTTTTTGTCGATTACTCTTATTTAATTAGTAATTCTACTTTAATTAAGGAAAAATCTCATCATGAATTTTATAGTTATGGTTTTAATGGAGAATATTCTCCAGATACTATATTGTTTTCTAATAATTTAATTAGTCGAATTAGTAATAATGAAGCTATCTATTGCTTTTCACCTAATCAATCTAAAAAAACTTTATCTCTTTGTAATAAAAATAATTTATATACAATAGCGCCTACGATTTCTGGAGAAAATACTCCTTATCAAAATATTAAAAACAAATTAGAAAGTGGTAATATCATTTATCTTTCTTTAAATCATACCTTAGTTCAAGAATTATCTTTAATTATTGATTATATTGAAGGAAAAGGATATCAGATTGTTGGTTTATCTACCTTACTTTCAGAATAAAAGTTATAAGTGTCTTTTCATTAAATTATTTTTTTCGTTATATCCTAAATTTTGATAAAATTCTTTTGTTCCGCGATAATTATCAAGATAGCTATAGTAAAATTTATCTTGAAAATAATTCTCGATGATTTGATGGTTTTCTAAAATATATTTTAATAAATTACTTCCTATATGTAAGGGAGTATTTTGATATTTTTTTAGTACAAATAATTGATCAATATAAAGTGAATGATAAGTATTTTTTGTGTAACATGCTGCAATTAGTATTCCTTCAATAAAAGCTCCTATGACTAAATAGTTTCCTGATTTTAAATCATTTGTATAAAAACTATTTGTGTGTGGCATCTTTTTTTTATTGATTTCATAAGCATTAAAACGAATTTGTTCTAATAAATCAATATTTTCTTCTGTTAATGAAATTATTTTATATTCAGTATTCAATTTGATCACCTGTCTTTATTTTAGCAGATAAATTCTTTTTCTGAAAGTGTGATTAGATTATATTTACACTAAAAATATTTTATGATATATTAAATTTGGTGATGTAAATGTCTAAATATTATTTAGTAGCAAGCTTTTTTGATGGAAGTAATTTTTATGATGAGGTAACGATAAGCTCTTTATCAGGAATAAAATTAGATAAATTAAATACGATTGATTTATTTACGGCTAGTCATTCTTTAATAGAATTATTTTCTTTGATAGAAAGTGAACTTCATCTTACAGGAAAAAATCAACTTTCGATTAAATGCTTAAAAGATAGAAATGCTACTCCAAATTATTATCAAATTATTGTGGAGGACAAGGACTATTTAGAATCTATTTTTGATATGAAAGAAATTATTTATCAGTCTATGAATAAAAAGAGAACATCTTTATCTATAAGAAAGGATAGTAATTTATTTCAAAGGGAAAAACAAATTTTAGTGGATATTTTAAACACAAAGAATTTAGATTTATTTAGACAAATCTATCCTTATCAAACATCATTTTCTTTTTTAGTTTATCGTTATTGTAAGACAGATTATGACGATATTCAAGTACTGGAGAATGACTATCAAATGATAATGAATGAATTTTCTAGTTATAAAACTTTTCGTTATTGGTATTTATTAAGAAAAAAAGTTCAAAAGCAAAAAAGTGATTTTATTTTTTCAAAAAATAATAATGTTATAAATATGAAAAATAATAATAATAGTAAAAATAAAAGGGAAGTTCCTTCTATTCAAGAATGTGAGCAAGAATTTGAAAAGGATTTTTATTTGAAAAATCATCTATCGTTTGAAGAGTATCAAGCAATTCAATATAATTTAGCTCATTTAGAAGAAGGAAAAGAAGAATACTTAGATGTAGAGGAATTTGAGGAAATGTATAATCATCATCGAAGACATTAATTTTTCTTGACAATAGTATGGGTGATTTTATACAATAATGTTGTTGAAGTTGAGGGTGAAGTTGTATGTTAAGTGTTAGTCAAAGAATAGCTATGTTAGAAAAGTTGTCTATGATTTTAATTGAAATGAAAAGTTGTAGTTGTATTCAAGAAATATCAGAAAGAACGGGGATTCCTGCTAGTACAATTCAGAGATATTTGCAAAGAGAGGATTTATTGTTGATTTTGTTCGAATATAACACAAGCGTTTGTGCAGCTTTTCGATTACAAATTAATTTATGGCTTAAAAGTGCTAAAGAAACAGGCAATCAATTAGGTGGAGAAGTTACTCAAAAAAAATATGGGTATCAAAAAGTAAAATCTGGGAAATTTAATGGAATTAGTCAGAAATAGGGAATTATTCTTTTTATTAAGAAAATTTAGATTTTTTACTGAATTTTAATTATTCTTTTTTGTTGAAAATGAATTATATCATCTTGACAAAAATGTAAAAAATAGTAGGATAACAAGAAAAAAAGTTTTGGTGGTGAATTTAATGAAGAAGAAAATTAAGAAAAGGTATATTGAAAAGTTTTATCCTAGAATATTATCTACTGAAGTTACAGTAGTTGCAGAAGTGGAAGATAGGAGTCCTATGAAAGTAGAAAATGATGGAAAGATGCATGGTTTTCGTTTTTTTGATGAATATCAAGTTGTTGATGGAGATAAAGTTTTTAATAGGGAAAAGGTAAATGTTTCTAACTGGATATTTTTTGGAAAGAGAATAACTTTAGAGGAGTTAAAATTACGATGTGGTAATAATCCAAAATATGATATTTTTATTCGTAATGTGGAAGTTAATCATTATGATTCTATTTGCTTAACTCAATCAGGAGATTATTTTATTATGAGTGATGGAGATATTACATGGGAGGAATACTTTTTTGAATATAATAGAATAAAGAAACAATTAGAGCGTTTAAGATGATAAAGAAAATGAATTAAAACAGAAATGTAGGGGAGTTATATTAATCTGTAGATTTCTGCTTTTTATTTGTCTTTTTTCTTTGATATTTTTGTTGATTTAAGAAAAGTCAATAATAAGTATTTTTTAATGGATTCTATTTTGTTGACTTGACAAAATGAATTTAATTTAGTATATAATGGTAACAGGAAGGAAAGGGATATATTTTGGGTAAAAAATTAGTTATTGTGGAATCTCCTAGTAAAAGTAAAACTATTGAGAAATACTTAGGAAAAGATTATAAAGTTGTTTCTTCTCTTGGTCATATCAGAGATTTATCCACTTCTGGAAAATATGGCTTTGGTGTTGATTTAGAAGATCATTTTAAACCTGATTATAAAATTATTAAGGGTAAGAAAAAATTGGTTACTGAGTTAAAAAAAGAAGTTAAAGCTTCTGATTTTGTTTATTTAGCAACTGACCCTGATCGGGAAGGAGAGGCTATTTCATGGCATTTATATGATGCTCTTGGATTAAAGAATAATGATTATGAGAGAATTGTCTTTAATGAAATTACCAAAGATGTCATTTTAAATTCTTTTCGTAAAGCGAGAAAAATAGATGATAATTTGGTTAAATCTCAAGAGGCAAGAAGAATTTTAGATAGAATTATTGGGTTTCGTTTGAGTAAGTTGATGCAGTCTAAGACAGAAGGAAAATCTGCTGGTCGTGTGCAAAGTGTTGCTTTAAAATTAATTGTCGATCGAGAAAGAGAAATCCAAGCTTTTAATATAGAGAAATATTATGAGATTGATGCTTATTTTGATTCTTTTGATGCAAAGTTAGATAGTTATTGTCATGAGAAAGTAGAGATTTCTACTAAGGAAGATGCTGATCGTATTCTTGAAGAGTTAGATGAGACTTTTGTTATTGAAGATGTTTCTAAGAAAAAGAAGGATAAGAAAAGTAAGTTTCCTTTTACTACTTCTACGCTTCAACAAGAGGCTTCTAATAAATTGAACTTTACTTCGAAAAAGACAATGTCAATTGCGCAAAAGCTTTATGAAGGAATTAGTTTAAAAGATGAAACGGTTGGTTTGATTACTTATATGAGAACAGATTCTATTCGAATGAGTGATGAATTTGTAAAAAATACTTATGGATATATTAAAAATACTTATGGAGAAAATTATGTTGGATATGTAAAAAAATCTAAAAAGACAGAGAATGTTCAAGATGCTCATGAGGCGATTAGACCTACTAGTATTTTTAGAAAGCCAGAAGATATTAGGGAATATTTATCTAATGATGAGTATAAGTTATATCATTTAATTTATTATCGGGCTCTTGCTTCATTGATGAAAGATGCTATGGTGGAGGCTACTAGTGTTACGTTACTTAATCATGATTATCGTTTTAAAACAAGTGGTCAGATTTTGTTGTTTGATGGTTATTTAAAAGTATATTCTTGTTATGAGGATTCTAATGATAAGATACTTCCTGAACTTGTTTCTGGTAATCAAGTTGTATCTAATCATATTGATGTATCGGAACATGAGACTAAGCCACCTGCTAGATATACAGAAAGTCGTTTAATTAAGGAAATGGAAGAACTTGGTATTGGGAGACCATCTACTTATGCAAAGACTATTGATACTTTAAAGGAAAGAGTTTATGTTCAAATAGTTGATAAGAAATTTATTCCTACGGATATTGGAATAGAGATTACGGATAAATTACAAGAATTTTTTAAAGATATTATTAATGTTAAGTATACTAAAGAAATGGAAGATGATTTAGATAAGATTGCTTTAGGAGATTTGGTTTGGTATAAATTGTTAGAGCGTTTTTATGATGATTTTGAACCTAAAGTAGAGGTTGCTTTTAAGGAAATGGAGAAAAAAGCTCCAGAAGAAACTGGAGAGATGTGTCCTCAGTGTGGTAATCCTTTGGTTATTAAGCAAAGTAGATATGGAAAGTTTGTTGCGTGTTCTAATTATCCTGAATGTAAATATATTAAGAGTAATGAGGAAAAAAAGGAAGTTAAGGAAATTATGAAATGTCCAGAATGTGATGGGATGATTGTTGAAAAAGTAACAAGACGAGGAAAGATATTTTATGGTTGTAATCATTATCCTAAGTGTAAGGTTGCTACTTGGGATAAGCCTACTGGGGAGTTATGTTCTCAGTGTGGAAGTATTTTAGTAGAAACAAAAGATGGAATTAAATGTTCTAAATGTGATAGTAAAAAATAATGTTAGTAGAAAATACTGACATTTTTTTTGACAAAATATTTTAGGTTAGTTCTAAAGTAAGTATTTTTGTTGTATAAATTAGTAGAGGTGTGTTGATGTTTTTAAGTTTGTTTCATTTGATTATTAGTCATACTTTTTTTATGGGTTCTTATTCTAATGAAGTATTTCCTGATCCATTATCTAAAGAGGAAGAAGAGGAATATATTAAAAAGATGAAAGAAGGAGATAGTGAGGCTAGGAATCAATTAATTCTTCATAATTTGAGATTGGTAGCGCATATTGTTAAAAAGTTTGAAACAAGTGGTAATGATGTTGATGATTTGATTGGAATAGGTACAGTTGGTTTAATTAAGGGAATAGATACTTATTCTATTGAAAAGAAAGTAAAGCTTACTACTTATGCTGCTAAGTGTGCAGAGAATGAAATTTTGATGTATTTTCGGAGTAATAAGAAAAATGCAAAAAATGTTAGTATTTATGATGGGGTGAGTTATGATAAAGAGGGAAATGAGATTACTGTTTTAGATGTTTTAAAGACTAAGGATCCTGATTATTTAGAAGATATTTATTTGAAAGATAATATTTTGTTGTTGAGGAAATATTTAAATATTTTATCGAAAAGAGAGAGGAAGATTATTAATATGCGCTATGGTCTTGAGCATGAGGAAGAGAAGACACAGAAGGAAATTGCTTCTGCTCTTGGGATTAGTAGGAGTTATGTTTCAAGGATTGAGAAAAGGGCAATTACTAAGATATTGAGAGAGTTTATTCGGAATAAAAATTACAATGGTTAGAGAAGACTATTGTCTTTTTTCTTGACTTTTCTTTCTTTTTTATAGTATGATTTTAGTGATTTTATTGTGAGGTGAAGAATTTATGGAAAAAAGTCCGATTTTGTTGCAAGTAGCAATGGAGGTAGAATGTTCTTGTTTGTTAAAAAAAATAGATCATCTTGTGAAAAGAGAGATAGGAGGGTATCTTTTTTATGAAGGGATGATTAGAAATTATCCTGTTGTTATTTCTTTATCTCAGGTTGGTTTGATTGAAGCTAGTTCTTCTCTTACTATTGGGATAGAGAATTATCATCCTATAGCAATTATTAATTATGGAATAGCAGGAGCTACTACGAAGGAGTTACATGTTTCAGATATGGTTATTGGGACAAATTGTGTTAATATTAATTCTTATAAAAGTTCTTTTTCTCCTGCTTTGGGTGGTGTTCATCCAGATAAATGGGAACTTCTTACTTTTTTAAGTGGAGAGACTGATCGATTTTTGTCTTATTCTTCAGATGAAAAGTTTCTTGCATTGGCATTAGGAAATCCACCTAAAACCAATTATTTATGTGGTACTATTGGGAGTGGTGATGTATGGAATCAAGAAGTAGATAGAGTTTTATTTTTGAATGAAAAGTATCATATTCTTTGTGAAGATATGGAGAGTATTTCGACTTATACGATTGCTCATCATCGAGATATTCCGGTTATTTCTTTTAAAATGATTTCGGATAATTTACTTCTTGGGGAAGAATATGATCGAGAGGTTGGTATTTATTTACAAGAATATGTTTTTAGTTATGTGGAGAAGTTGATAGGAAATTTTTTGTAAACTTCTTCTTTTTTTCTTTTTTAAATTGTGATAGAATGAATAGAGAGTAAAGTAGTATTGTTCTACTTTACAAAAATAGTAAAGAGGAAAGAGATATGTATACTATTATTGATTATTTAAATTATTATAAAGATACTACTGTAAAGTATGTAAAGTTGAATTCACAAGATTTTTTGATTTTTGCTTGTCTTTCTTATTTACCTTTAGATTCATTTGGTGAAGAAAAGAATTTACAGGAGTTTGTAAAGTATAGTGTTAAGTTTAAGGATAGGTTGCATGGGGGAAATACAGGGAGTTTAGCTTATCAATTATTAAAAGTAATGGTAAAGTCGAAAAGATATCAAGATTTGAAAATTGAAAATTTTGTTGGAAAAAGGGATGATTTTGTTCAGTTTGGTGCGATGACTTTTGTTTTAGGAAAGAATAAAATTATTTCTTTTAGAGGAAGTGATCGTTCTTTTGTTTCTTGGGTAGAAAATGCTAGGATGTTTTATCAGTATCCAACAAATACACAGAAAATGGGGATAGATTATCTTAAGAATGCTATTTATAAAGATGATGATAATGTTTATGTTGTGGGACATTCTAAAGGTGGAAATTTAGCAATGGTTAGTTGTATGGAGTTAGAGAATTCACTTTTAAGAAAGGTTAAACAGATTTATAATTTTGATGGACCTGGGGTATTGAAAGATGAGTATGAATTAAAGTATAAGAGAATAAAGAAGAAACTGATTAATATTATTCCTTCTAATTCTATGGTTGGGGTTCTTTTATATAATGAGAATTTTTCTGTTATTAAAAGTAAAAATCATATGATGGAGACACATTATCCTTCTTCATGGTGTTTGTTTGGAGAATTCTTTGTAGAAGATAGTTTGAAAGTTTTTTCTAATCAGTTGCATAATTATACGACTGTGACTTTGGAAAAAATTGATAGGAGAATGCTTGAGGATGCCATGGAGGGGGTATTTCAGGAACTTAAGGAAGAGAATACGAAGGATATTCGTTTAGAGACAATTAAAGAGGGGTTAGAAAAGTTAAAAGATACTGATTCTCAGGTATTTCGCTACTTAAATACACTTCTAACTTCCTTGATTACCGTAAATAAAAAAGAAAGGAATAAAGAAACTTAATTCTTAGGTTTCTCAGAGTGTTGACAAACTACCTATTTTGAAAAAAATTGATTTTTTAATAAATCAAAGTGGGTTAAATTGTCTAAAAAGAGCAAATATTAGGTACTTAATCCCTAAAAAATGCTCTTTTTTATACTTTAGTGTGAGAAATATAAAAGGCTGTGACAAAGCCGATTTGAAAAATCGACTTTGTCAACAGCCTGAGAAACTTAATTCTTAGGTTTCTTTTTTTTGACTTAAAACCCAAGCACCATTCATACAATATAAAGGAGCATTAACCTCTAAAAATAGCAAAATCAAAATTTTGTTGTAAAAAAGAATCCTAATAAAGAAATATTTGAATAAAACAAGAAATTTTTTCCAATATTAGTAATGGGAACGATATGGACAAAGAATTACTCTTGAATCATTCAACTGCAGAGAAGAACAATACAAACCTAGAGTACATCCCTTGAAAAAGTAAAGTGCAAGAACAAAGAAAAAAAAGCCATGAAAAGGAAGTGAGATCAATTAAAACACAAGGCAAAAACGACTCATTTTGATAACTTTAAAGAAACTTTAAATTGAATACTAGAGTAATTCGTTAATTATCATGTTATAGTAGTTGACAATTCGAAAAAATTCTCTTACCATATTAAGCCAACTTAGGAGGTTTTATGTTCTTAAGTATTATCAATTTCTAGGAGGAGGATCATGAGAGTCACGAAAAAGAAAGCTTATATCTTTATTTTTATCTTCTTCATAATAACCATCCAAGGAAGTTATCAGTATTTTTATCAAAATCAAAAACAAAGGTCGACCATGAATGTTGGCGTGCGACAAAATAACATCAACAACATGAATTTACCCCGAACCGCCAAAGAAGATACCATAACTTACTTACAAGAAAAATATCAAAACGAAGATATCAAAGCAACCATCACGATTGACGACGATGATTTCACTTATCCTGTGGTTCAAACCATTGATAACGATTATTATCTGACGCATGATTACGCAAAAAACAAAGATGCATTAGGAGCCATTTATGCAGACTATCGCATTAACCTAGATACAAGCAGAAAGATTCTCATTTTCGGTCATAGTTCTACCATTCGTGAAACCCCATTCAATGAATTAGAAAAATACTACGATGAATCTTTCTTTCAAAAACATCATATGCTCACCCTAGAAACCAAAAATAATACTTATCATTATGAGATCTTCTCAGTACATATCGAAACAACCGATTTTACTTACATGAATTTAAACTTTGAAAGCAGTTTGAAATGGTATGCACATATCAGAAAATTACAAGAAAGAAGTTGGTATTATACCGAAGTAGAATTAAAAAGTGATGATGACATCTTAATTCTACAAACCTGCAGCAATCATCCAAAGTATAAAAATAATAAAAGTAAGTATTTATTAATTGTTTCAAGGAGGGTAAAGTAATGAATAAAAAGTTTAAAGCCGTTTTATTTAGTATGATAACCTTAATTATCATTGCCGCAGCCGGTGTCTTTGCGGTAAAAGCCCTAGATAATAAGGACGAAGGAAAAATCAGTCTAAATAAAACTGCCTCAAAAGAAAACGGTAAATATGGCAGAAGCGCTGATGTTGTATTAGATGTTTCTGCAAGTAAATTTACAAAGTCAACCACCGTAGATGTTGTCTTAGTATTAGACCGCTCTGCTAGTATGGATGGTCAAAAAATGCGGGACACAAAAGCAGCAGCAACATCATTAGTAAAAAAATTATTGAAAAACAATACTGATCCAAAAAATCCTATAGTAAAAGTAGGAATTGTAACTTACGGAACAGATGTTATTGATTCTTATGAAGAAAGTGGAATTTTTCCTTGGGATGATAAGAAAGTTTATCAAACAACTTCCACCGCGTTATCACCAATAGAAAGTGAAGTAACCACTTTGATTAACAATATTCCAGATGCTGTAGGTTCTGCAGCAACGAATATTGATGCTGGACTAGAAAGAGCAAATACACTTTTAACAGGATCGACCGCTAATCAGAAAGCTGTTATCTTACTAAGTGATGGAATGCCAACGAAGTTTAACTATAAAGGAGAAACTTATGGTACCGGAAATTCTGATGATAAAGTCTGCGTTGAAGGGAAACGTCGGGGCAGCAAATGTACTAAAGAAATGAGACCATCAGAAGCAGCAAAAGAAGAAGCTAATAATTTAAAGAAAAAAGGAGTAACTATCTATACCGTAGGATTTGATGTTAAAAAAGATAGTTCTGCTGCTAAATTCTTACAAGAAGTATCTACAGCTAAAGAAGTAAATGGAACCTCCACTTATCCTAACTTCTATTTAGCTAAAGATAAGAATGATTTGGAACAAGAATTTGATAGTATTTTAGTATCCATTACAACCGTTGCTACCAATGTTGTTGTAACAGATACTATTCCACTTGGGTTCAAATTAAATGAAGAAAAATTAAAAGAAAAATATGGTAATGCCGTTAGCGTGTCAAAAAACGATAAAGGTGAGGAAGTAATTACTTGGAAAATTGGTGAATTAAAAGTAGGAACAAATCCCAAACTAACATATACTGTAGATGCAGATAAAGACTACTATGGAGCAATGTACACCAATAAAAGTGCAACCTTAACCGGTAAAGCTGCCTCTGGTAACCCAGCTTATCCAGATGGAGAAATAAAAGAAACTTTCCCTAAACCAGTTGTTGCTATCCCCGCTGTTACAGAGGATGATAGTTACACTGCAAAATTAGGAGAAACAAAAACGATTACAGAAACAGAAGGCATTTTATCTAACGATCACATCAAAAATCGTCTAACAGATGACAATGCAACCGTAACTGATGAAATAGAAGTAAGTGAAACAGCAAAGTCTTGTGGTAAGTTAACCGTAAATAATAAAGATGGTTCTCTAGAATATACTCCAGATTCATCATGTTTTGGAAAAGATGTAGAATTTGATTATGTAATTAAATCTACCGTAAAAGTCAATGGAGAGACAAAAGAAGTAATCAGTAATACTTCAAAGATTAAATTTACGGTTACCAAAGATGAGCCAAAAGTTACCAATCCAAAAGTAGAAAAAACAAACGCTAATGGAGAAGTCACAACTTCTATTACTGATCCATTTTCTTACAATATTAAATATATTGCGACATTGAAAGATCATATTGGTACAGCAACCATTACGATTGTTGACGCATTACCATATGAAATTGATGAATCTAACTCTAATTTAGATGGTGGTAAATATGATGCAGCAACAAAAACCATCACTTGGCCTGTATCAGTAAAAGATATTGATACTTACAAAAATCCTGATTCAGGAAACATTAAAATTGATAAACGAATTACCGTAGTATATCTAAATATTCCAACTGATGTGGATACCATCACAAATAAAGTTAATACAACAATTACAGTAGATAAACAAGAAATCAAAAAAGAAACTGAGCAAGAAACCAAAGTTCAAAAAGGTACAATTGTTGTCAAATATCAAACAACAACGGGAGAACAACTACAAGAAGATAAAGAAACAACAGCTTTAATTAAAACAACTGAGAAAACAGTAGCACCAAAAGAAATTAAAAAAGACAAGATTACCTATAAATTAGTAAAATTATTAGATAATGAAACAGAAAAATCATTTGAAGAAGAAGATGAAGCAAGCGTTTCTTATCAAGCAACATATCAAGAAAAAACAACAACCGTTAAATACATTTATTATAAACAAGCATCCGATATTACCAATGATAAAATTGAAAAGACAGGAACAGAAAAAATTACTTCCTCAAATGAAAAAGTAAGTTATCAAATTAATTATAATGCTCAAATTGACCATTACATTGGCCGTATCACTACAAAAGTTGTAGATACCTTACCATATGAAATTGATGAATCTAAATCTAATTTAAATGGTGGTACATATGATGCAGCAACAAAAACAATTACTTGGGAAGAAAAACCCGATATTAATACTTATAAAGATGGGGCATACAAAGTAGAATTCAAAAAAGAGATTGAAGTTACTTTCAAAAATTTAGATAACACCAAAGTTAAGATGACCAACAAAGTAGATGGAAGTATCGCAACAGCTATCAATCAAAGTGAAGAAAAACACGGTGAACACGATACTGAAATAGACATTAAAGGAACCGTTATTGCAAAATATCTTGATACTCTTGGAAATGAAATTGCCAAACCCATACCAACAAAAGGGAAAGTTGGTAATGACTATACAACAAGTCAAAAAGACATTGATGGTTATGTTTTTGTAAGAGTTGAAGGCGACGCCGTAACTGGAAAATATATTGAAGGAGAGTTAGTCGTTAAATATATTTATTACAAACAATCTGGAGAAACAACAGAAACGAAAGTAACCAAAACAGGAACAAATGAAATTACCAAAACTACTGATCCGGTAGAATATAAAGTTCAATATCATACAACCGTAAAAGAATATATTGGTATAGCAGAAGTTACTATTGTCGATACTTTACCATATGAAATTGATGAAAAAAAATCTAACTTAGATGGTGGCGATTATAATGCAACAGCGAAAACAATTACTTGGGTAGAAAAAAGAGCAATTGATACAAATAAAGATCCTGTTTCAGGAAATATCAATATTACGAAAAACATTAAAGTTGTTTATCAAGGAATTTCTTCAACAACAAGAGAAATTGAAAATAAAGTATCAGCAACCATCAAAACAACATCAGAAACAGATTCTGTAGAAGATACAAGTAAAACTACCGTTTCTGTAAAAGGAACAGTCATTGCTCACTATCAAGATACAGAAGGAAATGAATTAGCAGAAGATAAGCCATATACGGATTTAGTAGGTAATTCTTATCAAACCGAAGCAAAAACTATTCCAGGATATAAATTAGTAGAAATAAAAGGGAATGAAACTGGTACATATCAAGATGAACAACAAGAAGTAACTTACATTTATTACAAATCAACAGGTGAAATTACAGAAAATACCTTAAAGAAAGATGGTATAATAAAAATTACTTCTGCAAATCAATTTGTTCCATACAAAATTAGTCAAGACATTAAAATCGAAAACTATATTGGTACAGCAACCGTTACCATTATAGACATCTTACCAGCTGAAATTGACATAACAGAATCCAATTTACAAGGAGGAATCTACAACGAAGAAGACAAAACAATTACTTGGATAAATTCACAGGAAGTAAATACTTATAAAGATTTAAATAGTGGTATCATAAACTTTACTAAAGAAATTACCTTAAAATTTAAAGATCTAGATCCAACAGCAAGTGAATTAACCAACAAAGTAAAATCAACATTAAAAACAGAAAACAATACTGACGAAAAAGAGGATGAATATACTTCAGAGGTTGATGTTAAAGGCAAAGTAATTGTTAGATATATTGATTTAGATGGGAAACAATTATTAGATGATAAAACTTTAACTGGAAAAATTGGAAAATCTTATGAAACAAAAGAAGAAATAATTGATGGATATATATTAGTAAAAGTAGATGGGGATATTAGTGGTAAATATAAAGAGGAAGATGGTTTTGTAACTTATATTTATACAAAAGTATCAACAGGTAATGTTGAAGTAATTCCTCCAAAAACTGGGGTAGAGAATAAGAATTCTATTTTAGATATATTTGTTTTAATTGCTTCACTAGCAACCATTTTCTTAAAAAAATTCCATTAATTAAAAGAGATTAGATTTCTAGTTGAGATAATCTAATCTTTTTTTCTTTCTTATCTAAAAAATAATAAACAAGCATCTAATTAGTAAAAAGTATTTTAAAGGAGGTAAATAGAATAATGAAAAAATTTTTCCCGTTTCTCATTTTCCTTCTCTTCTTTTTTACTCCCTTGAAAATACACGCTAAAACAATAAATGATTTATACCAAGAACTTTACTATTTAATTGAACAAAAAGATGTCTATTCTCTCAAAAATAATATGACCATAGAACAAATCATCCAAGAAAAAGAAACATTAGAGCAAGAGTTGCTTCAATTAACAGAAAATTTAAATCAAATAAAAAATTCTTCCGAAGAAAAAGAAAACCAAATATTAAATTTAAAACAAGAATTAAATCATATCATTCTATTTTATCAACTCCAAAACAAAAAAAATCTTTATTTAGAATACCTCTTTAACGCAAATAACTATTCAGAATTTCTGTACCGAAAAATGTCCATAACTCAAATAATAAACTATCAACAAGAAACCATTTCTAATTACCAACAAGAATTAATAGCCCTTGTCAAAGAAAAAGAAAAATATCAAAAAAAATTAGATGAATTAAGCCAAAAAAGAGATAATTATGCTGACTTAGAAATTTTTCTAAAATCAAAAAAGATAAGTATTACAGATAGCATTAGTACAACTTTAGAAGAAGATATTCAAAATATTCAAAAAGAGATCCGTGATTACCAAGCGATAGGCTGTAAAAAAGATCAAGAACTAGAGGTTTGTTTAAATATTGCCACGATGCAAACCTTTACCTATCCCTTGCAAAAAGGGTGTGTAAGTAAAGAATATAATATTTCTTCTCATAAAGGAATGGATTTAGCTTGTAATAAAGAAGGGACTAATGTTTATGCGAGTGGTAGGGGAGTGGTTGGTGAGACGTTATGGAAAACTCCCTGTGGAGGCAACATTGTCTTTATCTATCATAATGTTAATGGAAAAAAATATACAACCATTTATGGACACTTATTAAAAATAAAAGTATCACCCGGACAAGCCGTTGATGAAAATACTGTAATAGGCTTAGTTGGCGGCGAGACTACTGCTCTCAAAAATGGGGGATATGATCGATGCACAACCGGTGCACACTTACATTATGCGATCACCGAAGAATATCACACTTACGATTTTAGTAGTTACACTATAAATCCAAGAGTCATGAATCATTATCCCGTTTCTTTTTTTGAATTTTTTACTAGATAATTAAATAAGAGTAGGGGAAGAAACTTCTAAAATACCTTAACCTCTGCAATTAAATATGGATAAATAAACATGGATAAAATAAAAAAATGGCTTCATCACGAAGTCATTTTTCTATGGGATAAGTCCCCAACCAGTAACCACATATCTTCCTTTAGTTCGTTTTGCTTCAGCCGGAGGATTATTTTCTAACTCTCCGTTTACGACCATTGTTGAGGATTGTCCACCGTCTAGGTTGGCAGCGTTGTAAGCTCCATATAGTTTTAGGGTTTTGACTACATCTTGAAGGCTTGCTCCATCAATATAATTTCTACCATCGATAGATAAAAACATCATGACGCCATCTTTTCGTTGAGCAATGGCCATTCTAGGTGATTTTCCCCAAGGGTCTCCGACAATTTCTAGGGATTTGCCGTTGACGATTAAGAATGGGCCAAAGACCATTCCGTCTTTTATTTTAGCTTTTATGGCTTCTTCTCCTGTAGCATTTGCCATTAGTTTTAATTTGCCTTCATCTGTAATACCAATAATGTTATCTCGATAAGTATTTTCGTTTTCTCCTTTTGGTGTCCAAATAATTTCATGATCTTTTATGACATAGCCAACTGGAATGTCTGATCCCATACCATTGTCAACGAATCCACCACCGTTGATACAAACGACACCATTGTATCTTTCACACATGGTCATCACTCTCTCTCCATAACCGCCGACATTAAATTTTTTGGTATGAATTAATTCTACTTTTTTTGGATTATAGATGGCTACTAAATGGGCATCGGCACTACCAACTTTTAAGTGAATAACTTTATATAAATCATTTCCTTCATCTCTAGTTAAAAGTTCTTTTTCGTATTCATTTTTGTATTTTTTCTTTTCTTTGGTGTTGATAACGATATCATCTAGATTGGCATCTTCATTGATGGTTACAAAATAGTTTCCATTCATGATTGTTTCAATTTTTTTCTCACTATAAAATATTCTAGCCATCCATCTATGTTCCATGGTATTCATAGCTGTTGTAACATATAAATTTCTTACATAACTCCAAGGCCCATACATAATAAAGAAACAAATAATTGCCATAACATCTAAAACAATAAATACAATGGTTCGTTTCAGTATTTTCTTCTTTTGTTTAATCTTGGTATTCTTCTTTAAAGACTTCTTTTTCATGGATAATACTACCTCCTTTAGATTAAGGAATTAATCCCCAACCTGTAACAACGTATCTTCCTCCTTGTTTTTTTGCGGCATAGTTTGGTGTGTTGACTAAACTATTATTGATAACTAAGGAGGTAGATTGTCCACCATCTAAGTTGGCTGCGTTGTAAGCTCCATATCGCTCTAATACTTTTAATACATCTTTCATGCTGGCACCGTCAATGTAACTTTCTCCTTCTGTTACTAGAAACATGATAACACCATCTTTTCTTTGAGCAATTACACATTTATTGGCAACACCAAATGGGGTTCCTTCAATTTTAACAGATTTTCCGTTGACAATTAGGAATGGACCGAATTCAACGCCATACCAAATTCCAGAATTAATTGCTTCCGTACCTGTTGCATTGTTCATTAATTTTAATTTGCCTTCTTTCGTCATTCCAATGATATTTCCTCTGGTGTTGCTATAATCACTTTGGATAGGCCAAGCAACTTTTCCTTCATCAATAACATATCCTTGAGGAATATCAGAACCTTTATCTAGTCCGTTAGAGAATCCTCCTCCGTTGATACAAACGATTCCTCCGTAGCGTTTGCACATATCAATCACTCTTTCTCCATAAGTGCCAGAATTAAATTTTTTGGTTCGAAGAAGACTAATTTTTGTAGGATCATAGATAGCAATTAAATATCCGTTTGCATTTCCTACTTTAACGTTTAGAACTTTATATAAATCATCTTTGTTTTCTCTTTCTAATAATTCTTTTTCATATTCATTTAAATAATTTTTTTTCTCTTTGGTATCAATCACAATAGAAGAGGTGTCTGCATCTTCATTTATGCCAACTAGATAGTTGTTACTTTGGATTTCGGTAATTTTCTTTTCACTGTAAAAAACTCTGGCTAAGTATTTATGTGTCATGGTTTGCATTGCTGTTGTTACATATAAATTTCTTACATAGTTCCAAGGACCATACATGATGAAGAAACAAATGATAGCAATGATATCTATTAATCCAAAAATAATGGTTCTTTTTAAAATTTTCTTTTTCTTCTTTATTGCCATTTTATTCTCCTAATCTATATGGATCTTTTTCTGTTCCATTTCCTTGGGTTAAGCTTTCTTTTTTAATACTAATACAAGGTCGTACTTTATTTTCATAGCTGATATTTTTTTGACTGATTGTTCCGCTAGCGTTTCTAATGTAAATGTAGGTATCGTTTTCTGATACACCAGTTGTTGTTACATATCCTTCTATTTCATCGTTTACGATGATATCGTTGATACTAGGAAGGGCTATTTTAGTAGAGATGGTATTTTTACTTAATTCTTCTAATGAATAGTTATTATCTTCTCCATAAGTACTGTTTGTATAGTTATTTTCTACAATAATACTTCCATAGTCTAGGCCTTTATAATAAGTTTTATTGAGGTAATAAGCAAGTGTTCCATAAGTAGTATCATTATATTGATAATTTTTCTTCGAATAAAGATATTTAAATGCTGTATTATCTTTGTTCTCTAGTGTTTTATCTAAAATTAATTTTAACTTATCTTCATCACTTTCATATACTCTCCAAATATCATTTCCTAATTTAACATAGGAAGCAAAATAGTTCTTTTCTTCAGAGAAAGTATAAGGTTTTTCTTTACTGCCATCTCCTTCTTTTGCTTCTATTGTTGAAGCAATGGTAATGACAGGGCGAATGCCAATGATTTCATTTTCACTATCACTATCTAATTTTCCTTCATTTGTTATATACCAATAATTTTTATTTTTACTTTGATTGGCTAAATAAGTAATTTTTCCGTTATTGATGAATCCTTTATTGCCACCAGTATATAAGTAATCTTCTATTGATAGAAGACCAATATCATAAGTATTATTTGTTTTATTGCAAGTAATTTTATTGACATCATTAATGGTATCAGTACAAATATTAGACTTTACTAAGAAACTATCTTTATTACTAAGGACATTTTCTACAACGCCACTATAATCTTTCTCTTTTTCTTTATTTAACCAAGTCATGATACTAGATTTCTCATAAGTATCTTTTCCGTTATTTAAAGTACCAATGACGTTTTCACTAATTAAAGTAACTGTGTTATCTTTATTAATTTTAACAATTCTCCATAGCATATTAGAGTACATTACATAGTTGTCTTTTACTTTTCCATTGAAATAATAAACTTCTTTTACTTGTTTGAATTCTTCTTTATCTTTTTTTTCTTTTAGTAAAACTTTAGCAAAAATATTGGCTTCTTTCTCGTTTGTTTTTTTGTTATCTAAATAGAAGTAGATTAATCTTCCTCCATACCATAAAATACATATTATAATAAATATTAAACTAACAAAACTAAATATTTTTTGTTTATTGATTGTTCTTTTTTTCTTTTTCATTTGAATACCGCTTTCTATTTTTTATCTAAATAGATTATAACATTGATGTTATTATTTGACAAGTTTAGACAAATTTTTTCTCGATAAAATAGCAATCATTTTATTTATATAGTATAATGAATTTGTGGTGAGGCAAAGTGAAAAATTATTATAGAGTTACATGTGAAGAAATAGGAATATATGAGTATATAAAGAGAGTTTTAAAGACGAATCAAGATAATTCATTATTATCATGGGATGAGTTTTTAGCTGATGATTGTAATGCTTGGTTAAAAAAGCCAATGATTTATTTAGATAAAGAAAATAAATATCGTTCTTATTTTAATGCGTTGGGGTATCAAATTTTTTTAGAAAAGACTTATCCAGTGATAATTAAAATTATTGATGAAAAATTGATTAAAGTAGAGATGGTTAAAATAGAAGATAAAAATATTTTATATCAAGATGAGTATCAAATTGTAGTGAGTGATAATCAATTAGAAAAAGCAAGAGAGTTTTGTTTTAAAGTAAAGCAATTAGCTAAGGAATATCATTTATCTTTTTTTGTTGTAACAGAGGGAGCTAGTGCAATATCAAATAATCATTGTGAGGCGGTAAGGCATGCTAGGGATTGTCATATTGCGTGGGAGAAACAACATGGTTTTGATCCTGATGAGGATTGGATGGCTAAAGATATTAATCAATAGGTTGTTATGAAGAAAACAAATTCGTTGTTTATTTAAAAGAACTATGTTACAATGAGTTCAGTAAAGGAGTATATGGGATGAAAAAGATATTATCAATTATTGTTCCTTGTTATAATGAGGAGCCAGCGTTACCATTTTTTTATCAAGAAATTGATAAAGTAAGTAAAGAATTAAAGGAGTTGCATTTTGAACTTATTTTTATTAATGATGGTTCGAAGGATAAGACTTTAGAAGTATTAAAGGAATATCATCAAAAAGATAAGCGGGTAAAGTATATTTCTTTTTCCAGAAATTTTGGGAAAGAGGCTGCTATGTATGCTGGATTAGAGCATGCTAAGGGGGACTATGTAACGATTATGGATGCTGATTTGCAAGATCCTCCTTCTTTATTAAAAGAGATGTATCGTTTAGCAGAAGAAGAAGGTTATGAGTGTATTGGAACAAGGAGAGTAACGAGAAAAGGAGAACCACCAATTCGAAGTTTTTGTGCTAGGATGTTTTATAAAATTATTAATCGTTTAAGTAAAGTAGAAATGGTAGATGGCGCTAGAGATTATCGTTTTATGAGTCGTAAGATGGTTAATGCTATTCTAGAATTAAAGGAATACAACCGTTATTCTAAAGGGTTATTTAGTTTTGTTGGTTTTAAGACTAAGTGGTTAGAGTATGAGAATATTAATCGTGTGGCAGGAGAAACTACATGGAGTTTTTGGAAATTATTTGTTTATGCTCTTGATGGAATTACTGCTTTTTCAACAGTTCCTCTTGTTTTATCTGCAGTATTAGGCTTTATCTTTTGTTTGATTTCATTTATTATGATTATTGCTATTGTAATTAAAACTTTAGTTTATGGGGATCCAGTTAATGGTTGGCCTAGTATGGTGTGTATTATCTTTTTATGTAGTGGGGTTCAATTATTTTGTATGGGGATAATCGGACAATACTTATCGAAAACTTATCTTGAAACAAAGAAACGTCCTATATATATAGTTGGAGAATCTAGTGAAGAGAAAGGATGAGATTTTAAATTAAGGGGAAATTTTAATGATAAATTTAACAATTGATGATTCGACACAAAAAAATATTATAGAGCATTTAAAAGAAACGGAAAAATTATTAAGTCAAGTTTCTTCTAAATTATCCAATCATCCTAAAAAATCTAATATATACGCTATGCCTGATTTAGGAATTGCTCAAAATGAAATGAGGATGTTAGGTGGATTCTTTACTGGGGCTTGTTATACATGGGATAGTGATATTCCTTTTATTCCTATAGATGCTACTGTTAATGTTTGTGGAACGACTGTATATAAATTAAATAAAGAAATTACGAATAAAGAATTTATTGAGAGACTTAACTATGTCATGAATAATCGAGAAAATTACTTAACTTTTTTGGAAACTTATTTACCTACAGAAGTTTTAAATTCAATTGATATTGATGATGCCTCAAAATTTTTTTGGAATTATCATAAAGGAAATCATTTTGTTATTCTTGCAGAATCTAATGGAGAATATGGATTAGCAAAGGGCCAATATATGATTGTTCATGCTTCTGCAATAGAATTTAAAAAAGATAATTTAAAATATGGATTATATCCTGTAGAAGGAAATTGGTTTTATCATAATATTGAAATAGAATATGATGCTGAGGGAAAAAGGTATATTCGTTATATATCAGGAGAACAAGCAAAGAGGTTTTATGATATAGCCACTTATTTAAAAGAATTTAATCAAAAAAGAAATCGATATTTTTGTCAAAGTATATTAGGAGATTTAGCAGAGGGGGAATTGATTAATATTAGTCATTATGGCATGCCTACTATAAATTCAGTATGCATAGGAAGTCAATGGGAACAAGAAGATTATACTCTTTTAACTGCACCAGGAAATGATGTCTTTTTGGTACATCCTGAAATCAATTTAGAGAATCAAAATAGTATAATTATAAATGGTAAAAATATAACTTTAACTCCTCATGGATGTGGTGTAAGGATGGAGAATTCTTTCGATAAAATCGAATATTTTGCTGATGAAATCAAAATTGGAAATAATACTTATCGATGTGGGAAAAGTGTAAATATAGGTTTGGATGTTTCTGTTAGGACACAAGGAATGACTCAAGATGACTTAGATAATCATATTGAAAATATATTGTCAAAATGTCCGGGAAAAGTTTATGGAAGATTAAGGCAAAGATATGCCAGAACTAAATATGGCGATACGATTTATAAGAGGGATTAAAATGTCAATAGTGACATTGATAAGACATGCAGAAACAACTTATAATGCTAGTAAAATCTTTGCAGGTAGAATTGATTGCGAATTGTCAGAAAAAGGCATTCGAGATACTAAAAATAAATTCAATTATCAAAAAGAAGATTTTGATATTTATTATTGTTCTCCTTTGAAAAGAAGTATAGATACTTTGAATTTGATGATTGAAGATATTGATAAAATTAATATTGATAATAGAATTATTGAAATATCTATTGGAGATTGGGAAGGAAAGTCCAAAGAAACATTGTCACAGGATTTATTAGCTAATTATCGAAAGGGAATATATACATCACCGTATGCAGAAACAATAAAAGAAGTGGATGAAAGAGTGAGTAGTTTTATTTTAGAACTCTTTGATTTATTTGATGATGATACCAGAATTCTTGTGATAACACATAATGGGGTAATGAGATCGATTAAGAGAAATTTTGTTCCTGACTATGAAAATATTATGTCAAGTAATTTAGAAACGATTGTTTTAGATAGGAAAAATTATACTTACTATTTAAATAATAAAAAAGAAAAAACACATAAAAAAATATTACTTAATAGGAATGGAACTTTATAATACAATAATAAATTTAAATGATAAGTTATAAATTAAGAAATATATTTTCTCCTTCATGAATTCTTACATTTTAATGGGTGACTGAGTAGTATTCAAAATTGTTATAAAGGGAAAAAATCTTTTGATTTTTGAATTGACAAAGGTAGAGAAAAATGGTACCATAATCACGAAACTTAAAGGAGGGGGATTTGCAATGGCAAGAGATGTTTTTAAGTATGTAGGATTAGCTTTAGTAGCAGTAGGAATTGTAGTTGTAATGAAAAGTTTGTTTTCTAGTGATACAGAATGGAAAGAAACGGAAACGAAGGCAAGTACTAAAAAAGCATATAATGTAACAGTAAGTTTAATAGATAAAGATACAAATGCTTATATTTCAGATTCTAAACTAGTTGTAAAGAATAGTAAAGGAAATGTAGTTGATGAGTGGACAACATCTGATGGAGTACATTTAATTAGTAATTTAAGTAATGGAACATATACTTTAAATCAAGAAACAACAAGTAGTAAGTATTTTTTAAATACAGATACCATTACTTTTAAAATAGCGGGAAAAGATCAGAAGGTAAGTATGTATAATATTGCTTTAACTGAAGAACAAATTAAAAATGGAGTAAATAATAATCCTAATATCAGTTCTAATGAAACAGCAGTAGAAAATACTTCTTCTTTTGGAAGTCTTATGCCGTACTTTATTGCAACAATATGTATCTTACTAGGTGGATGTTTTCTTTACAAAACCTGTCGTGAAAATTAAGCAGATTAACATGATTATAATTTGCTTTTTTTCTTTGAAAAAATAGAAAAGAGGAATAAAAATGAAAAAAGAAATACCAATTACTTTAATTACAGGATATTTAGGAAGTGGAAAAACAACTTTAATTAATCATATATTACAAAATGAAAATCAGAAAAAAATAGCCGTAATTGTCAATGATATTGGGGAAGTAAATATTGATGAGACATTAATTGAGCAAGGAGGAGTAGTGAATAAAAAGGATTCTTCTCTTGTTGCTTTAACGAATGGTTGTATTTGTTGTAATTTAAAAATGGATTTAGTAGAACAGATTGATGAAATTATTGCTCAGGATAAATTTGATGCAATTGTTATTGAATCTAGTGGAATTTGCGAACCAATTCCTATTGTTCAAACCATCACGATGATGCCTGAAATGATGAAATCGAAAGAAAATTGTTATTTGGATGCTGTAATTACAGTAGTAGATGCTATTCGTTTAAAAGAAGAGTTTCAATGTGGAAATAGTTTGAAAAAAGAAAATATAGATGAAGAAGATATGGAAAAGTTAATTATTGAACAATTAGAATTCTGTAATATTATTATCTTAAATAAAAAAGATGAAGTTTCTAAGGAGGAATTAGCTGAAATCAAAGCAGTAATTAGAAGCATTCAGCCACAAGCTAAGATTATTGAAACTAATTATTCTAAGGTAGAAATTAATCAAATATTTGATACTCATTTATTTGATTTAGAAGCATCTTCAATGACAGCAGGTTGGATTGAGGCAATGAATAATCCAGAAGAATTAATGACTAGTGAAGAAGTATTAGAATATGGAATTTCAACATTTGTTTATTATCGTCGTGAACCATTTAATCGAAAAATGTTTTATGAATTTTTAGATCAAAAATGGGATTCTTCCATTATTCGTTGTAAAGGGTTAGTTTATTTCACTGATGAAATGGATACTGCTTATATGGTAGAAAGTGCAGGAAATAGTAAAAATTTAGTTTCCACTGGACCATTTGTTTGTGCATTACCAAAACAAGAGCAACAAATGATTTTAATTCAAAATCCTGATATTGTTGATATTTGGGATGAAAATTATCAAGATCGTATGAATAAGATTGTTTTTATTGGAAAGAATATGGATAAAGAAGGAATTGTTGCTCAGTTAGATAGTTTTTTAGATTTATAAATCATAAAGTAATTTTAGATGAAGAATTTTAAGATTACTTTTTTGTTTGTTTTAAAAAAATACTTATATAAAATTTTTCAACACGTAAGTAAAATGCTTGAAAAAGGATGAGAACTATTATATACTTAAGTTATGTTAAACTCTAGGAAGGTAGTATGGGTGTGATATAATGAAGGAAACAAAGATAATGAGAGTATTTGAACAATATATTAAGAAATTTGATATGAATAAAGGAAATGTAAAAGCAATGTATTTTCATAGTATTAAGATGATGGAGTTATGTAAGGATATTGCTTCAAATATTGGAATATTTTCTGATGAAGAAATTATTGTATGTGGACTTATTGGTCTTTTTCATGATATTGGAATGTTTAGTAATAAATTTAAGAATTGTTTAATTGTTGAAGATAATATGGATAAAGTAAAAGAAAGTATTGATATTTTGTTTGATAAGGAAAATTTAATTCATAAAATTACGGATGATACAAAGTATGATGATGCAATTAAGATTGCTATTTATTGTCAAAATAAAAATGGTTTGCCTCAAGGGTTTCATCAAAAAGTCCTTCATTTTTGTATGGTATTAAGAGATGCTCATGTTATCGAGACTTTTCGGATGATTACGAATTATCCTTATATGGATATGTATATTGATAACTTTCCTAATGATTTAGCGTATAATGATTTTAAACAATTTAAAGTGGTAAATGCAAAAGTTAGTGATAATGATGCAGATAAAATATTAGAAGTGATGTCTTTAATCTTTGGAATGAATTATTCTTATAGTTATACTTTATTAAAAGAAGAAGAATCTGTTAATAAACTAGTAGGTGCTTTAAAAATTGGAAATAAGAATATTAATCGTTTCTTTTATCAACTTGCTTCTGCTTTAAATGTCTATATAGAAAGAAAAATTATGGGTTAATGTAAAAAAAGTAATTGTCAAAGAAAGTTTTTTTTGCTATACTTTCATTAGATGCGCTGAACAAGAGGAGTATATAATTTTGATTGATAGAGAGTTAGTGGATGGTGGAAACTAATAATTAAGGTTATAGAAGGTAGCTTGGGAGCATATTTTCTGAAGATTTAGTAGGAAATTCCGTATTACTGCGTTAAAGTATTGAGGTGCATATATTAATATATGAATAAAGGTGGTACCGTGGACTAAAGTTCATCCTTTTTATAGGGATGGGCTTTTTCTTTGGGAAAAGTAAACGGTAAGTATTTTACGAAAATAAAAAAGAAAGGTGAATAATATGTTAGAGAAAAAATATGATTTTAAAGAAGTAGAGAAAGATAAGTATGAATATTGGTTAAAGAAAGGGTATTTTAAGTCAGGAGATAAGTCCAAGAAACCTTATTGTATTGTGTTGCCTCCTCCAAATGTTACAGGAAAATTACATTTAGGGCATGCATGGAATGTTACGATTCAGGATGCGATTATTCGGTATAAGCGTATGGAAGGTTATGATGCTCTATGGTTACCTGGTATGGATCATGCTGCAATTGCTACAGAGGCTAAGGTAGTAAAAAGATTAAAGGATAAAGGATTAGATAAGCATACTGTTGGAAGAGAGAAATTTTTGGAAGAATGTTGGAACTGGACTAATGAGCATGCGAATATTATTCGTAGTCAGTGGGCAAAGTTAGGGATTTCTTTAGATTATTCTATGGAAAGATTTACTCTTGATAAAGGGTTAGAGGAAGCGGTAAAAAAGGTCTTTGTTGATTATTATGATAAAGGACTAATTTATCGAGGAGAGAAAATTATTAACTGGGATCCTGTTGCGAAGACTGCGCTTTCTAATGAAGAAGTTATTTATGGAGAAGAAAAGAGTGCTTTTTATCATTTAAAATACTTATTGGAGAATAGTAATGAGTATATTGATGTTGCTACGACTAGGCCTGAGACTTTATTTGGAGATACTGCTGTTGCTGTTAATGAGAAGGATCCTAGGTATCAAGATTTTATTGGAAAGAATGTTATTTTGCCTTTAGTGGGGAGAAAAATTCCTGTTATTACGGATGAACATGCGGATATGGAAAAAGGTACAGGTGCTGTAAAAATTACACCTGCTTCGGATCCTAATGATTTTGAAGTAGGATTAAGACATAATTTAGAGAGAATTATTATTATGAATGATGATGCTACAATGAATGAAAATTGTGGGAAGTATCAAGGATTATCGAGAGAAGAAGCTAGAGAAGCAGTAGTTCGAGATTTAAAAGAACAAAATTTATTATTATCTGTTGAACCTATTGTTCATGAAGTGGGTCATTCTGAGAGAACTGGTGCTTTAGTAGAGCCAATGATTAAAAAGCAATGGTTCGTGAAAATGAGACCTTTAGCGGATAAGGTGTTAGATAATCAAAAAAATACTGATACAAAGGTTCATTTTGTACCAAATAGGTATGAAAAGACAATGAATCATTGGATGGAGATTACTTATGATTGGTGTATTTCTAGGCAACTTTGGTGGGGACATCGGATTCCTGCTTGGTATAAGGGGGATGAGGTTTATGTTGGGATGAATCCTCCTAAAGAGAGTGGTTGGGTTCAAGATGAAGATGTTCTAGATACTTGGTTTTCTAGTGCGTTATGGCCATTTGCAACTTTGGGGTGGCCAAACCAAACAGAAGCTTTAGAAAGATATTATCCTAATAATTGCTTAGTTACTGGTTATGATATTATTCCATTTTGGGTAAATCGAATGACTTTTCAAGGAGAAGAATTATTAGGAAAGCGTCCATTTAAGGATTGCCTAATTCATGGTTTAATTCGTGATAAACAAGGAAGAAAATTTAGTAAAAGCTTAGGAAATGGTATTGATCCTTTTGATATGATTGCTTTATATGGAGCAGATTCATTAAGATATTATTTAGCAACTGATGTTGCCAGTGGAACTGATATGCGTTTTGATGAAGATAAAATTAAAGCTACTTGGAATTATATTAATAAAATTTGGAATGCTTCAAGATTTGTTTTAATGAATATTGAAGATTTGAATAATATTTGTTTAGAAGAGTTAAAGCCAGAAGATAAATGGATATTAACGAAATATGAAAAGATGGTTTCTACGACAAAGAAATTTATGGATAGATATGAATTTAATAATGCTTCTAATGCTATTTATGATTTTACTTGGAATTATTTTTGTGATTATTATATTGAAATGGCTAAATATTCTATTGATGCTGTTTCAACAAAGTCTACTTTGTGTTATGTTTTAACAGGGATTTTAAAATTACTTCATCCGTTTATGCCTTATGTAACAGAAGAAATTTATCAAATGTTGCCTGTTAAAGAAGCAGAATCAATTATGATTGCTAAATATCCAAAATATACAAAGAAATATATTTTTGAAGAGGAAGAGCAAATTGTTGATGATGAAGTTGATTTTATTAAGAACTTTAGAAATGTTAAGGCAGAAAATAATATGACAAAAGAAATGAGAGTTATGTTTGATACAACTGATGATAATGAGAGAATTGTCAAAATGTTAAAGCTTCAAGATAATTTAGTTACTGAACCTCTTGGGATGAAAGCTTATAAAGTATTTTCTAAACATATTAAAGCGCAAATTTTCTTTGAAAAGGCAATGAGTGAGGCTGATAAGTTATTAGAAATGAAGCAAATTGAGGGATTAAGAGCATCAATTGCTAGAAGAGAGAAATTACTTAGTAATGAAAATTATGTAAAGAAAGCTCCTCAAAATATTGTGGATATGGATAGACAAAAATTAGCAGAAGAAAAGAAAAAGTTGGCTGAATTAGAAAGTTGACAAAGTTATGATTTAATGTTATGATTTAGATACTTTTGAAAGGGAGAGATTAAAAATGTTAAACAATCAATTATTTTCGACGGTTTTTATTGTAAAGAATAAGTCAATTTATTGCATTGATTGTTTTGGCATACTTTAAAGTTAGTTTAAACTTTGATTGATATTAGTAAAGCCTATTACAGTTAATGTGATGGGCTTTTTAGTTATAGTAAAAGACTTTGATATAGGACATGATTATTAACTGTTTATTTTGAAGAGAGTTATCAGTTGGTGAAAGATAATAAATAACGTTAATCATTACTACCTATTAGTTGACCTTTAATAGGGTTCCCGTTTGATACGGTTAGAATGAAGAGTGAAAAGTAAGGATGGTACCGTGCAGTATGCACTTCTTTTGTATCATCTTTTTTGTGTTTATGATGGGAGATGATGAAAATGACGGAAACGGAATTTGAGATGATAAAGTTGCCTTTTAAAAGTGAATAAAATTTTAGAAAGAAGGAATAAAAATGTTAAATGAAAAAGCTGTTAATTTATTAGAACAGGTAATAAAAAATATGGATAAGAATATATTATTATTTTCTAAGAAATATGATGAAGAAGAATTTTCTTATGAATTTAAAAGTGAAATTAAAGTTAGTGAAAATGATTTTGAAAAGATAGAAAAAGAAATGAAAAGATTAAATCATCGTTTGTTTGTTAAGTTATTAAGAATAAGTGGCGTATATGTAGATGGTGATGCTAGTGGAGAAATGATTACTAGAATTTCTGGTAAGGCTTTTCCTAGTGAAGAAAAATTAAATGAATACTTAAGTTTTTTAGCAGAGGCTAAGATGAATGATCATAGAAAGCTTGGTCAAGATTTGGATTTATTTTGTTTTTCTGATTATGTAGGTGCGGGGTTACCTTTATATACTCCAAGAGGGACTATTGTTAAAGATGAACTTCAGAAAGAAATAGAGAGAGTTTGTAGAAAGTATGGATTTCAAAAGGTAAGTTGTCCTTCTTTAGCCAATATTTCTTTATTTGAGACTTCTGGTCATGCGAAAAAGTTTAATGATGAATTATTTAGAGTAAGTTCTCCAAAGGGACATGAGTTTGTTTTAAAACCTGTGCAGTGTCCACATCATACTCAAATTTATGCTTCTAAAATAAGAAGTTATCGTGATTTGCCAATTAGGTATATGGAATCTGATAAGCAATATCGTGCTGAATTACCAGGTGCAGTTGGAAATAATTTATCAAGGGTATATGCTATTACTGTAGAGGATGGTCATTCTTTTTGTAGGGTTGATCAAGTAAAGCAAGAAGTTATTCATATGTGTAATTTAATTCGAGATTTTTATTCTCGAATGGGACTATGGAATGAGGTATGGGTATCACTTTCTGTAAGAGATGGAGAGCATCTTGAAAAATATATTGGTGAACAATCAGATTGGGATATTTGTGAAAAGATGTTACAGGAAGTATCAGATGAACTTGGATTACAGGCTAAGAGGTGTGAAGGTGAGGCTGCTTTGTATGGTCCTAAATTGGATTTTATGTTTAAGGATTCTTTGGGTAGAGAGATGCAAATTCCTACTGTTCAAGTTGATTTTGCGACTCCTAAGAGATTTGATTTAAGTTATATCGATGAAAAAGGGAAAAAACAACATCCTGTTATGGTTCATCGAGCAGTACTTGGTTCTTATGAAAGATTTTTAGTATTATTGTTAGAGCAATTTAAAGGGATATTACCAATATGGTTATCTCCTGTTCAGGTCAATATTATTCCTGTTAATATTCGTTATCATGATTGTTATTGCAGAGAGTTATTTTCTCTTTTAAATGATGAAGAGATAAGAGTTTCTTATGATGATTCTAAAGAATCAATGAGCAAAAAAATGATGAATAGTAATAAATTAAAGAATCCTATTACTGTAATTATTGGAGATAGAGAAAGAGATAATCGTTTAGTTAGTTTTAGAAAATATGATAGTAATGAAACAATTTCTATGGAAATTGAAGAATTTGTTCAATATTTAAAAAGAGAAATTAAGAAGAGATAGATTAAAAATTGCTTTGTATTTTTTGAAATTCACAAAATATTTTTATTCTTGTTATAATTCATTTTAAAAATAGTTGAAAAAATGTTATAATATTAACCGAATGGTGGTGGTACTTTGCCAAGGGTAAATCAAAAAGATATTATTCAAGTAAAAATTACAGGAATTCAAAAATATGGGGCATTTGCTTCTGTAGGAGATGATGACTATAAGGGATTAATTCATATTTCTGAAATTTCTTATGGTTATGTTAAAGATGTTCATGATTTTGTTCATATTGGGGATAACATTTATGCTGAGGTAATTCAAGTGGATAATCATGATAAAAAGATGAAACTTAGTATTAAAGATATCGACTACAAAAAGAGTGGAGTCAAGTTAAAAAGAATGTCTGAGACAAAGAGTGGTTTTCAACCTTTAGAAGATCATTTGGAAGAATGGATAAATAAGAAAATAAAAGATATTGCAAATGAATTTTAATTCGAATATAAAGGGCTTTATTCAATTAAAATTCATTATTGGAGATACAACTAAAATTTAGTTGTATTTTTTTTGTAAGGTTGTGTTAAACTTTATGATTGGTAAAGTAAAAAGTATATTATGATTAGTATAGCTATAGAAGGATATTTTTTAATTATTTATCTTTGTCGTAAAAATATTATTGATTATTGAAACAGAAAATGCTAGAATAATACTCATTTGAAGGAGGAAGAAATGATGAAAATACAAATGTTTAATCAAATTTTTAATTATCTAGCAAGTGAAGTTTTAGATAACTATTTAGGAACAAAAAAAGAACCAGACTCTCATAAAATTACTCATTTAGATGAACTAGAGGAAATACTAAATCAAGCAAAAGGAATAGATTTAAACTTATTAAAATTAAAGGGACAAGTAGAAGAAGTTCGAGCAGAAGAATGGGATTATGAAAATGGATTGAAATATATTATTTGTGAATTTGATTATTGTAAAAAAAATGGAGAAAAGGGAACTTTAGAAAAAAGAATTTTAACCGCAGATTTTTTAACTAACCCCATAATGATGTTAGATTTTTCAAGAAAAAGAGTAGCTTTAGAGCAACTTCTAGCTTCACGTTCAACACCTGTTAATTTATTTCCTGAAGAAAAAAGAACTATTGAAATTAAAGAGATGTCTGTTTCGTTAAATGGTTTATGTGTTGGTTGTTTTAAAGAGATAAAGAATTTAAAAACAAAACAATTATTAAAAGAAGAATACATTCCTTATTATTCAGTCATTACAGAAGATAAGATGGTTAAAGATTTTATTCAGTTCTGTGGATGTGGAGATAATTCATTAGAAATTCTTTATGATAATTCTAAACCTATATATGCTCAATTTTCTAAAAATCGTTCTGTAGAAATGATAGGATTTTCTTCTACCAATGAAGAAGATATTCAAAAAATGGTAAGTTTTATTCATCAAGAAGTAGAGGCAATTATTCAAAAAATATCTTCTAATATAAAGATTTATGGAAGAACTGGTGACGTAAAGAAAAAAACAAGAAAAATAGAATCTTAATGATTATTTCCTATTTTTTTCTATTGATTTAGGAAAAGAATTTAGAAGTATTTTCATTATATGTTTAAAGATAATCTGTCTATAACAAATCAGAGGTGGGGAGTATTATCTTTTTTTAATGATAAAATAACTGAGCAATTTAAGAAACCAATCGATAGGGATAGAAAATATTTATTTTATCTTAATGAATTTGTACTAAAAAGTAGGAATTATGGATGGAAAAATTGTTTTTATGGGTGAATGAATATTGGCGATAAATACTTAAATTTAATTTTTCTCTATGAAATATGGCAAGATGTAGGGATATTGCTTATGGGAAATTTTGTTTGGAACTTATCGTTATGTTTTTAAGTATTTGGTATGTATTGTTAGAAAATGAAGAAGTATTAATAGATGAAGAAAAGATATTAAAAAAGTAAAAATACATTCTTAAAAATGGGAATGATTTTTTATTTTTTTTTCTAAAACAAGAATGTTTTCCAAATGTTGTTTTTTCTTTTCTTCACTTCGCAAGGGAGTATCTTTTCCTTTAAGAAGGGTATTGATTGGGGTGGATATTTTTTTCTTATCATTTTGAGAAAAGTGGGGAATACCGTACTTAGTTAAGGTGTTTTTTTGATTTTGATAAAAGATTTTAGCATAATTTATTGCCTTAGAGAAAAGTTCTTTTTCTTCTTGATTTAATGAAGAGTATTGAATGTGATTTAAAAATACTTCACTGGTGATAAAACTATAAATTAATTCGTTAGAAATAGAGGAAAGTTTAGGGTGATTAATAATCTCTGTAAGACTTTTACAAGTATAATCATCATTTAAGAAAATACTTGATACTTTATCGGGTAAAGGAAATTCTTTATTCGTAGAAAGAATAAAATGTGTTTCTTTATATCTTTTTTGCATTAATAAAATATACCAATTTATTGTATCGATTGGATCATAAGAAAAATAATCAATCATAAATTGTTGCTCAATTTTATCATAAATATTTTTAATATAATCTAATTGATTAGGATACTTTTGTAAAAAATATTTTTTTGCCTTTTGAATCCCATATAAATTTGCTCCAATTTCTGAAGAATATTTATCATGATAAAAAAGATAATCATCACTAAAATCAAATCTTCGAATATTTTCCTCAATATATTTTAAGTAACCTTCTAAAGTATTTATGGAGAAAAAACTATCTTGATATAGATGCCTTATTTCATGACAACAAACAAATAGTAAATCAAATTGACATAAATTATCATCTTCTATTTTTAAAAAGTGATTTAAAAAAATTGTAATTTCTTTCAAATGTTGATTATAAAATCCACGAGAATTAAAAGGGAAGGCAAAAGTAAATATTTTTTCTATTAAGTCGTATTCTTTAGAAGAAAATATTTTATGGTAAAATTCTAGTGTAGTAACAGGAAAAATATGACAATCAAGATGATTTTCTTGTAATTCTTTTTTTGTAGTTTGATAAATAAATTCTTTCATTTCATGAATTTTCTTTTTATTATTCATTCTATTTCCTCCTTAAAATATGTGCTTTATTATAGCAGAAATTCCTTAAAAATAAATAGAATACGATGAATTTTAATTGTAAAACGATATAAAGTATACTATAATATTAGTAATTTAGAAAGGAAGAAGAAAAATGGATATTGAAATTGCACAGCAAGCTAAAAAGAAAGAAATTTTAGAGATTGCTAAGGAGTTAGGTGTAGAAAAATACTTAGAAAGTTATGGAAAAGATAAAGGGAAAATTGATTTTTCTAAGGTAAAGTCTCCTCGAAAGGGAAAGTTGATTTTAGTAACAGCAATTTCTCCTACTCCTTATGGAGAAGGGAAGACTACTGTTAGTATTGGATTAAATGATGGGTTAAGAAAGCTTGGAAAAAATTCTCTTGCTGTTTTAAGAGAGCCATCTTTAGGACCGGTTTTTGGAATAAAAGGAGGAGCAACTGGTGGAGGTTATGCGCAAGTAGTTCCTATGGAAGAGATTAATTTACATTTTACTGGGGATTTTCATGCGATTACTTCTGCTAATAATTTGATTAGTGCAGCAATTGATAATCATCTTTATTTTGGTAATTCTCTTTCGATTGATCCAGAACAAATTTGTTTTCATCGTTGTCTAGATGTAAATGATCGTGCTCTTCGACATCTTTTTCTAAATAATAGACAGGAGTCTTTTTCCATCACCGCTGCAAGTGAAATCATGAGTATCCTTTGCTTAGCGAATGACTTTAACGATTTGAAAGAGAGATTGGGAAGTATTTTAGTTGCTTTTAATACTTCAAAAGAACCTATCTATGTAAAAGATTTAAAGTTAGAAGGAGCTTTAGCACTACTTTTAAAAGAGGCAATTAAGCCAAATTTAGTTCAAAGTTTAGAGAACAATCCTGTACTGATTCATGGGGGTCCTTTTGCTAATATTGCGCATGGTTGTAACAGTGTTATTGCTACTAATTTAGGATTAAAATTAGCTGATTATGTTATTACTGAAGCTGGTTTTGGTTCAGATTTAGGTGCTGAAAAATTCTTTGATATCAAATGTCGAAGTGCCAAGTTAAAGCCAGACGCAGTTGTTTTAGTTGTCACTACTAAAGCTTTAAAATATCAAGGAGGAATTTCTAAAGAAAATATTCAAAAAGAATCATTAGAAGGAATTCGTAAAGGATTATCTAATCTAGAAGTTCATTTAGAGAATATTTGCAAATTTACTAAGAATATTGTTGTTGCTTTAAATCAATATACTACAGATACCTTAGCAGAAATTGAATTCATAAAAGAATTTGTTCAAGAAAAAAAATATGCTTTTGCGACTATTACTTCTTATCAAAATGGCGGAGAAGGTTCTCTTGATTTAGCTAAAGAGGTAATTCAACTATGTAATCAGAAAAATGATTTTTCTCTTCTTTATCCAAATTCTCTTTCTCTTTTAGAAAAAATAGAAATATTAGCCCATGAAATTTATCATGCTTCTTCTTTAAAAATTAGTGAAGAAATCAAAGAAAAACTAAAAATGTATGAAGAAATGGGATATCAAAGCTTTCCTATTTGTGTTGCCAAAACACAGTATTCTATCAGTGATAATCCTTTAGTATTAGGTTATCCAAAAGATTATGAAATCAAAATTGATGATGTTAATATTGATACAGGAGCAAAATTTGTTGTTGTTTATTTAGGAAATATTATGACTATGCCAGGATTACCTCTTCATCCTAATTATGAACAAATTGATATTGATGAAAAGGGAAGGATAACTGGTTTATTCTAATGTATATTTATATTCATATTCCTTTTTGTTCACATATTTGTTCCTATTGTGATTTTCCTAAGATGCTATATCAAGAAAAGTTTGTTCAAAAATACTTAAAAGAGTTAGCAAAAGAAATAGATAAAAGGTATCAAGATGAAGAAGTATTTTCTATTTATCTAGGTGGAGGAACTCCTACTTCTTTAAGCTTAGAAGAATTAAAATACTTATTAGAACTGACTAAAAAATTTAAAAGAAGAAGTCAAATTGAGTTTACAATAGAATCTAATATTGAAAGTTTAACCAAAGAAAAGATAAAATTATTAAAAGAATATGGCGTAAATAGAATTAGTTTAGGTGTTCAATCTTTTCAAGATAAAAATTTAAAAATATTAGGAAGATGTCATACAAGGGATATGGTAGAAAATAAGATACAAGAAATCAAAGAAGAAGGATTTACTAATATTTCTATCGATTATATTTATGGGGTATCTGATGATTTAAAAGAAATAGAGGAAGATATGAATATTTTTCTTGAATTAGATATTCCTCATTTTTCAGCCTATTCTCTAATTATTGAAAAAAATACTATCTTTGGTATTCAAAAAAGAGAATATATTGATGAAGAAAAAGAATATATGATGTATAAATTTATTCAACAAACTTTAGAAAAAAATCATTATCAGCATTATGAAATATCTAATTATGCAAAAGAAGGATATCAATCATTGCATAATTTAAATTATTGGAATAATGGTTCTTATTATGGTTTTGGATTAGGGGCTGTTAGTTATATCAACCATCAAAGAATTACTAATACTTTAAATTTTAGTAAGTATTTAGAAGGAAATTACTATCAAGAAATCATTAATGAAGATGAAAAATTAAGAATTTCTAATGAATTTATTTTAGGGTTAAGAAAAATGGAAGGAATAGATGTTGATATTTTTTATGAAAAATATCAAAAAAATATTTTAGAAATTCCTCAAGTTAAAGAGTTAATTGAAGAAAAAAAATTAATTTTAAAAGATCATCATCTCTTTATTTCGGATAAATATTTCTATTTATCGAATGAAATTTTAATTCATTTTATTTAAGAATTGTAATTTTTATTAAAGTGTGCTATGATATATATAGATGAGGAAAAATTTTAATCAAAGTGGAAGACAAGTAAATCTTATAAACTCTCAGGAATATATTATAAGAAATTCGTAATTACTAACAATTCCCCTACACAAGTTTCCTCATCTTTTTTATGAAGGAAGATTTATTATTGTAATATACAAATAAAAATTAGATTGGAGGGGGAAAAGATGAATAATCCATTAAATTTATATCCTCATAATTTAGAAGGATATGATGAAGCTAAAAAAGCTTATCAAGAAG
>CAKPOS010000013.1 GCA_934176955.1 uncultured Bacilli bacterium
TTTGATATAGAAGTAGAAAATATTGATTTATTCCAAACTTTAATGGAATTAAAGAATAAGTTAAGTCATTCTTGGGAAAGAATGTATGAATATGCCTGTATTTATTATGAACATCATGGAAATTTGGAAGTTCCTCAAAAGTTTAAAACGAGTAATGGTTTTGAATATGATGAAGAGGGAAAAATTAACTTGGGATCTTGGATAGCAGCTCAAAGAATAAAGGTACAACCAGAAAGTGAACGAGGAAAATTATTATTGGGTATTGGCATGCGATTTGAAAATAAAATTAGTACACTTTCTTGGAAAGAAATGTATGAATATGCTCGTATTTATTATGAACATCATAAAAGTTTAGAAATTCCTCGAACTTTTAAAACAAATAATGGATTTGAATATGATGAACAAGGAAAAATAAAATTAGGATATTGGTTATCTAATCAGAGACAGAATACTTTATTAGAAAGTGAACGGGGACAGTTACTTTCTCAAATAGGGATGCGTTTTGAGAATAAAATAAGTACACTTAGTTGGGAAGAAATGTATGAATATGCCTGTACTTATTATGAACATCATAAAAATTTAGAAATTCCTTATAAGTTTAAAACGAGTAATGGATTTGAATATAACGAAAAAGGAAGTGTAAATTTAGGTCCTTGGATAGCCGCTCAAAAACAATTATATAAAAACAAAGAGATGTCTGAGGAACAAATTATTTTATTAGAAAATATTGGAATGAAATGGATGAGTGAAAAAGTAGATAATAAGTTACAGATGGAAGAAATAACAGAAAAGAATACAAGAAAAAAACAAATAGAATTGTTGAATAGAACAAAGAGTTTGTTAAATCATATTGATAATCAAGTTTTTGAAAGTAAAGAAGATATCAATCTCGTTAATCAGCAATTTATCAATGAGTTAAATCGTAAATCTAGATAAGAATTTAATTATGGGAAAATACTTATAAGTATTTTTAGTGTATAGAAAGAAGTGATAAAAATGACTAATCAAGATTTAGCTAATTTAATATTCCCCGATGTTAAACACGATATTCATTATTATGAAGAAAAATATCCTCAAAGAAATTTAAAAGAGGGACAAGTTGTGACTAGGGTTGCCCCTTCTCCAACAGGATATATGCATTTAGGAACTTTATTTCAAGCGCTTATTGACTATATTTTAGTAAAAAATAGGGGAGGAGTATTTTATTTAAGAAATGAAGATACTGATACTAAAAGAGAAATAGAAGGGGCTGTTCAGCTTGTTATTGATACTTTAAAAGAATATGATATTATGCCAGATGAATATGAAATAGAGGGAAAAGTAATTGGAGAGTATGGCCCATATCGTCAAACGGAAAGGAAAGAAATCTATCATGCTTTTATTAAATATTTAATTGAAAAGGGAGAAGCTTATCCTTGCTTTTGTACTAAAGAAGAATTAGCAGAAATGAGGGAAAGTCAAGAAAAGAATAAGGTTAGAACTGGATATTATGGCAAGTGGGCAAAATGCAGAAATCTTTCTGTTGATGAGCAGATAGAAAAAATAAAAGCAGGAATTCCTTATGTTATCCGGTTTAAATCCCATGGGGATTTTGAAAAGAAGTTTGTTTTTGATGATTTAGTGAAAGGGAAGTTAGAATTATCTCTTAATGATGAAGATTTTGTCATTATGAAGTCGTCAGATAAACTACCTACTTATCATTTTGCACATTTAGTTGATGACCATTTAATGGGAACAACTCATGTGATTCGTGGAGAAGAGTGGTTACCTTCTGTTGCCAAACATATTGAGTTATTTCGAGCTTTTGGTTTTAAGCCGCCAAAATATATTCATACGCCTTTGATTATAAAGAAGGATGGAAATACTACGCGTAAATTGAGTAAGAGAAAAGATCCAGAGGCATCAATGTCTTATTATAAAGAATGTGGTTATCCGACAACTGCTGTAATTGAATCTTTAATGACGATTATTAATTCTAATTATGAAGAGTGGCATAAGGCAAATGCGAATAGTACTTATTTAGATTTTATCTATAGTCCAAAGAAAATGAGTTCATCAGGGGCTTTATATGATTTAGATAAGTTAAAAAATATTTCTAAAAATATTATTTCTAAGATGACAAAGGAAGAGTTAATGGAAAAATCTTTGGCATGGGCTGATGTTTATTCTCCTGCATTAAAAGAACTAATTGAAAGAGATAAAGATTATTATATGGCTATTTTAAATATTGAAAGAGTACAAAAGAAGCCTAGAAAAGATATTGCTAAATATGATGAAATTATGGATAATATTTGGTATATGTATGATGATTTATATGAAGCAAAAGAAAAAAATTATGAATGGCAAAAAATTACTGATAAGGAAGAAATTCAAAAGATTACGAATACTTATATGGAAAAGTATTTTAATGTTAGTGATAAAGAAGCATGGTTTAATGGGGTAAAAGAATTATCAGAAAGTCTTGGCTATGCTAGCAATATGAAAGATTATAAAGAACATCCAGAAAATTATAAAGGTTCTGTCGCTGATGTTTCAACAGTGCTTAGAGTAGCATTAACTTCTTTATCTATGACACCAGACTTATATGAGATAATGTCTCTATTAGGAAAAGAAAAAATTGCTAAAAGATATTCAAATTTTTCCTAAAAATGAAATTAAAAAATGATACTTAAATTTGAGTATCATTTTTCATTTTCTCTAAAAACATTGTTGAAATTCTTTCCGCTTCTTCTTGATCTTCAATATCACAAAAAGTTAAATTAGCATTTTCTAATTTTAATTCTACTACCAAGAAATTGTCTTCATCAATTGATTCGTCTTCTTGATGATACAAGGAAAGAAATAAGTATTTTTTTTGTTGATCATCTAATTCTTCTAAGACATAATATTCTTGATTATCGTTTAATGTAATAATTTTATTTTTTAACATTATCTAGTCCTTCCTGAAGAAATACTTTCTAACATTTCTTCAACTTGTTCTTTTGGAAACCATGCATATCCAGCACCATTTGCTTGTTTAAAGTGAACCCAAGTTTGTCCATTAATGACATTTGTTTTATCAAATACAGCATTTACTCCTCGATTATTTAACAAATGTACAGCAGATTGACCAGGGCCAGCATAACCATATTCAAGACCACTAATATCCATAACAGTACCACTTTCAAATGAAGGAATATTTGTATTACTTGCTGTAGAAACAATATCACTAGCAGGAGTAAAACTTGCTACTGAAGGAGTAGAAGGAGTAGAAGGAGTAGTAACTGTTGGTGTTTGATTCACTGCATTTGAAATTTTAGGAGTAGGAGAAACTTTAGGAGTAGGAGAAACCTTAGGAGTATCAGTTGTCATAGTAGGAGCATTAGTTTCTTTAGGAGTAGAAGGAGAGGTTAACTTATCTTGATCAACAACAGTAACCGTAGTATCTGGTTTAGGAACCATGAATTTTTGATAAATATTTGCAGTAGTATATCCTAAAGATAAACCATTAACAAAACTTCTAAAGTAAGGATTTTTTGGTCTTTCAAAGATAGCTTTTGCTATATTTTTTACTTTTTTAGGAATAATATGTTTAATTCCAGAAATAATTTTTGGTTCATTTCCTTTATTGATTTTTGTTGAGATAGAACAAGTTAATTTTCCAGCATTATATATTGTTCTTGATAAGGTATAAGCACTAGCAACAGTTCCAAGTACAGGATGCGCTTTTAAGGCAACATTCAAACCAATTCCTGTTACAAATCCTAAACTACCAATCATTGCTTTTTTCCACTTACTAACATCTTTTCCTTTATTTTCTATTTTTCTTTTTTTAGGTTTTAAGACTTCTTTATAAATATCTTCTTTTAATTCTTCCTTTAACTTTTCAGGATTATCCCAATGTTTAAAATTTCTAATAGCAGCATATAAGTTTAAATTTCCATCAATTAATTGAACGATTTTTTTCTCTTTTCGTTTATCATTTAAGTTTTCAAAAGCTTCATTTTGTTGAATTGATTTACGAACGGCGGTAGAAATATCCTTCTTAGCAGCTAGATAACTTGCTTGAATATCTTTTAATTCATCAAGTCTTTTCTTTATTTTAGTATCTTTCTTTTCTGACTTATAAACTTGAATATATTGTTCTATTTTTTCTATTTCTCTTAATCCTTCTAGGTTTGAAGTTGCTAAAATATCTCCAGATAATTCTTCCACTAATTTAGAAGTGTTATCCCAATCTGCTAAATTTTTATAAACGTCGTCATTTGAAATATCAACCTTAAATTTTTTCTCTAAAGTAGGAATAACTTGTGAATTAAATTTATTTATGGCTTTTTCTTTTTCTTCTTTATCTTCAATATCAGCAATCATCATAGCTCTATCATCAAAAATTTGATCTGCTAAAACTTCCATTTTTTCGTAATAAATATCTCTAATTCTTTCTAATTTTTTAATTTCATCTTTAAACTCTGAAGTGTAATTATCTTTCATTAACTCAAGAATTTTATTAATCTTATCAATTTCTCTTAATTGAGGATGAGCTTTAATATCTTGAATTGTTTTTTGAATTTCTTCAACTGGTTTAATTTCTTGAACTATAGTATCTACAATCTGTTCTTTTGCTTTTTCTATTAAAGCATGTGTATCCTTATCATCATCATCTATTTTTAGCTCTTTTGCACTTTTAGATACTTCGTCATAAACTTTTGTTTCTAATTCAGAATCACTTAAAGATTGTATATCTTCATTGGCAGTAATCTTGCTTGTTACTCTTGCTTGAATATCGTCCACTATATTTTGAATTTCGAACATATAGTCATTAACAACATCGATTGGCTCATCACAAAGATTACCATACTTCTTGACATAAGTTTCCTTCAATTGATCTACTTTCTCAAATGATTGCGTAAATGTTAAGCTTTGATCAAGCAAAATTTCACTTACTTGTGAGTAGAAATTTGAAGCAATCTCTTTTTCATCATCAGAAGAAGGATTATTCTTTTTCATATAGTCAGTAATAAATTGACTATAAGCAGCATCAATATCTGCGTTTTCATTGATTAAATCCTTTGAAATTGAATTGACATATTTTGTAAATTGCTCTTTGGTAATATCATTACCTTTCTGAGCAATTTCTTCTAATGTTTGAATAAAAGCATCCGCGTAGTTACTTGCTGAATCCTTAAATAATAATTTTTTTAAATTTTCCATTTTTATTTCCCCCTTAATTGATTATTTTTTTCATAAATTACTTATTTCTTTCTTTAATTCTTGTTGAAAGATAGGTACTAAATAACAAAAAATTTCTCCATCTTTCATTACTTTTAATTCTTGATTATCTTCGTAGAAAATATAATAGGATTGTGTAGGTTCTTCTTCTTCATCAAGTTCATTCACTAAAAAATATTCTACGTTAAGATAATTAGTTGAAGTTAGTACAATGTACTTTGTATTTTCAATTTGAATAATGTCTTGCTTTGAAATATTCATTTTTCCTCCTTCATCCGGCAATTATTATACTATTAGTTTACATAAAAATCAAGTGATTTTCTTTAAAAAGCAATAAAAAATGTTACAGTTCAGTCAGATAAAATAAGGGTTTAAATAATATTCTTTTATAAAAAATACTAAAATAGTCCTATATTGCTAATAAATTGTGTAAAATTTTATACATTTATTATTATTTTGTTTATTGAAATTTATTTCATTCTTTTTCCAACCGGTTAGAGGTGTTTTATATTTTATTGACTGAACTGTAACAAAAAATTATAAATCAGTTGGGTAAAATAAAAGATAATGATTTTTTATAGAATTGATTAAAATATAGAATATTATTATGTATTTTCAATTTTAATATCATTTGTTCCCCTTATTTATCATTTCTTTTCTTTATAAGTATTATTTTTCTTAATGCGTTGTGGATATTTTTTCTTCAAATAAATTCAAAATTATTTACTGCAAAATGAAAAAGTGCTAAAATACAACAAAGCAAAACCTAGTTTGAAGATGTTTTTTTATAATTGTTTCAAATTATCTTAATTTAAAAATAAATAAATTTAAAAGTAGATAATTTTAAGAAAACAAAGAACGGAGGCAACGAATGAAACTAACTTTAAAAAGTGTACAACAATTAAATACACAACAAATATTTGAGTTATTGTTACCAATAATAAATAAACTTTATGAAAAAGTTGATTATATAGGAATAACGAAAGAAGAATTTTATCACTTGGTATTAAAAAAAGTTGAAAAATCAAAAAAAACTTATAAAGGGGATATGAATTATATAAAATATATTCAAAATAGAATAAATACTCTAATAGAAAATCAGATAAAAAACAATCTTCTAGAAACAGAAACAGCAGTAATGATTATAGATAATTATATAAATAAATATTTTAAAAGAAGTGATTCATATGAAGATTCTATAAAGAACTTAAAAGATTTAGCTAATTTTTTTGAACTTTGCAATTATATTCCTAATCTAAATATATTGATTCAAATCATTGAAAAAAATTCAAACCTTTCTAAGACAATAGAATCTATAATAAAAAAACATCAAACACAAATCATTTCAGGAAATTTGGAAGAAATATTTGAGAATAATATAATGATATCAATCATTAAAACATATTGTATGTTGTATAATATAGAAATAAAAGCATTAGAAAAATATGAAACAGATAATATTGATTTAGACAATTTTCAACTAACAGATAGCGTAAAAATGTATTTAAAAGAAATAAGTAAAAGACCATTACTTTCAGTGGAAGAAGAATACCAATTAGCAAAAAGAATATCACAAGGAGATGATTATGCAAGAGAAATATTTATTGAAAGTAATTTAAAATTAGTTGTAAATATAGCAAAGGGCTATATAGGAAGAGGGTTATCATTTTTAGATTTAATTCAAGAAGGAAATTTTGGTTTAATGACCGCTGTTGATAAATTTGACGCAACTAAAGGATACAAGTTTTCTACTTATGCCACTTATTGGGTAAAACAAGCAATTTCAAGAGCAATAGCAAATAAGGGAAGAAATGTGAGAATTCCTGTACATCTGTATGAAAAAATAGGCACGTACAAAAAAACAATTACTAAATTAGAAACAATATTAAATAGGCGACCCACAATAAATGAAATAGCAGAGGAGATGAAACTAGCAATTCCAGAAGTAATAAAATTATATAAACTTCAAAGCGATACCATAAGCATAAACACATTAATTAGTGATGATGAAAGTACTGAATTAGAAAATTTTATTCTAGCATCAGAAGAAACACCAGAAGATATAGTCGTTGAAGAAAACATGAGCTTTCAAGTGAAAAAAATTTTAGAGACTAGTAATTTAAATTCAAAAGAAATAGAAGTATTAATATTAAGATTTGGACTTAATAATCAAGACCCAATGCCATTGAGAAAAATTGGAGAAAAATATAATGTGTCAGGAGAATCAATACGACGAACTGAATCAAGGGCATTAATGAAAATTAGAAAAAATAAACAAATAAAATCATTAGCAGAATATATGGAATATCCGGATAAATCTTTAGAAAATATTAAAAATATTAAAAAAGGACATAAAGCCTTGAATCAACTAACTTTAGAAGATAAAAAAATACAAGTAAAGGAGAAAGAAAAAATGCCAAAATTAAAAACAATTTATCAATATTTTTATGATTATACAAAAGACCAAATAGATACAATATTAGAAAAATTAACAGAAGAAGAAAAAGAACTAATTACGCTAAGGTATGGGAAGGACTTAAATCATCCTGTACTTAGAAAATTAACTAAAGAACAAGCTTATAAATTTTATAGTCTTTTAATTCCTAAGATAAAAAAATTACTATCTAATCCAAATAATGAAAAAACTCCAAGAAAAAAAGAAATAGAAACTTTTACAAAAAATCAAAAGCAACCTCCTAAAAAAATTGTTGGTAAAATATTAACAACTATGATAGAAGAGCCATCGATAGAATCACCAAAAAGTACTACATTAGAGCTTGAAAAGTTAAATAAAAACAATGAATCACAAAATGAATGTATTGCTGTAGATTCTACTATGCCGGCAGTTTGTAAAATACAAGAAGAAAAGAAGAATATCACAAAAGAAGATTATCAAAAAATATTAGATTTGTTAAAAACACCAACATTGAATCAAATGCTGCCTACATTGGACCCTAAAGAATTAGTAATAATTTATTTAAAATTAGGTTATATAGATAATAAATATTTTTCATCAGATTCAATAGCACAATTTTTAGGTATAGAAAAACAAGAAGTTATAAATATAATTAGAAAAATATTATTACAATACAAAGAAAATATTAATCATCTTATTGATAAAGCAATGGAAATAATGACAGATCAGCCAAAACAATTAACAAAAAAATTACAATAATTCAAAAATAGATTTTCGAAATAGAAAGTCTTTTTTTTAAAATATATCTCCAATTTTTACAATATTTTCATTTTCAAAATGTTGACAAATCAGTAAAAAAATTATAGAATGAATACAGCAAAGAGATATGGCCTGTTGGTGAAGTGGTTTAACACGCGCGCCTCTCAAGCTCGTATTCACGGGTTCAAACCCCGTACAGGCTACCAATTGTAAATTTAACCCTTTCTAAAGGGTTTTTATTATGCTAAAATATAGTAGGAGGTAGAAAAGATGATTGATGAATTAAAAAAATTACCTAAGGTAGAATTACATCTCCATTTAGATGGATCAATTCCTATTGATTTAGCAAGTCAATTATCTCATTGTAGTGTAAAAGAATTGGAAAAAGAAATGATAGCAGATGATAAATGTGAAAATTTAAGTGAGTATTTAACAAAGTTTGATTTTCCCATTCAGCTTATGCAAACAAAAGAGAATTTAATTGAAATTGCGAATGCTTTGGTCAATGAATTGGCTAGTGAAAATGTGATTTATGCTGAAATTCGGTTTGCTCCTAATTTTCATACAAAAGAAGGTTTATCATTAGATGAAATTGTTCATGCTGTTTTAGAGGGAATGGCAAGGAACAAACAAGTAAAAACAAATTTAATTTTATGTATGATGAGAGGGGCAAGTTTTGAAGAAAACAAAAAAATTATTACTTTAGCTCAAAATTATTTGGGAAGAGGAGTATGTGCGGTTGATTTAGCTGGGGCAGAAGATCAATATCCTCTAGAAGAATACTTACCTTTATTTTCTCTTGCTAAAGAAAAGAATATTCCTTTTACGATTCATGCAGGAGAAAATGGCAGTGCTAGTGAAGTAGAAAAGGCTGTTTTAATAGGAGCTAGTCGAATTGGACATGGTATTCATGCTATTGATGATGAGAAGGTACTTTCCCTTATTAAAGAAAAAAATATTTTATTAGAAATTTGTCCAACAAGTAATGTTCAGACAAATGCGATTGATGTTTATGCAAATCATCCAATAAAAAAATTGTATCAACAAGGTGTTTCTTTGAATATTAATACAGATAATAGAACAGTATCGCATATTTCTTTAACTAATGAATATACAAAATTATATGAAACATTCTCATTTTCTTTATTAGATTTTCAAAAAATGAATGAGAATGCTATTTTACATAGTTTTTTATCTAATGAAGAAAAGAAAGAATTGTTAAAAAAATTGAAAAATTATATTTGAAAATCATTTATTTTAGTGTATAATCTTTAGTGTGTAGGAAAAATTAAAGAGGGTTAAAAAAATCTAGTCTAAGTGGTGATAGAATGTACGAATACAAAAGTCAAGAAGAGCTTTATCAAGGATTGATTCCGGCTATTCATGTAAAATTAAAATTACTAAAAAAAGAAAAATATCCAGGGATTACAGAAAGTGATATTTGGAATTATTTAAAAGAAAGTAAATGGAAAAATAGTATTAATTTAACTTTATCGGATATGGTTCAAGATATTCTTCATACAGATAATAGTGAATTTGCTAAATATAAGGCAAATAGAAAAGAAAATATATTTTAAGGGGGAAGACAGATGTTAACAACAATATATATTGCTTTAGGGGTTATTGGAATTATCAGTATTTTATTATTTTTTAAATTAAAAAATCAATTACAAAAAGTTTTATTTGGGATTTTGACTTGTGTTTGTATTATTATTGCTTGTGTTGTTTCTTATCAGCCACTTTTAGATAAGATTCATTATGGTCTAGATTTACAAGGTGGATTTGAGGTGTTATATAAAGTAAGTCCTATTGATAAGAGTAAGAAAATTGATAGTGATATATTAGATAATACTTACAAGTCTCTTTTAAAAAGAATTGATATTTTAGGTGTTAGTGAACCAGAGATTACCATTGAAGGGGATGACAGAATCCGTGTGAAATTAGCAGGTGTTACGAATAAAGAAGAGGCTAGGGAAGTACTTTCTTCAACAGCATCATTAACATTTAGAGATACTTCTAATCACTTATTGATGACATCAGAAGTATTAGGAGGAAATGCTAAAGTTTCAACGGATCAAAATGGAAAGCCGGCTGTAAGTCTTTCTATTAAAGATAAAGATAAATTTTATGAAGTTACCAGTAAAGTTTCTAAAATGAGTAATAATTTAATTGTTATTTGGTTAGATTATGATGAAGAGAAAGATAGTTATTCTAGTGAAAAAGAAAAATGTGGAAGTTTATCTGATTCTCATTGTTTAAGTGCTGCTACAGTATCACAAGGATTTTCTAGTGATGTTATTATCAGTGGAAGTTTTACAGAGGATGAGGCTAAAAATTTAGTTGAATTAATAAATTCTGGGGCTTTACCTACAAAATTAGAAGAAATTTCTTCTAGAACAGTTGAAGCTGATTTTGGGGAATCTAGTTTAAATAAAACATTAACAGCAGGAATACTTGGAATTATCATTGTTGTTTTGATTATCACAGCTGTTTATCATTTTTCTGGTTTTATTGCATCTATTGGGGTACTTTTATATACGGCATTAACATTCTTAGTATTTTACTTAATTAATGGGGTTTTAACTTTACCGGGAATTGCTGCTATGCTACTGGGAATTGGAATGGCAGTGGATGCAAATGTTATTTCTTTTGAAAGGGTAAAAGAATTATTGAAGATAGGGCGTCCTTTGGATGAAGCTTTTAAGGAAGGTAATAAGGAATCTCTTAGTAGTATCTTAGACTCTAATATTACGACAATGATTGTTGCTATTATTCTCTTTATCTTAGGAGAGTCTAGTGTTAAAGGGTTTGCAACGATGTTAATTATTAGTATTGTTGTAACTGTTTTGGTAATGGTTGTTTTTGTCAGGACAATTTTAAAGTTTTTTGTTGAAACAAAGTTTTTCGATAATAAATTAAATTTCTTTGTTGGAGTAAAAAAGAAACAGATTATTCCAAGTGAAGATGTACGTATTCCGTTTAAAAATTTAGAGTTTGTTCGAAACAGAAAATACTTCTTAAGCTTTACGGTGATTGTTATCGCTTTTGGTACGATTCTTTCTGTTGTAAGGGGAGTTAATTTAGGAGTAGATTTTACAGGTGGTACAACGATTACAATTAGTAAGAATGAGAAAGTAAAATTAAAAACAGTAGAAAAAGAATTGAAAAATTCTAAATATACTATTAAGAAAACAGAAGATAGTAATGATGATATTACGATTACGATTGATGAAGTATTAGATAAAAATCATATTAAGAAGTTAAGTCAAAGATTAGAAAAAGAATATGATACGGATACAGATATTTATACAGTAAGTAAAGTGGTAAAGCAAGAATTAACTAAAAATGCGATTAAATCATTAATTTTTGCTTCAATTGGTATTTTAATTTATGTGGCGTTAAGATTTAAATTTAATTATGCTATTTCTGCATTAGTAGCACTTTTCCATGATGTTTTAATGATTATTTTATTCTTCTGTATTTTTAAGTTGGAAATTACTAGTATCTTTATTGCAGCGATACTAACTATTATTGGATATTCTATTAATGATACCATTGTTACTTTTGATATGATAAGAGAAAATTATAAAAAGAAATTACAACAAAAAATAGGAAAAAGAAAGAAGAATATAGAAGATATTCATTTAAATGATGAGGAATTAATTGATTTAGTAAATGATAGTGTTAGAACTACTTTTACAAGAAGTGTTTTAACGACATTAACAACAATATTTCCAGTAATTTGTTTATTATTATTTGGTGCAAAAGAAATCTTTAACTTTAATATTGCTTTATTAGTAGGATTTATTGCTGGTGTATATTCATCTATCTATATCTCTAACCAATTATGGTTAATATTAGAGACAAGAAGATTAAAAAAACCACAAAAAAAAGATGATAGTGATAAAAAAGAAATTAGTGAAATAGAGATTAAGGGCGTAAATTGTTAGTAGAAAATTAATAAGTATTATTGAATTTAGATAACGATGAACAAAATTTAAGAAATAGTGAGGATTTTTTATGAATGAGAAAATAGAAGAATACGTAAATTTAATTAATTTAAATTCTACCTTGGTAGAAGATGCATCAAATAAATATGGAAACTTTCCTCTTTTGTCAGAGGATGAATCTTATATTCAAATTATGATTGATGCAGGAATGCTTGAATCTTTAGGTACTTTAGCTGCTTACGGGGGAATAAAAGTATATAATGATTCTATCTATTCTAATATGATTGAAAAATATCGACAAAGTGAAGAGGGAAAATCATTAAGTAATGAGCAATTTGACTTTTTAATGATGTATGGTATATCAAGTGGGATACTAGATTACTATAAAAAGATTGAAGCAACGAAATCGTACGATACAGCTTATTATGATAAAGATAAAGTAGAATATTATGGTAGTAGAAATAAAGCTGGGGAACATGGTTATGATGAAAAAATTCTTTCATTTCCTGCATCAAATCTTGAAATTATAACTACAGTTGCTGAATATCAAAAGCAGCAAACTAACAAAATTAGTAAATAAATTCTTTGATTTTAAATTTTAGGTAATTAAAGAAATCACCTAAAAAGAAATTAGTGAAATAGAGATTAAGGGAGTTAATTGCTAACTTCTTTTTTTCTTTGCTTGTTATCTACTCATACGGATATTTTTTCTGGATGAATATAAAAATTGTTTAGATAAAATTAAAGGATATTTGTTAAAGAAGGATATCAAAGATTCAGAAGAATGTATTAGTTTATATTATTTATATTCTGTTTTTAATATTTGATCATTAGTTGATAATTATGGAAATGTAATTAAAAAGATTCCAATTTCAATTTCTTCTCTTGAGTAGTCTTTTCAAGATATTGTTTTATCTTTTTTTTGGAAAGAACGTTAATTAATATTTTATTTTAATAGGAATCTAGGGAAGTATCTTACAATGTAAATTGTTGTTTAGATATTGATTTTTCTTGTTTGTCTGTTATAATAATTTTTCAAAGGAGTAGTTTTATGAATGAGTATAAGAATGGTTTAGAAAAAATTAAAAAATATTTGTTAAAGAAGGATATCAAAGATTCAGAAGAATGTGTAAGTTTATATTATTTATATTCTGTTTTAAGTGAGAAATTTTCTTTGTTAAAAGTAGAAAGTAATGATTTACTTAATCAAATTAATTCTAGTAATATTATGTTTCGAGTTAGTAAGATATTTCCTTTTTTTGATCGAAAAAAATATACTACTTGTCGTGCTATTTTTGTATCAACGGAAGATAATGTTGCAAGTATGACAATTTGGTTTGATATTCCATTCCCTTCAATTACAATTTGTAAGGATTTTGATTGTGATAATCTTTATTTTAAATGGGATTGTTTTAATAAATCTGAACAAATTATTCCTTATCAAAAGAAAATATTAGAAGCATTATTTTTGGTAGAAGAGTATGCTAAAGTACTTAAGATGGATTTTAGCTGTTCTCATAGTGATCCAGTGACAGTTGTTCGATATTCAGATTCTGTTTTTAATATTAGTTTATTCATTAGTAGCTCTGGAATGTTGAACGAAAATATTTCTTTTGTTAATCCAGATATAGAGAATATTGCTAAAAGGAATTGGTTGAATCAACAATCTCTTAGTGAGGTTGTTAAGTCTTGTGAAGAAGAGATATTTAAAAAGATTTCAGTTCCAGTTTCTTCTCTTGATCAATCTTTTCAAGATATTGTTTTATCTTCTTTTCAGAAAGAACATGTATTATCAAGAAAGAAAGTTAATTAATTTTTTTATTTGACACTTCTTAGGAAAGTGTCTATTTTTTTAAGAAGAATCTAATGAAGTATTATTGACACCAAAAAAAATAAAGTTTAATATGATAGTATAGTTTTTTAAAGGAAGTGATAGTGATGAATGATGAATATAGAAATATAACTATTGAAGATTTAATTGAAAAAGTAAAGACTTACAATACGAATGAAAAAGATATTGATTTGATTAATCGGGCTTTTGATTATGCCTATAAGAAACATTTTGGGCAAAAAAGAATTAGTGGGGATGATTATATTACACATCCTTTAAATGTTGCGATGATTTTAACGGATATTAATGCTGATGCGACTTGTCTTGCTGCAGCACTACTTCATGATACGATAGAAGACTCAGACAGTACAAAAGAAGAAGTAACTAAATTATTTGGTGCAGATGTTGCTTTATTAGTTGATGGGGTTACCAAGATTAATCGTCTTCATTTTTCGAATGCTGGGGAACAAATGGCGGCAAACCAAAGAAAAATATTAGTAGGTTTATCAGAAGATGTTAGAGTGATTATTATTAAATTAGCTGATCGGTTACATAATATGAGAACTTTATATGTTATGCCAGAAGAAAGGCAAAAGAAAAAAGCAAGAGAGACTTTGGAAATTTTGACTCCTGTAGCTGATCGTCTTGGTATTAATAAGATTAAAAGTGAACTAGAGGATTTATCTCTTCGTTATTTAAAGCCAGATGTTTATTTTGATATTGTTGAGAAATTAAATGCTAAGAAAACAGAAATGGATGAAGATGTTAATGATATGCTAAAAGAGGTATCTAGTTTACTAAATGAGCATAATATTAAGCATGAAATTTTTGGAAGAAGTAAAAGTATTTATAGTATTTATAAGAAACTAGATAAGGGGAAAAAGTTTAATGATATTTATGATATTTTAGCGCTAAGAGTTTTAGTAGATACAGAACAAGAATGTTATCTTGCTTTGGGATTAATTCATTCTAAATATAAACCAGTACCTAATCGTTTTAAAGATTATATTGCAATGCCAAAAACAAATCTTTATCAATCTTTACATACAACTGTATTTGGGGTAGATGGAAAACTTTTTGAGATTCAACTTCGTACTTATGAAATGCATAAGATTGCTGAATATGGTATTGCTTCTCATTGGTCATATAAAGCGCATGGTAGTGTAAAAACAGTAAAAGATTCGATGGAAGCAAAACTTCAAATTTTTAGAAGTATTATGGAATTAAATGAAGAGTCAGATACTCCAGAAGAATTTATTAGTAGTATTAAGCAAGATGTTTTAAATAATGATTCTATTTATGTGTATACGCCTAAAGGAGATGTTTTAGAATTACCAGCAGGTGCAACACCTGTAGATTTTGCTTATAAAGTTCATAGTGAGGTTGGAAATACTTTAGTAGGTGCTATTGTTAATGAAAATATTGTTCCTTTGGATTATCAATTAAAAACGGGAGATATTATTAAAGTTAATACAAATAAGTCTAGTAAGGGACCAAATAAAGATTGGTTAAATTTTGTAATTACTAGTCAGGCTAAGAATAAGATTAAGTCATTCTATAGTAAGTTAGATAAAGATGAGAATTTAAATAAAGGACAAGAAATATTAGTAAGTGAATTAAGAAAAAATAATTTACCAATTCATGATAGTTTAACTGGAGAAAAATTAGATATCATCTTAGAAGAATTAAATTTAAAAACTTTGAATGAATTATATATGTTAATAGGAACTTCGAAAGTTACTCCTCAATCTGTTGTTAAAATTTTAACGAAGGAAGAAGAAAGGGTAGATATTACTAGTAAGATTAATGAAAGTAATAATAAGCCGGTTATCAATAAAAATGATATTTTAGTAGAAGGATTAGATGATATTAAAGTAAATTTAAGTGGGTGCTGTAAACCGATTCCAGGAGATAAAATTATTGGTTATATTACAAAGGGCTCAGGAATTACTGTTCACCGATCAATTTGTCAGAATGTAATGGATTTAGATGATCGTTTAGTTAGTGTAAAATGGAATAATGAATTATCAAAAAAATATTTTACGGATTTGATTATTCATACGAATACATCAGATAATTTATTAGATATTATTACGAAAGCTAGTTTAAATCATATTACGATTGACAGTATTTCGACGATTAATAAAAGTGAATATAAGGTATATCGTTTAACGATATTAGTAGAAAATACGGAGAAGTTAAATAAATTTATGACTGATTTATCTAATTTATCATTTACTTTGAAAGTAGAGAGATTATTAAAGTAAAATACTGATTCAGTATTTTTTGTAAAAGAAGAAGTCTTAACTGGAGACTTTTTTTCTTTACACTAGTTAACTACCAATTGATAAATTGTATTAAAGTACTAGACAAAAAGCGATTAATGTATTATAATAAGTATCCATATCAAAAAGAAGTATAATCAAAATTATGTGATTAAACAAAAAAGGGGGGAAAGGTGATGGAAAATTTAGATTTAATTTATCAAATTGCAATGAATAAATTGAAATATAAATTTAATTCTCTTTCAAAAGAATTTTCTCTTTTGGAGGAAAATAATCCAATTGAGCATATTAAGTATCGTATAAAAAAGAAAGATAGTATTGAAGGAAAACTTTGTAGGAAAAATCTTCCTATTACGGAAGAAAATATTCGTAATTTAAATGATGTTTTAGGGGTTAGGGTAGTTTGTTCTTTTTTAGATGATGTAAAGTTATTGATTAGGACAATTGAGAATGATCCAGAGATTACCGTTTTAAAGTGTAAAAATTATATTGATGTTCCTAAAAGTAATGGTTATATGAGCTATCATTTAAACATTGTATTTCCTGTTTTTATTAATGGGAAAATAGAACCTATTAAAGCAGAAATTCAAGTTCGGACAATTGCTATGGATATGTGGGCTAGTTTAGAACATAAGATTTGGTATAAGAAGGGAATTGAATTACCAGAAGAAATGACACATGAAATCAATCAAATGGCTGATTTTTGTCGAAAGGTAGATGTCGATTTAAATTTTCATGCTGCTAATGCTCCTTTTAGAATTCAAAATCCCAAGGTAGAATATCCTTTTGTTCAGGATAAAAAGTATGCAATTAGCCAACTAAAACATGAAACTGCTTTAAAAATAATGGAAGAAAAAATTTATTCTATTGTAGAAGAATATAATTTAAGTGATAATCCTAATCCGATAGAACATGTGAAAAGCAGACTAAAGTCAGATGAATCAATTGGTTTAAAATTACAAAGAGAAAATCAACCATTAACATTAGATTCTATTGAAGAAAATATTACTGATTTTGCAGGAATACGCATTGTTTGTTCTTTTAAAAGTGATGTTGAACAGATTATTTCTTTACTTAAATCTGATACAACCATTCAAATTGTTGAAGAAAAAGATTATATTACTCACCCTAAAGAAAGCGGCTATAAATCTTATCATTTATTAGTAAATGTACCTATTTATTTACAAAACGGAATAGAAAATATTAAAGTGGAAGTTCAAATTCGAACGATTGCTATGGATATGTGGGCTAGTTTAGAACATAAACTATGTTATCATAAAGAAGTGGATACTCATACTAAATTAGAGTTAAGAAGATTAGCTAATGTTGTTTCATTTATTGATAATAATATGGAGGAAATGATTGGTAAATCAAGAGAATTAGTGGCTTTAAAGAAAAAACAAAAAGTTAGAGTAAAATAACTTCCTTCTATAGAAAAGAAAATGAGTAGAATACAAAAAGGATTGTGTTCTATTTTTTTATGCTGTAATATAAGAATTTTTAAAATTAAGTATTTTTTCTTTATTAAAAGTAAGAAAAGGTGTTTACTTAAATTTTTAATTTGATATAATTAGGATAGATAATAGGAATGATTATTATCAATAAAGATGAAAAGGAGAGGAAAAAAATGAGCAGTATTTATGTGACAAGTGAAATAGGAAAGTTAAAGAAAGTTTTATTACATCGTCCTGGTAATGAATTATTAAACTTAACACCAGATACGCTTAGTGAACTATTATTTGATGATATTCCTTACTTAAAAGATGCTCAAAGAGAGCATGATGCTTTTGCTCAAGCATTAATAGACAATGGAGTTGAAGTTGTTTATTTAGAGGATTTAGTTAGTGAGGTAATTGCTAATGATGAAGCTGTTAGAGATAAATTTATTAAACAATTTATTTATGAAGCTGGTATTACTACTATCAAGTATAGTACTTTAACTTATAGTTTTTTGGATAATATAAAAGATCCTAAAAAACTAGTCTTAAAGACAATGGAAGGAATCCAAATAAAAGATATTCCAAAAAGAAAAAGGGATGTAGAAAAAACTTTGGTTGATTTGGTAGATGAACCTGAAAAGTTTATAGCACCACCTATGCCTAATTTATACTTTACAAGAGATAATTTTGCTAGTGTTGGAAGAGGAGCAAATTTAAATCATATGTATTCTGTAACAAGAAATAGAGAATGTATATATGCAGAATATGTATTTAAATATCATCCTGATTTTAGGGAATGTCCATTATATTATGATAGAAAATATAATTGGCATACCGAAGGTGGAGATTTCTTAAATATTAATGATAAAGTAGTTGCTGTTGGTATTTCACAACGTACAGAACCAGCTGCTATTGATCAATTAGCAAAGAATTTCTTTAGAGATCCTAGATGCAAAATTGAAACAATTTTAGCGTTTAATATTCCAGTATCGAGAGCTTTTATGCATTTAGATACAGTATTTACTCAAATTGACAAGTACACATTTACTTATCATCCTGGTATTTCTAATACATTACAAGTGTTTGAAATTACTGAAGGATTTGATCCAACAACATTTGAAGATTTGAATGTTAAAGAGTTAAAAGGAAGTTTGAAAGAGATATTAGAAAAATACTTACATCATCCAGTTACTTTAATTCCATGTGCTGGTGGAGATAAGGTTGCATCAGAACGTGAACAATGGAATGATGGCTCTAATACGTTATGTATTGCTCCTGGAGTAGTTGTTGTGTACGATCGTAATAATGTTACGAATGATGCTTTGCGTAGAGCAGGAATTAAGGTAATTGAAGTACATGGTTCGGAACTTGGTCGTGGTCGTGGAGGCCCTAGATGTATGTCTATGCCACTTGTAAGGGAGGATGTAGAATGGTAGATTTAAGAGGAAGAGATTTCTTGAAGTTACTAGATTTTACTCCAACAGAAATTAGACATTTGTTAGATGTTGCTAAGACGTTAAAGAAACAAAAGAGAAATGGAGAATCTCATCGTTATTTAAAAGGAAAACAAATTGCAATGATTTTTGAAAAAGATTCAACGAGAACAAGATGTGCTTTTGAAGCAGGTGCTCATGATCTTGGGATGGAGGCCACTTATTTAGGCCCAACTGGTTCACAAATGGGAAAGAAAGAAACGATTGAAGATACGGCTCGTGTTTTGGCAGGAATGTATGATGGAATTGAATATCGTGGTTTTGGACAAGATGTAGTTGAAACTTTAGCAAAATATAGTAAGGTTCCTGTATGGAATGGACTTACGAATGAATTTCATCCAACACAAATGCTTGCTGATATTATGACAATTCAAGAAGAATTTGGCAATTTAAAAGGGAGAAAATTAGTCTTTTGTGGAGATGCTAGAAATAATGTTGGAAATTCTTTAATGGTTGTATGTGCTAAATTAGGTATGAATTTTGTTTGTTGTGCACCAAAAGAGTTATGGCCTGAAGGGGATTTAGTGGCGCAATGTCGTGAAATTTCAGTAAAAACAGGTGCTACAATTGAGATGACTGAAGATATTATGGAAGGAACAAAAAATGCGGATGCTATTTATACGGATGTATGGGTATCTATGGGAGAACCAATGGAATTATGGGAGAAGAGAATTCAACTATTAAGTCCATATCAAGTTAATGCTAAAGTAATGAAAAATGCTAAAAAAGAGGCTATTTTCTTACATTGTTTACCTTCTTTTCATAATAATGAAACAACTATAGGAAAACAAATAGAAGAAAAATTTGGAATTAAAGAAATGGAAGTTACAGATGAAGTATTTGAATCGAATCAGTCACGTGTATTTGAAGAAGCTGAGAATAGATTACATACAATAAAAGCTGTAATGTTGGAGACACTGAAAAAATGAGTAAAATAGTAATAGCGTTAGGTGGAAATGCGCTAGGAAAAACTCCACAAGAACAACATGATTTAATTGAAAAAACAGTAAAACATGTTGTTGACTTAGTAGAAGATGGTAACCAAATTGTGATAACTCATGGTAATGGACCACAAGTAGGAATGATATATGACTCTATGCAAAAAGAGAAAATGCCATTTGCTGAAAGTGGTGCTATGTCTCAAGGGTATATCGGCTATCAACTACAACAAACATTAAAAGATGAATTAAATAATAGAGGAATTGAAAAAAGTGTTGTAACGGTAGTTACACAAGTTGAAGTAGATCCTAAAGATAATGCTTTTAAGAATCCTACCAAGCCTATTGGAGAGTTCTTAACGAAAGAAGAAGCAATGAAAAGAGCAAAAAAAGACAAAGCAGTTTATAAAGAAGATTCTGGTAGAGGATATCGAAAAGTAGTTGCTTCACCTATGCCAAAAAAAATATTAGAATTAAATACAATTGAAAAATTAGTTAATGATGGAACAATTGTCATTGCTTGTGGCGGTGGTGGAATTCCAGTAGTTATGACTAAAAAAGATGGTTATGAAGGAATAGACGCTGTTATCGATAAAGATAGAACAAGTGCATTACTTGCTAAAGAAATTAATGCAGATGAATTATTAATTTTAACAGCAGTAGATCAAGTTTCTTTAAATTTTAATAAAAAGAATGAAGAAAAACTATCAAAATTATCAGTATCAGATGCAAGAGTTGCTATTAGAAACGAAGAATTTGGTGAAGGAAGTATGTTACCAAAAATTGAAGCAGCATGTTATTTTGTTTCAAAAACAGGAAAGAAAGCTATAATTTCTTCTTTAGAGAAAGCAAGAGATGCAATTGATGGTAAAAATGGTACACTAATTTATCAAGATGAGGTACAAGAAAAATCAAAAAAGAAAAGAATATCTTTCTCTTTAAGTGCATTTACAATTATTTTAATTCTAATTTATTTACTTGCAGCAGCAACACATTTATTACCTACTGCATCTTTTGATGGAGATAAGATTGTTAATGGTAGTGGAGTTGTTGGGGCTACTTTATCACAAGCCTTACTAGCACCAATTAAAGGCTTTGGAGATGCTATTGATATTTGTGTTTTTGTACTTATTTTAGGATCATTCTTAAAAATAGTTAATTCAACAAATGCAATAGAAACGGGAATTCAAGTATTAATAAAAAAATTACATGGACATGAATTAATATTAATACCTATTTTAATGATTTTGTTTTCAATAGGTGGAACAACATATGGAATGTTAGAAGAAACTGTTGGATTTTATGCTCTACTTGCCGCTGCAATGGTAGCAGCAGGTATGGATACTATTGTATCATCAGCAATTGTTTTATTAGGTGCAGGTTCTGGTGTGCTTGGTTCAACTGTTAATCCTTTTGCTGTTGGTGTTGCTGTTGATGCGGCAAAGTCGGTTTTACCAGCAGGAACTACAATTAATCAAGGTGTTATCATTGGCTTAGGTGCAATTTTATGGATTACAACATTATTAATTTCAATTATATTTGTAATGTCGTATGCTAAGAAAGTAATTGCCAAAAAAGGATCAACAATTTTAAGTCTACAAGAAGTTAAAAATATGGAAGCAACATACGGAGATGAAGGAATTGGTAAGAAGAATGTTCAATTATCAGGAAGACAAAAATTAACTTTAATTCTTTTTGCGTTTACTTTTGTTATCATGATTATTAGTTTTATTCCATGGGAAGATTTTGGTGTTACATTATTTGCGGATTCTAAATTTATCGGCTTATCTTGGCTTGTTGGTTGCCCATTAGGACAATGGTACTTCCAAGAAGCAACTTTATGGTTTTTAATGATGGCTATAATTATTGCTATTGTAAACAAAATGTCAGAACATGAAATAGTTGATAAATTGGTTGATGGAGCAGATGATATGGTAGGAGTTATTTTAATCATTGCGCTTGCTCGTGGTGCATCAGTTTTAATGAGTCAGACTTATTTAGACAATTATTTAATTTATAATGCATCAAAAGTATTAGAAATGGTACCAAGAATAGTATTTGCCCCTCTTAACTATATTTTCCATGTTGGATTATCGGTATTAGTTCCATCAAGTAGTGGACTTGCTACATTATCATCACCAATTATGGCACCACTTGCACAGAAAGTAGGATTTAGTGTAGAAACTACAATTATGGAAATGGTAGCAGCTAATGGTTTTGTTAATTTATTTACCCCAACTTGTGGAGCTATTATGGGAGGACTTGCTCTTGCTAAAGTTGAATATACAAGTTGGTTAAAATGGGTATCAAAAGTGCTTGTTTGTATAGCGCTTGCTAATATCTTAATATTAACTATAGCAATGCTTATTTTATAAAAACCTTAGAAAAGACTTTAAAAAGGTCTTTTTTTATGTTATTCTTATTTTAGAGAGTAGGTGTAGTAGGTGAGAAAACAAAAGTTTGTTGTTTGTTATTTAGTTATTTTTCTTATGAGTTTTTTTATCAGTGGATGTTCTTCTCAAGAAAAAGAAGAACTTACATTAGTGACTGAGGCTGGATTTGCTCCTTATGAATATTATTCTAATGGAGAGATTGTTGGAGTGGATATTGAAATTGCTCAAAAAATAGCAAAAAATTTAGGAAAGAAATTAGTAATTAAAGATGTTGCCTTTGATTCTATTATTAATGAAGTAAAAACGAAAAAAAGTGATATTGGTGCAGCAGGAATTTCTTATACAGAAGAAAGGGCAAGAGAGGTAGCTTTTACAGATAATTATTCTGTTTCAAAACAGGTTATTATAGTAAATAAAAATAGTTACATTACTTCTAAAGAAAATTTAGTGGGTAAAGTTGCTGTTCAACTAGGAACAACAGCAGATACTTATTTAACCAAAAGTACAGGTATTACATTGGTTAGAGAAAAAAAGTTTTTAGCAGCAATTCAAGACTTAAAGGATGGTAAAGTAAATGCAGTTGTAATGGATGAATTACCAGCAAAAAAACTAATCACTTCTGATATGAAAATACTAAGTGAACCATTAGTTACAGATAGTTATGGGATGGTTGTTGCAAAAGAAAATACTGAATTATTAGAAAGTTGTAATAAAGTAATAAAACAGATGAAGGAAAGTGGAGAAATAGATAAAATTCTTTTAAAACACATGGGACAATCTGATGAAATAGAAGAAAAAACTAGTGTTTTTGACAGATTTTATCAGAGCGTAATCTATGATAATAGATATCAATATATTTTAGAAGGATTGAAAAATACACTAATTATTGCAGTAGGTGCTGTTATATTAGGTATTTTATTAGGAACGCTTTTAGCTTTTATCAGACATTATCATGATGAAACAGGGTACTTAAAAGTTTTAAATGCTATTTCAAAAGCTTATATTCATATTATAAGAGGAACTCCTAGTATATTACAGTTAATGATTATTTATTATGTTATTTTTAAAAATGTATCTATTTCTATAGTATTAGTAGGAATTCTTGCTTTTGGAATTAATAGTGCAGCTTATGTTGCTGAAATAATTAGAGCAGGCTTAAACTCTGTTGATAAGGGCCAAATAGAAGCTGGATATGCACTTAGTTTAAATTATCGACAAGTAATGATGAAAATAGTTTTTCCACAAGCAATAAGAAATATTCTACCAGCACTAGGAAATGAATTTATAACATTAGTAAAAGAAACATCCGTTGGGGCATATATTGGTATAGTGGAATTAACTAAAGCTAGTGATATTATTGCTTCTAGGACATATGATTATTTTTTCCCATTAATTTTAATTGCAGTCATCTATTTTGCAATTACCTTTAGTTTAAGCAAATTAATTAGCATAATGGAAAAGAGGCTTAATTATGTTAGAAATTAAAAATATAAAGAAAAGTTTTTCAAAAAAAAGAGTTTTAAAAGGAATATCTCTAACGGTTGAAAAAGGGGATATTATTGGGATAATAGGACCATCAGGATGCGGAAAGTCAACCTTACTTAGGGCTATTAATTATTTAGCACCACCAGATGATGGAAGTATTGTTTTTGAAGGAAATAAAATAGAAGCAAAATCAAATTTAATTTCTATTAGAAGAAAAATTGGTATGGTTTTTCAACAATTTAATTTATTTGAAAATATGACAATTTTAGAAAATATTATCTTATCTCCAGTAGAAACAGGAATAATGACGAAGAATGAGGCGATAAAAGAGGCTAAACAATTTCTTAAAAAGATTGATTTAATAGATAAGAAAGATTTCTATCCTTCACAGTTATCAGGAGGACAAAAACAGAGAATTGCTATTATAAGATCTCTTATGATGAAACCAGAACTTATGCTTTTTGATGAACCAACATCAGCACTTGATCCAGAAATGATTGGGGAAGTAACTAATTTAATGAGAGAAATTGCTAATGAAGGAATGACAATGATTGTAGTATCTCATGAAATGAACTTTATCAAGAATTTTTGTACAAAAGTAATTTTTATGGAAGAAGGAAAAATATTAGAAGAAGGAACTTCTAATGAAATCTTTAATTCTCCCAAATGTGAAGCTTTAAAAAATTTTTTATCAAAAGTAGAACATATTTGATATTACGAGATAATTTTTTCTTTTTTACGGTGTAATAAAAAAGATAGATTTTAAATTTCTATCTTTTTTTGAGTTATATTATTATTTCATATCCGTTATATAAGTTCATCATTAAATTCCTTTGATGATTTCCAATAATTCTTTATAGTAAGCTTTAAAAATATTCATTTTTTCAATATTTTCTTTTACTGTTATATCAATTTCTTGGATAGTTTGATGATTTTCTATAATTTTAATTTTTCCTACTTTATCACCTATTTTAACAGGTGCTTTGATAGGATTGCTAGATATTTGATAAGTAATATTTTTTTTCTCTTTAGACTTTTCTTTTAAAATTTTATAATCTTCCATAGAAATTAATTCTACCTGATCTTTTTTTCCAAATTCTACTTTTTGTTTTGCTATAACAGAATTTTTTTCAATAATTTTTTGTGCTTCATAAGTATTAAAACCATAGTCTAACATTGTCGTTGTTTCACTATTTCGAATGGCTGAAGTAGGTTCTCCCATTACAACAGTAATTAATCGCATACCTCCTCTTTCGGCAGTTGTCGTGATACAATATAAAGCATTTTTAGTATATCCAGTTTTTAATCCATCTACTCCTTGATAATAGCGTACTAATTTATTGGTATTAACTAGCCAAAAACTTTTTTCTGTATTTTTTCGTAGATAATCTTCATAAGTACCGGAAAATTTTAATATTTTTTTGTGCTTGACTAATTCCTTAGCAATAATACTCATATCATTTGCACTAGAATAATGATTATCACTATCTAGGCCACAAGCATTTTCAAAATGGGTATTCGTAAGTCCTAATTCTTTAGCTTTTTTATTCATCATTGTAACAAATTTTTCTTCTGTACCACCAATTCTTTCTGCCATAGCAACACTAGCATCATTTCCTGAAGCAATACAAATTCCTTTAACCAAATCTTCGACACTCATTTTTTCTCCTGCTTCAAGAAAAATTTGTGATCCTCCCATAGAAGCTGCATGTTCTGAAGTTGTAATCATTTCATTCCATTTTAAATTTCCAGCATCAATTTCTTCCATGATTAAAAGTAAGGTCATCATTTTTGTCATCGATGCCATTGGAAGTTTTTCATCTTTATTTTTTTCATAAAGAATTTTTCCTGTAGATGCTTCAATCATAATAGCACTTTTTGCATTCTTTGTTAATTCTCCTTCGAGAGAAATATCTGTTGAAGTTTGCTTTTCTGCCAAACAATAAGAAATACCAATAAAAAAGAGAACAAAAAATAAAAATATTTTTTTCAAATCTATCACCTAATAAAAAATATGTCAAAAAAAGAAGAAAAATGATAAATAATAAAATATCTTTATTAGAAGAATATTTTGTTTTTCATTCATTCTTCTATTTTTATATTATAAAATATCCTTTCTATACTTTGTTTGGTTATATTAATTAAGTGATAAAGTTTAACACAATTTTTTTATTTGTTGACAAATTCCTTAATTAGGTATACAATGAGTGAACAAAAGGGGGATTATCATGGAAGGGAATACAAATATTTTTTTAGATTTTTTAATAGCAAATGGGTTTCGGCCAGAAAGTTATCAAAATATTTTAGAAATTGATCAGGATGTACCAAATTCAATTTCTAAACATTTAAAAGATTATCGACAATTTTTGTTATCAAAAAAAGTAGATTATTCAGAATTAGTATCTTATCAAATTAAAGGAGCAAATGGTTATATTAATCAAAAAGGGGGAATAACTGTTCCAATATCAGAGAAAAGTGATGAATACTTCAAAGCTTTAGCCATTCAGTCCAAAATTTATTGTCATAAAAAAATTCCTTATTTTTATCCGAACATAACTGATTTTGATGCTTTAATTGCTTATTATGATTTAACAACAAATTATCAACTTTCTATTGAACAAGTAGTAAATGCAACAATTCCATTCATAGAAAATCATTTTATTGGTTTTATTACTGATTCAAATAATGAAATGAAAAATACTCAAAAATTAGCTATTTTTTCTATGTTATTAGAAATCTTACAATCGAATTCTCGTCAAGAATATACCATGATTCATGATAGTTTAAAAGGGCAAGAAAAAGAGTTATATTTAATGAAAAAAAAGATAAGATAAATCTATAATTATTATATTTACATTTAGTTTTATTTGATTGAAATCTTTTATTTTATGAGATAAAATTAAAATGAAAGGAGAATATTATGGAAGAAAAATACCCAGTAGGATATACTATAATGCCAATTTATGCTAGAGTTGGAAATGTTTTAACTAATGATCATTATTTAATGATTTCAAATTCTATAGTAAAATATGGAGATATTCATTTAGAAGTTGTTGGTTATATTGTTTCTAAATGCTACATATTTAGTGAGATGAAAGAATATTTAGCAAATGGAGAGATAAGAAAGTCTTATGAAGTAGTTTTCCCTTACCAAAAAGTAGAATATCGTTCTAGAAAGAAGTATTGTAAGGTTAAACCAACAAGGATAAATAAAATAAGAATAAATGAAGAAGAGTTATTTAGTGATAAAGAAGAAGCTATGTTTGCTAAAGATGAGTTAAATATATCAGTATTAGAAAATGAAATAGCAAGAACACTTGAAGAAAAAGATGAAGAATATATTAAACAATCGTTTTCTTGTAGAATGAATGTATTAAATCATTTGGAAACAGAGATTGAATTAAATACACCAGAAATGATTGTTGGTAATTCTTTAAAAGAAGAAGTATCAGGATTTCCCAAAAAATTAAAAAAGAATTAATTTTATAAAAAGAAAGGAATGAATGGGATGAAAAGTAAAGTATTTTTTATGGAAGAAATAAGTGCAGAAAATTTAGTCAAAATATATCATGCCTTAAATAAAGAATTACCTGGGAAAGTAGCAATTAAAGTACACTCTGGAGAAGCAGGTAATCAAAATTATCTACGACCTGAATTCTTGCAACAAATTGTAAATGAAGTAAAAGGAACAATTGTTGAATGTAATACTGCTTATGATGGGGCAAGAAATACAACAGAAAAGCATCTTCAATTAATGGAAGACCATGGTTGGAGTAAATATTTTAACGTAGATATTTTAGATGGTGAAGGACCTGATATGGAATTAGATATTCCATGGGGAAAAGTGATTCAAAAAGACTATGTAGGTAAAAATATGAAAAATTATGATTCATGTTTAGTATTATCTCACTTTAAGGGACACCCTATGGGTGGATATGGAGGAGCTTTAAAACAATTATCTATAGGATTTGCTTCTTCTTATGGAAAAGCTTACATTCATGGAGCAGGAAAGCCAGGAGAAAAATGGACAGTTGATCATGATAAATTCTTGGAATCTATGGCTGATGCTGCATCAATAGTGCCTTCCTTCTTTAATGGAAATATTTGCTATATTAATATTATGTGTAATATGTCGGTTGATTGTGATTGTTGTGCTGTTGCTGAAGATCCGTGTATGAAGGATATTGGTATTCTAGCATCTACAGATCCAATAGCACTTGATCAAGCATGTATTGATTTAGTTTATCAATCCAAAGATCCGGGAAGAGATCATTTAGTAGAAAGAATAGAATCTAGGAATGGAAGACATACTATAGATGTAGCTTCTACTTTAGGATTTGGTTCAAAAGATTATGAATTCATAGAAATAAAATAAAAAAGAGATAGTTTTCAACCTAAAGTTTAGTTGATTCAACTATCTCTTTCTTGCTTTTTTGATTTTCATACGCTATGCTAAAGGAGTAAAGGAGAGAGAACATGAAAAAGAAAAAAAGAATTTTATCATTAAGTATTATTTTAATTGTATTAATATTAACATTTACTTATATTAACTTAGATGATAAAAATAAAAATACTAAAGAAGTTACTGTAGTAAGTAGCTTAATTGAAAAGCAAGAAAAATTAGAGAAAAAATTTAACACGAAAGGATATACTATAGAAAAACCAAATATTATTCTAGATCCTTATGGAAATTCTCCATTAACGGCACTTGTTTTATTTGAAACCAAAGAAGAAGTAGCACCTAAAGTAACCATAAAAGGAAAAGATGAATTAAGTACTTTTACTCATCAATTTCAAAAAGAAAAAAAACATTATTTGTCTATTTATGGATTATATGCTGGTGAGGAAAATCAAATTAAAATTGAATATACAGAAAAGGGAAAAGAAGTGGTAAAAGAATTAACTATTAAGACAGATGCTCTTCCTGATGATATGGCTTTACCAATATACGTTAATGCTGATAAGGGAAATTTAACTAATGACTTATATTTTTATACACCATCTAGTAATGGATATACTGCAGCATATGATGTAAATGGAGATGTTCGTTGGTATTTATCTAATAATGCTTTATGGAAAGTAGATAAATTAAAAAATGGCAATTTACTTCTTAGTACGGAAAGGTTAATTAATAATCCTTATTATATGACAGGATTATATGAAATGAATATGCTAGGAAAAATTATCACAGAATATAGTTTAAAAGGTGGATACCATCATGATTATTATGAAATGGAAAATGGAAATCTTCTTATTTCCAGTGATGATTTTTATAATGATGATGGAACAGTAGAAGACTATATTGTTGAATTAGACCGAAAAACTGGGAAATTTGTTAAAACATTTGATTTAAAAGATATCTTAAATAGGCAAGATGGAAAAAGTGAGAATTGGACAGCATATGATTGGTTCCATAATAATTCTGTTTGGTATGATAAAAAAACAAATTCCATTACTTTATCTGGTCGTCATCAGGATGCTGTTATCAATATTGATTATAAGACAGGAAAATTAAATTGGATTATTGGAGATTCTACCAATTGGAGTAAAGAGTATCAAAAATACTTTTTTAAACCAGTAGGGGATACGAACTTTGAATGGCAATGGAGTCAACATGCGGCAATGATTACTCCAGAAGGATATGTCTTTATCTTTGATAATGGGAATAATAAATCAAAAATGAAAGAAAATTATGTTGATGCAGAAAATAGTTATTCAAGAGGGGTAATGTATAAAATTGATACTAAAAAAATGACTATTGAACAAGTCTTTGAATATGGAAAAGAAAGAGGTAGTGCGTTTTATTCCCCATATATCTCTGATGTTGATTATTTATCTCAAAATCATTATATTATTCATTCTGGTGGAATTGTTTATGTTGATGGAAAAAATTCTAATCAACCAGCAGGTTTTTCTAAAAATACAACTCTTGTTAGTGATACGGTAGAATTATTAAATAATCAAGTAATCTTTGAATTAAAGCTTCCAACAAATAATTATCGTGTGGAAAAAATGAGTTTATATAATAAAAATGAAGAAATGAATATGAATACCCCTAAAACATTAGGAAGTTTAGGAAAAACAAAGATAGATAAAACAGAATTTCAACCTATTATTAAATCTAATAAAAAAGATAAGGCTTATAATTCTCATGAAATTAGTTTTCAAAAGGAAAAAGATCGTCTAGTACTAAAAGGAACTTTTAAAAAGGGGACGGATGTAAAAGTATTATTGTATAAAGATTTAAAGGTAAATTATTATTATATTAGTATTAGTAAAAAACCTTATACTGCTTTATGTGTTGATGTTTTTACTGAAGAGGAAACGGAAAAGGGTCTTACGGTTACAAGATATATTAATCAAGAGGGATTAAAAGGAAAGTATTCTATTTATGTAAGTATTGATGGGAAGGTATATAATACAGAAGAATATGTTAATTTTTCATAAAATGGAAAATACTTATTCTTTTTTTTCTTTTTGAATAAGTAATTATTTTGGTAAAGATATTTTGTTTGATAAAATTTAAATCGTTTTTTTATTATTTGTAAAATAAAGAGAATAGGGGATAGGTAATAGGAATAAATTTATTTAGTTCATCAAGTTGTTTTTTTCATGATTAATATTATCATCCATGATTTTTACTACTTTCTATAATACATAGCTTATAACAAAGAAATTATAAATTAAAAGCATAAATTATAGGATATCCGTATTACTTAAAATTTAGGGTGTGAATAGTTACAACAAGGCGGTTATCTACATGTGAAAAAACTTGCTTTTTTTTTCTTTTTTTGATATTGTTTAGATAACTAGAAAGTAAATAAAAAGAAGATAAAAGTAGGTAAGGTGATTGATTTGAAGAATATTATTGAAAAGTTTTGGAAGTTTGTGGATAAGATAGGAAAACCTAATTTTGTTTTAGTTGTTCTAATCTTATTTTTTATTGCAGTAACGGGGTTATATCAAACTTTTTCTTTATATACTTCCAGTGAGGGTGCGACTGTTGCGGATGGAGTGAAGACTTATCAATTTATTTTAAATAATGATAATACTGAGAATACTGTATTGGTACCTGCTAATAGTAGTAAGAAGTATCATGTTACTATTTCTAATTCAGAAAATAAATCTTTAAAGTATGGGGTATATTATAATTCATCTAGTGATTTATCTTATGTTAATTTAGGATACTTAAAGTATAGTACTTATCAGCCTAATGGGGTTATTCCTTCTAAAGGAAAATATGAAGTATCTTTAAGAATAGACAATAATTCAGATAGTGATATTCCTGTTAAAATAGGGGTTAGTTATGGGTTAGAAAATGTGGGAGATTTAGAATTAAGTGCTAATAGTCATTGGTTTGGAGAAGCAAATGATTTATTAAGTGATATGGTAGCTGGTAGTTTTGTTCAGTATGCTGGAAATAATGGTTGTGCAGGAAAAGCTTGTGAAGGACAAAATGCCAATTATAAAAGTAATAGTGATTTGGGATATTGTTATGATTCTGGTTACAAATATAATGCGAATGGTTGGAGGATTGCTTATATCAAAGATGGATCAGCTTATTTGACCAGTGCAGGTTCACCTGAATGTATGTGTACAAGTTCAAAGGGAGTAGCAGGAACAAGTTGTGGTGATAATGAGACAACAGCAGCTATTCCTAAACATTTAGCAAATTTAAATGCCAAAGCATTAACTTATTGTAGTAGTGCTTTTGCTTATGGAAGAAAATGTGATAGTAATAGTGCATGGAATATGGGAGATGCAGATTTTAAAGAAATTACAGGAGATAGTTTATCAGCCCATTATCTTAGTGATGGTTATTATGATAATTATTCTGTTATCAATAATGGTGGATATTACTGGTATGGAACGGGAACTAGTGCGTCTACAACTACGGCATATTCTTGGCAACCAATCTCTCGAAGTACATATAATAGTATTTCGTCCTATGCATTTGGTGTCAGACCAGTTATTCGACTTTCTTCTTCTGTATTTGTAACAGGAGGAACTGGAACCTCCGAAGATCCTTATATCATTAGTACTGGTAAATTATCGAGTGCACATCCTGGTAGTTATGTGAAATATACAGGAAACAATGGTTGCTCAGGAAAGGCTTGTGAAGGACAAAATGCCAACTATGTTAGTGATACGAATATGGGATATTGTTATGATTCTAGTCTTAAACTTAAGGCCAACGGTTGGAGAATTGCGTATATCAAAGATGATACAGCTTATTTAACCAGTGGAGGTTCCCCTGAATGTATGTGTACTAATGCTAATGGAGCAATAGGAACAAGTTGTGGTGGTAGTTCGACAACAGAAATACTTACCAAACATTTAGCTAATTTAAATAAGCAATCTTTAACTTATTGTAATAGTACTTATGCTTATGGAGGAAAATGTGATAGTGCTAGTGCATGGAATATGGGAGATGCTGACTTTAAGGCAATCACAGGAGATACATTAAGTACAGCTCATGAAAAATCAAATTATAATACTTATTCTATTATCAATAATAATGGAGTTTATTTTTTCGCGACACCTTATAGTTCATCGAGCTATTACGGGTTCGTTTGGAACCCGAACAACCATGCCGTGTCCGCCGAAACCACGTTCTATGCGTATGGTCTGCGTCCAGTCTTACGTCTTGCAGCTTCCGTTCGGATAACTGGGGGATCAGGGACTTATAAAGATCCTTATATTATTAGTAATGGATAATTATTGAATAGTAAAGAGAGAAGTAAGTATTTTAGTGTTATTGACAAGGTTATAAGCAATTTGATAATTTGGCAAGATAATCTTGCCTTTTTTTTCTTTTTTTGATAAAATTTAGATAGTTAGAATAAGAATAGGGGATAGATATGATGAATAAATTACTGCCAAAAAGAGTCCATAATACAACAATTTATTTTATGATATTATTAGTAATTACTTTGGGTGGTTTTGTATTAAAGACAACGTATGCTAAATTTATTAGTAATTATACTACTCCAGATAATATAGTAGGAATGAGTTTAATTTTTGATATCAATATTAGTAATTTTGAGGAACCCAAAGAAATCAATGTTGCCCCTAATTCTTCTAAATCATTTGATGTTAAAGCAACAAACAGTAATAGTTCTACCGCTTATTATGGTGTTTGGTATAAAATGATCAATCCATCTGAAAAATCTAATGATATTGTTGTTGCAAGGAATGCAAGTAAAAGTAGTACGGGAACAAGTGGAAGTATTTCTGCAAATGGTAATGTTACTACAACTCTTATTATTAAGAATAATACAAGTAATAGCATAAAAGTAGAAATAGGTGTAGCTTCTTCTATTACTAGTGTTAATAATATAGAATATTTAAATGGTAAAAAATTAGTAACAGATGTAGTAGGAAAAAAGTTTAATCTAAATATTAGTAATATTGATGAGTATGAAGAAGTAAGTGTTGCGGCTAATTCTACGGAATCATTTGATATTAAAGTAACCAATGGTAGTAGTTCTACCGCTTATTATGGCATTTGGTATAGAATGATTGTTCCTACTATCCAATCTAGTGATATTATTATTGCCAAAAGTGTTGATAGTAAAAATGCAACAAGTGGAAGTATTAAAAAAAGTAATAATATTACTGTAAAAATTGTTGTTAGAAATACCACAAATAGTAAGATAAAATTAGAAATAGGTGTAGCTTCTTCTATTACTAGTGTTGACAAAATAGAATATTTAAATGGTAAAAAATTAATAACAGGAGAAACAGAAAAAAATCCAACATTTAATCTAAATGTTAGTAATATTGATGAATACGAAGAAGTAAGTGTCGCGGCTAATTCTACAGAATCATTTAATGTTAAAGTAACAAATAGTAGTAGTTCTATAGCTTATTATGGTGTTTGGTATAAAATGATCAATCCAACCGCAAAACCTAGTAATATTATTATTGCAAGAAGTAGTGATAGTAGTACAACAACAAGTGGAAGCATTTCAACAGAAGGTGCTATTACTGTAACGATTATTATTAAGAATAATACTAATAGTAAGATAAAATTAGAACTGGGTATAGCTTCTTCTACTACTAGTGTTGATGATATAGAATATTTAAATGGTAAAAATTTAATAACAGAAATAGCAGAAATGAATCCGACATTTAATCTAAATGTTAGTAATATTGATGAGTACGAGGAGTTAAATGTTGCAGCTAATGCTACGGAATCATTTCATGTTAAAGTAGCAAATAGTAGTAGTTCTACGGCTTATTATGGTGTTTGGTATAAAATGATTAATCCAACTGAAAAACCTAGTAATATTATTATTGCAAGAAGTAGTGATAGTAGTGCAGCAACAAGTGGAAGTATTGCTACAGGTGGTAATATTATCGTAACGATTATTGTTAAGAATAATACAAGTAGTAGCATAAAATTAGAATTAGGTGTAGCTTCTTCTACTACTAGTACTAATGATATAGAATATTTAAATGGTAAAAATTTAGTAAGTGGAACAACTACATTGGAATCATAATTATTGAAATAATGAAAAAATAAGAAAGAAGGACATAAATGATTAACAAATATATATTTAGAGAGTATGATATCAGAGGAGTATACGGAAAAGATATTACAGAGGAACTAGCTTATCTTTTAGGGAAAGCTTTTGGAACGAAATTAAGAAGATTAAATAAAGATACTACTTTAGTAGGATACGATAATCGATATAGTTCTCCTAGTTTAGAAAAAGAATTAGTAAAAGGAATTAGAGAATGCGGAGTTAATGTAGTAAGATTAGGATTAGTAACAACACCAATGTATTACTATGCATGGGATTTATTACATATTTCTTGTGGAATGATGATTACAGCTTCTCATAATCCTAAAGATGAAAATGGTTTTAAATTTTCATACAATGGTATTCATAATGCTTATGGGGATAGTTCAAAAGAATTATATCAAATGATAATGGATAAAGATTTTATCACTGAAGAAGAATTAGGAAAAGAAAAAGAAGTTGATATTAAAGAAGATTATATTAAAATGATAACTTCTGGAATTGATTTAGGAGAAAGAAAAATAAAAGTTATTTATGATTGTGGAAATGGAACTACTGCTATAGTAGCAGATGAAATTTTTAATCATTTCAAGGATAAATTAGAATTAATTCCATTATTTAATACTAGTGATTCTAATTTTCCTCATCATCATCCTGATCCTGCGGTAGAAGAAAATTTAAGTATTTTAAAAGAAAAAGTCAAAACATTACATGCTGATGTAGGAATTGCTTTTGATGGAGATGGAGACCGTGTTGGTGTTATTGATAATCAAGGAAAATTTTTATCTATCGATAAATTTATGATTTTAGTATGGAGATATTTAGTTACTTTTCCTAATATCGAGAAAAAAACTTTTTATGATATTAAATGTTCTTTAGCCTTAAAAGAAGAATTAGATAAGTTAGGGGTGGAGAATGAATTTTATCGTACAGGAAATTCTTATACTAAAGAAAAAAGTTACTTAGGAAATTATCCATTCTCTGGAGAGTTATCTGGACATGTTTTCTTTAGAGATAAATTTAATGGCTATGATGATGGAATATATGCGGGATTAAGATTAATTGAAATTCTATCTAAATCGGACAAAAAAATCACAGAATTACTAGAAAATATTCCTATTTATCAAAGTACTCCAGAAATAAAAGTTCAAGTACCTGATGAAATTAAATTTAAAATCGTAGACGAAATTACAAAATACTGTCAAGAAAAAGAATATCATATTTTGCTAGTAGATGGGGTAAAAGTATTCTTTGAAGATGGATCAGCCTTAGTTAGAGCTTCTAATACTGGACCAAATATTACTACTCGATTTGAAGCAAAAACAAAAGAAAAATTAAAAATAATTGAAACAGAGTTTATGAATTTAATCAGTGAAAAGTTAAATCAATAATTTTTTTATATCATAAAAGTCATTTGCTTTGAGAGTCTATTTTTCTCTTTACTTTACAATATTTTTTCGATTAAAATTAAAGACTTTTTCTGATAAATTTGATAGAATAACCATAAAGAGGTGATGATAAGTCATGAAAAAAATACCGTATGGAATATGTAATTATAGAAAACTTCAAGAAGAAGGATATGTTTATATTGATAAAACTTCTTATTTAGAAAGACTAGAAAATGTTGGAAGTACTCTTGTTTATTTAAGACCTGGTAGGTTTGGGAAGACTTTATTTACAAGCATGATGTATTATTACTATGATATAAAAAGTAAATCTTTATTTGATGTTTTATTTAAAAATACTGATGTTTATCAACATCCAACAGAAAAGAAAAATAGCTATTACATTTTAAAATTAGATTTTTCTAATATAAAAACAAGTAATATGAATGAATTAGAAATTGAACAAGAATTCAATACAAAAGTTGCTGTAGGAATGAAAGAGTTTTTAATACATTATGATTTAAAAGGGGATAATTTTGATTTTACTAAAGCTTCCAATAATCTATTATTAGACTTTTTTAGTTATTTTAATTCTTTAAAATTAGAAGAAAAACTATATATCATTATTGATGAATATGATAATTTTACGAATGCTATTTTAGAAGGAGAAGGAACTAGATTTAAAAATTTAGTTGGGAATGAAGGAATTGTAAAAAACTTTTATTCAACAATTAAAGAATATGTAGGTTTAGGTATTGTTGATCGAGTATTCATGACAGGAATTTGTCCAATTACCTTAGATTCTATGACAACAGGATTTAATATTGCTAAAGATATCTCTAGAGATATTGATTTTACAACGATGATAGGACTAACTCATGAAGAAGTAAAATCATTACTAAATGAAGTAGAAGAAGAAAAACAAGAGGAAATTTATCAATTAATGATAAGTAATTATGATGG
>CAKPOS010000014.1 GCA_934176955.1 uncultured Bacilli bacterium
CTCATATTGATGAAACTTTGAAAAGTATGAAATTCAACATGAGAAAAATCATCAAAACTAACGTTAGAATTCTTTTGAATAATTTCTTTTAAATGTTCAATAATAGATAAACTAGGAACAACATAAATCCCTTTTTTATCTTGATTATCTAAAACAAATTGTAGGTTAATATAACTTTTCCCAGTTCCTGTTGCCCGAACTTCACTGACAATTTTTTTCCCTTCTTGATAAGCTTTTTTAGCCTCATCATACCCTTCTAAATTATGAGGATATAAATTTAGTGAATTATTCATACTTTTCCCCTAATTCTATATCAATAAAATATTTCCCATCAATAATTTGTTCTGTAACAATTACATTATCTTCTCTTAATATTTTAGCATTATATTCATCTTGTTCTTCTATAATTTCTTTTATTCCTTCATTAGTTTCTACTCTAAAACCTACTTCTTGATTCATATTATCTGGAATAAAAACTTCAACTACTCTTCCACTTAACTTTTTCATCTCACATCTCCTCAAAACATTAAAACTCTAATTCGAAAAGAAAAATACTAAATCAGTATTTTACTTTAATAAATTAATAATCTTAGGTAAAAAAATCAATATCCCAAGAACAACAGAAAACATACTCGCAACAAGTACTGCTCCTGCTGCAACATCTTTTGCATTTTTAGCAAGTTCATAATAATCTTTAGTCACCAAATCAACAGTTCTTTCAATCGCCGTATTAACCATCTCTAATACTAAAACAAGAGAAATAGTCAGAAGCAAAATACACCACTCCACTACACTAACTTTCAAAAAATAACTAAGGAACGTAACCAAACAAGCAACAGCAAGTTCTATTCTAAAATTTCTCTCATGACTTACTGTATAAGTAATCCCATCCATCGCGTGAGATGCACTTTCTCTAAACTTTGCACGACCTTGACTCTTTAATAATTTTTTAACCTTCATTTTACCGATTAATCTCATAACCCTTTAACAACTCCTCTTGTAAAGAAAACATCACTTTCTCTTCTTCCTCTTCCATATGGTCATAGCCAAGCAAATGTAAAATGCCATGTGTTGCTAGAAAACAAATTTCTCGAATTCTAGAATGTCCATACATCTCTGCTTGCTTATACGCTATAGGAACACAAATATAAACATCTCCCAAAGTCCTAAACTCAGGATTTTGAAAATCATCTCCATCCTCTAAAGCAAAAGTAATCACATCAGTAGGTCTATCTACTTTACGATAAGTTTTATTTAATTCATGAATCTCCTCTTCATCAACTAATATAAAATTAAATATCGCTTTCTCTAACTTCAACTTTTCTACAACATATGTCACATACTTTTCCAAAATATCTAACTCTAATACCTCTTCATTATAATTATTAATAATATCAAACATAAAAAACCTCAACTTTCTAAGAAATAAACTCCATTACATGTAAATCAAATAAATAAATAATCCCAACAATAAAAATAACAATAACAACAAAATTAACAAACCCATCACTCTTACAAAAAGCAGGCAATCTCTCTCTTAAACTATCTAAAACATAATAAATGAAAAAACCTATACTTCCTCCTAATGTATTCAAAATCATATCATCTACATCAAAAGTTCTTCCAATATTCAATTGAACAATCTCAATCGTTAAAGAAATAATCATGGTAAGTCCAGCAATCCACCATACTTTTTTTACTTTCAAATAATCACTAGCAAAATAACCATAAGGTAAAAATAATAAAATATTCCCGATAATATTCTTAATAAATAAACGACTTCCTACTCGATAGCGAAATATTTCCCTAAAAGGAATAAAATTAGATAATCCATAATTATCATCTTGAATAGTAACAACTTCAAATAAACACATTACATAAAGAATAAAAAGTAACATAAATAACTCTTTATAAAAGCAAAACTTCTCTTTATGTAAAATTAAATAAGAAACCCTAAGGGAACAACAAATTACCGTAATGATAATAATTACCGGCCATACATCAGGAAAATAACTTGTAATCATCTTTCTTAAAGCAGAAGCCATCCTTACCCCTCCTTACACATTCTTAATATCTTTTCGTTTAAATATTCCTCTTACTAAAAGAAGAAAAATAACAAAATATAAATTATACCAAATACAAGAAAACCAAAAATCTAACCCCTCTAATCCAGAAAACTTTCCAAATAAATAGGAAGAAAATTGCCAAGTAAAATTAGGCAAATACTTCATCCAATAAAGATGATGAGAAATAGCAAGTTCTAACAACGATGAGGAAAAGATTGAAATCATCAAAGGAATAATCATTGAAATTATCGTTGATGAGGTTACGATTCCAAGTAGGAAAGCGATTAAACTAAGCATCAGCATCGAAGGCATCTTCGATAATAAAGATATTAAAATCCAAAGAAACACATTCAAATGAAGTACTTTATCTAATCCATAATCATAAACAATTACTCCTAAATGTAGAGAATCTACTCCAAAAAATATTCCTCCTAAAACAAATTGAAATCCAAAAACAAGAAGAACACTCATCAAAAAAACAAGTAAAGAAGTAAAATATTTACTTAATAATATTATAAATCGACTTACTGGTTTTATCAAGAGAAACTTAACTGTTCCCTTTTGAAATTCATCACAAATTAAAGATGCACTAACCATCAGAAGAATAATAACAAAGAAAAGTTCATAATCATTCATAATTCCTTTAATTAATGAATTTAAGGTGTTTTCTTTTTGGTAATTCACTCTATCCAAAAGAACAATCTCACTACTCTTCATTTCTTTTTTCACTTCTTGATAAACCATTTTTTCTTGGTAAGTATTTTTAGAAAGCTCCTTTAATTTATCTCGTGAACTAAGATAAGTTGACAACGCCTCATTCAAATACCCATTATCTTCAACAATACGATTCTTAATTCGATAGTTTAATACGGACAACTCTTCTTCTTTTTGTTCAAGATTCTTCTGAAGATTAGTATCCCCTTCCCCATTTTCTTGCTCTTCCTTTAAAAAGGAAATTTGACTCTCTAAATCTTTCTTCTCTAAATACCAAAAATAAGAATAATCATTATTTTTAAACTTCGAAACTAAAGTATCATAATACTTAACTTTTTCTAAATTAGTACTATCTTTATTTTTCTCATATAAAGCATCATATAAATAATCATTTACTTTAAAATATTGCCATGAATTTTTAGAAAAAGTTGACTTTAATTTTAAAAGTTCTATCTTTGTTTCTAACATAATCCTAGCATCAGTTCCTAATACAGCAGAATCTTTTTCCTTAGTTAAATTCTTTATTTCTTCCTGAATATTTTCTTTTTCTCCATATAAATATCTACCCTCTTTATCATAATCCCGCCAATACAAAAAATTATTAAAAAAACAAAATAATAGCATCACTCCCCAAATAACATAAATTCCCTTTTTTCTAAATACTTTTAAAAGTTCTATTTTCATTAATTTAAATATCATGAGATGCCTCCATCACTTTTAAGAAAACATCTTCTAAAGATAAAACTTCTCTTTTTACTTCATACACAAAAATATCATTTAATAATAGAGCTTTTAAAATATTAACAATATTCTCTCTTGTTGTAGAAACTTCAATATGTTCATTATCTAAAACCCGATAAGAAGTTAAAATAGAATCTAAATTTGTATCACTAACCTCTAAACAGTAGCGTTCTTTTTCTGTAATTCTTTTAATTTCTGCAATAGAAGCATCTTTTTCTACTCTTCCCTTAGAAAAAATACAAATCCTAGTACAAAAAGATTCCAACTCTGATAAAATATGACTAGAAATAATAATAGCCATCGAATAATCACGTGCCAAAGTAGTCAAAATATTTTTTAAATCTTTAATTCCCTCTGGATCTAAACCATTCATTGGTTCATCCAAAATCAATAACTTAGGTCGATGAAGAATAGCAACAGCAATCCCTAATCTCTGACGCATACCAAGAGAATAATTCTTTACTGCATCATGAATACGTTCCTCTAAACCAACTAACCTAACCACTTCATCAATTCTATTCTTATCTACTTGATAAAAAACAGAGGCAATTTTCAAATTCTCATATCCAGTTAAATACATATACAAATCAGGATTCTCAACAATCGCCCCAACCTGTCTAATTGCTTTAACAAAATCTTTTTTGATATCATAACCCAAAATTTTTACACTACCACCACTTAAACTTTGCAACCCTAACATCAGCTTAATAGAGGTAGTCTTCCCAGCACCATTAGGACCAATAAAACCCAAAATATCCCCTTCATTTAAAGAAAAAGATAAATCAGAAACAATCACATGATGCCCAATTTTCTTAAAAACTTTATTACATTCTAATACTAACATAATGCACTTCTTTCTGCATTATTTCACCATCCACATTCATTATAATATAAAAAGAAAATTTAAGATAGTCTTTTTTGAAACAAAAAAATACTTACCTAGTCTTCTCCTTATAAAAAGAATAAACTAAATCAGTATTTTTTTCATTTACCAATATTGAATATTTGTTTTAGTTTTTGTTCCTGGATATTCTTTTTTCAAAACTTTGTTCATTCGTTTTGAATTCTGAGAAGAAGGATATTTTTCTTCAGAAAAATCACTTTCTTTCACATGAAAATCATTTAACAATAGCTGATAGAAATATTCTTGGGCTTGAATAATTCTTTGATCTGTTGCTGTTAATTCTTCATGACTTTCCAAAATACTTAACCATTCTTTCTCTCTTAAATTAGGATCAACTTTTGTTAAATAAAGAGAAGAATCTCCAATATAAAGATTTCTGATTTTATTTGAAGAACCATCTTGAAATAACAAATGATCCTTCAGTATTCTATCAGATGAATACTGAAAAGAAAAAATATTAAATTTATGATTATCTATTTTTCCTACAACATTTAAATGTTCCATACCATTTTCATTATTAGAAATTTCTAAATCAATTCCTTCATTATTTTTAATTAATAAATTTTGTGTTCGATAATAAATATTATAAATAGCAATCTTACGATAAAGATCTAATTCTAATAAAAATTCTTTCATCTCTGGAGAAACAAGTAGATTATACTCATACACAGAAACTTTTAAATGAATTAAAAGTTCTAAATAAGCTATTACCTCTTCCGAGAGTATCCACCGATATTGATTTAATAATTCATATAATTCTTCTTCACTACTAACCCTATTCCATTCTAAAATTCTAGATGTATTAACCATTTTTTCTTCCTCCTATTTTTTAAATTTATTATCATCTAATACTAACCTAGTATTTTTGTATTATTTTGCTTTCCACATTCATTATAATATAAAAAGAAAATTTAAGATAGTCTTTTTTAAAAGAAAAAAATACTTACCTAGTCTTCTCTTTATAAAAAGAATAAACTAAATCAGTATTTTATTAAACATTAATTTTATTTTTCTCTAAAACATCATAAACACTACTATAAGAGTCAGGAGTAACTACCTCACCTATCATTCCTAAATCTCTAGCAGTTTCAACATTCTTCTTATTATCATCAATAAAACTATATTCATTATAATGATACCAAAATTTTTCTATTAATGAATCATTTTTATGATTTGTTCTATCCTCTACAATAGAAATTGCATGCTCCCTAGAAAGAAAACCCGTATCAATTAAAGCATAAGAAAGCCACTCTGGAGAATGAATAACTTCCTGAAGTAAAAAATTCTTTTCCTCATCATTAGAAGCAAAGTGAGAAAGAACTTCATCTAAATCAAAATGAAGAATTACATTTCCAATATCAAAAACAATATTTTTTATTTTAGTCATATTCCCCCCACTTCTTTACTTCTCTATATTCCCCACTAATTAATGAATATAAATAAAGATGAACTTTCTTATCTGTCTTCTTCTGAATATACTTGTAATAGCCATTTAATTGCTCATCATAATCATCATCATAAATATTAGATAACTTATAATCAATAATATCAATATGGTCATCATATACAAGCATCAAATCAATAATCCCATGTAATTCTTGATTTCCCTCTTCATCAATAAATTCATACTCTTGATAAACTTTAGCCTTATCTATATTATGAAATATTGAACATTGAAGAAGTCTCTTCATTATTTTTTGTACTTCTTTATTTTCTATTTTCTCAATACAAGGATTCTTAAAATCAAAAAATTCCAAATACTCATGTACCATAGTACCAAGTTTCATGAGTTCATACTGATTCTTACTAATCACTTCATGATTCTTCTTAGAAAAACTTTTACTTTCCACTTCATCAAGAGAAAATGAATAAGAAAATACTTCAATTTCTTTTTTCTCTTTACTAAGAGATTTCTGATAATTACTTTTCTTTAAATAAGCATAGTTCTTAGTTAAGTGAATATCCTCTAAAGATATCTTTTTCTCATAAGAAGAAAGTCGAAAAGAAATAAAATCCAACATATCTTCTAATGTACGAAAATTCTTTTTCACAGAATCCTCTAAAACTGTTACCTGAGAAAAATCTCTCAACTTATCATTTTCAGGAACAATCATAATCATCTTCTCACGAGCTCTCGTTAAAGCAACATAAAATAAACGAATCTTCTCACTAATTTCTTCTTTTAAATAGCAATCTCTAACTAAATCTTTCCAAATTACCTCTCCTATTCCCTCTTGAAAATAAGGGGTAATTATCCCATAATTCTTATCATATAAAAACCTTTCTTTCAAATCACTAATATTAAACTTTTTATATAATCCACTAAAATAACAAACAGGATACTCTAAACCTTTTGATTTATGAATAGTCATCAACTTAACCGAAGTAGCCCCATTATCACTAACCTCATATTGCATTTCAATTCCATTTTCTAAAAGTTCAGATAAATAAACAGAAAAATCCTTTACTGAATACCCTAAACTCTCCAAATTAATCGCTATCTCACGAATTTTAGTTAACTTAACAATACCACCTTCAACATTCCCAATAGTAATATATTTTTCATAAAAAGAAAAACTATCTATAATATCATCAATAAGTTGATGAGGTGTCGTATAAGGAAGAGTCCTTACCAACTTCAAACACTTCCCTACCACATCACTTTCCATATAAGTATTTTTAATAAAATAATCAAAAATCTCTTCATCTGAAAGACCAATCAAAAAACTCCTAGCAATACTAATAAATAAATATTTAAATTCCGTATCTATCTCTTTTACAGAAAGTTTTAATACCAACTTAATAATATTAGAAATAAGTAAAATATCATCCTCATCATTCATTTTTTCATTCTTTAATAGAGTAACAGGAATTCCCAAATAACCAAAAATTTTCTTATATAAATCAAAAGTAGTAGCCCTATCCATAATAATAGAAAAATCACTATATAAACATTTCCTCAAAATGCCACTATCTTTATCAAAAACCAAATATCCATGACTTACTTTATCTTGAATATCACGAGCAATAATAAAAGCTTCTATTTCATCTTTACTAAAACCAACTTCTTTTGAATAAGGATAACGAACAATCTCCATTTCATGAGAATGATTAGCCTCTTCCTTTAAATAAGCTCCATTACCAAAAATCATCTGATGACTCTCTAAATAATTAGCTCCTCCTAATTCTTCTCCCATAATTAAAGTAAAAATTGCATTAATATTCTCTAATACTTCTTTTCTAGAACGAAAATTCTTATTCAAATCAATCTTTTTATCTATCTTACTCTCACTATATAAATCATACTTATTCTTAAAAATATAAGGATTAGCATTTCGAAAACGATAAATAGATTGTTTAATATCTCCTACCATATAAACATTATGATTACTAATCATCGAAATAAATTCTTCCTGCAAATCATTCGTATCCTGATATTCATCTATCATAATCTCATTAAAATATTCTTTTAATTCATCCCGAACATAAGAATAATTCTTAACAATATCAATCGCCATAATAGCAATATCATTAAATTCATAAGCTCCCTTATCTTCTTTATACCAAGAAATCTTATCCGTAAACTTTAAAATAATCTCTATCATTACTTTAACCGTATCATAAGTACTCTTTAATGTAGAAATAATCTCCTCTTCATCTTCATAAACTGCCAAATTCTTTATCTCTTTAAGTACATCACTAATAGAAGACTTTAAACTCTTTAACTCTTCCTCACTCCCCCTTGGAGCAGATGGTAACTTAATATTTAAATACTTACGAATATCATTATAACAATGAATCTCTTTAAGCATCTCCAAAGACTCTTCTAACTTTATCGCATACTCAGCATCAAGCAAAGAAATAGCAGAAACCGTCTCAAAAATAAAATCTATCTTCTCTTGAATAAGAGAAAAATATTCCTCTACACTTTGAATTAATCGATCATCAGAATAATACTTATCTAGATATTCTTCTAAATATTTCTTCTTATCCGATAATAAATCTAATTGATTACTAATTCTCAAAATAGAATTTTTAATTTCTGTATCATCTTTTGTACAAAAAGTACGAATCATCTTCAAAAAATCTTCATCTTTTTCTTGATAATAAGACAAAAATATCTCATCCATAACTCTACTTTTCTCCAAAGTAATCACACTAGAATCAATAATCCCAATACTAGGAGAAATATTTAATAAATAATGATATTTTTTAACAATAGATAAAGCAAAACTATCAAAAGTAGTAATATAAGCAGAATCCAATAAATCTAATTGCTCCTTTAATTCAGGAATTTTCTTAATTTTTTTTCGAATTCTATCCGCCATCTCTCCAGCAGCAGCCTTCGTAAAGGTCAAAATAAGTAGCCGATTAACATCAACCCCATCTTTCAATTTACGAATGACCCTCTCTGTTAAAACAGCAGTTTTCCCCGAACCTGCACCAGCAGAAACAATAATATTTTTATGATCTTCATAAATTGCCTCCCACTGTTCATCAGTCCACGTTACATCAGCTGGCTTTATTGGTATCATCAAATTACCTCCCTTATCCTATAATATAATTTTTAATTTTACAAACAAAATATTTCCAAATAAAACATTATCATCTATTACTTCTGCTGAATATTTATCTTTTAAATATTGAATTGTTTTTTCTTCTTTTTTATATTCATAATAAGTAATATAAGAATAACCTTCTCCTCATATTCTTTTATCTTCTGAACGGATATCCCTACTTTATCCGCAAGTTCTTTTCTCGTATACATAACATCAACCCCTAATCAATCAACACTTTCCTCCTCTAAAAATTCTAAATTTTTATACTCTTTTAAATCCACAATATCTTTTTCACTCATAAAACAAATATCTCGATAATGACAATACTTACAACCAACATTATCATTTCCAATTCTCTTAGGATTAATCATAAAATTAGCATTAATTATCCCCTTCATCGCATCAGTTATCTTATCTTCAGCTAAATTTCCTAAAGCCTCCATCTTTACATCATCTAAAACTTTTTTAGTACCAAGCCCTTTAGCTGTCGTTCTCATCCCCTTAATCACTTTACTATCACAATAAGTTTTATCAAATAAAGATAAAATAGAAACATCCGAATTACTATATCCTTGCAATTTTAACTTCTCCCTCTTCAATTCAAGATAAGAATGCTGATTATCACGACTAATCTCATTATTTAAAATCTTTTGTAAATAAAACCCAACAATCCTAGCCTCAGGAAACTTATTTCTAGCTAAAAATAAATAAATCGGTAACTGTAAATCTAACCCATAAATCGTATGATTTAAATTCAAATTAGGATTCCCTGTCTTATAATCAATAATAGAAACTAGCCTCTCATCATCACTAACCATCATCTTATCAACAAAGCCCTTAAAACAAACATCATAGGAAGAATAATGATAATTTTTAACAATCCTCTCCTCAAAAAAAGCACTCTTTAAATCAGATTCTTCTTCTTGTTTTAAAATTGTATCAATAATAAATTTAAGTTCCCCCTTTAAATAATCAATAAAGAATCTTTCTCTATCATCATAAGAATATACCTCTTCATACTTCTTAACAACCTCATCATAAACATCAGAAAAATTAAAATCTTCTTTTTTATACTTTGACAAAACATCATGATAAATATTCCCCAAAACAGTATAAAAAGTATTAGGAAATAAATTAAGTTTTAAAACATTAGAAAGATAATAACGAAATCCACATTGATAATAGCTATTCATTGCACTATAAGATAAAGTTAACTTACCATCTAAATAATCTCTTAACTTATCTTTACTAATCCCTTTAAAAGAAGAATCATAACTTAAATAAGGAATATCTGGATATCTCTCATAAAGATAATCTAAATCTTCCTCCTTCTCATTATACTTTACCAAAGTATCTAACTTTTCCCCAAGTAAAAGCTTATTATACAAATGAGAATAACAATAAGTATTTTTAACATGCTCAACACGCATTTGTAAATCATCATTCAAACTAGAAGGATAAAATTCTCCCAAAGGACTCTTTCTCTTCATTGTAATCACTAAATTCTTAACCCCTAAAATCTCCTGAAACCATCTATTCTTTTCTCTTTTATTCTCCTCTTTTGAAGAAATAAGACCTAACTTTTCTTTTAAAGCATCATCAAAATAGTCCTCATCTTTTTTCAATCTAGGAATAATCCCCTGATTAAAACCAAGCAAAAAAACATGAAACTCATCCCCCACATTTCGCAAATTAGGAATGATTTCTATTCCATTAGTACTTTTTTTATTTATTACCTTTGTATGTTTAAAATCATAAATAAGAAAATCTTTTATTTTAAAAAAATCATCCACCCATACATAATGATTCACAATATCACAAATCTGATTAAAAATTGTTGCTTCCTCTTTTTGAGATAAAGAATAATGTTCTTTTAAATAATCTATTGCCTCATCTGGACGATGACCTAAATTTTTTAAAAAATCCTGTCCCATTAATGTAGCATATAAAAAATTATCCGATACATCAACTGGCAAAGAAAACCAAGAAAAAATTCTTTTCACAACAGGCAAATATTCTCCCTCTATACCACACAGTTTAATACAAGAAGGAGAAATTCCACTTTTAATTTTCTCCAAAATAGCTGTAGCAACATACACAACTTCATCAGAAATATCAGAAAACTCATACAAAATATCTCTATCATATTGTTTTTTTTGTGAAAAATAAGTTCTCACTTGAAATTTTTTTTCTAAATCATAAAACAATTTAGTCGCCTTACCATCAAAAAAAACATCATAAAAAACAATATCTTTATTGACTAAATATTCTAAAAAATAAGAAGAAGAAAAAAGAAGTCCTTCCTCTTGCAATTCCTTTTTTAATTTCTTTACCCATCTTACTTTTTCTACATCAATATTCACATCATCAGAAACAAAATAAAACAAAGATAAATACATCAAAGCAACATCATAATTATAATGATATTTCTCTTTAAGATAATAAATTGCCCTTTCATCATAGGAAAAATAATATTTATCTATAAATTCTGTTATAGTAAACATTTTAGGACAAGATAAGTCATTTTCACTAAAATATTTAATCAAATGCTTTTTATTTTCTTTCATTACAATCAAAATCGTATGCTCATGAATATCCAATCCATTCATATTATCCCTACTTTCTAATCAATCATTAATATACATGCCAATCAATTTCTTTTAAATGATTTTTCTTTAAAAATTCATTTGTTTTAGAAAATGGTTTACTGCCAAAAAAACCATAATTAGCAGAAAATGGAGATGGATGTGTCGATTCAATCACATAATGTTTTGGATTAGTAATCAAACTCTTTTTACTTCGAGCAAAATTTCCCCATAAAATAAATACCACTGGCGTATCTTTATCATTTAAACTTTTAATAATAGCATCTGTAAAATTCTCCCAACCCAAAAATTTATGAGAAGCAGGTTTATCTTTCTCTACTGTTAAAACAGCATTCAAAAGAAGTACTCCTTCTTTAGCCCAACACTCTAAATTGCCAACAGAAGCTGGTTCAATTCCCAAGTCATTATAAAGTTCCTTATAAATATTTCTCAAAGAAGGAGGTAATTTTACCCCATCAGAAACAGCAAACGCTAATCCATTTGCTTCTCCCACTCCATGATAAGGATCTTGTCCTAAAATAACTACACGAACATCATCATAATCAGTCAAACTAAGAGCTCTTAAAATTCTAGACTTCGGAGGAAAAATTTCTCTTTCTTTATATGCCTGATTAATAAAAGTAATAATTTTTTTAAAATATTCTTCATGATACTCATGATCTAAAACTTTATCCCAATGATTTCCAACTAAATTCATATTTTCTCACTTCCTATAAAATAACTATCATAACCATTTTACTATAAAAAATAACAAAAAGAAACAGAATTTCTTCTATTTCTTTTCCTCTTCAATTTTCTCTAACTTTATTCCTACTTCAAAATCATTAATCTTTTCAAATTCTTCGATACTATCTACTTTATTCATACTAAGTGCAAGTGTTTCATCGCAAATAAATTGAATATAATCATTTATCTTAGAACGATATAAATCATTAGAAGAATAATAAATATTAATTCGATCTGCAATATCAAAACCACTACTCTTTCTTAGATTTTGAATCTTAGAAATTGTTTCTCTAGCAAGACCTTCATTAATTAAATCATCCGTTAATTCTAAATCAAGAATAATAATCAAATTATCATTAACACAAACATTAAATCCTTCCTTTGACTCAATTCTTTTATCAACTAAATCTTCTGTTATCTTATATTCATTACCATTAAAATTAACCTCTAATTCCCCTTTAGATAATTTTAATAAATCATCCTTATTAATATTTTCTAAATATTGAGAAAACTCTTTCATATCTTTACCAAATACTTTACCAGCTACCCTAAAATTAGGCTTATAAGATATATTCATATATAAATTAACATCATCAACATATAATACTTCTTTAACATTTAATTCTTCTTTAATTAACGATTCAAGTCCAGAAATATCATTCTTAAGAGAAGACTCTAACATAACACTTTTAATTGGCTGTCTAACTTTTATTTTAGATTCCTCTCTTATGTTTCTTCCCATAGTAATTAAATCTCTAACCAAATCCATTCTATATTCTAGCTTGCTATCAATTAATTCTCTAGAGCAAACAGGAAAATCTGCTAAATGAACGGATTTTTTCTTTGTTAATTTTGTATAGATTTCTTCTGTTAAATAAGGAATAACCGGTGCACATAAACGGCACAAACCTTCCATTACTTCATAAGTAGTCATATAAACACTTTTCTTACTAATATTCATATCACTTCCCCAAAAACGATTTCTATTCCTTCTGATATACCAATTTGATAAGTCTTCAGATACAAAATTAGTAATCTCTCTAACAACCAAATTCAAATCATACATCTCATAAAATTCTCTTACCTTTTCTATTAGATGATTGTATTTACTTAATAGCCACTTATCAATCTCTTCTCTTTCTTCATACTTAACCTTGCAATCCTCAATATTAATATGATCAATATTTGCATACGTTTGAAAGAATGTATAAGTATTTTTAAAAGGATTAAAGAATTTACTATGAACTTCTCTTACCCCAGCTTCAGAAAACTTTAAAGGCGTCCAAACAGGAGATGTATATAACATATACCATCTAATATTATCTGCTCCATATTTTTCCATCATTTCAATTGGATCAACAATATTACCAACAGACTTACTCATTTTCTTTCCAAATTCATCCAACATCATATCATTTACAACAACATTTTTAAATGAGCTTTCTCCTGAAATAATCGTAGAAATAACAAGTAAAACATAAAACCATCCTCTAGTTTGATCAAGACCTTCAGCAATAAAATCAGCAGGAAATTGACTTTTAAATAATTCTTGATTTTCAAAAGGATAATGAAATTGAGCATAAGGCATCGAACCAGAATCAAACCAAACATCTAAAACATCTTTAACACGAGTCATTTCTTTACCACAAGAACATTTTAAATGAATTTGATCCACATAAGGACGATGCAATTCCATCTCTCTTACATTAACATCTTCAACAACATTTTCTTGTAACTCATCTAGAGAACCAATAACCTTTCTCTTTCCACAAGAACATTCCCAAACAGGAAGTGGACAACCCCAATATCGATTTCTAGAAATTCCCCAATCAACCATATTCTCAAGCCAATTTCCAAAACGTTTTTCTCCAACATAAGCAGGATACCAATGAATTTTTTTATTTGCCTCGATAATTTTATCTTTATACTCAGTAGTTTTAATATACCAAGCAGGTTTAGGATAACTAATTAAAGGACTCTTACATCTCCAACAATGTGGATAATCATGTTCTATTTTAATTTTTTTAAATAACTTATCATTTGCTTTTAACCATTTAATAATATCAATTTCAAGTTCAGGATCCGTAACAAGACGTCCTTCCCATGGACCAGTTGTGTATCTTCCATCAAGACCAACTGGATTCACAAAACCTATCCCATTTTGAGAACAAACACGGTTATCATCAGCACCAAATGCAGGAGCAATATGAACAATACCAGTACCATCACTATCCGTTACATAATGATCTGCAATAACTTCATGGCATTTTCCTTCAACGTGAACAAAAGGCATCAATTGTTCATATTTGATTCCCACCAAATCACTACCTTTAAAAGTATCAACTACTTCATAATCTTCTCCAAGAACACGATCAGCAAGACTTTCTGCGACAATAAATTGATATCCCTTAGATTTTGCTTTAATATAAGTCATATCAGGATTAACACAAATCGCAACATTCGCCATCAAAGTCCAAGGTGTTGTTGTCCAAGCTAAGAAATATTCATCAGCATCTACTCTCTTCAAAGGAACAATAACAGTATTGACACTAGTTTTAGTATATCCTTGTGATACTTCATTTTGGGATAACTCTGTACCACATCTAGGACAATACCATAATACTTTATTTCCATGATATAAAAGACCCTTCTCATCCATTTGCTTAATAATCCACCATTCGGATTCAATATAATCATTAGAACAAGTAATATAAGGATTTTTACAATCAATAAATTGTCCCATCATATCGGTAATATGATTAACCTCATTAATATTTGTAGCAGTTGCCTTATTACATTCACGACAAAAAGCATCAACACCAAATTTCTCAATATCAGCTTTACCAGAAAAACCTAACTTTTTCTCTACATTAACTTCAATCGGAAGACCATGAGTATCAAGACCAATCTTTCTTAATACTCTATATCCATTCATAACCTTATACTTACAAAAAGAATCTTTAATTGTTTTAGCAAAAACATGATGAATACCAGGTTTAGCATTTGCATAAATAGGACCATCATAAAAAACAAAATCCTTCTTACCTTCACGATTTTTTATGGTTTCATTTAAAATATCTTCTTTCTTCCAAGTATCTAATATACTTTTCTCAACATCTTTAACCTCTCTCTTATCTAAACTTTCATACATCTAAATCATCCTTCTTTCTAAAATATAAAAAGCACAAAATTTTATTCCTTAAGGACGCTAAAAAACGCGGTACCACCTTAATTCACAAACATTTTGTGCACTTCATTAGATAACGGGATACTACTTCCCGGATACTTTCTACTTAAGTTCGAAAGTTCGCATTCTAGAGTGATCTATATTTAATTCTTATTGTCTACTTTTCACCATTAGTAAACTCTCTTTCAATAAGAAATTTAAATACCGTCTCTTTCACTTGCTTTAACAAATTTAAACTAATTATATGCAATTTAAGAATGAAAGTCAATAAAAGTATTTTAATTTATAAAAAAAATACTTAAGTAGATTTAGCTATCTAAATAAGTATTTGAAGGTTTATTTTGTAATATTCTTTAAAATTACTGTCTTTGTACGTGACATTTCACGAAGTGTTGTCATTATTCCTTCATTTCCAATTCCAGAATATTTCCAGCCACCAAATGGTTGTTCAAAGCTTCTAAAGAAACTTGCACCATTGATAACAAATCCACCACACTCCATTGCTTCACTTACTTTAATTGCTTTATTCATGTCTTTAGTTATGATTGAACCAGATAATCCATAAATAGATTGGTTAGCAATTTCTACAGCTTCTTCAATAGTATCAAATCCAATGATAGAAATTACTGGGCCAAAGATTTCCATATCTTTTGCAACATCCATATCTTTAGTAACACCATCGATAATTGTTGGTTCATAGAAAGCACCATTTCTTCTACCACCATAAACTACTTTTGCTCCTTGTTCTATCGTTTTGTTGACTTGATTTTCTACTTCAATTGCAGCTTCCTCACTGATTAAGCAACCAATATCTGTATCCATTTCACTAGGATATCCTACTTTTAATGTTTTAATTTTTTCAATCATTTTATCAATGTATTGTTGTTTTACTGAATTTTGGATTAAGAATCTTTTACTTGCGCAACAAACTTGACCAGTATTGTAAAGTCTTCCCCAAACAGTTTCTTCAACAGCTAGATCAATATCTCCATCCTCACATAAGATGAAAGCATCGTTTCCTCCTAATTCTAGTGATGAATGAGCTAAATGCTCTGCACAATTTTTTGCAGCATCTATTCCAGCAGCAGTTGATCCAGTTAAACTTACAATATTTACTTTTTTATTACTTGTTAGTGCTGAACCTACAACTGATCCTGATCCATGAACAACAGAAATAACTCCTGCAGGTACTCCTGCTTCTACTAATAATTCTACATATTTAGTTAATGTTAATGGATTAACACTAGCTGGTTTTAAAATTGCAGCATTTCCCATCAATAATGCAGGTGGAATCTTATTAATAAAGATATCACTAGGGAAATTGAATGGAATAATAGCAACCATTACTCCTAAAGGTTGTTGAATTGTATATTGAATTGTATTTTCTTGTCCTTTTTCTGTTCCTCTTGGAATCATATTTCCATAGTCGTGTTTAATTTTTTCTACATAAGCAGGTACACCAATAGAGATATTAGCAATTTCATTGTATGCTTCTTTGATTGGTTTTCCTGTTTCATCAGATAAGGTTTTTGCTAAAGAATCTTTATCTCTTTCTACTAAACTAACAAATTTTGTTAATATGTCACATCTTTCATGAATAGATAATTTTGCCCATTCTTTTTGTGCTTCATAAGCATAATCTACTGCTTCATTTACTTCTTCAGCAGATAGACTTGGCACAGTATCAATAAGTTCATTCGTAGCGGGATTTTTTACCTCAATAACGCTACCATCTTTGGCATCACGCCATTCTTTTCCAATTAAGCTTTTCATTTTTCCTCCTCTATTTAATACTCTTTGGTATTATATATTTAGTATACCGTTATCCCTACTTTTTTTCAAGTCAATTTTTAAAATTTGTAAAAAAGAAAATAAGCAAATGACAAGCATTTACTTATATTTATGGTTATTTATGAATTTTTCTTTTTCTAATTTTTAAAGGAATAAGTTGTTGATTTTTCTTAATCGTGAAATAATAAGTTGTTCCTCCTAATGCTATAACAACAACAAAGATAGTTAATACTATATATAATCTTCCCATTCCTGTTTTTAATTCATCAATTTTTTTATCTTGCATAACTAATTTGTTATTAGCTAAACTTTTTCCATCTTTATCAGTTAAAGTTCCATCACTTTTTATCGTAAAGATAATTGATTCTGCTGTTGAATAACCCTTTGGTGCGATTTTTTCTACTAAATAATATGTTCCTGCTGGAAGACCAGAGATTTCTTTTGGTTTATCTGTTGATGTCCATGTTGCTTCTTTTCCATCTGATAAGATAACTGGAATGCATTCATTAGTATATTGATCATCTAGTGTTTTTACTTTCCCATTTTCATCTGTATAAGTATTACAAATACTGATTGTTGCTCCAGGAAGTTCTTTACTAGTAGCAATATCTGTTTTGCTTACTGTAAATGAATTCATTTTATTTTTTATAACAATTAAATTATCTTTTACAGTTTGACTTCCACTACTTACTTCTCCTGCTGCATTGATGGTAAATGGTGTTGCTGTGGTTGCTATCTTATAACCATTTGGTGGAGTAATTTCTACAATATAGTAATCTCCTTTTGCTAATCCATTAAACTCCACTGGTGATGTACCTGAAGTCCATGACATTTCTATATCACTAATTGTTTTTGCTGGATCACAATTTTCCTTTTTATCCTTATATGTTGCCGCAGTACAAATTTTTAACTTTGCTCCTCTTACTTCATCATCACCTGTAGCTGCTCGTTTACTAATTTTAATATTATTTTTAGTATTTACTTTTGTTATTGCTAAATTTCCACTAGATTTAGAAACTTTAATATATTTATCTTTTTCACTACAAAAAGTTTCATCATCAACTTTCTTTTTTGTTGTGTTATTATAACATATTTTTGTATAAGTAACTTTTGGTGTCACTGGTGTTTCTGTTTCTCCCTGTGTAGTGTTTCCAGAATTATTTCCTGTTGATGGTGTTGTCGTACTTGTTCCAGTATTTGATGAACCACTAGAAGTTGAACCACTAGAAGCTGAACCACTAGAAGTTGAACCACCAGAAGTTGAACCACCTTCTTGGGTAGTAAAATCACAATTTTCTTTTTCTGATAAGCTAATTGGATCTCCCCCAGTAGAAGCTTGGCACTTATATTCGTAGGAAGAAAAATTACATCTTTCCATATCGACTTCTTTTGCTGCATCTGCTTCTGAACTATAATAGCATTTTGAACTATTAGTATTTGGATTGGTATTAGGGTCATAAGTATATATGGTTGTTTTAGTATTTTTTGGATCAAGTACATATCCATCTGGTGCTGTTGATTCTACTAAATAATAATTATGTTTAAAGAAATCATCATCGTCTTTTGCAGCAGTCGGACTAGTATAACTTACTGTAGCACTACCACTTTTGTTTGAAGCTAACAAATTGCTTTTGTTACTTGCATCATCCTTATAAATTTCTAATGAAGAACCAGTTAATAGTTCCCCTGATTCATCTACTTTATAACCAACAATTCGATGATTCGTTGTTGATGGATCCATTAATTGTACGGATTGGCTAGTACTCCTTTTGACTGTAAAGTCTCCTCCAACAACTAAGTTTTGTGTTCCACTTTTCAAATAACGAATAGAAGTTGGATATTTACTTGAGTTTGTTCCCTTAACATTAACTTTGATTGTACTTTCTGCATCTCCTCCAGTAACTTTTATATAAAATGAATAATCCTCTTTTCTACCAGTGAAACTAACACTTGATGTACAACTTGTTCCATTTGAATTTTTACAAAAAGTTGCTGTTCCTTTTGTAGAAGATGCACTAAGCTTATAAGTTACTTTATCTGTAGTTTCTCCTACATATTCTTTTAATCCTGATAATGTAATTTTTTCTGAAATATAAGTTGATCCAGAAACATAATTCAAAACATTATCCGTTACTTTAAATGAAGGTTTGCTAATACTTGTACTCAATACTATATTTTTGTATTTTTTCATTACATCATCATAAATTCCTTTTACGGTCTTATTCGTAGAATAAAAATTTCTAGAACCACTTGAATTTAAAGATTTATTAAAATAAGTGTTGATGACTGCTGCTGTCATCGCATAGGCTTGAGTTCCATTATATTTTTTATTTACTTCATCGATAATCATTCCTACAATAATTGCTCGTTTACTATTTTCTTTCCAATTGCTATCTTTTGTATATCCAGATTCTCCGCTTGCAGGTATTCTCCATTGTGTACAATAAGCATATTTATCGCCTATTTTCTTTATGCAATCTGTTCCTACGTCACCACTTCCACTTGTACTATATGCTCCTGTAGTATGATTAAAATGATAGCAAGTACCAGATGTATAACTAATAGCATTTACTCCTTTTACATTAAAAAAGGCGGTTATTGCTATCAAAAACAAAACTAATTTTTTCTTTTTCATTGAAATCACTCCTTTTTCTTGAAAGAAACATCCCACATTATCTTTCTTCTACTTTTCTATCTTATGGTATGAGTATATCATTTTTATTTAAGAAAAACAAGTTCTTTTTTACATAATTTTGTTAACTTTGATGTAAACTAGAAATAGAATATTTAAAAAAATCTTTTTTCATGCTATAATAGTTGAAAGATGTAGGTTGTGATAAAAATGAAAAAAATTAATAGAAGACAAAAAAAGAAATTTTATTTGATTGCCATTATTCTTTTACTCATTTCGATGGTTTTTACTTTTAGTTTCTGTTATCTTTTAACCCCTAAAATAGAGATTGAAAATACAACTTCCACATTTAATTATGATGAAGAAGTAAAGATTCCTCAGTATCATGCTTATGCAATGAATAAGAAGATTGATCATCGGGTAAAAATTAAAAATGAAATCAAAGAACATAAAATAGGAAATTATTTTGTCCATTACCAAGTGAAGTACTCTTTTTTTTCGGTTGAAAAATTAGCCTTAATTAAAATCGTGGATAAAAAAAAGCCAAAAATTACTTTAAAGGGAGATAAAGAAGTTTATATTTGCCCTAATGATAAATATAAAGAAGAAGGTTTTACCGCAATAGATGATTATGATGGAGACCTTACAGATAAAGTATTAACAAAAAGGGATAAAAATAAAATTTATTATAAAGTAGAAGATTCTTCTCATAATACTTTTGTTACAGAAAGAACTATTTATTATGAAGATAAAGAAAAACCTGTAATTACTTTAAAGGGTAGTAATAAGATGTATGTATATTTAAATAATACTTATCAAGAACCTGGTTTTGATGTTAAAGATAATTGTGATAAAGAGATTGAAGTTAAAACTTCAGGTAGTGTTAATCCTAAAAAACTAGGAACTTATAAAATTACTTATACAGCAACTGATTCTAGTAATAATACTTCTAGTATAGAAAGAACCGTTGAAGTAATTTCTAAAAATGAATCTAGTAAGGGAATTATTTATCTTACTTTTGATGACGGACCTAGTAATAGTATTACTCCTAAAATATTAGAAATTTTAAAAAATAAAGGAGTACTTGCTACATTCTTTGTAATTAATCATGATGATAGCTTAAATTATTTAATAAAAAAAGAATATACTGATGGACATAGCGTTGCCCTACATAGTTATACCCATAATTATCAATATGTTTATAGTTCAGTAGATAATTATTTTAGTGATTTAAATAAAATTAGAGATAAAGTTTATAAAATTACTGGAGAGTATACTAATATTATTCGTTTTCCTGGTGGTGGAAGTAATACTATTAGTAAAAAGTATCAACCAGGTATTATGAGTCAATTAACAAATGATGTTTCAAATAAAGGATTTCATTATTTTGATTGGAATGTAGACTGTCAAGATGGTGCTGGAGTTAGAGATCCTAATCGAATTTATCAAAATGTGATTGGTTCTTTATCTAAATCAAGAGAAAATGTTGTTTTAATGCATGATTTTGAAAATAACTATGGAACCTTGAATGCGTTAGAAAATATTATTGATTATGGAATGCAAAATGGATACCAGTTTAGAAAAATTACTATGGATACTGAAGAAGTACATCATCGACCAAATAATTAAGAAAATCTTGTCTTGATGATAAGATTTTTTTATTGAAATTTGGTATTTTTTCTAAAATACTTCATAAGTTTTATTGTAAGTGTTATAGAAAGGAATGAATAAAAAAATATGGAAACATTAAAAGTAAGTACGAAATCTAATCCAAATTCTGTTGCAGGAGCACTCGCGAATGTATTTAGGGAGCATGGTTGTGTAGAAATACAAGCAATTGGTGCTGGTGCTTTAAATCAAGCCATTAAAGCAATTGCAATTGCTAGAGGATTTGTTGCTCCTTCAGGAAAAAATTTGGTTTGTATTCCTGCATTCACTGATATTCAAATTGATGGTGAAGAAAGAACAGCAATAAAATTAATTGTTGAAGCAAATTAAAGGACTATTAAGAAAGATTTAAATTCTTAATAGTCTTTTTTTAGACTTGCTTTTTTTAAAGAATGAATAAGCCTTTGATGTAGTTCTTTTTCTTCTTCTGTATAAAAAGACGTTGTATTATTAGGAAGCATTAAGAGCAATTTTTGAATAGATACTTTTTCTAATGGTTCATTTTTACTAACTCTCGAGAAATATTCTACTAAACATTCTAAATCTTTAGAACCACCAGCTTTTATATATTCATTGATGAATAATCTTAATCCTGGATCTGAATAATCTACTGCGTACATCATAGGAATACTAATATCTCTCCCAAATTCTTTAGCAAATAAAAATGCTCTTTTTGGTCCTATTCGATTTCCTCCCCGTTCAATAATTCTATACATTGCACAATTTAAGATTTCTTCTCTTTGATAATTCCAATTATTATAATCCTGAATTGCTTTTGTTAATTCACTGTCTTCTGGAATTATTATTCCTTTTTCCTTGATTATTTTTACGACTTCTTTGATATTTTTTCCTTCTAAATCTTCATTTGAAATTCCTGGAATAACGATATCCATACATTCTGACATTTCGACAGTTCCATTTTTACTTAAGTGAAGATGGACAGAACAAAATCCTCTTCTCCAATAAACTACATCTTTGTAACTTCTATTCAAGAAATAGACTTTTTCTTCATCAGTTAAAATATCAAATAAAGCTTTCATCTCATCAGAATTATCAGTTTTTAAACTATCAATTTTTAAACTATTATCTAGCATCTCTTTAATGTGTTGATTTTTTTGAATATTACTTTTAGTTAATTCTTGACAACTCATTGGTACTAATTTATTTATTTCATCAATCGGATATTGTAATTCATACCATACCGCTATTTTTTCAATTAAATTTTTCATTTTAAGAGGAAGGTTATATTCTCCAATATCTGTATAAAGTCCTTTTACCATATTATTTTTATACCACTCAATAAATTCTTCTACTTTATCATTTAAATCATATGTATCTTTATCTTGTTCTGATTCTTCCTTCTTTTTTCCCTTTTTCATTATCTTTTCTCTTAGTTGTAATAATTCTTCTTTTATGTTCATTTTATCCTCCATAATAGTTTAATTTAAATTTTATTTAATTTTTATTCGCATCATATCATTAGGATATACTTCTTTATCTAAATAAAATTTTATAATCTCTTGAGGATGTCTAGCAACTTCTACTTCTTTCATCTCTTCGTTATAAATTTTAGGAACTTTAAAAGAGAAAGCTTTGATATTTGGACCAAACAATTCTACTTCATCCCCTGGTTGAAAATAGTTTCTTTGCGTTAAAGTAACTAATTTTTCTTTCTTATCATAATCTAGAACGATTCCTAGAAAATCTTGATTAGAAACCTCTTGTCTACCTAGATAGTACTGAGCTTCAACACCAGGAAAAGTATTAAAGAACTGATCAGTACTTTCTCTATTAGCAACTCGATTTAATACTTTTTGATAATACTCTTGTAAAGATTCATTATAAGTATTTTCGTAAATATGGTCAATAGCTTCTCGATAAGTGCTAATTACTGTTGCAATATAATAATTACTACGCATTCTTCCCTCTACTTTTAAAGAAGTAATCCCAAGACGAATCATTTCTTCAAGAGAATTAATTAAAGATAAATCTTTAGAAGACATAGTAAATTCTGTTTCTTTAGATATCTTTTCTTCATTCTTATCTAATTCAAAGCACCAACGACAAATTTGAGCACATCCTCCACGATTAGCATCTCTTTTGGTAAAATAATTAGATAAAACACATCTTCCCGAGTAAGAAGAACACATAGCTCCATGAAGAAAACATTCAATTTCAACCCCTGTTTTTTCAATAATTTCCTTAATATTTTCTTTAGAGCACTCTCTTGCTAAAACTACTCTTTCTACTCCTTGGTCCTTTAAGAAACTAACGCTTTCACTGTTAGCATTAGACATTTGCGTAGAAATATGAAGAGGAAGGTTTATATTTTCTTCTTTGACTAAGTCGACAACAGCCATATCAGATACAATAATAGCATCTACTTTAGCTTTTTCCAATTCTTTTAAATAGGCTAATAATCCTGGATAATCCTCATTATGAAAAGTAATATTCACCGTAACATATAATTTTTTTCCTAGAGAATGAGCAATACACGCAGCTTCTTTGATTTCTTCATTGGAGAAATTTTTAGCATTAGCACGCATACTATAATTTTTTCCTCCAATATAAACAGCGTCCGCTCCATAGAGATAAGCAAATTTTAATTTTTCGATGTCGCCAGCTGGTGCTAATAATTCTACTTTTTTCATTGATTTTTATCTCCTACTCTATAAATGGTCTTTTCATTTAAGAAACCTGTGTAATGCTTTTTCGTATCTTCTTCTTCTTTTAGATAGCTATCTAAAGTACTTAAAAATTCTTCTCTCTCAATTAAAGTTGAATTTAGAATAAAGTATTCCACTTGAATATTTTCTATTTCATTCATTAAATTAATTGGCTCTTTAGTATAAATCGTTGTTCCATACTCTTCTTCTACTATTGGATATTTATCCTCTTTATTTTTAATGTAATAGTGTCCTTGCTCTTTTTTAGTTTGAATATAATTCAAGTAATTGGTAATTAAATATCTTCTAGAATAAAATATCGGAATATATCCATAACTAACAAGCATTAAAGGCATAGAAGAAGAAATTTCATTAATCTCTTCTTTGGTAATATCATTAGAAATTACCGCGTACTTTACCCCATTCTTTTGCCAAAAATGATTAGAATAAATACTAGTATTTAAATGTTCTTGATAAATAACTAGATCTTTTTTTATTCCTAATCTTTTACAAATATTTAATACAGCTAAATCATAAAAGAAAATTTTACTAATATTCATTTTATTTAAAGCAACTAAAGTTTCTTCTAATTCTTTTAAATCAGAATTATGCATAATTTTATTGATAGATACCGATATTTCTTTTGAAGTCATATTTAAAATAGTTTTAATCTCTTCTAAAGAAAAAGTAATATCTCTATTCACAGATAAATTTTTCATAGGTAATATTACTCCAGTAATATCTTTTTCTAAAACACTACCTAATAAATCTATACTATTGGGAATAATAAGTATTTTTCTCATTTCTTCACGCCTCCTTTATTTTTTAATAGAAATACTAATTTTATCTCCTACTTCTACATAAGTAGTATCATAATCATGATTATTTTCTAAAAATTCAATAAATTTTTTGATTCTTTTTACTAACCCTTTTTGATTTTTCGTTACTGCTAATTCTTCATTTTCTACCAATCCATGAAAGGAAAGATTATCCGTTATGATTGTTCCTCCTTTTTTCAGAAAACGCTCATATTTCTCAAAGAAATCAACGCTATGTCCTTTAGAAGCATCAATAAAAATTAAATCATAATTCCCTGTTACCTCTGTCTTTAGAGCATCTCCTAAGATTAGAGTTATTCGATCTTCTAAATGAAATTTTTGGATATTCTCTTTAGCTTTTTGATATCGTTCTACATCTCTTTCAATAGAAGTAACATGAATATTTTCCTCTACTAAAGCCATTTTAATAGCAGAATACCCTATTGCAGTCCCAATTTCTAAGATATTTTTAATTTGATTTTTTTCAATATAATTACATAAGTATTCAATACCATCTTTTAACATAATGGGAACATTTTTTTCTTCTGCATATTCTTCTATTTCTTTTAACATTACTATTACCTCCAAAAATTTTATTTCCTATGTTTTAACTTTTCTTCATGAGAAAAATGATCGTTTATTCTCAAATAATTCTCATAACTAGATACAATTTTTTTCAAGTCATATATTACTAATTTCATTTTGCTTTTAGACGCTAATTCTCGAGCATTCTTTATTACTTCTTCACATTTTGTTAGATCACTTGTATCAATAGTTAAAAAAATATAACTAGCTTTTGTATCATAATCAATATTTCTTCTAAATAATACTACTTCTGATTTCCCATCATTTTCTATTAATTCATAATAATTAGAACTCATTAAATCAAATTCATTTTTTTGACAATATTCCAAATGATTTAACCCTTTATTTGTAGTTAAATAATTTTTTGAAGATAACACAATTGCTTCTGGATTTAATCCTTCTTGATTAAATCCTATTCCCATAGTCCAAGGAATAAAATGTTCTAAATAATAATCTTTAGAATAAAGTGTTGTAGAGATTTGATTATTGGTATCAGAATGATATGAAGTCCAACCATTTTTATCAGAATAATAATTTGATTTCCCATCATAACTATAATTAACTTGAGTAGGATTAAGCATTACATCTAAAAGTTGTTTTCTCTTGATAAATTCTTCTTGTTCTTCTTTTGTTAATTCTTTAGAAATATCAGATTGATTTTTTCTTTCGTTTTTGATATCTTCAATTAATTTCTCTTCCAGATTATTTCTAAACTTTTCAGGATTTCTAATAAAAATATGTAATAATTGCGGCTTTAAATCTCGAAAATCATCAACTATAGTAACCTCTTTAGTAGGATTAAATAAATGAGAAATAATATCTTCTCGAAATAAAATTTCATATTCACTATATATCTCTTCTATCTTAGAGATATCGAAATTTTTATCATCCATCTTTTCTATTTCTTTTAATAATTCTATCGATTGATTCGTATTTAACTTTTTTAATTTTTCCTTAAGCTTACCCAAATTATGTAATTTTTCTACTTTATTATTACTAAGATGACTGAATTTTAAGTATTTTTCCTTCCTTTCCTCTAAAGAATTCCTTTTATCTTTAAACTGTAAATCATACAAAATAAAATCAAAATTGTTCTTAATGACATCAGAACCATAAATTCCAATTGCTTGAACAATATAATTTCGTACTAGATAATATGGAATTTTAGTATCTTCATGAAGATTTCCTTTTATCACATCATCATATAATGTTAAACACTTTTCTTCATCTAATTCTAAATTATAATCATATTCCCCTTCTGAATTAATTAGAAATTGATTTTTAATCTTATTATCATTAGATATATATTCTATCCAATGCTCACGAAGTATTTTTAAAATATCTTGGTAATTCTCATCGTTAAAATGATTAAAATTAAATTCATCTATAGAGACTTTAGCCAAATCATAAAAATCATATTTTCCTATAATTATTCCTGATAAAAAATAAGTAGCAATATAGCTTTCTTTATTTTTGATACAATACTCTATAATATAACGATTAAATTCTTCTTGATGGGAACTTTTTTGAATAAATTTAAAAATATCTTTTGTTTCTTGTAAATTATTTCTCTCAATTAATACTTTTAATAAATCTTTAGAAATTGAAATTTTTTTACATTTTGATAAATATTTAATTTCCAAAAAATATTTTTTAAATTCTTCTAAGATATCATTTAACTTCGCCTTTTTTTTCATAGCCATCACCTTTAAATTGAATTAGTCTAATCTTGGGGTTAATATTTCATAGCCATCTTCTGTAACTAAAACAGTGTGTTCATAATGGGCAGATGAACTTCCATCTTCTGTAACGATTGTCCAATCATCATCTAATATTCCTACTGAAGCACTTCCTAAATTTAACATTGGTTCAATACAAATAACCATTCCTGGTTTTAATTTTGGACCTGTTCCAGCTTTTCCATAATTTGGGACATCTGGATCTTCATGCATTTCTGTTCCTATTCCATGACCTACTAATTCTTTTACCACACCTAAATTGTATTTTGTAGCATAAACTTCTATAGCATGAGAAATATCTCCAATGTGGTTACCTGGTTTTACTTGCTTTATTCCCTCGTATAGTGCTTTTTCGGTATGTTCCATTAAATATTTTTTATCTTCACTAATATCACCTACAGCATAAGTCCAAGCGGCATCTCCTTGATAGCCATGATAACCAATGACCATATCAATAGTTACAATATCACCATTTCTTAATTTTCTTTTTCCAGGGATACCGTGTACTACTTCATCATTAACACTTACACATAATGTTGCGGGAAATCCTTCATATCCTTTACAAGTAGGGATTCCATCGTGTTCTTTAATAAATTTTTCTGCACGTAAATCTAATTCTTTTGTTGTTATTCCTGGCTTGATTAATGGTTTTAAATATTGATGAGTTAAACTTACTAAATAGCCAGCCTTTCTCATTAGTTCTATTTCTTCTTTACTTTTTATGGTAATCATAAAATCAACTTCTTTCTCTTGTATTATACCATAACTCCTCCATTATGAGAATAAATATTTATTTAATTTAGAGAGGAAAAAAATACTTATTTATTCTTATTCTCTATATAAAGAGAAGAATAGATAAGTATTTTTCGTTTATCTTTCTTTTTCAATAATTTCATAAGCTTCAATAATATCTCCAGGTTTGATATCATTAAAGTTTTCAATAGTAATTCCACACTCTATACCACTTTTTACTTCCTTGACTTGGTCTTTTTCACGAGCTATCGTATTAATAGCTCCATCATAAATGATTACACCATCACGAATAATTCTTGCCTTAGCATCTCTTCTAATGATTCCATTTGTGACCATTGAACCAGCAATTGTGCCTACTTTAGAGAATTTAAATAATTTTCTTACTTCAGCATTCCCTAAAACTTTTTCTTCAAAGATAGGATCTAATTTTCCTTTCATTGCAGCTTCTACTTCTTCAACTAATTTATAAATAATATTATAAAGTCGAATATCAACATTTCTTTCTTTGGCATAATCCATTGTTTTATTATCTGGACGAATATTAAATCCAATAATAATAGCATTACTTGCAGAAGCTAGAGTAATATCAGTTGGAGATACTGTTCCTATTCCACTACGGATAATGTTAATATGAACCCCTTCGACATCTAGTTTTAGTAATGAATTTCTTACGGCTTCTTCACTACCCTTTACATCAGCTTTTAGAATAACATTAATTTCTTTTTCTCCTTCACTGATTCGATTAAATAAATCATCTAAAGATACACTTTCACGAACTTGATTATTACTAGTTTTGGATTTTAATGCTCTTTCATTTGCAATGGATTTGGCTTTCTTTTCATTTTCAAAAACCATAAATTTATCTCCAGCAGCAGGACTTTCACTTAAACCGGTAATAGTAACAGGTGTACTTGGTTCTGCACTGACTAATGATTCATTTAAGTCATTTTTTAAAGTACGTACTTTCCCAGCACAAGTTCCTACAACAATGGCATCCCCTAATCGAAGAGTACCATTTTGAATAAGTAATGTACTAACTACCCCTAAGTTCTTGTCCATTTTTGACTCAATTACTGTACCACTAGCATAACGGTTTGGATTTGCTTTTAATTCTTCAAGATCACTAATTAATAAGATACGCTCTAATAAATCATTAATTCCCATTCCTGTTTTGGCTGAAATATTGACAAACATAATATCTCCACCCCAAGCTTCAGGAATGATTCCTGCATCAGCCATTTCAGTTAAAACTCTTTCTGGGTTTGCTCCTGGCTTATCCATTTTATTTACGGCTACAATAATTGGTACACCTGCAGCTTTTGCATGGTCAATTGCTTCTTTAGTTTGAGGCATTACACCATCATCAGCAGCAACAATAATAATAACAATATCCGTAACACTTGCTCCTCTTGCTCTCATTTCAGTAAATGCTGCATGTCCAGGAGTATCAATAAATGTAATTTTATTCCCCTGATAAGTAATTTGATAAGCACCAATTGCCTGAGTAATTCCTCCTGCTTCTCCTGATACTACATTTGTTTTTCGAATAGTATCTAAAAGAGTTGTTTTCCCATGGTCAACATGTCCCATAATAGTAACAACTGGCGGACGCTTTACTAATTCTTCCTCACTATCTTGAAGTTCTAGTTCTTCAAAATTTGCTTCATCAGTTGTTTCTTCTCTTTTTAATTCCTTTCCCAAATCACTACTAATAATTGATGCAGTATCAAAATCAATGACTTGATTTAAGTTCATCATTAGCCCAAGAGCCATTAACTTCTTAATCACTTCTCCTACTGCTATATTTAAAACTGTTGCTAATTCTCCTACAGTCATTCCTTCTTTATAAAGAACAGTTGCATCATCTAATAAATAAGTATTTGATTTTAATTTATCTTTATGTTTATACATTTCTTTTCTTTGCTTTTTAAAATCATTATTTTTATTTTGATGATTATTTTTATTTTGTTTTTTCTTTTTTGCCTGAGATTTTGACAAAGAATTTGATTTAGAAGAAAAATCTTTTGAACTTTCAACAACATCTTCTTCCGATATTTCAACATCTTCTTCTAATGGTTCTTCTTTTAAATTAGCAATTTCATTATCTAACATAATAATTGCATCATCATCTAGCATATCTTCACCGAATTGAACTTGTATTTTTAATTTTTTGCATAATTCCATAATTGTTGCTACTTCTAAATTTACATCATTTGCATATTCTTTTACACTCATCACTTGAGCATCACCTCCAAATATCTATATCATTTTCACTAACCCCTCATAAATGCTATCTGGTATTTCTACTTCTAGCCTTCTATTTAATATTTTATTCTTTTGACATTTTTTTATGACATCGAGATCCTTTTTTAAATAAGCTCCCCGACCATTCATTTTTCCTGTTGGATCAATAAAGACTTCTCCTTCTTTATTTCTAACAACGCGAATTAATTGTTTTTTTTCTAATATTTCTCCAGTAACAACACATTTACGCATTGGCACTTTCTTCATGATCATCCTCTACTTTCATGGTATTTTCTTCTGGTTCGTTAGTAACGATTTCTTCTTTTTCAACATTCTCTTCTTCAATACCATCTTCTGGTTTGATGTTAGAATATTTTTCACGATATTCTTCAATATTAACTTCATCTAATCCTTTGACTTCAATTTTATAATGGGTTAATCTTGATGCTAATTTAACATTTTGTCCCTTTTTCCCAATGGCTAATGATAAATTATCAGAAGAAGCAATAGCAATAGCTTCTTTTTTCTTATAATCTTTAATAAATACTTCAATATCTTTAGCTGGACTTAAAGCATTTTTAATAAATTGAACTGGGTTTTTATCATATAAAACAACATCTATTTTTTCATTTCCAATTTGTTTTAATACACGATTAATTCTATTTCCCCCATTTCCAATTACACAACCAATTGGCTCTATATTTTCTTCTTCTGTATAAACAGCAATTTTACTTCTTGAACCTGCTTCACGAGCTACAGAATATAAAATAACTGTTCCATCATTAATTTCTGGAATTTCGATTTCTAATAATCTCTTTAAGAATCCATAGTGTGTTCTTGATAATAAGATAAATACACCCTTTGTTCCAATTTCTAATTTAGAAACATAAGCTTTTATTTGAGACCCCATTTCTAATTTTTCTCCAGGAATAATTTCATCTTTTGGAAGTAAACCAAATGTTTTTCCTAAGTCTACATAATAAGTTTTTGCATCTTCTCTTGCTAAAGTTCCTACGACTAATTCATCTTGTTTATCACCTAATTCTTTTATAATTAAATCTTTTTCTGCTTCTTTCATTCTTTGCACTACTACTTGTTTAGCAGTTCCAGCAGCTACTCTTCCAAAATCAGTCATTTCTACTGGGTCTTCAATAGTTTCTCCAATTTCTATTTCTGGTACTCTTTTTTGTGCCTCTGATAAAGAAATTTGACTTCTTTCATCATGGAAGTTTTCATCTTCTACTACTGTACGAATAGAATACAATTTAATTTCTCCTGTTTCAGGATTTACTGTACATCTTGCTGGTCCTCCCTTTTTCTTGTAAGCAGCAGCCATAGCTTGTTCCATAGCTTCAATGATAATTTGTCTATCAATTCCTTTTTCTTCTACAATTGCATTTAATGCCTTCATAAATTCTCTCATTTGTTTTTTATTCATTGTTATCACCTTTCTCTTTTGAAGATATATCTAATATATAACTATCACTTATAATGTCACTATCATCTAATAATGGATTAATTAAATGAGTAACTTCTACACAAGTATCAATATCTATTGGCTTAATCCTATCAATAACAATTCTTAAGAAATAATTATTACCTTCTTTTTCATAAGTAACACTATCAATTGTAATTCCCATTTCATTGACAGGAGCTTCTATTAATTTTCTAACTTTTTCTTCTATCATACATTCCTCCTAATATATAAAAAGTGGACTTTCATAAGGCCACTTTTCTTTCAAGACATGTTCATTATAGCATAAAATCCTTGTTAGGACAAGAGTTTCATTTGATTTTATTAATAAGCTTATCGATTAAAATAAATTCAAATAGACAAATAATACTTATCAAGAACTAAACTGATTTATCTTAATTGTACCAATTTTTTATCAATTCATTATTTTAATTTCAAAATACTTATTTTATCTCTTCTATTAATTCTATTTTTTCTCCAATAAAGATAACAATATATTTCTTTAAATCCTCTTTTGGCATTCTTTCATCTTTAACATAATGATTAATTTGATTTTTTGCTTCTTCTTTCTTAATTAGAAGTAATTTTTTATTTTTACGATAATCAGATTTTTTAATATATTTTAATTCTATCATAATATCATATTTAGAATAATTCCCATTTTTAAATAGCATCACATCAATATATCCATGATTTGTTGGATATTCCGTATAAGTGTTAAAATTTTTATTTCCACATAATAAAGTAAAGTACATTAGTTTGATATATTTTTCATCAAATTGAATAAAATCACGATTATCTACTTTAGAAAGAATTTCTTTAATATAGTTAGTGATTTTATTAATTTTTCCTTCAACGATTAATTCTTTATAACATTCTCTTAAATAATTAGAATCAAAAGTAATCTTCATATCATTTAATATCTTTACAAAATAATGATTATAAGTTTCTTTCATCACTTGATTAGGAATTTTAAATTGAATAGAATTATCAAATATATTTTCTTTCCC
>CAKPOS010000015.1 GCA_934176955.1 uncultured Bacilli bacterium
AAAGTATAGAAGAAAAAGAAAAAAATGATTTAAAAGTAATATCAGAAAAGTTAGAAGTCATTAATGAACAATTAGCTATGAAACAAAAACAAAAAAGAAAAATGTTAGTTAATACATTAATAATTTTTGATATATGTTTTGTATTATTATTTATCTTATTAGCAATATTAGGAAGTCCATATCAATCATGGGATTATAGTGATCCAGAGTGGTCTGTAATTGGAACTTTATGGCATTCATTTGAGTGGATATTTTTTAGAATAGCACCATTATTAATTATTATAATTACAGTTATATTAATAATATTATTTATAAAAAGAGAAAAATAAAACAATCAGAATATTAAGATATTCACGTACATTAAGGTGAGAAATAATCTCATCTTTTTTTAGTAATATTACGATGATTTAAGTTGATGATAAAAATTAGTAATTATGTAGTATAATAGAGTTGTAGGAGGACTTATGAAAAAGAAAAATATTATTTTATGCTTAATAATGCTTATTACATTATTTTCTATTACAGGATGTGGATTTACAAAAAAAGAAAAATCATCTGAGAACAATAAATATGATGGCTATGAATTAGTTACTGATTTAGGAAAAGTTGATTATGCATCAATAGAAGTTTTAGTTATGTTTGATGGAGTATTATATGGTAAGGCCAATGGGGTTATTGATTATGCTGGTGGTACGCAAAAAATAGGTGTTATAGATAAACTAATACCTAATAAGTACGTTCCTAAATTAGATAATGAAACTAATACAAAGGAATTATTAAATGCAGAAGTTTATGATAAATCAGAAAAATACATAATATTAAAGTATGATAATGAATATGTTTTGTTTGAAAAAATCGATAAATAAAAATTTATGAGTAATCGTAAGATTAAGATATTAAGAGAATGAAATATTTCTCTTTTTCTGTGATAAAATAGATGTTTATAGATACGAAAATAATATTAAAGAATTAAAAGAAATAATTAAATTAATTAAAGAAAAATATTAAAAATAAAGATTACCAAATTTCTCTAAATTATAGACTTTTCGTAAGAAATTTGGTATAATAAAATATATTAAAAAGTAAGGAGAATTATATGAATTATAAAAAAATTTATTCGCTAAAACCTTATTTTAATTAAATTTATACCAAAAAGTAAGTATCTAACAAAAAAGTGCATACTTACTTTTTCTTTTTCATTATTCTATAATTTAATTGTCAAGGAAAAGTGCACACCTCTTTGAACAGAAAATTAGGAGGAAATAAAAATGGAAAATAAAAAGATAAGTTTAGATAAAGGATATGTTTTGGTTTATGATTTTGGAGATGTTAAAGTTCATAATTACAATACGGCAGATTATATTGATGACCAAGTAATTTTACTTGAAAAGAATGGAAAGATTGCTGTTATAGAATCTCCTGCATTTTATGATAATAATAAAGAATTAGAAAAATATATTGAATCATTGGGAGTAAAACTTGATGGTGTATTACTTTCATATCACATGGGAGGAGGAACATTCTTAAAAGATTCTAAAAAATATGCTACTAAAAAGGCTGATGAATATGGACATATTGGTGGAGGAAAAGCATTAGTTGATAATTTTACAAAGGCATTTGGAGAGTCATTTGATAATAATATACATCATGTAACTGATTATATTAATGGCGGAACTATTACTCTAGCAGATATAAAAATGAATATTATTCCAACGAGCGATGCTTTTGATATTGAAATACCAGAAATAAATTCTATATATACTCATATGTTAGGTAGTGATTGTCATTCTATTATTGCTGGTGCAAGTCATGCAAATGCCATGATTGATATATTAAAAGGATATATAGGAAAAAATTACAATTTAATAATTAGTTAGAAAAATAGGAATTTGAGAAAATAAATAATATTCTGAACAAATTATTTTAAAAATCTGTAGTATAATGGGTATAACAAGGTCGGTGAAAATATGGAAAAACATGAATTTACTAAATATGAAATTGCAACTTATTTAAGAGATTATAATAGAACTTTAACATATGCAATTATGAATCAAGATGTTCCACTTTATGAAGTTTTTAAACATCATATGCAAGTTGATAATAGAATACAATATTCGATTAAAGATTATTATTACGAAATGATTTCCATATATGAAATATTATTATTATCAAAATTTTTAACAATTTTGTATGATAACTATTTTGATAATTTACTTGAATCTAGTATAAATAAGATTAGTATTCCTGATAGTATATTTATTAATAGTAATGATAGATCAAAGTTTAGTAACAGACAAATAATTAAATTAATAAGGAATGCACTTAATCATAATGATAATCCTAGTCATGATTTAGTAAAATTTATTAGAACTGAAAAAGAAAAGATAAAAATAGAGATTTTATTAAAAAATACTAAACCGATACCATTTCATGTTATGTTAGATATAAATGAATTAATGTCAATTTGTTTTGAAATAAAAAATACTAATTCAATAATTATAATATCTAATCGTTCAACAAAACCAATCTCATTGAATTCATCAAACGTTAATGAAACACTAAATAATATATTTCTAAGAAAATTTTTTGCTAGAAAAAAGTTAACTGATGTACAAAAAGAAATAATTATTTCCCACATTAATAGCAATAATAAAACTAAAAACTATGAAAAACTTTTCTTAGAAAATGGTATGGAATATAAAGATATTCATTATTCTATAGCACAAAAAATAAAAATAGAGGAAGATTTAAAATATTGGGAAAGTATAGGAGAAAAGGGAAATGATGTAATTTCTCATCTATTAGATAAAGTTATGCCTTTTTCTTGGACAAAAGATAGAGTTTTAACAATGAATTTGATTTTGTCAAATTACTACATGAGAAATGGAAAAAACACAATTTTTGATTTAATAAAAGATGCTAGACAAATTTATCAAAGGAAAAATTTAAATAATGAATCTCCATTGAATCTTTATACCAAATCATTTGGCATTGATGAAAATATATTATATGATTCGATTGATTTTGAGAACTTATTATCTATCACCAATGCAATATATTATGGATATTTATTTGATACGTTAGTAACAGATAGTGAAATAACTATTACCGATTCTAAAAGAGTTAAGAGAGAAAAAATAAGAAATTCTTTTGTACATATGAGATGGTATAAAGGAGTGAATGAATGTTTTAAATTATTTGATTGGGGTAATGGTATAGATAATGAATATAATCCAAATAATTCTGGGTTTTGGAAATATAATATACGATATGAAGATATAGAAAAATGTGCTGAATCATATTTTCAAAGAATTGTAAAACCAAAAACTAATATTAATGGACATATGGATTCTCCAATTCATTTTAAAAAGATTTTTTTAGAAGATGGAACAAGTTTAGTAATAGGTATTTCTTTTATTAAAAATGGTGTTTTTTACTATCTTGATTTAAAGGATATACAAAAAGAATTTAAATTACTGATTTGCGATGATAGTCAAATAGTAAGATTGGCCAATGAAGATGAAATAAGAACTTTTATTTCTGAATTCGATAATTTATCAGAAAAAGAAAAAAATGATTTTTCAGAAATAATAGATAGTATAAAAAAACATTTGTTGGTAAATTACATAACTAGCAGTGTAAAAAAATAAAGCATAGATAAGAATGATTGAAATATTTTGATATTACGAGTATTACAAATTACAGTTTAAATAGTAATTTGATTAAAAAATAGTAACTTACTAAAGTGGAGGATATATGAAAAAGAGAATACTTTCCATTATTATTTTAGTACTTGGAATATTAATCATTGTTATTTTATATGGGTTATATCATTTTAATTATATTCCTCATAAAAAATATACCAATAAAGATTTTAATATCCAAACTTATAAAAGCAATATTGATAAAGATAATGATGGTGTAGATGATCAGACAGATATATTAAATAATGCAAAAGATTATATAAAAACAAATCCTAAATATAAGAGCAAATACTATGCTACAGGGTATCCTGATGATGAATACGGAGTTTGTACTGATGTAGTTGCTTTTGCATTAAAAAATGCTGGTTATGATTTAATGAATTTAGTAAATGAACATATAAAAACAAATAAAAATTTATATGATATTGATGTTATAGATAAAAATATTGATTTCAGAAGAGTACAAAATTTAAAAGTATATTTAGATAATAACGCAATTGCTTTAACAACTGATATTAATAAGATAAAAGAATGGCAAGGTGGAGATATTGTGGTGTTTAAAAATCATATTGGAATAGTATCAGATAATAGAAATAAAAGAGGAATAAATTTTATTATCCATCATGCTAATTTTTATCAAAAATATTATGAAGAAGATATTTTAGAATATCGTAACGATATTGTTGGGCATTATAGAATTAGCTAAATAAATTACATTTATTAGAAAGAAGGAAGAAATGCTAAAGTTGATTAAAGAAAATAAAATTATCTTAATAACTATGCTAATATTTGAAACGGTAGCGATATCATTATTTACATCAACAAAAAACTTATTTTATTTATTAAATTTTAATTATATAGGAATTTGCCTATCAACGGGAATGTATTTAATGCAACATAAAGTCAAATATGCAAGAAATTTTGTTCAGTTAGCAGTAGGACTATATATGCTTATTTATTTAGGAATTATATGTAGAGAAAATATGCAAATTGAAGGATTTTGGTATTATTTATTTCTAGGAGTATTTGAAGCTGCAACCATCCACTATTTTGTAGCAAAAATTGCTGGCCCATTTTTCTTTGGAAGAGGCTGGTGTGGATATGCTTGCTGGACAGGAATGGTATTAGATTTTCTTCCATATAAAATCCCTAAAAGTAATAGAAAAAAATTGGGATGGATTAGATATATTATATTTTTATTATCATTAACATTTGTATCAGTTTTATTTATATTTAAGGTTGATCATTTAGAAAATATCATGTTTTGGTCATTTATTATAGGAAATATAATATATTACGTTTTAGGAATATTATTAGCATTTATATTTAAAGATAACAGAGCATTTTGCAAATATATATGCCCTGTAACTGTTTTCTTAAAACCAACTAGTTACTTTTCATATTTAAGAGTTAAATGTAATCATAGCAAATGTATTCATTGCAATAGGTGTATAAATAATTGTCCAATGAATGTAGAGATATTAGATAATTCAAGAAAAAGAAAAAATGGTACAGAATGTATACTATGTTGTAACTGTATTAAAGGATGTCCTAAAAATGCACTTGACTTAAAATAATACTAGTATTATTTTTTAAAAACACTAATAAAAGAAGAATTTAATATGCAGTTTTTATAAGTATATATTTTTATATATTATATAAAATAAATCCCCATCTTTATTAAAAATATAATTCAATAAGAAATAAAATATTTAAGTATTTTATCAGAAAAACAAAAACTTTTCTATTAATTTTTGATAAAATTCAACGATAAAGGAGAAATATATTATGAAATTAGAATATTCTATAATTTACAGTAGTAGAACAGGAAATACTAAAATCCTTGCAGAAAAAATCTATAATATTTTACCTAAAGAACAATGCACTTATTATGGCAATATAGCAGATATTGATAAAACTTTAAGTAATATACTATATATTGGATTTTGGACTGAAAAAGGAACAGCCGATTTACAAACTTTAACTTTCTTAAAAAATTTAAAGAATAAAAAAATATTTTTATTTGGAACAGCAGGCTTTGGTGAAAGTGAAAAATATTTTCAAAATATTATTAATAATATAAAAAAGAATATTGATAGTAGCAATACAATAATAGGAACTTTTATGTGTCAAGGTAAAATGCCTATATCAGTTAGAAAACGTTATGAAAAACAAAAACAAGAACTTTCCAGAGCAAATATAGATAATTTAATAGAAAATTTTGACAAAGCATTATCTCACCCTAATCAACTTGATTTAGAAAAATTAGAAAATATGATTCAAAACAATTATCCAAAAGTTCAAAGAGGAGTATGAAGATGAAAATGAAAAAAATAAAAGTTCAAAAATTAATAAAAATGGCATATCAAGAAACAAGAAGAAGTTCCCTAGCAATTTATATTATATTAAGATTTTTAGTTATTTTATGTATGATATTACAACTATTAAGAGGAGATTTAAATAATGCCTTACTATGTTTATTATCACTTGTATTATTATTTGCTCCATTATTTATTCAAAACAAATTCGAAATAACATTACCAGATGGCTTAGAAATAGCAATATATTTATTTATCTTCTCAGCAGAAATATTAGGAGAAATTAATAACTTTTATGGAATCATTCCCAATTGGGATACAATGTTACATACCATTAATGGATTTTTAGCAACCGCAGTGGGATGCTCATTAGTAGACTTATTAAATAAAAATAGTAAATCAATTAAGTTATCCCCATTTTATTTATGTTTAGTTGCTTTTTGCTTTTCCATGACAATTGGAGTATTATGGGAATTTTTTGAATATGCTGGAGATAAATTTTTTAATTTAGATATGCAAAAAGATACTATTGTACAAAAAATATCATCAGTAGAGTTAAATCCAGATAAAGAAAATAAACCAATTTTAATAAAAGATATTGATAAAACTATTATCTATGATAAAGAAGGTAATATTCTTCAAGTTATTGAAAACGGTTACCTTGATATTGGAATAAACGATACCATGAAAGATTTATTTGTTAATTTTATTGGCGCAATAGTTTTTAGCACCTTAGCCTTTTTTGGATTAAAGTATAATAAAAATAATTCCTTTATCAATAAATTTATTCCTAAAAAAGAAAAAAGAAAATTAGCAAATTCTGTTAGAGATAGTATCTATAATTAACATTTAAAGAAGGAAAATATGATATTAAATGTAAGTGGAAGAACAGACGTTGTAGCATTTTATTCAAAATGGTTTATGAATAGATATAGAGAAGGATATATTGATGTTAAAAATCCTTTTCATCCAAATTTAGTTAGTAGAATTAATTTCTCAGACGTCGATGCTATTTTCTTTTGCACTAAAAATCCAATTCCTATAATAGATAGTATTAAAGAAATTAAAAAAACCATTTTATTTCATGTACCAGTAACTTCTTATAAAAATGATATTGAACCAAATGTAATATCTAAAAGAAAAATCATAGAAGCAATTAAACAATTATCTTTATTGTTAGGAAAAGATAATGTAGTAGTTAGATATGATCCAATATTGATAAGTGATAAATATTCCTTAGCTTATCATATCAAAGCATTTGAAAAATTATGTAAGAATCTTGATGGATATATTAGTAAAATACTTATTTCTTTTCTTGATGATTATAAAAACGTAAGAAAAAATAAAAGAATTTTAAATTATAGAAATCTTTCAGAAGAAGATTATAAAGTAATAGGAGAGTCCTTTAGTAAAAGTGCTAGAGAACATAATCTTATTGTTCATACTTGCTCTGAGGATAGAGATTTATGCGAATATGGTTTTAGTAAAGGAGAATGTTTATCCTATGAACTGGCTTTTAAATTAACCTCTAAATTATATAAAAAAGAATGGCATGCTAGAAAAGGAAAGAAATGTCATTGTGTTGAAATGGTAGATATTGGGGTATATAATTCTTGTAAACACTTTTGTAAGTATTGTTATGCTAATTTCGATGAAAAATGGGTAAATAGTAATTATAAATTACATCATGAAAACTCATCTTTATTAATAGGAGAATTAAAAGATACAGATATTATAAAATTAAGAATAAAATAAGTAAGCACTTTATTATCTTGTTTAATCAAATATAAAGTGCTTTTCTACTGATTAAATAAAAAATTTAATCAGTATTTTATATTAAAATAAAGATTTTTTTCTAATTTTTTGGTAAAATATTAATCGTAGAAGAAGATAACTAGAAAATAAAAAATTAGTATGAACTTACTAAATAAAGAAGAGATAATACTTAAATAAAAGTTGTGGTGATAGAATGAAACAAGAAAAAACAAATGTAATGAGAATATTAGATCAAAAGAAAATTAAGTATCAAGAATACTTCTATGGCAATACCTCTGCAATAAGTGGAGTAGATGTTGCTAAAGTATTAAATGAAGATGAAAGAAAAGTTTTTAAAACATTAGTAACCGTAGCGAAATCAAAGAAAAATTATGTCTTTATGATTCCAGTTAAAGAAGAATTAGACTTTAAAAAATGTGCAAAAAGTGTAGGGGAGAAAAGTATTGAAATGATTCCTCAAAAAGAATTATTTCCTTTAACTGGCTATATTCATGGAGGATGTTCTCCTATTGGATTAAAGAAGCCTTTCCTAGTTACTATTGATTCATCAGCTAAAAACTTTTCTTCTCTAATTTTTAGTGGTGGAAAAATTGGTTATCAAGTAGAGGTTGATTTAAAAGATTTAGCAAAAGTAATTCATTATCAATTTGCAGAAGTAACGAAAGATAGGAAAGAGACAAATGAATAAGGATATTTCAAATTTATTAGATTCATTAGCTAAAACAAAATTTAGAGGTTCATTTCATTTGAATACTAAAATGATTTTGTATACAAAAGAAAAAGGTATCGATAAAATTAGAAAAGATGCATATGAATTAATTCGTAAGAGACTTGCCCCCGAAAATCCTAAAAATGATGGCAAACAAACCCCTATGCGACAAGTTCATCCAGTATTCATTGCCCAGCACGCAACAGGATGTTGTTGTAGAGGTTGCTTGGAAAGAATCCATCATATCCCAAAAGGAAAGGAATTATCAAAAGAGGAAATTGATTATATTGTAGAAGTAATTATCCTTTGGATAGAAAGAGAGTTAGAAAAGAAAAATACTTAGAAGAGAATAAAATTATTTATCCTAATTTTTATGTTATACTTACTTAAGCTAAGAAAGGAAAGAAATATGTCGTTAGAAGATTTAAGTTTAAATGAAATGAAAAAAATTTCTCATCAAATTATTGAAAGTGAAGAAAAAAAATATAATATCAGTATCAAAGTTTTTCCTTTAACTTTTATTGAATATTACAATAACTATATATTTAAAAAAAATTTTAGTTTAACAAAAAAATTTGCTTTATCTTTAGCTCCTATTATCGCAGGTGGTTTTAATGATTTAAAAGGAAATACTGTTATTTTTTTAAACTATGTTAATAAAATTGAAAAAATAGAAGGCAAAATTTTTAGCCTTGTCCAGGTATGTTTTCATGAAGCAAGACATAGTGAACAATCTAATTTTGATAAATATAGTTATGAGGGAGTATTTAATCTTTTAGATCATTATATTAAAAATAATACTGCAAATATCGATTATAATTTAGAACATGATAAATATTCTTTTGAAATTGGAGCAAATTTATATGGAGTAACAATGGCTAAAGAATATTTAAAAAAAAATTACCCATCCTTATATGAAAAACAAAAAGAAGAAATTGAAAAATTAGAGAAACGATATCAATATGATTATTTAATGTATGATGCTTCAAATACCGTAGATAGATTTATAGATATAGCAAAACAGGCAAAAAATATTACAAAAGTTACTAATAAAGTAGGAATAAAAACTTTTCAGGAGATGGAAAAATCTACTGTTTTGGATATTTTTCTCAATAGTAATGACCTTTCTTTCAAAAAAATAAATGATATCATTAATAATGAAGATTTTAAGAAATTAGACAAAAAAGTAGTCTATGCTTTTCTATCATCTCAGTCATTTCTAAATACTGTAAACTTTGATGAGTTATCTATAGAAGAGTTAAGTATGATTAAAGAATCTTTAGATTATACTAACCAGATTTACCAAAATCAAGAAAAAATCAATAATGCTGCAAAAGAGAATAATCTTGTTGAAAAATTACAATTCTTAAAATCAGAAAAATCAATAATTACAAATGTGAAAAAAATTAATAATTATTATGTCAGGTTATTCAAAAAAATAATGAATTTTACTAGAAGTGAAGAAAAGAGGAAAAGTCATATAAATAATATTGAAAGCCAATTAGAAGAATTGGAACAAGAAGTTTCTTCTAGAAAAAGCAGAGGATTTATTAATCTTTATTTGTTTTCTATAACAATAGGAATTATTTTAATATTATCAATAATATACATACTAGTATCTTAATCTTTAATTTGTTTTTATCTCATTAATTAGAAAAATAAATTGAAGTATTTTCTCATCAACCAAACCAACAGTATGTGTAAATAGAAAAATATTTAGCGTAAAATAAGGTTGAAAGGAAGGAAGTTTATGGATTTAAAAAAAATTGGAAAGTTTATTCAAGAATGTCGACATAAAAAGAATTTAACACAAGAACAACTTGCAGAAAAGTTATCTATTACTGATAGAGCAGTCTCAAAATGGGAAAGAGGTTTATCCCTACCAGATGCTGGAATTATGCTAGAGTTATGTAACATTTTAGGAATTACGGTCAATGAACTTCTAAATGGTGAGAAAATAAAAATGAAAGATTATCAAGAAAAAAATGAAAAATTATTATTAGAATTAGCAAGACAAGATGAAGAGAAAAATAAAAAATTAATCTTTGCAGAAAGAATTGGCGTAATGATATCTACTACCTTTTATTTAGGATTAATCTTATTAGCAAGTTTTTCTTTAGAAGAAGGGCAACTTCTTAGTACCATTATCTTTCTAGCAACCTTAATCTTTGTAATCTCAGCCCTTGCTTGGCTAAAATTAGAAGTTGATGCTGGATATTATGAATGTAAAACTTGTCATGATAAATTTATTCCTACCTATAAAGAAGCAGTCTTTGCTCCCCATATAGGAACAACGAGATATTTAAAATGCCCTAAATGTAAGAAGAGAGGTTGGGCTAAAAAAGTAATGAGTAAATAAAAAGATTTTTTAGAAAATCTCTTTTTTATGTTATTTTTTAAAGGAAAATACTTACCCATCAAATTCTTTTTATTAAGGGATGATTCTATTTAAGTAATTTAACCAAAAAGGAAGTTGAAAAATGGCTTATCATAAAATATATTTATCAAAAATAGTAAAAATTCATTTAAAAACGGAAAAGTCATTACGTATGGAAGTATCACTTTAAAAGTAGAAAGAAATATATATCAAAGTTTAAAATGCTAAAGGAGAGGAAAAATGCAAAGATGTAAATGGTGTAACTTAAATAACGAAAAATATATAGAATATCATGATAATGAATGGGGAAGATTAAATACAAATGATGATTATTTATTTGAAATGCTCATTTTAGAGTCTTTTCAAGCAGGACTTTCTTGGGAGTGTATTTTAAATAAAAGAGATGATTTTAGAATAGCATACGATAATTTTAATGCAGAAAAGATTGCTAATTACTCTGAAGAAAAGATACAAGAATTATTACAAAATAAAAAAATTATTCGTAATCAATTAAAAATAAGAGCAAGTATTAATAATGCTAAAATATTTATAGAAATCGAAAAAGAATATGGAACCTTCTATCATTATCTAGAAACATTTACAAAGGGTAAAATTATTTGTGAAGTTGGAAAAATAACAAATGAATTATCAGATAATATTAGCAATGACTTAAAAGTACGTGGAATGAAATTTGTTGGTTCTACTATTATTTATTCTTACCTGCAAGCGATTGGTATAATTTATTCACATGATTTAACATGTATGTTACATAAAAAGCAAGAAGAAATATAATAATGTAGCAGTAGGTCCAGTTGGCCCAATTGCTCCAGCAATACCTTGCGCACCAGCCTCACCTTGAGGTCCAGTAGGTCCAGTCGGACCAGTCGGACCAGTCGGACCAATTGCTCCAGCAACACCTTGCGCACCAGCTTCACCTTGAGGTCCAGTAGGTCCAGTCGGACCAATTGCTCCAGCAACACCTTGTGCACCAGCTTCACCTTGAGGTCCAGTAGGTCCAGTTGGCCCAATTGCTCCAGCAACACCTTGCGCACCAGCCTCACCTTGAGGTCCAGTCGGTCCAGTTGGACCAATTGCTCCAGCAATACCTTGTGCACCAGCCTCACCTTGAGGTCCAGTAGGTCCAGTTGGCCCAATTGCTCCAGCAACACCTTGCACACCAGCCTCACCTTGAGGACCAGTCGGACCAGTCGGACCAGTCGGACCAGTCGCACCACTAGGTCCTATATTTCCCTGAATACCTTGGATACCTTGAACTCCTTGAGGTCCAGTTGCTCCAGTCGGCCCAGGAACACCTTGAATACCTTGAATACCTTGAGCTCCGGTAGGTCCAATTAAACCTTGCAAGCCTCTTTCTCCTTGAGGCCCAGTCGGACCAGTAGGTCCTATTGCACCACCAGCAGGCCCAGTCGGCCCAGTCGGTCCAATACAACAAATATATCTAGTTTTACAATTATCTTCCTGAATTTTTTTAATTGCTTTATCAAAACAACCCATATAAAATCTCCTTTCTATCATATCATATGTAATAATCCAAAATAACGTTAGTTCATTTATAATAAAAGAAAAAAGTTAAAAATAAATATGCTTTTCAATTATAAGGAATTAAGAATCCTTTATAAAATATAGTGAAAGGATTTGATTATATGGATATATCTACAATTATAGGAACAGTCACTATCATAGTAACATTTATTTGTGGCTTTATTGCCAAAAAATTACCATGGTTCAATAATAAACTAATTCCCATTCAAAATTTAGCCATCGGCCTTATCTCAGGAACCATTTACTATTTAATGACCAAAGATATTAATCTAGTAATTATCTCAATTGGCTTAGGTGCCGGAGGCACTTATGATCTTATAAAAAATATAAAAAACCTACTAAAAAAATAAACTATAATTATTATCTTTATAAAAGAAGTACCGAACAAAAAAGATACTTCTTTTCTTTAGAAAAATATTAAAACATTACCCTCTATCCCTATCAGTATTATCTACTAATCATTGTAAAAACAAATGTAAAATAAAAAAATAAATTACCCAATTATTTACAACAATTCCAAAATATAGTATTCTTTAGTTAAATATCGAAAGGAGAAAATAGATGAAAAATATAACAATAATAGGTGGAGGCATATTAGGATCCCAAATAGCATTTCAATCGGCTTACTGTGGATTTAATGTAACAATATGGCTACGAAGCAAAAGTAGTATCGAAAGAACAAAACCAAAACTAGAAAATTTAAGAAAAAGCTATATAGAAGCAATAGAACTAATGGATAAACCCGAAGGAAAAAACCTAAATAATTGGTGTCGAGGTATCGCTTTAAAAGATGAATTCAATAAAGAAGAATGCCTTAAAAAAGTAGAAGAAGCATTCCAAAATATTGAACTAGAATTAGATATGAAAAAATCTGTAGAAGATGCTGACTTAGTAATCGAATCTATGTCTGAAGACTTTAATGCCAAAAAAGAATTATATCAAAAAATGTCTCCATTACTACCAGAAAAAACAATTCTAGTCACCAATTCTTCTACCATGCTACCAAGTCGCCTTGCCAAATATACAGGAAGACCAACCAAATTTTTAGCCTTACACTTTGCTAACTCCATTTGGAAAAATAATACAGCCGAAGTCATGAAACATGAAACAACAGAAAATAAATACTTTGATGAAGTTATAAATTTTGCCAAAGAAATAAATATGATTCCATTACCATTGCATAAGGAAAAGTCAGGTTATTTATTAAATTCTATGTTAATTCCATTTCTATTTTCAGCCCTAGACTTACTAGTAAATGAAATATCTGACCCCGTTAGCATTGATACAGCCTGGACACTAGGAACAGGAGCCCCAGAAGGACCATTCCAAATACTAGATACCGTAGGTCTAAAAACAGCCTATGACATTGTTCAAATGTATGTAAAAATCCCATCCTTCCTAGCCCCTTATAACTTCAAAGGAATGTCTAAATTACTAAAACAATATATCGATGAAGGAAAATTAGGTAAATCAACAAAAGAAGGTTTCTATAAATACGATAACAAAGGGGAATAGACCTCTTTTTTCTATAAACGAAAAATACTGATAAGACTTTTAATCATGAATCTTAAAAATCCAATATAAGAGAGTGTGATAAAAATGACTACTATTTATTTAATAAGACATTCAAAACCATTAGAAGTTAATAATGATTATACAAATGATAATTTATAACTTCAGAATGAGAAAAAAATTCTTTCAAAAGAAGGAGAAAATATCGCTAAAGAAAAATTTAATTCATCCCTTTTTAATAACATTAATTGTATCTATTCTTCAAATTATGTAAGAGCAATATCTACAGCAAAATATATAGCAGAAAAAAATAATTTAAAAATAAGTATTATAGATGAATTAGGAGAAAGAAAATTTGGAATTTCCTCTTGGAATGAATTACTAAAAGATTTTGAAAGAAAACATTTTTAGATGAAAATTATAAAATTGGCAATGGAGAAAGCCAAAAAGAAGTAACAAATAGAGTATATTCTACAATCATAAAAATATTAAATAAAAATAGAGATAAAACAATTGCCATAGTATCTCACTCAACAGCAATATCATATCTATTTAAATTATTAGGTAATATTAAAATTAAAAACGATAGTTTAATCTATAGATTTCAAAACAAAACAATATTTGAATAAATTTTTAATTATTGTGAAACATTTAAATTAACATTTAATGATAAAAATGAATTATTAGAGATAAAAAATATAAAATAGTCTAATTTATCTAAAAAATTAGAAAAATAAGAGAACAAATCAAAAAGATATTTTCATAAAAAAGATATCTATGGAGGAATAAATGAAAAGTATATATATTTGTGGAATTCCTAGAAGTGGAAAAACTACATTAACAAAAAAGATAAAAGAAAAATATCCCAATTATAATCTATTTTCCTTTGAAGCAATAAGAAATGCTTTTATTGAAAGTCAGCCTAATTTGAATATGGAGAATAGAAACAGTCAAGCGAGAAAAGAAATTTTACCAAAACACTTTATTACCTTTGCAAAATGGAATGCCGAAATAACTCGTAATCCCTCTTTGATAGAAGGATCTTTCTGCAATATTAAAGAATTAAAGGATTTCATTGAAGATGATAGCATAATAATATGTTTAGGATTAGGATGTATTAATATAGATGAGTTTGCTAAAAATGTAATAAAATATGATAAAGAAAATGATTATACTAAGAAATGGTCTTTAGAAAAAATAAAAAAACATTTTTATGATCAAGAAATAATAGACAAATTTAATTATAGCTACTGTAAAAAAATGAACATAAAGTATTATAATACCAACAATAACAGAGAAGCAGTTTTTATCAAAATCATTAATGAATTAGATAAATCTTGTAATTAAACCATAAAATAGAAAACAAAATTTCATAAAAAAATTAACAATACTGAAAGGGGGATAGAGTTATATGAGTAAATTTGTAAAAGTAATGTTTGGCAATAAAGGAGCAAATTTTGAGTATAAGATTGGAGAAATTAATGTTGCAAATAATTGGAACCCTTCAGCAGAAAATGGAAAAGATTTTGGAGGATTTAATTATGCAGATGAAACTTGTATCATTAGATGGCTACATAGGGGAAACATCATATATGATGTAGAAGTTCCAGATGATGCAGACAATATAAAAATAGAAGGAGCAACAACAATTTATAGATGCAATAAGATAATATTAAATAACCCAAGAGAAGTAAATGATGAAATGGCCTTAGATTTTTATAAAAAATCTAATATTCCTGAAAAATCTTATTATAAAGCTTTAGGAGCAGTATCCTTAATGAATTATAAAAACACAGCACTAACTATATTTAAAGATAAAATTAATAATAATACTATAGATATAGCGCTTGAGGAATGGAATGATTTTATAAATAATGGCGGTGACGGAAATAGATTAGATTCAAACGAAACAGTAGAATTAATAGCAAAAATGTTAAATGAATTTAAGCAAGACACACTTAACAATAAATAAAAAGGTGATTAAAATGGATTTCTATGATAAAGATTTAGAACAAGCATTAATTAATAAAAGATATGAACAATATCAAAAACAAAAAATAAATAATAGTGATTCTGCTAATAATATAATGAATAAAATAAAAAATGGATATATCCCAAATGATGCAGATGTTTTTGAATTATGTTGTGATGATCAAAAAAAAGTAGACGAATATAGGGAAATGTTTGATATCAAACAAAGAGTAAAAGACGGAAAAATCTCAGAACAAGATTATCAATTTTTAATAAATAAAATAGGAATAAATGATGATTACTTACAGTCATTAATAAAAAAAATGTTTTTAGCCAAAGGAGTTTTTGATGAGGGTAATCAAACAAAATTAGAAAAAAATTCAGTTTCTAAAAGATAGGAGAAAATATGGATTTAAAAATTAAAATAAATAATAATTTTTTTCACTCAAGAAGTAGTGCAATTATTTATAATAAAGATAAGACAAAAGTATTATTATTTAAAATAGAAGATGGTAGAGATTTCTATTTATTACCAGGTGGTAAAATAAAATTTAATGAAGATAGCAAAACTGCTATTAAAAGAGAAATATTAGAAGAAACAGGATACGATTTAGAATATAGATTATGTAGCCTAGAAGAAAATTTTCTAAAAAGAAAAAGACAAAATATCATGCAATATAACTTCTGTTATAAAGCAATATACAATGGAAAAATTGATAAAGTAGATTTTAATTGTTTAGATCACGAAGGACAAACTTTTCACTGGATAGATATAGATAAGTTAGACAAAATTAAAATATTACCCCAAAAAACTATATCATATATAAAGAGTAATAATTTAAACATAATTCATCATATTGAATGGAGTAAAGAGAATGAATAAAGAAACTTATATTAGAATTACTAAAAGTAAATTAAATAAATTATCAGCAGATATTATGATAAAACAAATTGAAAAATACGACGAAGCCAAGTCATTTAAATTACCAAATCATAATTATAAAGTAGGGGATGAGGTAATTTTAAAAAAAGGAACACTACTTCATGGAACTTATAAAAATATAGAAGGATTAAAAGAAATAGTTAAAGATGGACTAATATCAAGTTGGTTCATAGAAGGCAGGGGAACAAAATATCCCAGTTCTGTTGGTGTTTGGAATCTTAAGAAAGAGTATCAATTAAAAGAATATATTAATTTTTATTCAGGAGGTACAGTAAAATACTTTAATCAACCAGATAATAATAAAGAAACTGAAGTGATAAGTTTTTCTGATATATCTACATTAATGAATAAAGTAATAGAAAAAGGATATTTAGCATGGCAAATGGAACAAACTAAAGAAGCAAGATTTATGCCTAGTTTAGTTCAAGATAAAGTGCAAATTGGTATTATTTTTAATGGTGATAATAAATACACAAAAGAATTATTAAAAAGGGACATTTTACAATATGAAAATATAAATGATGTAGAAGTAAAAGAATTTGTCAATCCCAATTATTATGAACGATTTTTAATTGATAGAAAAAATAAGGATGATTTTTTTACTGATCGAGAAAGTGCAATTCTCTTTGGACTACCAGCAAATTTAATTGAAGGAATATTAGTAGGTAGAGAATATGAAAAAGATCAATCAAAATTAAATGAAATAAAAAAATTATTACCCAATGCATATATATGTAATTTGGAAGGAAAAGTTATTGCAATATAGAAAGTTAAATAAACAAAAAATATCATTTATTAGGAGTATCGTAAAAGTTGTGTAATGATGTTTTCTTCCAAGAAATAATCCATTCAAATTAATTCATATTATAATAATAGTTATTATTTAGTCAATACCTTTTGGTATTGTCAACAGCCTGATCATGATATTTGATAAATAGATGCTATATTACTAAGAGCCGTGTGCGGAAAAGTTGCACGCACGGTTCTGAGAGGGGCGTATAATGTAACTTTATACTTCTACTCAATCATTAAGAAGTATTAATAAAAAAAGACTTTTTAAAGGTCTTCTTTATAATTATCTAATATCCAATTATTATTTTTTCTTATTAAGGTAAAATCAGCTTTTAATGTTAATTCTGCTCCTGTAGCATCATATGCGATTATTCCTTTTCCAATAATCTTATTTTCAGTGATATTACTTACTTCATATATTGATTTTTCCTTAACATATGATAATGATCCTTTATTTGGGACTAAACAATATAATTTATCATCTTTTTCTATGTAATCTCTATCATTTACTATTTTTTCAATTAATTTATCAGATAGATAAGATTTGAAATATTCTATTATTTCAGATTTTGTTTTATATTCTTTTGATGGTAAATAAGAATTTCCATTTTCTGCAGTATAATATTGTAATGACTCTCCTTCATTAAAATCATATGTACCTGTTCCGCAATATGGTGCTTGATGATAATAAAAAACTTCATTAAAATATTTGTCCATGATGTTTTTAGAAATAATAACTGCTTCTTCATTACTTATTACTTCATCATTTTGAGAATTATTTTCACGAGCTTGTTGATTATTATTTGTTGTACTAGACTTCAAACTAATAGTCCCTGTTGCAAATAAAACGCATAACACTGCCAAGATAACTATAAATACTATAAGTAATGTAATAACTCCTTTGTTATTATTTTGATTTTCCACTTTTTATACTCCTTTCCTATAATAAGAGTATCATATTTTTATTATTTTGTAAAACAGTATCATTACAAAAGTCATTTGTACTTATTTATTAATATTTTATTATATCTTTAGTATGGTAGTAATATCTTTTATTAATTTTGAAAATCCTATTACAGATAAAAAATATTATTCATTAATAGAAAAATCCTCAAAAGTATTCCCAAAAGAAATCCCCAATAATGTGGAAAAAGTAAAATTTGAACAGACCACTGGATTACTTCAAGCAGAAACAAGTACTTCGTTATATTATATAGATAAAAATCTAAATCAAGAAGATTTTCAAAAGAAATATCAATCTCAATCTATTTGGATAGGCTACTATAAAGAATATAATAAAGAAAATCACTCATTGACATCAATTTTTTTCAACCAAGAAAATAAAGATAATTTTCTTATTTACCTAATAGAAGATAAATGCTACAAAAAAAGTAGTTGTAATCATGGTAATCTTTCATTTGTTGCTATTAACGAAATCACAAAAGAAGTGATTTACGAAAGTAAGTATTGGTAATATATTTTTTAGGGGTTAATCTTTAACTAAGACAGAAGCTGTATTGGTTAATTGTGTTTCCATAATTCCTCTTTCAAATTAGTTTATGCAAAATTCTTTTTTGAGAATGATTTTTTTATCAAAGGAAAATACTTAAGAAGTACTTTTCTACTTATAAAATCATTAAAAAGGAATAGGAAAGTTATGTACAATCAAAATATATAGTTATTGATTAAGGTGAAATATGAAATTATTAATTTTTGATAAATAATGATAAAATATCTAGAATGATAAGTAAAATTTTGTTATAATGAAATCACATTATCTCTTGCATTGATAACGAATTAAAAATTGATGTCGATAATTTATATTTTAGCAAGAAAAATATATCTATTCGGGAGTATACCATAAAGGTATATTCTCTTTTTTTGGAAGGAGACAAAAAATGAATAACGGATATCAGAATGAATATGATTTTGTAAAATTATTTAACAATAAATACTTAAATGAATTAGAGCAAAATTCAATTCAATTTTTATATGAACTATTTGGAGAAAAAATAAAAAATGATGAACCAATTCTATCTTGGAAAAATAAAATGGTTCAAAAAGCAGATATATTTATTAAATATAAAAATAATGTCAAAGGAATTAGTTTAAAATGTGGTAATAGTAATTCTATGCCCCATGAACAAATCCAAGAATTTAAAAGGTATTTAGAAAAATTAAGAATACCATATGATACAATTGATAAATATGTAAGTTACCATTATGGGTATGCAAAAGATAAAGAAGGAAAAATAAATTTCTCACAATCATTAAGTTCAGAAGAATATAAAAAAATATACCAAAGTGAAATTGATATTTTTAACAATTGCATAAATAAAACAAGAATAATAGTAGATATGATAGATAGATTTATTGTTCGAGGTAGGAATTCAGATTATGACATTGATGCTTTGGTATGTGGAACAACTAATCATTATGTTTGGATAATGAAACATGACATCTATGATTTAATTTTATCTAAAAGATGTCTAGATTACACATCTCCTCACATAGCATGTATGACTATTGGACCTAAAAAAAGAAATTTGAATCATGATTCAAAATATGCAAAGGAAAGATACATTGTATGTATTAGATGGAATTTTATAAAAAAAGTATAAACAACTTCAAAAAAAATAATAAAAGTTAGTTTAGCGTATAATTAATTAATTTATAATAATTTTTTTAAGAGCAAGTTCTTTATCTTAAAAAAGCCAAGCAAGACGAGGTTTTCCCTTCAAAGCTACTCCACAAAAAAACACCCAATGGGTGTTAATTTTTCAAATGGAGCGATTGGTTAAGTTATTTACAACTTAACTATCACAATTAGGAATTAATACAAATCGTATCAATTTCTATATACATCTTACCACAAATTATTAATATTTCCAATATAAATGATAAAATTTATAAAATTAATGTTACAATTATATATAGGATAGTAATTTGACTTTATGATAAGGGTAAGTTAAACAATTTAGGATGGTGTATTATAAATGATTGAAAAAATGACTTTAGAACAATTTAGAGAGATAAAAAGACAATTAGCATCTATTATTAAACAAGGTGTTGATCTTTATGAGCAACATAAAAATGATGAAAATTATAATCATGATGCAGATGAAAAAAGACTCGAGGAACAATATTTAGAAATTCAAAATAGACTATTAAGTTATGATTTAAGTGATATTCCTTATGCAGAATGGATGAATATGGAAATACTTTCTGATGAAAACCATATTGCTGACTTTTCTAAAACAAATGCAAATATTGATTTTTCAATGTTAGATTATTCTCCTTATGCTAATTATAAAAGTTGTAAGATTAAAAATATTAGAGGTGTAAAAAGAATAATTGATTCTGAACACTTTGATCAAGAAGTTATTAAAAGCAATCCTAGTTTATTTCTTTCAGAATCATTTCCTATTCCAATAAAGCAAAAGTTTTACGATAGGAATTTATCTATGGAAGATTTATTTTCATTATCAAATGATCAGATAAAAGAATTACAATCAAAACAATTTATGAGTTGCTTTGATTATACTACAAGAAAATTGATTAATAAAATAGGATTACAAAAAGCAATGGAGCTATATGCTACTTCCAAAGAAGATTATGAAGTTGTTCATGAAATATCATCTTTGCTTAGTAGTAATCTCTATTATATCATTTCTGATCCTTTTACTGAAAATGATTTTGATGAAGAGTTAAAAAAAGCAGATGTTTCACATATTAAAGATGTGTATTACTCAAGTATGAGAAAAGCACTTTTTAAAGGACGTATAAGATTTAATAATATAAATGTTGAAAGATTGCCAGAACTATTTGTCAAGGAAAATAATGATATTTTACTTATAGGTGAAAATATACCAGATGATTTAAGACAAAGATATTATACTGGAAGATTAACACTTGATGATATAATAAATAATATTTCATTATTTAGAAACATTCCAATTTCACAAGTAACTGATGAAATGGATATTTGGAGACTTGCAGATGCTTTAGGGGAATCTAATTTATCACAATATATTGAATTCTATCCAGAAATATTTAATTATATTATTAAAAGCCATTTAACTTATGAATTTTGTAATTTTGTATCTGCAAGTGAGAAGTTGAATTTGAATCAAACTGATGATGTAAAACAAAAAATAGTAAACTATTTAGCACCTTTTTTATCTACACATAATAAATTAGGATATGGTAGATCGGAACAATTAATGGCTTATGATACATCATTATTTCCATTGAATGAAATGCAACAACGTGTAATTGATACTTTAAGTTTAGATAATATAAAAAAATTTGAAAAAGAAACTAAATTCTTTTCCATCAATAATAATACTGATTTACAAATGTTTCAAGCATTTGCAAGTTATTTTAGAATGTATAATCCATCTGAATTGGCTAAAGTTGGTATTGATTTTAAAAATGGAACTTTATCATATGAAGAATTTTTAAATCAATTAGCCAAATGCCTAGATCACATGAAACAACACAATTTATTTACAGATTATCCAGATTATGATTTTATTGAGGGTGAATTTAGAGATAAGCATCCAGAAATATTTGTTGATATTAATGCACCAGAAGAATTAAAAGATGCTTTTTATAGAAATAAAATAACACCAGAATTTTTATTTCAACACAGGGAATATATATCATATTTAACTGATAAAAATTTGTTGAATACTCTTAGAGCTAATATAAAATTAAGTGTTCCTGGTTCAGTTGACGAACAAGGAAGAATTATGCCAATGGATATAGATTTCATAAATGAATATGTATCAAGATATGGCAATGAAAAACTATTACAATTGGTTTCAAAATATGGTGTTGCTTTTTCTGAAATTACAATAACTAGTCTGCATGATGAAATAGAAAATGAACAAGCAATTGAAAAATCATTAAGAAATTCTATATACAATAAAATTACAAAAGGAAAAATGAATTATTCGTATTTATCAAATGTTTCTGACTTCGTTTCAGATTATCCAGAATTATTTGTTAATTTTGATAATCTAACTAATATTCCAGTAGAAGAAAGGCAAAGATTAACAAAGGCATTTTATAATAGAACATTAAGTTTTGATGATATAAAGAAATATCCAGAATTAACAGATGCACTTAAAGATAAAAATTTATTAGTTGCATTTGGTAAAAAAGATGGAAATCATCATCAAGGAAGAATATTCTTGGATACTGGATATAGTCGAATTTCTGAAAAAAAATATAGTGATTTAGAATTATTGGAAATATTTGGTAATGAAAAATTTTTACAATTGTGTTCTAAATATGGAAGATATATGGATGGAATTGTTCAGCACCTAAATAAAGATATGACAATAAGAAATGGAAAATATATTGATCTTAGTCAAAGTGGGATTGACTTTGAAAATGGTTTAAGTGTTGAAGAAATTTCTAAAAGAATTGAAAATATAATTGTTAGAGAAAGTAAATTAGGTAATCTTGCTTATCATCCTGATGATGCACCAAGTTTCTTAAAAGAAAGAAAGCCAGAGTTATTCTTAAGTGAAGAAGCACCAGAAGAATTAAAACAATTTTTCTATAACTATAATAATAACTATCCTATGTCATTTGAAGTATTACAAAAACATAAAGATTGGTTACCATTTCTAAAAGATAAAGCCTTAACTACTTCATTGCTTAGAAATAATTATTTAAAAAAAGAATTAATACAATATTTAGAAGTATTTGGAGAAGAAAAAGGAATTAAGTTAGGAATTAATAGAGCTGAAACTGTTAAAGAAATGATGAGATCACATCAAATTGAATTAATGAAAAGTTGGTACGATAAAACTGGTGGGAAGTTTATTCCAGATTTTGTTGTAATGCAAAACTTTAGTCTTGAGGAGGCAGATAAATTCTTAGCATCTGGATCTAATTGGAGCAATTTGATGAAAATTAAAAATTTTGCTCAGACACCAGAAACAAGAGATGCTATGTTAAAATTGGCATATTCCTTTGGTGCATTTGATCAAGATCAAAGAGGTTTTAAAAAATTACAAGATTTATTAACTGGTTTGCCAAAGAAAATTGATTCAGAACAAGCATATATATTTGAACAAATAGATCAACAAATTAATCTTCATAGTCAAAGAGGCGTATTTTTTGGTGTTAAATCAAGAATTTATACAGATTCTGAAGGTAATATTCATACAACAAGAGAATCTTTCCCTAGTTCAAAGTTTGAAGAATCTTATCAAAAAATGATAGATCATGTAAAAAATAATCAATTTCTTGATTTGTTAGACACTCAATCTTTATTAAATTTATTAGAATCATTAAAACACGAAAATGTTGGAATTGATTTTTCAAGAAATATATTTACTCAAATATACAGAAAAAATGAAGATGAATCTTATACTCTAACTATTAATGCTCAAAGTTGTCCTAAATCAGCACAGGCTATTAGGGGTGTATTGGAAAAATTTAGGGAAGTTCCTATTCTTACACCAGATAAAGCACATCAATTATTTGGTGGCTTTGAATTAAAATATGATTCAGATTTTAGAGAATTTTTACTTATTAACATGGAGAAAATTATGGCAAATCCAGAATATGTTAGTTTGGTTGCAAGTGTTCAAAGACAATTCTCTGATATTAAAGCAATAAATAGTAATAGAGCTTTAACTTGGGAACTAGCAGTAAGTTATGTTCAAACAAATAAATTTACTTCTGTTAATGTTGGCAATGAACGAGTTGCTGAAATATCAGCTATTGCAGGATATAGTCAAGCAGACTTCAATACATTACAACAAATATATAACTATGGTAAGCAAAGAACATTTAGTAGTATTCCTAGAATTGAACAAAGTGCTGAAAAAACAAGTGGAAGATATACTTATGAAACATTAAGATTAGATGATCCACTAGCAATGGCTATTGGAACTCTAACTGATTGTTGTCAAGAATTAAACAATTGTGCTGAAGTTTGTATGGAACATAGTATGGTTGATAAAAATGGTCGTGTATTTGTTATTAAAGATGAGCAAGGAAATATAGTTGCTCAAAGTTGGGTATGGAGAAATAAAGATGTATTATGTTTTGATAATATTGAAATACCAGACAAGGCATTTACCAGAACTGTTAAAGAACATCCAGATTTAGGCAGAAAAGGATTTACTGATGAAGTATTTGAAATCTATAAACAAGCAGCCCATGATTTAATAGAAGCAGATGAAAAATTATATAAAGAACTTCTTGAAAGTGGAAAAATTACTCAAGAACAATATGATGGTTTAAGATTAGGAAAAATAACTGTTGGCTTAGGATATAATGACATTGCCGAATCATTAAAACAAAATTCTGCAGTTGATAAGGGTACTATTTCGAGACCATTACCTTTTGAAGAACCAGTAAAATTATCTAGAGGTCTTTATACAAGTGACTCTACAACACAATATATTTTAGAAGAACGAGATGATAGAAAAGAATTTGATGGTGATACACTTCCAGTACATAGTGACGCTTTTGTTGAGTATAGTGATTCTAATTTTACAGAAAAATCTTTACTATCTTTAGAAAAACTAGAAATAGTTACTAAAGAAGATCCAAGAAATTTAGATACTTCTGTTAGTGATTATGCAGATTCAGAACATCTCGTTACTGAAATAGCAAGAAATTATGGTTTGAATCCAGAAACTGCTAGAATAATAATGAATCCAAATTTTGCTATTATATATGATATTAATGGTGATAAATTAAGAGTTGGTGACTTATTATTTAATACTAGAGTTGATAATGAACAACAACAAATGGATATTGCAAGTCAAGTTGTAATGCAGATGAGATTAGCCCTAGAACAAATTGCTAGTGATAAAGAAATAGATGTTTCTGCTCTGGATGAAAAACAAAAAGAAATGTATGCAAAAATTACTGGATTAACTGATGAAATGAATATAGAAAGAGGTGTTGGTCATGCAAGATAATAATATTAATAAAATAATATCAAATGCTTTACAAGTTAATAAAGATATTCTAAGTAAAAATATTAAACCTATAATTACTCAAATTCAAAAGGCTTTAGAAAGCAATAAAGAAGCCATTGAACAAGCAAGTAGCATTGATAAAAAGAACAATAATGGGGTTATATTAGATTTTAATGTTATTAAAAATATATTTTCTAATTTAGAAAAAGAAAATATATATTATGGTGATGTAACTCTTTCACAAAAAGATGAAGAAAAAAAGATAGTATATGGAACTCAAATAATGGATTATGGAAATGTTGTTGTTATTACTGATGGTAATCCATATACTATCATTGAAATGGTTATTAGAAATATAATGGCTGGAAATACAACAATATTTTCAAATAATGGCTTTATGTTTGGAACTAATCAATTATTAATACAAATAATACAAAGTGTTTTAGAACAATTTAATATATCTAAGTATTTGGTACAAATATATGTATCTGAAAACTTTGATGAAGTATTATCAAATTTTGCTAATATTGATTTAGTTGTTTGCATAGGTAATCATAGTTTACAAAACATGATTTTAAATAAGTCTAAAAATAGAACTATTGTAAGTGGTTATGAAAATTTTGATTTATATATAGAAGATACTTCTCATATAGACTTTTTAAATAAAATAGTGAATACTGGTTTAAATATTCAATTATATATAAATAGTGATACTAAATTAGATCATTCTAGTGCTATAATAGTAAGTGATGTTGATGAAGCCATTGCACAAATTAATTATAATGGTAGCAAGTATAGTTCAACTATATTCACTACATCAACAGAAAATGCTTCTAAATTTATAAAAGAAGTAAAATCAAAAATAGTAACTATTAATACTAGTCCTACTATTGAAAGAATAATTGATATAAAACAAAAAGATTTAATTAATGAAAAAACTATAATTTATCCATTTAATTTTAAATTAGATGGTAATAGTAATAATGTTGAATTATAAAAGTGATGGTTTAAAGTGGTTCTTCGAAATTCGGTGGACCTAACTTAATTTAGTTATGCATATTTTGGAATACTGTACTTTGTATGGTATTCTCTTTTTTTCTTTTCGAAATATATTTGTTATTATCATTATTCGTGATTTCATATTTCTAAAATTTCTAAAACCAAATGATATTCT
>CAKPOS010000016.1 GCA_934176955.1 uncultured Bacilli bacterium
AAATAAATCCAATGGAACAACCAATGCAAAATATCAATCCAGTACCACAAATAAATCCAATGGAACAACCAATGCAAAATATCAATCCAGTACCACAAATAAATCCAATGGAACAACCAATGCAAGATATCAATCCAGTACCACAAATAAATCCAATGGAGCAACCAATGCAAAATATCAATCCAGTACCACAAATAAATCCAATGGAACAACCAATGCAAAATATTAATCCAGTACCACAAATAAATCCAATGGAGCAACCAATGCAAAATATCAATCCAGTGCCACAAATAAATCCAATGGAACAACCAATGCAAAATATCAATCCAGTACCACAAATGAATTCAATGGAACAACCAATGCAAAATATCAATCCAGTACCACAAATGAATTCAATGGAACAACCAGAACAGAATCCTAATGAACAGGAAAATGAAATTTATACAACAAATGGAGCACAACCATTTGATATTAACAGTATGTTTGCTAATAATAAATAAAAATTAGAAAGGAATCATTATGAACGAGAATAATTTAAATACAAATAACGAACCAAGAAATACTTACCGAGCTACCACAAATTTAAATATTGATATGGAAAATCCTCAAATGCATATGAATAGTGCTATTGGCATGAATATAAAAGATATCAGTCAAAATAGTAATTTTTCTCCAAGTCTTGATGATTCTTTTAACAGTCAAGGGGACTTTTATAAAGATTATTCCAATCAACCACCATTAAACCAAGGTAGTTATCATGCCAATCTTAATCAAAATAATAACTTTAATCAACAAAATTCTAACTTTAAAGAAGATAATTTATATCAAAATCAAAGTATCAATTCAACAGATTCATATAATCAACCAAGTTATCAAGAAAATAGCTTTATTCCAGCAAATGACTCATCAATGAGTGCTAATTCTTATGTTCCCACATCATCCTACTCAACAGGAATAGAGTATGAACCCACTATGGAAGAAAGAAAAGAAAAAAAGGAATTTAAAATTCCTGTTGAAGTCAAAATAACTGGATTTATCGTTTTCCTTTTATTGTTATTTGTTTTAATTATGCCATATATTTATGATTTCTTTAAAAATTTACAACTATCCCTTAGTAGATAGTTGAATAATAGCATCATAATTATCATCACGAGCCATGATATTTTTATGAATTTGATGACATTTTTCACACTTATAAATAATTTTATAAGTGTTTTTAAATTTTTCTATACCAATTGGCACCAAAAGTCCATGGCAAGAATTCTCTCGATCACCAGGATTAATATCAACATGCTTAGAATACAAACAAAAAGGACAATGATCCCTAGCGGTATAATTTAATTTTTCTACTTTACTTAAACATTTTTCACAAATAAAATTTTCATCAATCATATTAAATTTCTTCATTTTTTCCACCAAAAAAAGTATAACATGATTCGTATATTTTGTAAAATTTAACGATATAATTAAGTGGTGAAGTGAAAATGAAAAAAATTTATCAATTCTTTATTAAATTATGGATTTGTTGCATTATTTTTTTAATTTTAGCCATTTTATCAAAAACAAATTTACAATATAAAGAAAAAATAAAAAAATATCTTTATCAAGATCATTTGGACTTTTCCTTAATGAAGGATTTTTATCATCACTATTTAGGAGGAATATTTCCCCTTACTAACATCACCAAGTACCAAACCAATTATGTCTTTAATGAAAAAATTACTTATCAAGAAATTGAACCTTATCAAGAAGGAGCCATGTTAAAGGTAAGCAAAAATTATTTAGTACCAAATAGCAAAGAAGGAATAGTAGTATATCTAGGAAAAAAAGAAAAGTACGGATATACTGTGATTATAGAAGGAGATAACCAAGTTGATTATTGGTATGGAAATATTTGCAATATCATGGTAAAGATGTATGACCAAGTCCCTAAAGGATCTTATTTAGGAGAATCATGTGATGAAAAAATTTATTTTGTTGTGACGAAAAAAAATAAAACATTAAATTATCAAGATTATTTAAAGGATGCTATTCAACAGCCTTAATTTGTTGTATACTAAGATAAGAAAAGGTGGAAGAAGTGAAATGGAGTTAGCAGATATTAAAGGATTAGGGCCAAAGAAAATTCTTTTATTTCATAAATTAGGAATTGAAACAATAGAAGATTTAATTACTAATTATCCATACCAATATCGGATATGGAAAAGAAGTGATATGAAAAAGGTAAAAGATGGGAATAAAGTAATTATTGATGGAGTAGTAGAAAATTCTCCAACTGTATCAGTTTCATCTAATCGAATAAAGAGAATATTATTTAGAATTTCTAGTTTAAACAATATTTATCAAGTTTGTGTATTTAATCAAGAATATCTCTGTCATCAATTACATACAGGAACAAAAGTTATTGTAATAGGAAAGTTTGATTTAAAAAGAAATCTTATTACTGCAGAAGAAGTACGGATAGGAACACTTCCTCCTTACACTATAGTAGAACCAATCTATTTACAAACCGAAGGATTAAATACAAAAACTATTTTCTTAGCCATTCAAGAAGTGTTAGAACAAGATTTTTTCATCAAAGATTATCTTCCTAAATCAATACAAGAGAAATATCATTTCCTTTCTAAAAATTTGGCCATAAAAGAAATGCATCAGCCAACAAGTACGTTAAATTATCAAAAAGCCAAACAACGATTAAAATACGAGGAAATTTTCTTCTATTTATTAAAAATTCAATACTTAAAAAGAAAAAGAGAAAAAGAAGAACGAGCCATTACGAGAAATATTCCTTATCAAAAAGTAGAAGAATTTATCAGTACTTTACCTTTTGAATTAACTAAAGATCAATTAGAAACAGTAAAATCCATTTGGCAAGATTTAACAGCAGAAAAAAGAATGAATCGCTTTGTTCAAGGAGACGTCGGCAGTGGGAAGACGATTGTTGCTTTTATTGCCACTTATATGAATTATCTATCCAATTATCAAACAGCACTTATGGTACCAACAGAAATACTAGCAACACAACATTATCAAAATGCAAAACAAATTTTTCAAGGAACAAAAATCAATATCAGTTTATTAACTTCTAGTACTTCCAAGAAAGAAAAAAATCAAATTTATCAAAAATTAGAAAGGGGAGAATTAGAATTTATTATTGGCACTCAGTCTTTAATTCAAGAGAATCTTCAATTTTCTCATTTAGGATTAATCATTGCAGATGAACAACATCGCTTTGGAGTAAAGCAAAGAGAACAATTAAAAAATAAAGGAATAACGCCAGATGTTTTATCCATGAGTGCTACACCAATTCCTAGAACCTATGCACTAACTTTATATGGAGATATGGATATTTCAAGTATTAAAACCAAACCCAAAGGAAGAAAAGAAATCATTACCATATATCGTGAAACAAAACAAATCAAAGATGTTTTATATCAAATGAAAGAAGAACTATCTAAAAATCATCAAATCTATGTTATAGCCCCTTCAATAGAAGAAGAGGAAGAATTAAACAATGTTGAACTCATTTATCAAAAAATGAAAATAGCATTTGGCAAAATGGCAACAATTGGAATGGTTCATGGAAAAATGAAGTCAGAAGAAAAAGATAAGATGATGAAAGAATTTGAACAAGGTAGTATTTCAATTTTAATTTCAACAACCGTAATCGAAGTAGGAGTTAATGTACCAAATGCTTCAATGATGGTAATTTTTCAAGCTAATCTTTTTGGATTATCGACACTTCATCAACTTCGAGGAAGAGTAGGAAGAGGCAATATTCAAAGCTACTGTATTTTAATTTCTGATGAACCTAATGAAAGATTATCTTTCTTAGAAAAAACAAATGATGGATTTTTAGTCAGTGAATATGATTTTAAAACGAGAGGCCAAGGAGATTTATTTGGAATAAGGCAAAGTGGAGATATCCTATTTAAATTAGCAGATATGAAAAAGGATTATCCGATGATGATAAGAGTACAACAAGATTTATTTGCTTTTTTAAAACAACATAAAAATGAAGATTTAGAATTAAAAGAATACTTAAAAGAATTGAATTTATTGGACTAAAATACTTCTTTTTTCTTTTTCTCTAAGTAAAGAATTCTATTAATATAGGGGTAGAAAAGTAATTTAACTTCAATACAAACTAGCGCTTCTACAAGTAAAAAAAACTTTTTTTGATATCTTTTAGATAACTAGAAGATAAGGAAGTGGAACGAATTAAAAAATGATATAGATAATGATGAAGAGAATAAAACTATCTTAAATATAACAAACTTTCCAGGGGCAACTTGTGATTTAACCTCATCCCCTGCTTACTGCAACGGTGACTATTTCTATTGCTACGCTTACTCGCGTGGCAAAGTCGGCTGCACGATTGTTGACACTGGTGGTGCTGAAGTGAGCTGCAATGTCCACGAGAATGGTTCAGTTAGCTGTGGTGGTTGAACTTCACCCAAAAGTGAATCTCAAAATCTAGAATCTATCTTTTGAAAAAAAGATATTGAGGAGCTTAGAAGTAATGAAGTACTATATGGTATGTAAAATCTTAATGAATTACATACCATATTTTTAATAGAAACTAAAAGTGTTATTAAAAATTTATAATAAAAAATAAATAACAGGTAAGAAAACATGTAAGATATAGGTAAGATGATTGATATTACCTTTTAATTGAAATATTTTTTTATTATATTTGATAATTTCATTAATCCATACAAGAATATTTACTTTTGTTCCACAAAATGATATAATGTAGGTACGAAAGTTAAAAAGGTGATAATATGAACAATGAGAAAAAATTAGTTGAATTTTTAAAAAATAATAATGGTTATGTTTCAACATCAGAATTATTAAACTTAAACATATATAAATCTCAAATAGATTTTTATATTAATAAAGGGATAATTGAACGAGTAAGTCACGGGTTATATATGGATACTAGATTGTTTAAAGATGAATATTTTATTTTACAAAAAAAATATTCAAGTGCTATTTTTTCATATAATACAGCATTCCATATTCTAAATCTTACTAATAAAACACCATCAGAAATTGATATAACAGTTCCTAGAGATAAAAAAGTGAGAGGAAATTATAACGTTCATCATGTATCTAATAATTATTATGAAATAGGTATTATAGAAGTAATGAGTCCATTTGGAAATAAAGTTAAAGTATATAATGCTGAAAGATGTATTTGCGATATGTTAAGATCTGAAAAAGAATTTGATTTAGAACTTCAAAATAGAATATTAGATTATTACTTTAATAGTAAAGATAAAAATATTGAATTATTATTAGAATATTCTAAAATTTTTAATATTTATGAGAAAGTTAATACAATAGTAGAGGTTATGATGAAATGGTAGATATAACTGAAATAAAAAAATTAGCAAAAGAAATAGAAAGTAAATACGATTTAAATTATTATGAAATATTACAAAGATATATGTTTGAAAGAATATTAGAAAGAATATCTATATCAAAATATCAAGCTAATTTTATTTTAAAAGGTGGATTATTACTATCTGCCATGTTTGGTATTGATAATAGAATGACAAAAGATATGGATACTACAATTACTGGTATAGATGCATCAAAAAATGAAATGATAAAAGTATTAAATGAAATATTAAGTATTAATTTAAATGATGGTGTTAAATTTGATATAGTTGATATAACTGATATTAGAGAAGATGATGAATATGGTGGCAATAAATATCATATTGTAGCTAAATTACAAAGTTTAAAGATTAATTTAGAAATTGATATATCTACTGGAGATAAAGTTACCCCAAAAGAATTAAAATATAAGTATCCTTTAATGTTTGAAACTAGAACAATAATGATAAGTAGTTATAATGTAGAAACAATATTAGCAGAAAAAATTGAAACAGTATTAAGACGTGGTACTTTTAATAGCAGAATGAAAGATTTTTATGATATATATTATATTTTAACTAAATTAAGAAAAGAGATAAATATTATCGTTTTAAAAGAAGCTGTAAATAATACATTCACTAAAAGGGATTCATTTGAATATTTAAGTGATTATGAACAAATTATAGATTCTATTATTGAAAATGAAAGAATAAAAAAATTATGGAATATTTATAGTAGTAAATATAAATATGCAAATAGTGTAGATATAAATAAAGTATTGAATTTATTAAAAGAGATAATTAAGGAATTAGATTTAGAAGTAGTTGAAGTATAGTTATATTTATTATGTGGGTATAAGAAGTGGTTTCATCATCTGGTTCATCTGCCTTTGTAAGAAAGCAAGGAACCCAATTATCAGTTTGCCTATATTCATCAGCCACAAATAATAAACTAATTTGCTTAAAAAATGGTACAGATAATTGGGAAGAAAATAAAAATATCTTAAATACAACAAATTTTCCTGGAGCATCTTGTACTTCAAACCTAGCTGCAACAGTGACTCTTTCGGCTGCCTAGTTAACTCGAATAGCAACGTCTACTGCGGCAATTATGGTGCTGGCTTGGTCTGCCTTGTCGACGCGGATGGTTCAGTGAACTGTTCTTGAGCCCCTCTCCTAAAACTTCCTTATTACTTATGTTATATGTCAGATAATTATCTGTAGATATATATCAAGTTATAAAGAAATATTCTACTATTCTAATGGCAAACATATGTATTATGATTATTGGAAAAAAGTAAACAAATGGCTAAAAATATAGTAATTATAGCATTTCGTGTTATAATGAATTTGGAGGTTAAGAAATGAAAAAGAAATATGGATTATTTAAAGTGTTGTCTATATTGTTACTACTTGTAGTAATAGCAAGTTATTGTATTAAAGGTAGACAAGGTTCTATTAGTTATTTAGCTTTAGGCGATGTTTTCCTTAATTATATACAATCATTTTACTATTTCTTTGACACAATTATTTTTATCTTAGTAGTAGGTGGTTTTTATGGATTTTTGAATAAAGTACCTGCTTATAAACAAATGATAGAGATGATTTCTAATAAAATTAGTAGCAAAGAAAAAGAAAAAGTGTTCGTCATTATCATGACGATTGTATTTGCTTTACTTGCTTCATTAACAGGACTAAATACAGTTTTATTATTATTCATTCCATTTGTAGTTTCTATTATTTTACTACTTGGATATGATAAATTAGTAGCATTATCTACAACAATTGGTGGTGTTTTGGTAGGATATATTGGAGGTATTTTTTTAACATTTAAAGATGCTAGTAACCAATATGCATCAAGCTATACAACTTTTGATAAATTAGTTGGTTTAAAAGATAACTGGAGTAATTTATTTCCTAAAATTTTGTTATTGGTAGTAGCAGTTGCTTTGTTAATTTATACTATCCTTAGTCATATTAAGAAAAATGATAGTGAAAAATATCATTTAACAAAACATGATAGTTTATTTATTGAATCAAAAGAAAAAGAAGAGAAGAAAGAGAAGGCGAAAAAGAAAGTACTTCTATGGCCTTTAGGAATTATCTTTGGATTATTACTAATTATTTTAGTATTAGGATATTTACCTTGGTCTGATTTATTTGGCATTAAATGCTTTGATAAATTCCATACTTGGCTAACAGGATTAAAAATTGGAGAATATGCAGTATTTACTAGTCTTATTTCAGGTAGTATTACTGCATTTGGTACATGGGGTAACTTAGGAAACTTCATGATGGCAGTTTTCTTCGTTGCAGTATTCATTTTTATCTTAATGCTAATTTATAAAATTAAATTTGAAGATGCTATGGATGGATTTGTTTATGGAATGAAGAAGATGCTTCCAGCAGCAATGATTGCAGGACTTGCTTATTGTATATTAGTATGTAGCTATAACAATGGATTCATTGAAACAATTATTACTAATGCTAGTAAGAGTTTTGGTGATAATGCAATTATTAATTCTTTAATTACTATTTTAGGAAGTGTATTAAATGTTGATACTTATTATGTTACTGCTGGTGTATTTACTTCAATGGTATCAGCATTACCTGATAAAGCAAATTTATCTGTATATGCTGTTATGTTCCAAAGTTTATATGGATTAGTTCAATTAATTGGTCCAACAAGTATTCTTCTAATTGTAGGATTATCTTACTTAGAAGTACCATATAAAACTTGGTTAAAATATATTTGGAGATTTATTGTTGAATTATTAATTATCATATTAATTGTTCTAATGATTGTATCTTTAATATAATCATTTAAACAGGGAAGGGAAACTTCTCTGTTTTTTCTTCTTTTAAAGCACAAAAAAAACCTTATTAAATAAAGGGTTAATATTCTAATGGTGTGGGTGAAGAAGAAGTCGAATAACTTTTCTTACAAACAATAATAGGTAGTAATAATCTACTAACTATATTAGTGATATTATTATTTAAATTATTTTTTTAAAACTTCTACCACTTTGTTTTTCATTATTTTGTGTTACTTGTAATTCATTTATAGCATTTTCATATTTTGCGCAAATTTTATCATATTTATAATCAATATATGGTTTAAGATTTGCTCTTGGACTTGTAATTTCATCTACTGCATATCCTGCTTGATCTACTAAAGTATCATCAACTTTAATTGGACTTTCAATTCCTTGCTTATATTTAATTCTTTAGTTTCTATTGTTAACATATATCTTTCTTAAATAACAAAAAAACTAACATTTCTGTTAGTAATTTATTACTCTCGAAACTTTAAAAGTTCGAGTTTCCTATCATAATGGTGTCGATGAAGTAGACGTCTACAACTTTCGTTAACATTATTTTGTTAGTTTTTGTTCTTCATTTTTAAAATTTAAAATATCTATATCAGCGATTTTATTTTCTTTTGCATATCGTATTAAAAGATTTGCTTCATATGTTGCTAAACTTCTTCCAGAATTCCATGTATTGTCAGACAAAAACCAATTATTACCATCTGAAAAACCATCTTTAGACGAAATCAATATAACTTCTAAATTAGGAAATTTTTGTTTTATAATTGCCATACATCTTTTTAGATGAAATTCACTTGTAATAATCGCAATTGAAGAAATATTTTCATTGCAAATTAAATTAAATGAATTTTCTACATTTTCAAAGCTATTACTAGATGTATCATCAACTAAAATATCTTCTTCGCTTACACCTAATTCAATAGCTAATTTTTTCATTTTTATTGCTTCTGGAATCACATCATTGTCTTGATTACTAATTCCATTATTACCACCACTAAATATGATTTTTTTAATTCTATTGTTTTTATATGCATCAACAGCAGTGCTAACTCTTTCGTTTATTAACATACTGTTGCCAAAAACCAAACCATAAATAGAACTTTTTCCATTATCATCAACATTTTCGTATACTATTTTTTGAATGTCATCATCAGTTAATGTTTCTTTAGTTATTTCAGATAGTTTCACACAATCACCTCTTGATAAGATTGTACCACATATTTTTCTATTTTGTTATGACAAAATAGTTAACCCCCTAGGTATTTTGACGTAAACATCAAAATTACCAGTGGGGATTTTTTATTGTATAAAAAATCAGTCATATTTCAGACTGAAAATATATTCAAAGTTCGAATGGTTCGAACAAATTCGTCAATGGTGCGCCCATAGGGATTCGAACCCCAAACCTTCTGGTCCGTAGCCAGACGCTCTATCCAATTGGGCTATGGGCGCTTGATGTATACATTATATAATAAAATAAAAAAAAATACAATAGATTTTGAAGAAAAAAATGAGATTTAATCAGTGATAAATCCCATTTTCTTAAATGTAGAAATTACTTTTTCAGAAGATAAGTCTCCTTCAATTCGATTTAATACACTAGCTTCACTACCTTTTTTGAAGAATAAGGTAATTGGAGTAGAACCATCTAGATTAAATTTATCAAGAAATTCTTTTTGTGTGCTTTCATCTTCTTTATCATAGTCAATATAGTAAATATCAATTCCATATTCTTTTGTAATAGCTTCAATTTTTGGCTTGTAGCTAGCACAATGGGAACAAGTGCTTTTACTCGTCACTAAAATGAAAGTATCTTTATTCTCAACTTTTTTAGTTAAAGTTTTATAGTCTAATTGAATAAAACTTCCTGGTTTTGGTGTATTTGCATAATTGACTAACAATACAACAATAATTAATACAAATATAGCAAGAGCTATATAAACTATCTTGTTTTTCATACTTCACCTCGAATAATATCATATCATTTTTCATTTTTAATTACAATAAATTCTTCAAAAATAATCCTTTTAATTTTTCTTATTTTACGCTATAATATAAGAATAAAGGAAGTGATAAAAATGGAAATCAAAGAATTAAAGCAATCTTATCAAGAAATAGAAGAAGAATTAAATTTAATTAGGAGGTCTCTTTGACTACGATAAAAAGGAAAAAGAATTAAAAAAATTATTAGAAGAACAATCAAAAGATGATTTTTGGTTAGATAAAGAAGAAGCAAACAAAAAAATTAATCAAATGAATGAATTAAAAGGAATAGTAGATCCTATTCAACAATTATCAAAAAGAGTAGAAAATAATTTAACTACCTTAAAAGCATTAACAGAAGAAGAGGAAGAATTAAGTATTTTAATCGAAGAAGAACTAAAAGAAGATATAAAATTTTTAGAAGGATTAAAATTACAAACTTATTTATCGGGAGAATACGATAAAAATAATTGTATTATGGAAATTCATTCAGGAGCAGGAGGAACAGAAGCTTGTGATTGGGCCAATATGCTTCTTAGAATGTATCAAAGATATTTTGAAAAGAAGCATTATAGGGTAGAACAATTAGATTATCAAGCAGGAGAAGAAGTAGGAATTAAAAGTGTTTGTTTAAAAGTGATAGGCAAAAATGCTTATGGATATTTAAAACATGAAAAAGGAATTCACCGATTAGTTAGAATTAGTCCTTTTGATGCAAATAAAAGAAGACATACCTCATTTGCAGCCGTAGAAGTTGTTCCTGAAATGGATAAGAATGTAGAAGTCGATATTCAAGATAAAGATTTAAAAATTGATATTTATCGTAGTAGTGGTCCTGGAGGACAAGGTGTTAATACAACCGATAGTGCTGTTCGGGTAACACACTTGCCAACAGGAATTGTTGTAACTTGTCAAAATGAAAGAAGTCAAATTCAAAATAAAGAACATTGCCTAGATATTCTTCGGAGTAAGTTATATCAATTGGAGTTAGACAAAAAGAATGCACAAATAAGTGATATGAAAAAAGGGCAAAAAGCAATCGCTTTTGGTTCAGGGAAAAGAAGCTATGTCATGTGTCCTTATACGCTAGTAAAAGATAATGAAAGTGGTTATGAAACAAGCAGTGTAGAAAAAGTTTTAGATGGGGAGTTAGACGAATTAATAAAATCTGGGTTAAAGGTGTGATAGAATGTTTTTTAGAAAATTAAGAAGAAAAAGGATTGAAAAAATATTAGAAAATGTAGAAAAAAAGAATTTAGTTAAACGATATTTCTTGTTAGCGTTAGGTTGTTTCATTGTAGCACTTGCTTTTAATGTCTTTTTTAAACAATATGGAATTGTTTGTTTTGGGGTATCAGGATTATCAATTGTCGCAGAGCATTTTGGCATACCAAGTGTTTTGTTCATTTTGATATTTAATTTACTTTTATTAATATTAAGTTATTTTACTTTGGGCTGGAAAAAGACTCGTAATGCTTTAGTAGGTTCCTTGATATTTCCTCTTTTGGTAGCAGCAACTGAACCTTTAGTTCCTTATATTCACTTTAATGATGTAGAATTATTAGTCATTGCAATTTTTGGAGGCGTTTTATCTGGAATAGGGTATGGATTAATCTTTAAAACAAATTTCAATACTGGAGGAACAGATATTCTTTGTGAAATTGTAGCAAAATATACAAAGGTTAGTTTAGGAAAAGCCATGTGGGTTTCTGATGGGATAGTTGTTTTATCTGGTTTATTAGTTTCTTCTTGGGAAGTTGTTTTATATGGTTTTTTAGTTTTATATATTATTAGTTTTATGACTGATAGAGTCGTTTTAGGAATTTCTCAAAGTAAAGCATTTTATATTGTGACGAAAAACGAAGAAGAAGTCAGAAGTTTTTTGCTTTCGATAACAGATGGAGGCGTTACTTTAGTTAATGCTAGAGGAGGCTATACCAATGCTAAAGAAACATTATTATTAGGTGTAGTACCAACAAGACAATATTTTATTGTGAAAGAAGGATTAAAAGAACTTGATCCCAATATTTTCTTTTTAGCTTGTGATGCTTATGAAGTAAGTTCAAGGAGTAAAGAATAATGGAAAAAAGAGAAACAAGAATTGATGAGATTATTAATAACTTAACGGTTCGAAATCGTAGTGAAAGAATTGCAATATTTATTTGGGGAATTTTTGTATATGCGACAGCATTTAGTCTTTTCTTTTCTCCACAAAATATTGTAACAGGAGGAACAACAGGCCTTTCTTTATTAGTAGATAGATTTTTTAAGATAGATACGAGTATTTTTGTATTTATGGTTTCTTTTGTTTTATTAGTGATAGGTTATTTTTTATTAGGAAAAGAAAATACCATTAAAACTATCTTTGGCGTTATTTTATTACCAATATTTTTAGAATTTACCAGTATTTTTCAAATGATGTTTCACTTAGAAATTTCTTCATTATTTTTAACAATTTTCTTTGGAGGAATGATCATGGGACTAGGGAATGGGATGATTATTCGAAGTGGCTTTTCTGTAGGAGGATTTCAAACAATTTATCAAATTTTGTATAAGTATTTTGGGATATCCATAGGAAAATCAACCCTTTTGGTAAATGGAATATTAGTCTTCTTTAGTGGCATTATCTTTGGTTTTTCTAGTGCTTTATATGCAATCATTGGTCTATATATTTCTTCTATCGTAACAGATAGAGTAATGTTAGAGTCTTCTATTACGAAAACATTTTTTATTATTACAGAAAAAGAAAAAGAAATTAGTCAATATATTGTTGAAAATTTTGGCTATGGAGTAACCGTTTTCAATGCTGTAGGTGGTTATAGTAACCAAGAAAAAAAGATATTAATGTGTGCTGTCCCTACAAGAAATTATTATGAATTAAAAGATGTCGTTCAAAAGATTGATAAAGAAGTATTCTTTTTAATTACAGATACTTATGAAATTTACGGTGGAGTGTAAAAAGATAAAAAACAAAGAAAATAAGAAGTAAAATAAGAATAACTATGATATAATGGAAAATAGAAAAAAGGTGGTAAAATGGAATTAATCCGAGTAGACAATGTCCAAAAAACATATAAAAATGGTGTAGTTGCTTTATATGATTTTAATTTAAGTATTCAAAAAGGAGAATTTGTCTTTGTTATAGGAGCTAGTGGATCTGGAAAATCAACTTTAATTAAAATGTTATATCGTGAGGAAAGACCAGATAAAGGTTCTATTTTCATTGGAGGAATTAATGTTGCTAAATTAAAAAATAGAAAAGTATATATTTTAAGAAGAAAACTAGGCGTTGTATTTCAGGATTTTAAATTACTTCCTAAGCTTACTGTCTTTGAAAATGTTGCTTTTGCTATGGAAGTATTTGGCTATGAAAAAAGTGAAATTCAAAAAAGAGTATTAGAAGTATTAGATTTAGTAGGACTTAAAAATAAGGTAAGACAATATCCAGACCAATTATCAGGTGGTGAACAACAAAGAGTCGTTATTGCAAGAGCAATTGTCAATAGACCAAAATTATTAATTTGTGATGAACCAACAGGAAATCTTGATCCTGATACTTCATTAGAAATTATGAAAGTATTAGAGAATATTAACAATTTAGGAACGACAATTATTATGGCAACTCATGATAGAGAAATTGTGGATAAGATGAAGAAAAGGGTTATCTTAATTGAATCAGGAAGATTAAAGAAAGATTATGAGAAAGGAACATATTATAATGAGAGGTATTAGAACAATTCAACGATATATCAGAGATGCATTTAAAAGTGTTATCAGAAACTTTTCTTTATCATTAGCTTCTATTTCTTGTATTGCCATTACCTTAATTGTGGTAGCTTTTTCCTTAATAATTTCTTATAATGTAGAAAATTTCACTGAATCAATCCGAAAAGATGTTACAATGGTAATATTCTTAGATAAGGATGCAGGGAAATCAGACTATGCAAGAGTTGAAAAAGCAATCAGAGGAACAGGAAACGTAGAAAAATTAACTTTTAAAACGAAACAAGAGTCTGCTAAAGAAACCGCTAAAGGAAATAAAGTTTTTGAAACCATTATTAGTAATTGGACAGATGACACAAATCCATTATTAGATAGTTTTGAATTAAAAGTAAAAGATGTAGAAAGCATAAAAGAGACGGCTAAAACGATAAAGTCGGTAGACAAAGTAAATACCGTTAGCTATGGAGAAGACATGGTAGATCAGTTAATTACCATTTTTGATGTTGTGAAAAAAGTATCCATTGGCGCAGTAATTGCTTTAATTGTTGTAACTGCTTTTCTAATTGCCAATACGATTAAATTAGCCATTTATGCAAGAAAAAGAGAAATAGAAATCATGCGATTAGTCGGTGCTTCTAATATTTCTATTAAAATTCCTTTTGTCATTGAAGGATTATTCTTAGGATTATTAGGTTCTATTATTCCTATCATCATTATGATTTATGGATATACATCTCTTTATAATTTCTTCCATGGAAAACTTTTCTCTTCATCATTAGCCAAATTAATTTCACCAACTCCATTTGTGTATTTAGCATCTTTATTATTGATGATTATTGGAATATTAGTGGGAATGTTTGGTTCATGGAGAGCAGTAAAAAAATACTTAAAAATATAATAAAAATAAGAAACTTTTTAGATTTTATCTATAGTTTCTTATTTTTATTCTTTTCTAAGTATAATTGATAATATTCTAATATTTTTAAATAAGTAGGATAAGAGACTTTTTCTTTAATACTTTCTAATAATTCTTTTTCTTTTCCAGCAAAAAAATCTTGATACCTTGTTTTTATGTAAAAATAAATAACATCAACCTCTTCGTTTGTAAGAGTAATATTTTGTTTATTAGCAAAAGAAATAATATCATTTTTCGTTAATTTTTTAATATAATTGATTATAAAAAATTGGTTCATCAACATCACCACTTTATTATATGTAAATCGATAAAAAAAAGAATAAACGATATCAGTATTTTTCACAAAAAAAATAAATTTTTATGTTATAATGGAATTGATGTGAGGAGGAAAGAAAATGGCCAAGAAAAAAATAAAATTAAAAGGATCAAGCTTTTTAGATAAAAACAAGCCCATTAACAAAGTGAAAAAAACAAAAATAACTTCTCATAAAGAACAAAGTTTAACCCATAAAAAACCAATTAATAAAGTTGCAAAAGTAAAACAAGTAGTGAAAAGAAATAACTTAAGACCATATAGTAATACGCCAAAATCAGGTTCATCATCAGGAAGATATTTACCCGATATTATTGAAAAACGCTATGTATTTTTACTTGTTTTAATTACCATTGTCTTTAGTGCAATTACGGTAAGATTATTTCAGTTACAAGTTTTAGAATCCGATAGCTACGAAGAAAAATTAGTAGCCGCTACAGAAAAAGTAGTTGAAGGAGAATCTACACCAAGAGGAAGAATTTATGATCGAAATTATAAGTTATTAGTTGATAATGAAGCAGTTAAAACAATTTATTATAAAAAAGAAAGTGGAATTAGTAGTAAAGAAGAAATTGAATTAGCAAGAATACTAGCCGAAAAAATTGATATTGATTATAGTAAATTAAGTGAAAAGATGTTAAAAACTTTCTGGTATAAAAATCATGAAAAAGAAGCAGAAGCTAAGATTACTAAAGAAGAAAGAGAAAAATATAATGAAAGAAAGCTAGATGATGATGATTTAGAAGACTTCATTTATGAAAGAATAACGCAAGAAGATTTATCTGAATATGACGAATTAGGAAAAAAGACTGCTTATATTTATTATTTAATGAATAAAGGATATTCTTATGCTGAAAAAGTGATTAAAAATAGTGGGGTAACAGATGATGAATATGCTTTTGTTAGTGAAAATATTGATACATTAAAAGGGGTAAATACCAAACTAGATTGGGAGAGAACTTATCCTTATGGAGAGGTATTTAAATCTGTTTTAGGAAATGTATCTAGCTCTACACAAGGAATTCCTTCTGAATTAGTAGAGGAATACTTAAAAGAAGGATACAGTATGAATGATCGAGTAGGAATTAGTTATTTAGAGTTTCAATACGAAAAATACTTAAAAGGAACAAAAGCAAAATATAAAGTGACGAATGGAAATAATTATGAATTAATCGATTCAGGAAAAAGGGGAAATGATATTGTTTTAACAATTGATATTGACCTTCAAAAATATTTAGAAGAACAGTTAACCAATGAAGTATTATCTACAAAATCAGAAGCCCATACTGAATATTATGATCATAGTTTTGCTGTTGTAGCAAATCCTAAAACAGGAGAAATTTTAGCAATGGCAGGAAAACAAGTCAAAAAAGAAAATGGGCAATATGTTGTAACAGATTATACGCCAGGAGTCATTACTACTTCTGTGACACCAGGTTCCATTGTAAAAGGTGCCTCTATGCTAGTTGGATATAAATATGGAGCCATTACGATTGGACAATACCAAATGGATGAATGTATTAAAATTAGAAGTACCCCAGAGAAATGTTCTTGGAGAACGTTAGGATATATTAATGATATTAACGCCTTAGCTTACTCTTCGAATGTTTATCAATACAAAATAGCGATTGCTATAGGAAATGGAAACTACCGCTATGACCAACCATTAGCATTAGATAAAAGTGCTTTTGATAAATATCGACAGATGTATTCTTCCTTTGGCTTAGGGGTTAAAACAGGAATAGACTTACCATCTGAAGGACATGGTTATTCAGGAAAATCTACATTACCAGGTCATTTATTAGACTTTTCTATTGGGCAATATGATACTTATACGCCAATCCAAATTTCTCAATATATTAATACAATTGCTAATGGTGGTTCTAGATTACAACCTTATTTATTAAAAGAAGTTTATGAATCTTCCAAAGAAAATAAAGAAGGCTTTGGAACTAAAATTTATGAAGCTAGTTCAAAAGAATTAGGAAAAGTAGATGTTGAAGAAAAATACTTAAATCGAGTAAAAGAAGGATTTAAAGCTGTTGTTAGTTACGGGTTAGGAACTCAATATATGGGTTCATATCAATCCATTGGTGCAGGAAAAACAGGAACCAGTCAAAGTTTTATTGATACCAATAAAGATGGAGTAGTAGATACAGAAACTATTACCACAAGTTTTGTTGGCTACGCTCCATATGATGATCCAAAGATGAGCATCGTTGTGATTAGTCCCGATGTTGCTGATGCAAGTGCAGAGACAACAAGTGGTATTAACAAGAGATTATCCTCAGAAATTGTCAATAAATACTTTGAAATTTATAAATAATGTGGTATAATACGTTCAGTGCTTTAAAAGGAGGTGCATTATGGCTAAGAAAGATAGTAGAACTTTAGTAACATTAACTTGTCAAGAATGTAAGAAAGTTACTTATAGAACTCCAAAAAACAGTGATAATACAAAAGAAAAATTAAGCTTAAACAAGTATTGTAGTCATTGCCGTAAAGTATGTGAGTTTAAAGAAACAAAAACAAAATAGTTAAAGGGGAATTCAAATGATTAATGTAAATGATTTTAAGAATGGGGTAACCATTAGTTATGATGGAAATATTTATCAAGTATTAGAGTCTGATCATGTAAAACCAGGAAAAGGAGCCGCTATTGTTAAGGCAAAATTAAAGAACCTAAGAACTGGCGCAATCGCTATGCAGACATTTAATGCAGGAATATCTGTTCCAAAAGCTCACATCAATAAGCAACAAATGCAATATTTGTATGTAACAGGAAGTAGCTATAGCTTCATGAATATGGAAACTTATGAACAAATCGAATTAGATGAAAGTCAAATTAAGGATCAAGTAAAATTCTTAAAAGAAGGCTTAAATGTTTATATTACTTTCTATGAAAATGAAATGCTAGGATTAGAATTACCTGAAAAAATTGACTACAAAATTACATCTACTGAACCAGCAATTAAAGGAAATACAGCAACAAACGCAACAAAAGACGCAATTATTGAAACTGGATTATTAGTACGTGTACCTTTGTTTATTGATGAAGGAGAAGAAATAATTGTATCTACCAAAGATGGCAAATATGTATCAAGAAAATAAGAAAATCTTTTTTTCTTTATAGGAGAGAAATATGAATATTGATTTAACAAAACTAGTAACTAATATGGAAGAAGAAATCATCATTAATGATTCCTTTGAATTAGATAAAGAATTATTTTCGAAAACATCCATTCGTGATCTTAAAGATGTAAAGTTTGAAGGAACAATTACTAAACTATGTGATGGAAATTATGAAATTGAAGGAAAAATATCAGGAATTATGGTATTACCAGATGATATTACTTTAGAAGATGTTAATTATCCATTTGTAAGTAATGTTTCAGAAAAATTTAATGAGACAGGGAAGAACGAAGAAAATAATTTAGAAATTGTTCATAATAGACTTGATATTCAAGAATTTTTATGGCAAAATATATTAGTGGAAATTCCTTTGAAAGTAAAATCTGAAAAATCAGAGAATTTAACATTAAAAGGAGATGGATGGCGTCTTGTTACTGAAGAAGAATTAAAAGAAAGTAATAATTCTCCATTTAGTGAGTTAAGTAAAATATTTGATTCAAGGAAGGAGTGAGAACATGGCAGTTCCATTTAGAAAAGTAAGTAAAACTAGAAGAGATATGAGAAGAACTCATTATAAAGTAGTTGCAAATGGATTAGTTAAATGCTCAAACTGTGGTGAAATGATTCGCCCACATAGAGTATGTCCAAAATGCGGATTTTATAAAGGAGAACAAGTTGTTTCAAAGTAAGTCCTAATGTGTAGGGCTTTTTTTTATGCAAAGGTTATATTAAACATGATGACGGATAAATTTAAAGAATACTTAAAAGAAGTTGATTGATTGGATTAAAATACTTCTTTTTTCTTTTCCTTTAAGTAAAAAATGGAGGAGATAATTTTGAAAAAATAAACCTGTAACGTGACCTCATCCGATGCTAATTGCACGGATGGTTTATCTTTTTGCTATGCTCACTCGAGTGGTAACTTCTACTGCAGCATTTTTAATTTTCTAACATTCATAAATTTAAACAGAACTCAAAAAAAGAACCAGTCTTATCGTTAGATAAAACTGGTTTGGTAGTAGTGACTAGTGAAAAAACACTAGTCATAAACTATAATAATCCAAAAAATGAAAAAAGTCACAAAAAAATACACTATTTGATAAATTTTGATACCTAAACGACAAAATATTTACATTATGTTTACAAATACTTTATATTAAAAATAGTTAACTTTTCTTAAAATAAGAAAAATAGAGATATAATTAGAACGAAAGGTAGGTTTTCAAATGAAAATTGATTTAAAATTTTGCTTTGGAGCAATGGGGTGCGGAAAAACGAGAAAATTACAAGGAGATTATTATGGCAAAAAAGAAGATGGTTTTGAAGTGATTGTAATAAAACCAAGTATTGATAAAAAAGCAGACAATAATACTTTAGCCAGAGATGGAGAAAGTTTAAAAACAGATTTTTTAATTTATCCTGATACCAATATATACATTTTAATTGCTAAGTATTTATTAGAACATAACTTAGATTTTATTTTAGTAGATGAAGCACAATTCTTAAAAAAAGAACAAGTAGATCAATTATCAGATATCGTTGATATCTTAGGAATTAATGTTATTTGTTATGGACTTAGAACAGATTTTCGAGGAGAATTATTCCCAGGAAGTAAAAGATTATTAGAAATTGCAGATCCTATTGAAGTAATTAGTAGACAATGCAGTTGTGGAAATAATAAAACTTATAATATGCGTTTAGAAAATGGAATACCCGTTTTTGAAGGAGAACAAATTGCTATAGATGGCATTGATGCTACTTATGAATCTGTATGCCGAAAATGTTATAAAAATGCCAAAAAAAGAATATTAAAAAAATATAGTAATATATAGATGAGAACTTATTGATTATATTAATTTATAATAAGTTCTCTTTTTTTATTCAAAACAATTTTACACTATCCTAGTGAATAAACTTATTGAATTATTGAATTTTGTTTGCTATACTTAATACAGAATAAATTGAGGTGTTGTAAATGAAAATATTTAAAAGAAGAAAATATTTAATATTAATTGGCTTATTTATCTATGTAATATTAATGATAGGTGGGACTTACGCTTATTTATATACGGCCGATAAAAAAAGTACATTAGCAGGTAACTTGTCAACAGCTAATATTAAATTACAAGTTACTAGAGTAACACCAATATCAAGTAAAGGAAAATCAAACTTAGTACCATTACTAGATACGGCCTTAAAAAATGCACTTTTAGGTTCTGATGGAAAAAGCAGTTGCATAGATGCAAATAACAATGTTTCTTGTGAAGTTTATAAAGTTACTATTAAAAATACAGGAAATAGTAATTTAAAACTATCTAGCTTTATTACTTTAGTCGCTAGTGGGAAAAATAATATTTATCAAAACTTAAAATGGGAATTAATTGAAAATGCTACTACTAGAAAAAAAGAATATACAACAAATGGTATGGAAAAATCAGTTTTAGAAAGAAATTTTTCATTAGCTGTCTCGGAAACAAAAGAATACTATTTTGCATTATGGATAAGTGAAAATGGCAAAGATCAAAGAGAAACGGATAAGGGAATTTATGGGGGACTTATTGAAGTAAATTCTAGTAATGGATTAGGAACAACGGCAACATTTGGAGACTTTGACAGTGATTATTGTACCAATAATGATATTGATAAGTTAGGAGACTGTATTTTAATTACCAATAAATATTCCTCTAGTGTTGATTCAGCAAAAGCAGATATTGAAACTAAAGTTGCCAATTTCAATGAAACAGCACCAAATATTACTTATACAAAAACAAGCTCTTCTAACATTCAAGGAAGTAATATCGTAAGTACAACCGATAAAATTTATTTTGGAACGAACTATACATTCAATGAGTCAACTGGTCAGTATGCTTTACAAAAAACAGTAAGAGATGATATGACCAATAAATTATCAACAACTACAACGAAGTATTATACTTGTGCGAATACTAGTACAAGTTGTTCAACAATGTATGTAATTTATTCTGCAACTAGTACAACTTCTAATGGAACAACAACATATAAAGCAACAAAAGTAGACCAATATAGTTCTACAAAAAATATTGTTAATTTATCTAACAGCGGTCTTTATATGGCAGAAGATGACTATGGCAAGAGCTATTATTATCGAGGAAGTATTGACAATAATTATGTTTCCTTTGCAGGATTTATTTGGCGAATCATTCGTATCAACGGAGACGGAAGTATTAGAATGATTTATTCAGGAACATCTACTACAGATACAGGAGCAAAAACATCAATAGGAACCTCAGCATTTAATACTGATCCTTATGATATGGCTTATTTAGGATATAAGTATGGATTAGACAAGACTTACCAAGAAACCACCGCGACTAACTTATATTATAGTAATATAAATGCCAATACCAATTATTATTTTGCTGATTCTTATACCAAAAATGACGCGACAAAGAAATTATCATTATCGGGAAATATAATAAGTGGAACCTTGGAAAATGTTTGGGGAAGCAATAACAGTACTTATAAGTATAGTTGCTTTAGTACATCAAAAACAGGTACTTGTACAACATTAGTAGAAATTGCTTCTTATGTAAATATAAGCCAAGTAAAAGTCAAAGCATATCATTCTTACCTTTCTAAAAGTTATGAATCAACTTATACAGATGAACATGAT
>CAKPOS010000017.1 GCA_934176955.1 uncultured Bacilli bacterium
AAAGTTCTTGCAATTACTTCCTCTTGTTGCTTTCTTGTAAGTTTATTAAATCTAACTGCATAACCAGAAACACGAATCGTAAGTAGAGGGTATTTATCTGGATTATTCATCGCATCAATTAATGTTTCACGATTTAATACATTAACGTTTAAGTGATGTGCTCCTTGAATAAAATATCCATCAAGTAATGATACTAAATTTTCTATTCTTTCTTCATTACTGTGTCCTAAACTATCTGGTACAATAGAGAAAGTATTGGATATTCCATCACGGCAGCAATTTGTCCAGTCAAGTTTTGCTACTGAGTTAAGTGAGGCAATTGCTCCTGATGAATCTCTTCCATGCATTGGATTTGCTCCTGGTGCAAATGCTACACCTTTTTTTCTTCCATCTGGCGTTGCTCCAGTATTTGATCCATATACTACATTAGAAGTTATCGTTAAGATGGATAATGTTGGGTGTGCATTTCTGTAACAGTGATGAAGAGATAATTCTTTATAGAATTGTTCAATAATTTCTTTTCCAATTTCATCTACTCGATCATCATCATTTCCAAATTTTGGAAAATCTCCTTCTATTTCAAAATCAACAGTAATTCCTTCTTCATCTCTAATTGGTTTAACCTTAGCATATTTAATTGCGGATAAAGAATCTACTGCTACTGAAAATCCTGCTACTCCATAGGCCATTAAGCGATTTACATAGGTATCATGTAATGCCATTTGTCCTGCTTCATAAGCATATTTATCGTGCATGTAGTGAATGATATTCATAGCATCAGAATAAATTCTTGCTACTTCATGCATCATTTTGTAGTATGCTGTTTTTACTTTTTCGTAATCTAGTACTTCATCTGTCATTTTTTCAAATCCAGGGATAACTAAATCTCTTCTTACTTCATCTACACCACCGTTGATTGCATATAATAGAGTTTTGGCTAGGTTACAGCGTGCTCCAAAGAATTGCATATCTTTTCCAATTCTCATTGCTGAAACGCAACAAGCAATTCCATAATCATCTCCCATTGCAGGTCGCATGATATCATCATTTTCATATTGAATGGAATCAGTTGCAATACTTATTTTTGTACAATATTTTTTCCATGGTTCTGGTAATTTTTCTGCCCATAATACTGTCATGTTTGGTTCTGGTGCACTTTCTAGATTTTCTAGGGTATGAACAATACGGAAACTTGTTTTATTAACTAAAGTTTCTCCTTCGTTTGTCATACCACCAAGTGAACAAGTAACCCAAGTTGGATCTCCTGAGAATAATTCATCATATTCTGGTGTTCTTAAGTGTCTTGCTGCTCTTAATTTGATAACAAATTGGTCAATAATTTCTTGGGCATCAGCTTCTGTTAAGATTCCTTTTTCAAAATCTCTTTCGAAATAGATATCAAAGAAAGCATCTACTCTTCCTAAGCTCATTGCTGCTCCATTATTTTCTTTAATCGCAGCTAAGTAACCAAAATAAGTCCATTGTACTGCTTCTTTAGCATTAGTTGCTGGCTTAGAAATATCAAATCCATAACTTTTTGCCATTTCTTTTATTTCGTTTAATGCTCTATATTGCATAGAGATTTCTTCCCGAAGTCTGATTGTTTCATCATCCATTTCAGTAATTTTCATGTTGTCCCAATCATTTTTCTTTTCTTCCATTAAATAATCAATACCATATAAAGCTATTCTTCGATAATCACCAATTATTCTTCCACGACCATAAGCATCTGGAAGTCCTGTTAATAACTTATTGTGTCTTGCTCTTCTTATTTCACTAGTATAAGCATCGAATACACCATCATTATGTGTTTTTACTAAGTTTGTATCTTTAATAAAATGTTCAAGAGTTGGATCCATTTTATAACCATATGCTTCTAACTCTTGGTAAACCATTTTTATTCCACCTTTAGGAACGATTGCTCTTTTTCCTAATTTATCTGTTTGAAGACCAACAATTACATCATCTTCATCACAAATATATCCAGGTTTAAAAGCATTAATTCCTGCAGGATTGACTGTATCAATATCAATGACATGTTTTTTTACTTCTTCTGTACACATATCATTATATACTTTTAATACTTTTTTTGTTTTTTCTGTTGGAAGAGATAAAAAGGTTTCATCTCCTTCATACTTTTTGTAGTTTCTTTTGATAAAATCTTCTACATTGATTTCTTTTGTCCATGCTCCTTCATTGAAGCCGTTCCATTGTTCTTTCATTCTATACCTCCTATTTCCTTTATTATTTTAACACAAAAGGATAAAAAAAATAACTATTCAACAAACAGTTATCTTTTTTTTACAGTCGATTGACAAAATATGTGATTAGCTATTTAAGTATTGTTCTACTACTTCGATTATCCTAGAAGTTTCCTTCATTAATTCTTCATAGTGACTTTTTACGTACTTGATATCATTATCTTGACTTTTTAATTGGTGAGCTAGAGAAAGTTCGGCTAATTTAGTAAAACCTAAATAATTTGCATCTCCCTTCATTGCATGGACGTCGATAGCGTAACTTTCCATATTTCCCTCTTTTAATGATTTTTGTATTCTTTCCATTCTATCTTTTGACTCATCAAGAAAGTCTTGTAATGTTTCATCATACATTTCAATATCACCAAGAAGTTCTATTCCTTTATCTACATCAATATTTGCTTTTTTTAAAATTTCTATATTTTTCATGTTCTCCCTACTTTCAATTTTATTATAAAATATTTTTTTTAGATGTAAAGAAAAATTAGTAAAGTTTACAGTTTACTTTACTAATTCATTAGCCTTCTTATTTTCCATAGTAACTTGCTCCTTCACCTTTCATTGCTGGAAAAAATCTTACAGGATTGAATGTGCTACCTGCTTGAGAAGACTTTCCAATTGTACTTGCCCCTGTTGCCATAGCAAAGTGTAAGTGTGGTCCTCCTGTACATCTATCTCCCCATTTGGCAATTTCTTTTGGTCCTCCACCACTTGTTCCAATTGGTTGTCCTGCTGTAACATTTTGATTTACATTTACATACCCATCAATCATATGCATGTAAAGTGATACATAGCTACTTCCATTATAATTGTGTTGAATTTGAATGACTAATCCACCACAACTACTACTATATCTTGCTAAAACTTTACCATTGGCTACTGCCCTTACTGTTGTTCCTTCGCCAACTCCTAAATCTACAGCATAATGTCTTACTGATCCTCTAGACTCTGCATAACTTGAAGTTTGTCTAAATCTGGCAAGTGGATACACCCAACCATCTACAGCAGATATTCCATTACAAGTATTAATATCTTGATCCATCTTACAAATTGATTTTAAAGAATTGATTTGTTTTTTCTTTTGGGCAATTTGATCAGATACTTTCATTCCATCATCTTGGTCATCTTTATATTGAGCTTGAACAATTAAATATTTGGCTTGTAAGTCATTTTTTTTCTTTGCTAAATCATTTTGTTTGATTGCTAATGTTTCTTTTTTAGAATTTAAACTTTTAATTAAATTATTTAATTCATCTACTAACCCTTGGTTATAATCACTCATCTGTGTTACAACCGAATATCGATAAATAAAGTCTGTATAATCATCTGCCTCAAATACATAGTCCAACATACTATTACCCTTACTACTTGTTAATTGTAAATAAAGTAACATTTGATTGGTTTCTTCTTTCTTTGCCGCAATATCTTTTTCACTTTTTTCAATATCACTTTCTGCTTGTACAATATCTTGTTGTGCTTGTCTAATTTCTGTTTCTGTACTAGCAATGCTTGCTTTTACATTATTCATTTCTGCCTGGGTCATATTTGCCTTTTTCTGAGCAGCTGCATAACTTTTTTCTAATGCTGATAAATCGTTATATAAATCTCTTAATGTTGTCGCTTTTACTCCATTACAAAGAATAAAAAAGCTAATTAACGATAATAAAAAAAATTTGTATTTTTTCATTTTACCACCTAGTATCATTATAAAAGAAAAAGGAAATTTAGTCAATTATTTCGACAAATTTCCTTTTAAATACTTTTTCATTATACTATCCAATTCATAGCGATTAATTGGTTTAGATAAATAATCATCAAACCCGTTTTCTAAGTATTTTTCTTTCTGTCCAGAAGTAGCATTTGCAGTAACTGCTACGATTGGAATGTAATATCCATCTATTCTTTCTATTTTTTTGATTAATGTCATGGTTTCTGTTCCACTTAGTCCTGGCATTAAATCATCCATTAGAATTAAATCAAAATCATGATTTTGTTCTAAGATATCTAAGCATTCTTGTCCGCTTCCTGCTTCTGTTATAGCAACATCATATGGTGCAAGTAATCTGGATACTACTTTTAAGTTTAATTTATTATCATCAACAATTAAAATTTTTTTTCCTTTTGCTTTAAATGGTCTTAAAATTTTTTCTCTTTTGGAGGAAGCACTTTGCTTTTCACTGATAATTTTTTGATCTAATGTTATGATAAATGAGGTTCCTTCTTTTTGATGATTAATTGCTTCTAAACTGCCTCCCATTTTTTCAATTAAATACTTTGTTACTGATAAGTTTAAGTTCCCTTTATCTACTGATTCTTCTTTGTTAAAGAGATTTTCAATTTCTTCTGTTTTTAACGTCTTTCCTGTATCAGATACTTCAATTTTTAAGCGACAGATATTTTCTGATTTAATTCTATTTACTTTTAAAGTAATTGTCCCTTTTTCTGTATATTTCATTGCATTTTTTAATAGATTTAAAATAATTTGACTAATTCTTTCAGAGTCTCCCCATAATACTTCGGGGATATCTTTTTCTATTTCAACTCTTAATTCAACATCTTTTTCTCTTAATTTTGATTTGGTAATTTCAATAATACTGTCAAAAACATCATAAATATTATAATTTTCTGGAATAATTTCTAAATCTCCTGATTCAATAATAGATAAGTCTATCATACTATTAATGACATCAATTAAATCCCTAGAAGCTACTCTGATATCAGCAACATCTTTTTTGATTTCATTCATATCTTCAGTTTCCATAATGATTTGACTAAAACCGTCAATAGTATTAATTGGAGTTCTAATTTCATGAGAAATATTTTTTAAGAAAGCTACTTTATCTATATTTTGTTCTTTGTTGTAAGTATTTTCAATTCGAAGATTTTCTAATTCTTCTATTCCCATATTTTCTAGGGTTAAATATAAATACAAGACAATAACAATACTTCCTATGGTTAAGAAAAGCATATGGTTTAAGTAATACTGTAATACTAAAATAATTCCTTCAATGATAATAATCATCCAAAAATGAAAAGTTGTTTTTTTCGTTAATGTTTTTGCAGATATAACTAAAGAAAGAATAGTTAATAAGAAATAAGTAATTAATAGAATAAAAGGAACTAGACCTATTGGATTAATTGTTGATGACTTGGCCATAAAAATAATGATGGTATGGATTAGAAATAAGCCTATATATTCTTTTTTTAATAGAGATATTTTTTTCTCTGCTATACTAGATTGATTGCAATATTTTTCATTAATATTTTTGGTAATTAGATAAAATAATACAGTTAAATTACTTCCTAGTGCAAGGGATAGGTATAATTTTTGATAAATTATTGTATTGGTAGTGATTGATGAGGTAATTAAATTGATAATATCTGCTAATGTTAAGAGATAGGTTGCTATTAATAAATACTGATATGAATTTAGTTTTTTTTGTTTTTCTCCTTTTCTTATCCAGTAAAATACGATTAGTAAAAACATTATAATAAGTCCTAATATTTGGATTTGATTTTCCATTTTTACACGCTCCTTAATATGATAATATTATATCAAAAAAATTTTTTATTGTATAGAGCGTTATTCTTTTTTTTAAAATACTGATCTAGTGCTTCTGCTTCTTCTTGATATTTTTGATGATGATAAATCAGATGGCTTCTATTTTTATACATTTTATTTAGATTGGGAATAATTTTTAAAGTTGTATAATTTAAGTGATATAAATATCTTTCTAATAAGAATCTTTGGTATAAGTATTTTCTTTTTTGATAAAAAAGATAGAGATAATATAGAAGAATAAATATAATCATTAGATTAGAATAATTATATTGATAAATACGAAGAGTAAATAAAAGTATAATATTGATTAAAGAAAAAATAATGGTTAAAATATTGGCTGTTTGATATGAAAAAAGAAGATATAAGCATCTATTTAATATTTTTCCTCCGTCTAATGGATAGATTGGTAATAAATTAAAAAAGATAATCTGACTATTATATAGCGTAAATAAATTTATGGTATAAGTTCTGATGAAGTATTTTTGGTGTAAGAAACAAAAAAATAAATAATAGATAAACTGAAGGATTACTCCTGATGAAGCAATAAATATTTCTTGATGGATATCTCTATTAATGTAATCTTCTAAAATTGTTTTTCCTCCATAGGGATAAATCATAATTTTTTTTACCTTTGCTAAGCATAATTTGGCGGCGATAAAATGTCCTAATTCGTGGATGATAATTAATGAGGTAAAAATGAGTAAATTTAAATAATAGCCTGTTAAAACAAAACCTAGGGCTACGATATAAAAGCTGGGATGGACTTTAATTAAGTGGGAATTTTGATTTGACCTTTCTCGCATCGATTTCCCCAAGCATCAATAATTTTGTTATTTCTTTTTACATAAATGATTTCGCAGTGATTTGCGCAACCGTGACAATTTTTTCCTTTTGTTTCGAAAGTCATTTCTTCAATGTCAAAAGAGAATGGTGAATATGAGCCTGATTTTTTGGCTAAAATGGCTACTCCTAAAGCACCCATTAGATGAGAGTTTTTATCTACTAATATTTTTTGACCAGTTAATTCTTCAAAAGCTTTTAAAACTCCAATGTTCTTACTAACACCTCCTTGAAAGACGATTGGTCCGACTATTTTTTTTCCTTTTCCCACATTATTTAAATAATTATCTGCTACGCTTTTACAAAGTCCTGCAATTAAGTCTTCTTTTTTGCAACCAATTTGTGCTTTGTGGACTAAATCTGATTCGGCAAATACTGTGCATCTTGCGGCAATTAAAGTAGGATTTTTACTTGTTAGCGCAATTTGTCCAAAGTCTTTTACATCAACGCCTAATCTTCTTGACTGCGAACTCAAAAAAGAACCTGTTCCTGCAGCACATAGTGTATTCATTGCATAGTCTACAACGATTCCATTTCTTAAGATGATAATTTTAGAGTCTTGGCCCCCTATTTCAAAGATGGTTCTAACGTCAGGATAGATAGAAGTTGTGCCTACTGCGTGGGCGGTAATTTCATTTTTTATGATACTTGCTCCTAGCATTACACCAATTAATTTTCTTGCCGATCCTGTTGTTCCAACAGATACTACTTGATATTTTTGATGATTTAATTTTTGTTTTAAAATACTGATCAGTTTCTTTACTGCTTGAATAGGATTTCCTTCTGTTAATAAATATTCACTTGCTAATATTTTATTTTCTTGATTGATAATTACTCCTTTGGTTGAAATTGATCCGATATCAATTCCCATATATGCTTTCTCCATAGATTTTCCTCCTCTATTAAAAATATGCAGATAGATTAGAGGAATATACAAAAAGAAGAAAAAATTAATCTACATTTTTTTCTTCTTCCTTATCTTCTATTCTTTTAATTATTTCTTTAATTTTTCGAAAGCGATGGTTAAGTCCAGATTTAGAGATAGTGTATTCTAATTCACTACTCATGATTTCACTTAATTCTTGTAAAGAACTTTCTGGATATTTTTGTCTATATTCTACTACTTCTTTTAATTTTTCATCTAAGACATCTAATAAATCATATTCTTTTAATTTTTCAATATCTTTTAATTGTTTGGCTGCCGTTAGAAAGATTTTGTCAATGTTGGCTTGTTCACAATTATTTAGGCGATTTGTCATATTTTTGTGGTCTCGATAGATACGGATATCTTCAAAATACATTACTGCTTGATAGGCATTGATGATACGAAGAAAATCAGAAATTTTTTCGGCTTCTTTGATGTATACCATATAATTTTTTTCTCGATTGATTACTTTACTATTTAGTCGAAAGCGATTTAGTAACTCTACTAAAAATAGAGCATATTCTTTATTGTCTACAATGAATTCAAGATGATATCTTGAGGTTTTAGGATCATTAATACTGCCTGTTGAGATAAATAATCCCCTTAAATATGCTCTTAAGCATTCTTCATCGTTGATTAAATAACTTTTGGGTATATTTTGGTAAACGCCATCAATAACAATTGATAAATCTTTTAAAATTAATTCTTTTTTGTGTTTAATTTTTAAGATATAGCTTAGATTATTATTGAAATTGTATCTTTTCCGTACAGTAATTACTTGAGTTACATCATATATACTTTTGATTAGTTTAAATATTCTTCTTGCTACGGCGTTATTTTCTACAGTAATGGTGATTTCTTCTTTTATTGTAGCGTTATTTCGAATGATACAAGATAATTCTGCTAGATACTCTAAAACATTTCCTTCCAATCTTGTTACTTCTTCTTTAATATTTGCTGTAAATGACATTATTTATCTCCTGTTTCTAATAAATATCCATAAATATCTAGGGCTAACTTATCCGGTTGATAGCGAATAACATTATCAACAACTGCAACATAATCCTTGTCGATTAGTTTTACTACTTTTAAATTTTCTTTATCTAATAAGACTGGACTTTTTTGTTCTTTTTTCCAATATTTTTTTATCATTTCATCTGGTATTTGTCCATTATTTGCAATGACTATAGAGATTTTTTTCTTTCCTAAATAGCTATTTAATACATTTACATGATCACTTGTTTTAAAATCATCTGTTTCTCCAGGTTGTGTCATCATATTGCAGATATACATTATTGGCGCATTGCTGTTATCTATTGTATGAATTAATTCTTGGCTCAATAAATTGGGAATACTGCTAGTATATAGGCTTCCCATACTAAGTAAAATTAAATCCGCTTCTTGAATGGCTTTTATGACGCTTGGATTTACTTTTACTTCATGCTCATAGTAAACTTTTTCAATTTTTTGTTCACTTTGTGTTATATTATGTTCTCCTATAACTGTACTTCCATCTTTCATTTTTCCAATTAATACTGGATTATCTAAAGTAAATGGTAAGACTTTTCCTTTTATTTTTAAGACTTTACCAATTGTTTCAATTCCTTCTTGCATATTTCCAGTAATATTTGCTAATGCTGTTAATAATAAATTTCCTACTGTGTGGCCGTTTAAATCACTAGTTGTATTAAATCGGTAATTTAATAATTCTTCAAATAATGGTTCTGTTTCTGATAAGGATATGATAACTTGACGAATATCTCCAACAGCAAAGGTATCAAACTCTTTTCTTAATCTTCCTGTACTTCTTCCATCGTCACATACTGATACTACTGCACTAATTTCAATAGGAAATAATTTTAATCCTTTTAAAAGAGTTGATTGTCCAGTTCCACCACCTATTACTACAACTTTTTTCATTTTTTTACCTCACATCCTCAATAAATTATATCAAAAAAAAGAAATAATATCTATAAATTGGATATTATTTCACCATATTGTTTACAAATAGTGGTAAGATTGTTTTTAAATTAGTCTCTCCAACAACTTCATTTAGGAATGATTTCCCATTTATTTCAGATAATTCCATAATTTTATAATTATCTTTGATATCCTTTTCACTTTCATCTAATTCTGCTATGTAATAATATTCTTTTTGGTGATGAGTAACATGGGAGATTACTAAATATCTTTCTTTGTTTCCTAAAGTAATAATTTTATTAATATCTAATTTCATTATTCTCCCTCCTTACTATTTGGACCAAAATTTAAATTTAAATCTGGAAAGTCTAGTGTTGGGGTGAAATTATTCCCAAAGGTACCTTTGTTTTCTGAAACATCTAAATCTGGTAATTCTTTTAAAGCATCTGGAGTATCACTTGAAAACCAAAAATCATTATTTGTATTAGTATTTTCAGGAAATTTAAATTTATCTTCGTTTTCCTTCTTTTCTTCTACTTTTGGTGTTTCTGAGGAAGTAGAGATATTGCTACTAAATAGTGGATTTTCTATTTTTGGCAAAGAAGGAGCTTCTATTTTTTCTTCTTTTTTGACTTCTTCTTTTGGTTGAATAGGGGTAGGTGTTTTTTCTTCAAAACTAACAATTTTAGTTTCTTTAGTTTTAATTCCTAACATTTCTCCTACTCTTTGCATTACTTTACTTGCTTTGGATTGAATATATTCTATATCAATATGTTCGGCAGGTTCTACTTTAATTACTTCGTTATCTAGTGGTTTTTCCGCTGTTTCTTTTGTTGGCTCTGAAATCGTTATTTTTGGAGTTTCTGCTTTTTTGATTGTACTAAAGATATCAGAAGTGTTATTGTTAGAAACTTTTTCTTCTTCTTTTGGAGTTTCTTTCTTTTGCTCTAAAGAATCCTTAGAAGGATTGCTATTAGTTATTGGAGAATCTATTTGTTCTTTAGGTAAATTTGTTTGTTGAGCTTGAACTTCTTTTGATGAAGTATCTTCATTGTAAGTATCAATTAAGCAAAATTCTCTTAATAAAGCTAAAATTTCTACTTTTTGATTGTCTACTTCTAATTCATTTAATGCTTCTTTGTATTTATTAATATCTTCTGTTAAACTATCGATTAGTTCAATATTATCTTTTTGATGTTTAATATCTTCAAATTGTCTTTCTAATAAGTCGTATAAATTATTCAGTGGATCTGCATCTTTTATTTTTAATTCTTTCCTTAAGTCCATTCTTTCATATAATAATTGATTAATAGCTTCTCTTTTTTCTAAAATAGTACTATATTCAATTTGACTTTTTAATAAATATTGATAAATCTTTAAGATATATTCTTGTTCTTTATTCATGTAGTATACTTCTCTAGCATTTTCTACATATGATTTATATTCTTCTTCTTCTTCATAGCTAATTCCTGATCCGGTTAAAGTAGCAAAGGATTTGGTAAAGATATCTAAAGATTTTTTACTTTCCTCCGCTGATAGTGATATTTCTTCTACTTTCTCACTAATGTTTTCTTCGTTAATATTTGTTAAGATAGTAGACTTGAATAAATTTTCAAATTTATTTAATAAGATTTCTTCATTGCGACTATTATAGTCCTCTGCTGTTGCTTTATTTAAGTATGCTTCTTTTAATTTTTTTTCAGCGTCAGTAATTTTTTTATCAAGTTCTTTAATTTCTTCTATGTTATTTAGATATTCTCTAATATACTTTAATCTTTCTTTATATCCATCTAGTTTGTCATAGTATTTTATTGGAGGTAAATTTGTTAGGTCATATCCTGTTACATTAGAAAAATCACTTAATAAAGAAATTCTTTGTTCAACTCTTCCACCAATGTAATCTACTAAAACTGATAATTTTTTTTCTTCTTCTTCTAATGTTAATGTATCATAAAATTTTCCTTCTAAGTCATTAAGGTAAATTTCATCATTCATCGTGTCAATATCACGAGCTGCTTCTTCGAAGTTTGTTAAAGTTTCTTCTTGATTTTCTCCTCTTCCCAATAATAAACTCATTCTTAGTATCTTATACTTGTTTTCTTTTATTTTATTACTACTAGCACAATCTTGCATAATTTCACCTCTTTTTATTCAGCTTTTTAAAACCAACTATTTTTTTTGTTATCTTCCATATAATTACTTAAATCTTTAAATTCGTCTTCATCAAAGAAGGAATTTGACTTGTTTATTTCTGGGAAATTTGGAAAGATATTTTCTTTTTTTTCTAATGGAATATCAGGAAATACCTTTTTATCTTCTTCTACTTTTTTTGAAGTTACTACTTGATTATCTAAATTTTTATTTTTTATTACTGGGATTCCTTCATCAATTACGCTTTTCTTTTGAGAAGGAATGCTAAAGAAATCATTTTTTTCTCCTATAGATTGAATATTTTTTCCTGTTATATTTTTAGAGACTTCACTTCTTTTTTGTCTTGATTCACTTTCTTGTTTTGGTTTAGTAATTTCTTGACTCCTTGTCATGGTTGTTGTCTGTCTTAGTGAAGGTGTTTTAGGTGGGATTCCTGAGAATGATTTTCTTCTTGCTTCTCTTGAATCAGTGGATAATTCTTTATTTTTTTTAGGGGTTGAAAGTACTTCTTTAGAATGATCTTCGTGTATATTTTCTCTTGAAGAATTTAGTATTGGATTTTTCTTTTCTACTAATAATTCTTTGGTTCTTCGTTCAATTTCTTTTTTTCTTTCTTCTTCTAAGGCTTGTTGTCTTTTTGCAATTTCTTTTTGTCTTTTTTCTTCTTCTAATCTTTCTTGTTCTAATCTTTCTTGTTCTTGTTTTTGTTTTTCAAGTAAAAGTTTTTCTTGATATCTTTTTTCATTTTCTAACAAATTTGCTAATAAGCCTTTTAATTCTTTGCTATTATTTTCTTCAATAATATCTTCTAGATTACTACTTTTAATATCTTTTTCTTCTACTAGGCTTTTTAGTGTTGCTACATCTTGTTGCTCTAATTTTATCGTTGCATATTCTTTATTTAATTCTGCACCTACTAGAGCGTATAAATCGCTACTAGGAATATTCATTAAAACATTATTAATTTCTTCTCTTTTGTTTAATATTTCTTGATAATTGCTAACTGGTTTTTTATAAATATCAATTAAGCTTAAGATTAATTTTTTTTCTTTGTACCGTTCATATTCCAATGTGATAGATGCTAACATATTATCACATTCAAGAATGATTTCTTCTGAACAGTCGCGTCGTGCTATTTTTGCATTTTCTTTAGCTTTTTCTAAAGAATAGCCTAATTCTGTATAAGCTAGGTCAATTTCTTTTTTTCTTTCCTTTAGTTCATATAATGAAAGCTTTTTAAAGGCATTTTCTAAAATATGTGTCATTCTTTCTTCTAGTTGATTATTTAAATTGTCATTGTTTTTGATTTTGTCATTTGCCTTTTTGATGCTGCTATCTAAGCTTTTAATTTCTTCTTTTAATACGCCTTCTAGTTTAATGTTATTTTTATATCTTTCAATAATTTTTACTTGTTGTTTGTACTCTTCTAATTTGTTTTCTCCTAGAATGGTTCCTACATCTATACCAATACCAGTTAATTCTTTGTTACTTACAACTTGATTATTTACATATGCTCTACGCTCATTGATTAAATTGATTAATTCTAAAAGTCTTGTTCTTTCTTCACTCATTAAATAAACAGAGCGATTTTCTACTTTTTTAAATTTTTCTTCATAAATTGTATTTGTAATTTCTAAAACAGTTTGAATTATCTTTGTCATTTCATCACAGATATCATTTTTTTGTTTTAGATCAGATGTGTATTTTAAACTTTTAGAAAACATATCGTACTGCTTTAATAATTTGATAACTGATTCATTGGCATACTCTATCATGATAAACCACCTCTTATTTTCATTATATACTATTTTGATATTTTGTCAATTAGTTCCCTTTTCTCTTCATGGAAAAAATGAGCTTAAATTTTTTCTCTTGACACTTTTTGTCATTGATTTTTTATGAGATTTTTTTGTTATTACCAAAGAAATAAAGAAAGTAATTTTATTTTTTACTTTCTTTATTATCTTCTTCATCATCTTTAAAAATTACATAAATTAAACCAATAATTACTAGAATAATTAAAATGATGATAATTGTTTTTGAAGAATCTTTTTCTTCTGTTTCTTCTTTTTCTTTCGCTTTTTCTTTTGTTACTTTAAGCGTATAAGTTCTTTCACTTCCATCTTCTGCAGTTACTTTAATGGTTACTGGATTTTCTCCTACTTTGAAGTTTTTGTTGCCGCTTACTTCATAGCTAGCATTTTCATCATTTAAAATAATTTCTAAATCTAATGATTTTACATTATTTTTTACTTTGATTGAATATTCTAATTTGTTAGGATCAAAATCAATACTATATCCTTTGATTTTTAAGCTTTTAATTAAGTTATCACTAGATAATTTAATTGTTCTTACTGTTACAGTTGATGATGGTGTCGTTACTAAATTTACTGGTTGAACAGTTGGTTCTGCTACTGTTGGTGTAGGTGTAGCAGTTACTGGATTTTGTGTTTGTTCAACATCGCCACCTTTTCCGTATTCATTAATTTTTACTGTAGTAGAAATGCTATCGTTTAAATTTACTTCTACGCCATTTGATGCTTTAATCTCATCTATTGATATATTGGCATCTCCTTTTTTTAATACTTTAAACGTTAAAATCATAAAAGCATTTTCTGAGGAATAATTATCTAATAAATAAGCGAAATGATTATCTTTATTTACTCCTCCATATACGCCATTTGCTTCTACATTCATTAATTCTAATAAATCTTTATTGTAGTTGATTGTTCCTTCAATTCCTGTTAATTGGTCTTCTTTAAATCCGTTAAGATAATATTTTACAACCAATTCTTCTCCTACATAAGTTTCTTCTTTAGTTACTAAGGAATTTTCTAATTCATCTTTAGCAATAGCATTATTTTCCCATATTCCTGTTTTAAATACTGGATTTGTAGCATCAATGATGTTGAAGTTTTGTTCTGAATTATTGTTTAATATTTCATCAATGATATATTCAGCGTCTTTTTCGTCTACTAATCCATCATTATTATAATCTCCTAATACTTGAATAGAATAGTTGATTGTTGCGGTTATGTTTTGATTTATGGTAGTTTTAATAGAAAGAATATCTCCTGTCTTAATTAATTCTTCTTGCGAATTTAGAGTATATTCTGTTACATTATAATCTTGATCCAATTTAGTCCAATTTAATTCTTGTAAAAAGTCATTTGGCTTGATTCCTTCTTTTGTCCCGTAAACAATAATTTTTCCTTCTTCTATTTTTAGATTAGAAGATAGATAATTTTTTAAAATTTCATCATTATTTCCTATATAATGAATGGTAAAGTTTACTTCTTCTTCGTTAGATAAAGTATATTTAAAAGAATAATCTCCATATAATTTATTAGTAAAATCAATGGTATCTGTTTGTAAATCATCTGAATATCCATAAGAAATTTTTAGAGTTTTATTTTCTGCATCACTCGTTAATGTATATTCATTGTTTTTTAATTCAGTATCATTTATGGAAATCGTTACTTTTTTCGTTTCTGGGTCTTCTACAACTGGGCTTTGATTTCCTTCGTTGCTTTCTTGTTGTGTACTAACTGTTTTTTCTAAAGTGTTTTCTTTTTCTTCTACTTTATTGTCTTCTTCTGATTGTTTTTCTGATTGTTCTTCTTTTTCTTTTGATTCTATAATTTGTTCTTCTTTTTGTTTTTCTGTTTCCATAGTTGTCTCTTCATCCTGACTTAATTCATCAGCTAAAACTTCTATTGGAAAAGAAAGTTGTGAAAATAAAAACATTAGAATCAATAAAATTTTACCCATTTTTTCCATGGCTTTAATTTGTCTTTTCATCTTTTTTTCCTTTCTTTTTCTTTTCCCTTTTCTATTCTCATTTACAGTATAGCAACTTCATTTCTTTTTTTCTATAAAGTTTACAAGCATTTAACTACTTTTTTTCTTATATTAACAGGAAGATAATTTAATTGTGGAAAACTATTTTTTATATCTTTCTTTTTCCGTATTTTTGTGGAAAACTCATTGACTTCTTAGGTTAAAAATTATATAATACTTATGCATTTGGCAGCAGTGTCTTTTTATTGTAATTGTGTTCTATATAAGTAATTTAAGTTGCTGCATAAACGAAAGTATCTTGAAAAACACCCTGCAATAGAAAGATACCCCTTTTGCAGAAGGAGGAGAAATATATGGCTAGATATACAGGCCCAAATAACAAACAATCGAGAAGAGTTGGTTTTTCTGTATTAGAAAGTGGCGTAGAATTCGCTAAAGGAAAGAAAAGAAGTTATGGTCCAGGACAACATGGTGCTGATCGTAAGAGAAAACCTTCTAACTATTCTGTACAATTAACAGAAAAACAAAAAGTAAGATTCATGTATCAAATTAGTGAGAAACAATTTAAGAGATTAGTTGATGAATCTGGTAAGATGAAAGGTGTACATGGTGAAAATCTATTATTCCTATTAGAAAGTAGATTAGATAACTTAGTATACCGTGCTGGATTTGCTACTACTAGACGTGGTGCTAGACAACTTGTTAATCATGGACATGTTACTGTAAATGGTAAAAAGGTAGATATTCCATCTTATCGTGTTAAGATTGGTGATGTTGTTAGCTTAAAAGAAGATGACAAGAACTTAAAAGTTGTTGCTGAGGCTCTTGAGAAAACTACTAAACGTGTTGATTTCGTTTCTTATGATGAAGGAAAGAAAGAACTTACTTTCTTAAGACGTCCTGAAAGAAGTGAATTGAACGCTGATATTAATGAAGCTTTGATTGTTGAATTCTATAGTAGAGTATAATTTATTGCTCTACTTTTTCTTTTGGTTAAAATACTGATATAGATGTTTTTTATAGAGTTAAAATTTTTGTGAATAGAAAAAAAGCAGCTCATTTTAAGAGTTGTCTTTTTTTCCAATGTAATAGTTTTTCTTTCCTCTTTTGATAATAATATAAGTATTATCAAGAAAATCTTTTTCTTCTAGTAAATAATCTAAGTCAGTATTTTTTTGACCATTTATTTTTATTGCTCCATTACTGATGAATTCTCTTGCTTCTCTTTTACTTTTTGCTGCTTTTAATTCTAGTAATAAGTCTACTAAGTTATTACTTTTTATCATTATGATTTCTTGGTTAGTAAATATTTCTTGAATATCTTTGCTTGTTAAATTTGTAAATTCTTCTGTAAATAAGACATTGGATAATTCTTTAGCATGAAGATATTCTTCTTCACCGTGTAAGTCAGTAATAATTTCTTTTGCTAAAGCTTGGTGGGCTAATCTTTTTTCTGGTTCCTCTTGATTAGATTTTTCTAATTTTTCGATTTCTTCTTTACTTAAGAAGGTAAATATTTTTAAGTATTTTATAACTAAAGAATCATCTGTATTAATTAAATATTGATATAGTTGATAGCTTGATGTTTTATTTTTATCTAACCATAGAGCATTTCCTTCACTTTTTCCGAATTTCTTTCCTGATTTATCTAGAACTAATGGCATTGTAAATCCGTAAGCAACTTTTCCTGTAATTTTTCTAATTAAGTCTATTCCTGTTGTGATATTTCCCCATTGATCTGAACCTTCTGCTTGTAAAATACAATTATAATCTTCGAATAGTCTTAAGAAATCATAACCTTGAATTAAGGTATAAGAAAATTCTGCATAAGTAATTCCTGTTTCTAATCTTCTTCTAATAATATCTTTATCTAGCATGTAATTTACATTAATGTATTTGCCTACATCTCTTAAGAAATCTAAGAATTCATAGCCTTTAAACCAGTCATAATTGTTTACAATAGTAGCGTTCCCTTCAAATATTTTATCTACTTGAGTAGAGATTCCTTTTAAATTATTATTTAAAACTTCTTTATCGATAATTTCTCTTTCTGCGGTTGGGCGTGGATCTCCGATTAATCCCGTTGCTCCTCCGACTAATAGAATTGGATGGTGTCCTGCTTTAGCTAGTCTTTTTGCTGTTACTAAAGAAGAATAATGTCCTAAGTGTAGGCTATCTGCGGTTGGATCGGTTCCCCAATAGAAGGTGATTTTTTCTTCATTTAATTTTTTTTCTATTTCTGGATCACTGATGTCTTTGATAAGTCCTCTCCATTTTAAATCTTCATATAATGTCATTTTTCTTTCCTCCTAAAAAAAGATGGTACCACCTAAAGGAGTGCAATATGCACGGTACCATCCTTACTTTCTCTCTTTTGATAACGGGTATTCCCCGATTAGCTAAAAATAGGTAATTCAAAAATAGTGTTGTGTTAATTTTCACCTACCATTAACTCTCTTTTTAGCAACTTCTATTTTCTACTGTCATATTTTTAATACTAATTTTCTTTGGTGAATTTATTATAGCATAGATTGATATTGGAAACAATACTTCTAGAGTCTTTTCCTTAATTCTTTAGTTTTCATTACTAGTTTTCTTTTAGGTACTTAATAGCGTCTTGGAAGGTTTTCACTTCGACAATTTTTATTTTATAGTTTTTTTCTTTTTTTACTTTCATGGCTTCTTTGTAATTAGCACTAGGTACTAAGATAATGTCCATTTTATTTTTTACCGCACCCATAACTTTATATTTTATGCCACCTATTTCTCCAACATTTCCTTCTATGTCGATTGTTCCTGTACCAGCAATATTTCTTCCTTTTAAAATATCTTCTCCACTAATGGCACTATAAATACTTAAAGACATCATTAATCCTCCTGATGCACCACTTTCACTGGATTTAAACTTGAGTTTGATTTGAGGATTGGTTTTTAAGGAATAGTTTGTTAAAATAACCACACCTAATTCTTTTTTTCCCTCTTTTTCTTTAATTGTGGATTTTACGTTTATTTCTTTTCCCTCTCTTTTTATTTTGAAGTGAATTTGATCATTTTTATTTTTTTTATTAATTTCTTTTTTAATACTTTCTAAGCTTTCAATGGTATGGTTTTCTACTTCTAATATTTCATCTCCTACTTGTAAATTATTTTCTTCTGTTACGCCTACTACAATATATTTCATGTTTTCAATTTCTACTTTTTTGTTTGCTGCTTTATATGCTACATATTTTGCATTATTGATAGAATTTTCTAACATTACTTTATTTCTTATGTTAATTTGTTCAACACTTTCGTTACTAGATACTTGACTTTCTGTGATACTTTCTAAGTCCCAATCTGGGATAACATAAGATAATAAATAGAAAGGAATAGATGCTACATATTCTGTTACATATAACATATTTAAACTTCCTTTATAATTATTCTTTTCCTTATATTCAATTCTATCTTTAATATTTATTGTTCCTCCTGGAGCATTAACATAATAAGGTAATTTTATGTTAAAGATAGTAATTAATATAACTAAAGCAATAATATAAAATTTATCTTCTTTTATTCTGGTTAAAATTTTTTCTTTCATGGGTTCCCCTTTCTAATATTATCTTTCATACATATAATTTACTATGAAAAAAAATATTTTAAATTTTTGTATTATTTTCTCTTTTCTTATTATTTTAGTAGAAGTTTTTGTTCATAAAATATTGGTTTCTAATACAATTGCTTATTCTCTTCATTTGTGGGTTACTTCTCTTATTCCTACAATGTTTCCTTTTTTTGTTATTTCCGATATTTTAATTCAATATCATGTTACTCATTATATTCCTCAATTCATTAAAAATGCTTTTTGTAGGTTATTTGGTGTTAGTGAGAATGCTGTTTCTATTTTTTTTCTTTCTTGTATTGGAGGATTTCCTAGTAATGCTAGAAATACTAGAAAATATTATGATTTAAAGCTAATTAGTAAAGAAGAAGCTGAACATATTCTTACTTTTACACATTTTTCTAATCCTCTTTTTGTTTTAAGTACAGTAGCTGTATTTTTTTTCCATCAAGAAAAGTATGGGTGGATTATTTTATTTAGTCATTTTATGGGGAATATTCTTATTGGACTATTCTTTAGAAAATATAATACCCCTAGTTCGAATTATACTATTACCAATGAAAAAAGTCAAAGTTTTAGTTTTATCTTTATTCAAGCGATAAAGAATGCTATTGATACTTTATTACTAATTTTAGGTACTTTAACTTCTTTTTTAATTGTTTCTTCTTTGATTATTCAAGCTTTGCATCTTTCTGCTTATCCTGGGATGATTTTGAAAGGAATATTAGAAATGACAATGGGAATTAAGGAACTTAGTTTATTTCCTATTCCTGATATTTACAAGATAGTTATTGCAACGATGTTTCTTTCTTTTGGAGGATTGTCTGTTCATTTGCAGGTATTATCACAGATTGTTGATACAGATATTTCCTATTTACCATTCTTTTTGGCTAGAGTTATTCATACTTTATTATCAGGAATAATTGTTTATCTGTTATATTTGGTAGTATTTTAATTTTTTTGATTGTTAAAATACTTCATTTTATTTTGGTTTGGGTAAAGATTTTTCCTATGTAAGGATTGAAAGAGAAAAACTCCAGTTTGTGGAGTTTTTGGTATATTATAAATAAAATTAATTCGTTGTAGAAATGATATAAGGGTTAGAGACTGTTCCATTTCCTTCTGTAATTTGGGTATTGGCTTTTAGATTGATAACTGGGCGGACACCGAGCGAATCCGACACGCAAGACCAAGGACTGAGGTTGCCCGATGAATGGACGTCCCAACCGGCCGCAACGGCAAGCCAGGAATGAAAGTTGGACGGTGAGCCAAGCCAGTAATACTGCCCTGTTGCAAGATAATATTCTCTGTTGTCGTATCCGACTTTTCCTCCGGCATAGACAACTTCATCCGCGGTTAATAACCCTACTGGATAGGTTAATTCTCCATTTCCTAATGTTGTTGTGCTAGATACGGTAAATTGGTCTATCTTTCTTGGACATTTATAAGAAGGTTCTTCCTTATTTACAATTCTTTGATAAGCACCATAATAAGTCGTTTCATTTAAACTAAAGCCATCACCTGATGTAATGCTTCGATCATTACAAAATAAATTATCACTTAAGTAATTGGCATAATTTTTATCTTGAATGTTGGTTTTATACCATGTATCTATTTTTGTTTTGATTGTACTATCATGTTCATCTGTATAAGTTGATTCATAACTTTTAGAAAGGTAAGAATGATATGCTTTGACTTTTACTTGGCTTA
>CAKPOS010000018.1 GCA_934176955.1 uncultured Bacilli bacterium
TAAAAAAGCAATGGAGATGGCACAACAATTTCCAAATTATGCGCCAATTCAAAGTCAATTGATAACTGTTTATACAATAAAATGTGAATATAAAAAAGCAATGGAGATAGCACAAAAATTTCCAAATTATGCGCCAATTCAAAGTCAATTGATAACTATTTATACAAGAAAAGGTAAATATGAAAAAGCAATGGAGATAGCACAAAAATTTCCAAATTATGCGCCAATTCAAAGTCAATTAATAACAATTTATACAAGAAAAGGTGAATATGAAAAAGCAATAGAGATAGCAAGAAATTTTTCAGAGGATAACATCATCCAAAATCAATTAAAAACTATTAATGAAGGAAGAATTGAAGAGGAAAAGATAATCAAAAATCCAGAAGAAATTTCAAATTTATATAAAGCAATAATTCAAACTGAGAATCAAAAATTTCCAAAAGAAATATTTGAAATTAGAAGCAAAATAATTATAGGAAGTATCTCAGTTCAAGATTTAAATACTTTAGAAAAATTTAAAGACCAAATTGGCTTAGAAAAATACTTATTAATCAAAATAGCAATATATGAAAAATTAGGATTAATAAATATATGTAAAAATTTATTGAAACAAGATAAAATTCTTGAGGATAAAATAAAAAAACAATTAATGATACAATTTGAAAAGAAGACCAAATTTTATAATTTAGAAAAATGGGATACTCTAATTGGTTGGTTTAGTGAATTAGAGAAAGTAGAAAAAGAACCTCGTCAAGAATATTTGAAAAATAAAGAAATCGTTACAAAAGATTTATCAATGAAGAAATCTTCTACTCCTGTATCTAAGAAACAAAGTAATAAAGAAATAATCAAGGCACCAAACAATAAAGAAATTAATGCAATATCAAATGATAAAGATATTGCTAAAGAATCTAGAAAAGTGATAAGAATAACTCCTAGCAAGATAGGAAGCGATAAAAAGAAGAAGCAAATTATTAAGAATAAAGATAACATTAAAACACTAAATGATGTGCTAAATCAAGCTTATAAGGAAATGATTTTAAATTTAAAAATCAAATATTATAAAGAAATGCATGATTTAGAAAAAAGACAAGCAGCAATATATAAATATGATCGACTAGAAGACATTTTATCTTCCGAGCCCAATATAAGAAATTTTGATTTATTATTACTAATGCTTATTGGTGATGGAGATAATCGTTTAAAACTAGAACAATCAATTCCCAAACAGTATAATGGTGAATATAAAAAAGTATTAAGTAGAATTAATTCTAGAAGAAAACATTAAGTTATTTTCTTCATAGTTTACTAAAAAGATAACTACATTTTAACTGTTGACAAAATGAATTTTGTTAATAGTTTTTTTCTTTTGCAAAGTTAAACCAATTTTGCACTATCCCTAATAATATTTTGATTGACTTATTATATTTTAATGAATTATAATAAGCTCTATGAGAGGAGTTTTTGGTATGTACGATCAAAAATTAAAAGATGAAATATTACATTTATTAAAGGAAAAAACAATAAAAGAAGTATCAACACAATTTAACATAAGCACTACTACATTATATAGATGGCAAAAAATAAAAGAAGATAGCAAATTAATCAAAGAACTAATATCCGAAGAAAGATATGATGAGGCACTAGAGATAACGAAAAAGTATCCCAATAATATTCCAATTCAAAGTCAATTAATGACAATTTATACAAAAAAAGGAGAATATGAAAAAGCAATGGAGATAGCACAACAATTTCCAACTAATGCGCCAATCCAAAGTCAATTAATGACAATTTATACAAAAAAAGGAGAATATAAAAAAGCAATGGAGATAGCACAACAATTTCCAACTAATGCGCCAATCCAAAGTCAATTAATGACCGTTTATACAAGAAAAGACGAATATGAAAAAGCAATGGAGATAGCACAACAATTTCCAACTAATGCGCCAATCCAAAGCCAACTAATGACCGTTTATATAAAAATAAGAGAATATGACAAAGCACTAGAGATAGCTAGAAAATTCCCAAATAACAATATTATCCAAAGTCAATTAATGATTATTTATAAAATAAAAAGAGAATATGAAAAAGTAATATCCATTGCAAAAAAATATCCTGATAATAATATCATTCAAAATCGATTAATAGATATTCCTGAAGGAATAATTGAAGATGAAAAAATAATAAAAAATTCAACGGAAATTTCAAATTTATATAAAGAAATAATTCAAACTGAGAATCAAAAATTTCCAAAGGAAATATTTGAAATTAGAAGCAAAATAATTATAGGAAGTATCTCAGTTCAAGATTTAAATACTTTAGAAAAATTTAAAGACCAAATTGGCTTAGAAAAATACTTATTAATCAAAATAGCAATATATGAAAAATTAGGATTAATAAATATATGTAAAAATTTATTGAAACAAGATAAAATTCTTGAGGATAAAATAAAAAAACAATTAATGATACAATTTGAAAAGAAGACCAAATTTTATAATTTAGAAAAATGGGATACTCTAATTGGTTGGTTTAGTGAATTAGAGAAAGTAGAAAAAGAACCTCGTCAAGAATATTTGAAAAATAAAGAAATCGTTACAAAAGATTTATCAATGAAGAAATCTTCTACTCCTGTATCTAAGAAACAAAGTAATAAAGAAATAATCAAGGCACCAAACAATAAAGAAATTAATGCAATATCAAATGATAAAGATATTGCTAAAGAATCTAGAAAAGTGATAAGAATAACTCCTAGCAAGATAGGAAGCGATAAAAAGAAGAAGCAAATTATTAAGAATAAAGATAACATTAAAACACTAAATGATGTGCTAAATCAAGCTTATAAGGAAATGATTTTAAATTTAAAAATCAAATATTATAAAGAAATGCATGATTTAGAAAAAAGACAAGCAGCAATATATAAATATGATCGACTAGAAGACATTTTATCTTCCGAGCCCAATATAAGAAATTTTGATTTATTATTACTAATGCTTATTGGTGATGGAGATAATCGTTTAAAACTAGAACAATCAATTCCCAAACAGTATAATGGTGAATATAAAAAAGTATTAAGTAGAATTAATTCTAGAAGAAAACATTAAGTTATTTTCTTCATAGTTTACTAAAAAGATAACTACATTTTAACTGTTGACAAAATGAATTTTGTTAATAGTTTTTTTCTTTTGCAAAGTTAAACCAATTTTGCACTATCCCTAATAATATTTTGATTGACTTATTATATTTTAATGAATTATAATAAGCTCTATGAGAGGAGTTTTTGGTATGTACGATCAAAAATTAAAAGATGAAATATTACATTTATTAAAGGAAAAAACAATAAAAGAAGTATCAACACAATTTAACATAAGCACTACTACATTATATAGATGGCAAAAAATAAAAGAAGATAGCAAATTAATCAAAGAACTAATATCCGAAGAAAGATATGATGAGGCACTAGAGATAACGAAAAAGTATCCCAATAATATTCCAATTCAAAGTCAATTAATGACAATTTATACAAAAAAAGGAGAATATGAAAAAGCAATGGAAATAGTGCAAAACTTTCCGACTAATGCCCCAATTCAAGGTCAATTAATGATGATTTACATGAAAAAAGGAGAATATACAAAAGCGATAGAAATAGCGCAAAACTTTCCAACTAACGCTCCAATTCAAAGTCAATTAATGACTGTTCATATAAAAATAAGGGAATACGAAAAAGCAATGGAAATAGCGCAAAACTTTTTAGATTATGCTCCAATTCAAGGTCAATTAATGATGATTTACATGAAAAAAAACGAATATACAGAGGCCATAGAAATAGCGCAAAACTTTCCGACTAATGCCCCAATTCAAGGTCAATTAATGACTGTTTATATAAAAACAAGGGAATATGAAAAAGCAATGGAAATAGCGCAAAACTTTCCAACTAATGCCCCAATTCAAGGTCAATTAATGATGATTTACATGAAAAAAGGAGAATATACAAAAGCCATAGAAATAGCACAAAAGTTCCCAACTAATGCGCCAATCCAAAGTCAATTAATGACTGTTTATATAAAAATAAGGGAATACGAAAAAGTAATGGAAATAGCGCAAAACTTTCCAACCGATGTCCTAATTCAAAGTCAATTAATGATGATTTACATAAAAAAAGACGAATATCCAAAAGCTATAGAAATAGCAAAAAAATTCCCAATTAACGCTCCAATCCAAAGCCAACTAATGACCGTTTATATAAAAATAAGGGAATACGGGAAAGCAATGGAAATAGCACAAAACTTTCCAACTGATATCCCAATCCAAAGCCAACTAATGACCGTTTATATAAAAATAAGAGAATATGACAAAGCACTAGAGATAGCTAGAAAATTCCCAAATAACAATATTATCCAAAGTCAATTAATGATTATTTATAAAATAAAAAGAGAATATGAAAAAGTAATATCCATTGCAAAAAAATATCCTGATAATAATATCATTCAAAATCGATTAATAGATATTCCTGAAGGAATAATTGAAGATGAAAAAATAATAAAAAATTCAACGGAAATTTCAAATTTATATAAAGAAATAATTCAAACTGAGAATCAAAAATTTCCAAAGGAAATATTTGAAATTAGAAGCAAAATAATTATAGGAAGTATCTCAGTTCAAGATTTAAATACTTTAGAAAAATTTAAAGACCAAATTGGCTTAGAAAAATACTTATTAATCAAAATAGCAATATATGAAAAATTAGGATTAATAAATATATGTAAAAATTTATTGAAACAAGATAAAATTCTTGAGGATAAAATAAAAAAACAATTAATGATACAATTTGAAAAGAAGACCAAATTTTATAATTTAGAAAAATGGGATACTCTAATTGGTTGGTTTAGTGAATTAGAGAAAGTAGAAAAAGAACCTCGTCAAGAATATTTGAAAAATAAAGAAATCGTTACAAAAGATTTATCAATGAAGAAATCTTCTACTCCTGTATCTAAGAAACAAAGTAATAAAGAAATAATCAAGGCACCAAACAATAAAGAAATTAATGCAATATCAAATGATAAAGATATTGCTAAAGAATCTAGAAAAGTGATAAGAATAACTCCTAGCAAGATAGGAAGCGATAAAAAGAAGAAGCAAATTATTAAGAATAAAGATAACATTAAAACACTAAATGATGTGCTAAATCAAGCTTATAAGGAAATGATTTTAAATTTAAAAATCAAATATTATAAAGAAATGCATGATTTAGAAAAAAGACAAGCAGCAATATATAAGTATGATCGATTAGAAGACATTTTATCTTCTGAACCTAATATAAAAAATTTTGATTTATTATTACTAATGCTTATTGGTGATGGAGATAATCGTTTAAAATTAGAACAATCTCTTCCTAAACAATATAATGATGAATATAAAAAAGTATTAAGTAGAATTAATTCTAAAAGAAAATATTAAGATGTTATTTGACTATTGACAAAATAAAATTTGTTAATAGTTTTTTTCTTTTTACACAGTCCAAACAAATTTACACTATCCCTAATGATATTTTGATTGACTTATTCTATTTTTGTGAATTATAATAAGCTCTATGAAAGGAGTTTTTGACATGTACGATCAAGAATTAAAAGATGAAATATTACATTTATTAAAGGAAAAAACAATAAAAGAAGTATCAACACAATTTAACATAAGCACTACTACATTATATAGATGGCAAAAAATAAAAGAAGATAGCAAATTAATCAAAGAACTAATATCCGAAGAAAGATATGATGAGGCACTAGAGATAACGAAAAAGTATCCCAATAATATTCCAATTCAAAGTCAATTAATGACGATTTATACAAAAACAGGTGAATATAAAAAATCAATGGAGATAGCTAGAAAATTTCCAAATAATACTATCATCCAAAGTCAATTAATGATAATCTATATAAAAAAAAGAGAATATGAAGAAATCATGAAAATAGCGCAAAAGTTTCCAAATTATGCCCCAATCCAAAGTCAATTAATAACTATTTATACAAGAAAATGCGAATATGAAAAAGCCCTGGAGATAGCGCAACAATTTCCAAATGATGCCCCAATCCAAAGTCAATTAATAACTATTTATACAAGAAAATGCGAATATGAAAAAGCACTGGAGATAGCGCAAAAGTTTCCGAATTATGCACAAATTCAAAGTCAATTAATAACGATTTATACCAAAAAAGGCGAATACGAAAAAGCACTGGAGATAGTGCAACAATTTTCAAATTATGCCCCAATCCAAAGTCAATTAATAACTATTTATACAAGAAAAGGCGAATATGAAAAAGTGCTGGAGATAGCGCAAAAGTTTCCGGATTATGCACAAATTCAAAGTCAATTAATAACTATTTATACCAAAAAAGGCGAATACAAAAAAGCAATAGAAATAGCGCAAAAATTTCCAAATGATGTTCAAATCCAAAGTCAATTAATAACTATTTATATAAGAAAAGATGAATATGAAAAAGCAATGGAGATAGCGCAAAAGTTTCCGAATTATGCCCCAATCCAAAGTCAATTAATAACTATTTATATAAGAAAAGATGAATATGAAAAAGCGATAGATATAGCGCAAAAATTTCCAAATGATGCCCCAATCCAAAGCCAATTAATGACTGTTTATATAAAAATAAGGGAATACGAAAAAGTACTGGAGATAGCGCAAAAATTTCCAAATGATGTTCAAATCCAAAGTCAATTAATAACTATTTATATAAGAAAAGACGAATATGAAAAAGCAATGGAGATAGCACAAAAATTTCCAAATGATGCCCTAATCCAAAGCCAATTAATAACTATATATATGAAAAAGGGAGAATATGAGAAAATCTTGGAGATAGCACAACAATTTCCAAATGATGCCCCGATCCAAAGTCAATTAATAACTATTTATACAAGAAAATGCGAATATGAAAAAGTGCTGGAGATAGCGAAACAATTTTCAAATTATGCACCAATCCAAAGCCAATTAATAACTATTTATACCAAAAAAGGCGAATACGAAAAAGCAATAGATATAGCGCAAAATTTTTCAAATGATGTTCAAATCCAAAGTCAATTAATAACTATTTATACAAGAAAAGGCAAATATGAAAAAGCAATAGAGATAGCGCAAAAATTTCCAAATGATACCCTAATCCAAAGTCAATTAATAACTATTTATATAAGAAAAGGCGAATATGAAAAAGCAATGGAGATAGCGAAAAAATTTCCAAGTGATGCCCCAATCCAAAGTCGATTAATAACTATTTATACAAGAAAAAGTGAATATAAAAAAGCAATGGAGATAGTAAGGAATTTTTCAGAGGATAACAGTATCCAAAATCAATTAAAAACTCCTAATAAAGGAATAATTCAAACTAAGAACCAAAAATTTCCAAAAGAAATATTTGAAATTAGAAGCAAAATAATTATAGGAATTATCTCTGTTCAAGATTTAGATACTTTAGAAAAATTTAAAGACCAAATTGGCTTAGAAAAATACTTATTAATCAAAATAGCAATATATGAAAAATTAGGATTAATAAATATATGTAAAAATTTATTGAAACAAGATAAAATTCTTGAGGATAAAATAAAAAAACAATTAATGATACAATTTGAAAAGAAGACCAAATTTTATAATTTAGAAAAATGGGATACTCTAATTGGTTGGTTTAGTGAATTAGAGAAAGTAGAAAAAGAACCTCGTCAAGAATATTTGAAAAATAAAGAAATCGTTACAAAAGATTTATCAATGAAGAAATCTTCTACTCCTGTATCTAAGAAACAAAGTAATAAAGAAATAATCAAGGCACCAAACAATAAAGAAATTAATGCAATATCAAATGATAAAGATATTGCTAAAGAATCTAGAAAAGTGATAAGAATAACTCCTAGCAAGATAGGAAGCGATAAAAAGAAGAAGCAAATTATTAAGAATAAAGATAACATTAAAACACTAAATGATGTGCTAAATCAAGCTTATAAGGAAATGATTTTAAATTTAAAAATCAAATATTATAAAGAAATGCATGATTTAGAAAAAAGACAAGCAGCAATATATAAATATGATCGACTAGAAGATATTTTATCTTCTGAGCCTAATATAAGAAATTTTGATTTATTATTACTAATGCTTATTGGTGATGGAGATAATCGTTTAAAACTAGAGCAATCAATTCCCAAACAGTATAATGATGAATATAAAAAAGTATTAAGTAGAATTAATTCTAGAAGAAAACATTAAGGTATTTTTCTTCTATAGTTTATTAAAAAGATAATTACATTTTAACTGTTGACAAAATGAATTTTGTTAATAGTTTTTTTTCTTTTGCAAAGTCAAACCAATTTTACATTATCATATTTGTACAGTTATTGATTTTTTTTTAAGATATTGCTATAATCGAAGTATAAAGAATAAAGGAGGATAATCAAAAATGTTAGGGAAAATAATTAGTATTTTAGGAGATACTGTTCGAATAAAGTTAGAGGTAAATATCTATGAATTAGATAATTTGATGGGAAAAAATGTCATATTTGAAGAGTCAAATACTAAAATTGTTGGAGAAATTATGGAAGGGGATAGTACTTATTTAGACATTAATTTAATTGGAGAAATTTCTAATGGTAAATTTATTTATGGTAGTAGTGTAAAACCTGCCTTTAAAACGCCTTGCCGAATTATTACAATAGAAGAATTAGATATTATTTATCAAAATGACCCTAATACCAATTCAATTAGTATGGGAAATTCAGTAGTATATAATAATTATCGTATTTCTTTAGATGTTAACGCTTTCTTTTCTAATCATTTTGCTATTTTAGGAAACAGTGGATCAGGAAAAAGTTATTCTACTTCAAAAATTTTACAATCCATTTTTTATGAAGCTAAAAATAGTATTCCTTTTCGAACAAATATGTTTTTATTTGATGCTTATGGAGAATATCAGCCAGCGTTTTTTAATATTGGAAAAAATAATCCCAATTTAAATTATAAAGTCATTACAACAGATTTAAATAGTACAGAATTTCCTCATTTATGTCTTCCTTTTTGGTTGCTTAGTGTTGATGATATTGCTTTATTATTAAATGCTAATAATGAAAATCAAATTCCTATCATTGAAAAAGCCTTAAAATTAGTAGGATATTTTACGAAGAAAGAGGAAGAAGTTATTGATCAGAAAAATGATATTCTTGCTAGAAGTATTTTAGATATTATTTTTTCAGGAAAAAATCCAAGTGAGATTAGAAATAAATTAACATCTGTATTAACTCAATTTAAAACAAAAGATATCAATTTAGATGTTACTCTGACAAAGGGTGGATGGAGTAGAACGATTCGTCAATGCTTATTTGTTGAGCCTTCTGGTAAATTTGCGGATATTGAAGTCGTTATTCAATATTTAGAAGGATTTACCCAAAATAATTTTCAATTAACATTACCAGATGGAACCTTTATGTATGGTTTAAAGGAATTTTCTTTAGCTTTAGAGTTTGCTCTTATTAGCGAAGGTGTTTTAACAAGTGAAAAAGTTTTCGACTATGCGAATTCTTTAAAAATTAGGTTAAATACTCTAATCAATAGTGATTATGCCAATTTTTTTAATTATCCAAATTTTGTTACAGTAGAAGGATACATTAAAGATCTTCTTGTAACTTCTGAGGGAAGAAAAGCTCAAATTGTAAACTTTAATATCAATTATGTTGATGATCGATTTGCTAAGAATTTAGTAAAAATTTATTCTAAATTGTTATTCGATTATGTAGCAAAGTTAAAGAATAGAGGATCAATTGCCTTTCATATTCTTTTGGAGGAAGCTCATCGCTATGTTCAAGATGATATTGATATTAAGTTATTTGGCTATAATATTTTTGAAAGAATTGCTAAAGAAGGAAGAAAATATGGAATTTTATTAGGAATGATTAGCCAAAGACCATCGGAGTTAAGTGAAACGGCCATTAGCCAATGTAGCAATTTTCTTGTTTTTAAGATGTTTCACCCCAATGACATTGCTTTTGTTACTTCAATTTTGCCTAATATTAGTAGTAATTTAATGAATAAGCTAAAAACATATCACTCGGGGACTTGTATTGCTTATGGCTCTGCCTTTAGAATGCCAGTTGTTGTAAATGTTGATCAACCCGATCCATCTCCACTTAGTCAAAATGTAGATATTTCTAAAGTTTGGTATGTGAAACAACCATAACCCTTGAATTATCCTTGTTGACAACTTTCTAGATAAATGATAAAATACTTTACCAATAAGGGGGAGTATCCGATGAATAGTAGAGAAATATTAGATATTTATCGTAACGGTGTAATAAATGATATTAATGTAAAGACGTTAATTAAAATTGCTTTTTTACAATATAAGAAAGATAAAAATGAATTTAAAAAAAGTACTGAATATGATTTGATTCCTCAAAATTTAATTAAATTATATTATAGCAACGGTTCTGAAAATTCAGACTTTGAAAATATTGTTTTAAATTTTAAAAAGAAATATATTATTCAAGAATCAAAAGTAGAAAATGTCCATACCAAAGAAGAAATTGAAGGTCTAGGGGTTGTGTATGACTATATTAGAAGTGATGAATGGAAAAAATGCCCAAATATTTATATCATGATGATGATTAATTTAAAATTATTTTCTTTGACACCTTATCCTGAAGCTGGAGGGAAATTTAGAAATGCGAATGCTTATTTAAAAAATTCAACAGCCAATTTAGTTCCTTATAATCAAATTGATGCAGAAATTGCTAAATTATATCCAAAATTTCAAGAACTATTAAAAATGGGACTTTCTTTAGGCATGGGAATGGAAGAAAACAAAGACATGATTTTAGAGTACATCAATAAATGCTTGGAATTAAAGTGTCGTCTTATTGAAATTCATCCTTTCCAAGATGGAAATGGAAGAACGATGAGAGCCTTAACAAATTTGCTATTTAAAATAGCAAATATTCCACCTATTTATGTAAAATTATCTGAAAGAGATACCTATTTAGAAGCAATGTCTTTGGCATTAGAAGAACAAGATTATTCTAAAATTCAAGAATTTTATTATTACAAAATTTGTGATTCAATTTTAGAATTAGATATTTATCAAAAAATTAATAAAGAACCAACTTTAAATAAAATCAAAGTAAAGGAGAAAAAATGAAAATACAAAATGTAAAAGGATGCAATGATTATTTACCACAAGAACAAAAGATTAGAAATTATATTAATGATAAATTAAAAGAAACTTTTCAAGAATTTGGTTATCAATCAATCGAAACACCAATTTTGTGCTATTATGATATGCTGATTGATAAATATGATGAACAAAATGATTTGGTAAAAGAAATTTATCGATTAACGGATCAAGGAAAAAGAAAACTTGGACTTCGCTATGATTTAACGGTTCCTTTTGCTAAGTTTATTGCCTTAAATAAAAATCAAATTAGACTTCCTTTTAAAAGATATGAAATAGCTAAAGTATTTCGTGATGGCCCAGTAAAGTTGGGAAGAGATAGAGAATTTACTCAATGTGATGTAGATGTTGTAGGATTATCTGGACAAATGATAGAAGCAGAATGTTTGAATCTATATGTCAATGCTTTCCAAAAACTTGGGATTGAGGTTGAAATAGAGTATAATAGTAGAAATTTAATGCGCGGATTAATATTAGATTGTCAAGTAGAAGAATCAAAGATTAATTCTATAATTACGATTATTGACAAAATGGATAAATTAAGTAAAGAAGAATTTAGAGAATCTTTACAAAAAGTAGGATTAGAAGATAAACAAATTGATAAATTACTTCAATTATTTCATTTCTCTTTATCGGAATTAACTCAGCAATATCAAGATACAAATATTGAACAGATAAAAACAGGATTAAATGAATTAAATTCAATAAACAGCTATATTCGTAGCTTAGATATTGAAAAGTATTGTCAGTTTACGCCAACTTTAGCTAGAGGACAAGATTATTATACTGGAAATGTTTTTGAAGTTTATGAGAAAAATCGCAAATTGAATTGTAGTATTGGTGGTGGAGGAAGATACGACAATATGATTACCAATTATATCCAAGATGGAAATATTTATCCAGCTGTTGGAATAAGTTTTGGTTTGTCCTCTATTTATGAATTATTAAAAGACAAAGAAGAAATTACTGATAAAACAGATGTTCAAGTGTACTTAATTCCTATGGAGACAGAAGAATATACTTTAAATTTTGCTAATGAATTAAGAAAAAAGAATATTCATGTCGTTATAGAAATGAATCAAAGGAAAATAAAAAAATGCTTTGAATGGGCAGATAAACAAAATATTCCTTGCGTTATTGTCATTGGGGAAAACGAAATGAAAAAAAATTGTTTCATGGCAAAAAATATGAAAACTTCAGAAAGTAAAGAATATTCTTTTGATAATATTGAAGAATTTGTAAATGATATTAAAAATATGTAGAATATACATGTTTTTTTCATCTAAAAAGCAACAAAGGGGGGGAGATTTAAGATGAAAATTGTCAACTTAAGAATGCATCAATTAAGAAAATTAAAAGAATTAGTTTTAGAAAAAGGAACCTTAAATACAGAAGCTTTAATGTTAGTTTTAAATAAAAATCAAGCAAAGACTGAAAAGGGAGAAAGAATGCTTTTTAAGTATTTAGATGCTCAAGATGACGAAAAAATTATGGGAAGAAAGATGTATGCTTTAAATTTATTAAATAGTTCAGAATATTATAAAAGTATAGAAGGATTGATTATTCCTGATACAATAGTTGTCGTAGATAACAAAATTGCAGGATTTGCCCTACCACTAATTGAAAATCATACGAATTTAGGAGTATTTCTTTCAGAAGAAGAAAATCCTTTTCAGAAAAAAATAGAATATTTAAAACAAGTAGGAAGTATTCTTCATCAAGTACAAGAAGTAAGAAGAGAAAGTTTTAAAATGAATTTTGGGGACTTCAATGAATTTAATTTTATTATTGATAAAAGTGATATGGTTCGTGCAATTGATTTAGATAGTGTTTATGTGGGACAAGATGAGCCTTCTCATACGGCATATTATCTTTTAAAGAATAAATACTTAGAAAATATTCCCGATAAATATCAATTAAGTTCATCAGGAATAATGATTCCTAATGATAATACAGATTTATATTGTTACAATATGATTTTACTAAATACAATAGCAAATGAAGCCATGTACAAGAAAGATTTAGATATTTATTATAAATACTTACTTTATTTAAAGAATATTGGAATAGATAAAGAACTTTTAAAGATTTTTTATGCAATTTATCTCTCTAAACCTAATCAAAATCCATTACCCCTTTTAAAAACAATTCATCCTAAATTACAAAAAGAGATGTCTTATAAAACATTTAAAAAAGAATATAAAATCAAAGAATAAAAGTATAAAAATCTCCTAAAAACCTCAAGATGAGTGTAGAAAGGAGATTTTTTTATGGCACGTCATAAAGTTGATATCTGTGGCGTGAATACTGCGAATATGAAAGTATTAACTAATGAAGAAAACAAAGAACTTTTTCAAAAGTTAAAGGAAGGAGATCCGTTTGCAAGAGAAGACTTAATCAATGGGAATTTAAAACTAGTTTTATCGATTTTAAGAAAGTTTAATGGGAAAACAGATAACTTAGATGATTTATTTCAAGTGGGCTGTCTAGGATTAGTAAAAGCAATTGATCATTTTGACTCCTCTTATGAGGTAAAATTATCCACTTATGCAGTACCAATGATTTTAGGAGAAATCAAAAGATATTTAAGGGATAATTCTTCCTTAAGAGTAAGTAGAAGCATTAAAGATTTAGCCTATAAAACATTAAAATTAAAAGAAGAATTAGTGACTTCAAATGGAATAGAGCCAACAGATAAAGAAATTGCTAGTATTTTAGGAGTAACAGAATTTGAAATTTCTAATGCCCTAGAATCTTTAAGAGAACCAATGAGTATGTATGAACCAATATATAATGATGGAGGAGATACCATTTATCTTTTTGATCAAATTAGTAACAAAAAAGAAGAATATGACTTAGACTATAAATTAGCTGTCGACAAAGCAATGAGTAATTTAAAAGCAAGAGACCGTCAAATTTTAGAAGAAAGGTTTATCATTGGAAAAACACAGATGGAAATTGCAAGTGAATTAGGCATTAGTCAAGCGCAAATTTCAAGAATTGAAAAAAATGCAATTAAAGTACTGAAAAAGAACATTAAAGAATAAAATGAAGTAGGGTGGTAGAATGAACTTATCTGACTTACAGACCAAGGAAGTAGTAGATGTTGCAAGTGGAAAAAGAATAGGCTCAATTATCGATGTCATTATTTCTTCATCAGGAAATATTTCTAAAATTGTTTTAGAAGAAACAAAAGGAAGTCGAAGATTTTTAAATACTTCAAAAGATGAAGTTTACCTTGATTGGCAACAATTAATTAAAATAGGGGATGATATTATTCTAATTGATAGTAAAAAGAATTAAAAAAAATACTCTTTTCGTTGAAAGGAGTATTTTTTTATTATATACTTGATTTAAGGTAGGTGCAAAAATGAAAAAAATGAATAATAAAGGATTTACATTAATAGAAGTATTAGCGGTTATTGCTATTATTGCCATATTGGGATTAATTGCAGTACCAGGCGTATTAAATTCAATTAACAATTCCAAAGATGAAAGTTATCGCATAATGATATCCAACATCAAAACAGCAAGTCAAACTTTATATGAAGAAATAGACTATGTAAAGGGAAGTATTTATCAATATAATACGAATGGAATAAAAACTGCTTCCTTAGTTAAAATAACCAATTCTAGCATGACAGTAAATCTTCAAACTTTAGTTAGTAATGGGCTTTTAACAGGAACAGCCAGTACCAAAGAAGGAAAAAAAATATTAATTCTTATCAATCCAAAAGATGGCCAAAATATAGGAAGTTGTCAAATAGAAATCAAAAAAGAAACAAACATAACAACAGGAAAAGTAAACTATAAAATAACCTCAGTTTCTTCAAATTCTTCTTGCCCTGCAACAAGGGATTATCAATAATATTTACATAAATTAGAAAAAAATACCTATACTAACAATAGGTGAAAAAAGATGAGGACAAAGGATAATTATACCAATATTGTCATTAAAGATGCCAAAAAAGAATTATTTTATAAAATCATTACTTCTGTATTTATTCGTGGATTATTATTAATTATTCCTATCTTTTGGAGTAATACCATTAATCATTTAAGTGAAGGAAATTACCAAAAAACTTACTCCTTAATTATTGTTATCATTATTATCAGTAGTTTTTATTATATTTGGCAATATTTAAATCAGGTGAGTTGGTTTAAATTTTATAATAAATTATATTTAGGTTATACTTCATTAATTACGAAGAATAATCATGAGAATATTAACAAAATTAGTTTAGGAGAATATACCAATGTAATGAATACTGATATTGATATTCTTTGTAATTTTTTAGGAAATGGCGTTGCTAGAGTTATTCAAATTCTAGAACTTATCTTTATTTATTTTTATTTTCTTTCTCAAAATATTTATATTTTTTTAGTTACCATATTAATTTCTAGTTTGATGATTGTTCTAATGGTAATTTCTAGTAGTCAGATTAAAAATGAAAATATAAAACGAAAAACTTCTTTAGATAAAAAGACCGTAATCGCCCATCAAATCTATGATAAATTAAAAGATAAGACAATTGATGAATCAATATTCAAAAAATTTCATCAAAGTAATGTAGAATATTTACGATCAAATAAAAGATTTAATTTATTAGCACAAGCATTAATTTATTTGGTATTAGGAATTATCGAATTAACAAAATATGGGATTATTATTTATAGTGTTTATTTAGTTAGTATAGGAAAAATGGAAGTTGGAACAATTATTTTAGTTTATACTTATTATGATAAAATTATTACTAACTTTGAGGTTTTAGGAACTATTAGTGCTGAATATCAAAGCTTTTTAGTTTCTTTAAAAAGAATCAATAAATTAGGAGAAAACACTTCCTTAGAAAAAGAAGGATAAAAGGAAAATACTAAATCAGTACTTTCCTCATCAAATCAAAATAACCAGAAAGTAATTTTTTTGCAAAAAAAGTCTTTTCATCTAGCAAATTTATGATATAATAGACAAAGTTGAGAAAAAGAGGTGTAAAATATGAAAATTAGAAATATTGCAATCATAGCCCATGTTGACCATGGAAAAACAACTTTAGTTGACCAATTATTAAGGAAATCAGGAACATTCCGTGAAAATGAAGAAGTAGAAACTAGGGTAATGGACTCCAATGATATTGAAAAAGAAAGAGGAATTACGATTCTTGCTAAGACTACGGCTATTCATTATAATGGATATAAAATTAATATCTTAGATACACCAGGACATGCTGATTTTGGTGGAGAAGTGGAAAGAATCATGAATATGGTAGATGGTGTTTTGCTTGTTGTTGATGCTTATGAAGGAACAATGCCTCAAACAAGATTTGTTTTAAAAAAAGCATTAGAAGCTGGTGTTAAACCAATCGTTGTCATCAATAAAGTAGACAAGCCAACTGCTCGTGTTGAAAAAGTCGTTGATGAAGTATTAGATTTATTTATTGAATTAGGAGCAGATGATGATCAATTAGAATTTAAAACAGCTTATGTTTCTGCCTTAAATGGAACAGCAAGCTTAGATCCAGATGTATCAACACAGCAAGAAAGTTATGATGATGTCTTCAATTTAATTATTGATGAAATTCCTGAACCAAAAGTAAATCCAGAAGGAATTTTACAATTCCAACCAGCATTACTTGATTATAATGATTTTGTAGGGAGAATTGGTATTGGTAAAATTTCTAGTGGAAATATAAAGGTTAATGAAATGGTATCTTGTGTAAGATTAGATGGAAGTATTAAGCAATTTAGAATTCAAAAATTATTTGGATTTGATGGATTAAAGAGAATTGAAATTAATAATGCTAGTGCTGGAGATATTGTTGCTATCGCTGGTATGCCAGATATTTCTGTTGGAGAAACAGTTTGTAATGTAGGAAAAGAAGAAGCATTACCAATCTTAAGAATCGATGAACCAACTTTAAAAATGACTTTTATGACCAATAATAGCCCTTTTGCTGGAAAAGAAGGAAAATTTGTTACCGCTAGTAAAATTGCTGATCGTTTATTTAGAGAAACCCAGAAAGATGTTAGTTTAAAAGTTGAACAATCAGGAAATGAATCGTGGACAGTATCTGGTCGTGGAGAGTTACATCTATCCATATTAATCGAAAATATGCGTCGTGAAGGTTTTGAATTACAAGTATCTAAACCAGAAGTTATTATGAAAGAAATTGATGGAGTAAAATGTGAGCCATACGAAGATTTACAAGTAGAAGTACCAGAAGCTAGCGTTGGAACAGTGATTGAAGCCCTTGGAAATAGAGGAGCAAAAATGGAAAATATGACGAACGAAAATGAGTTAGTTAGATTGAATTATACTATTCCTTCTCGTGGATTAATTGGATTTATGACAGATTTTATGACAATGACCAAAGGATATGGAATTATCAATCATACTTTCAAGGAATATGCTCCAGTCGAAAATGTAAACATTGGAGAAAGAAAACTAGGCGTTTTAGTTTCTATGGAAAATGGAAAATCTACAGCATATAGTATCGGTAACTTAGAAGATAGAGGAATTATGTTTATTGAACCTGGTTGTGATGTTTATGAAGGAATGATTGTTGGAGAATGTAATCGTGAAAATGATTTAGCCGTAAATGTGGTAAAAGGAAAACAATTAACCAATACTCGTGCTGCTGGATCAGATCATACTGTTGTTCTAAAACGTCCTCGTCCAATTACTTTAGAGTATGCATTAGAATATATTAATATGGATGAATTAGTAGAGGTAACTCCAGAAAATATTCGTCTTCGTAAAGAAATTTTAAATACAGAATTAAGAAAAAAACGTGATAGTAAGAAGTAGAATAGCGTATGTCTATTCTTTTTTCTTTTAAAAATACTGATTTATCATTTTACTAGTGTAAAATAATTATTTTGTAAAATGGTGGATTTCTGATTAAAAAGTATAAAAAATATGTTACAATAATATTGAATACCTAGATGGTGGTGATAATATGGATAATGTATTTGGAATTGTCATAACAACATTCCTGATTGCTGTTGGGCTTGTATTTCTTACCCTTATTTTAACAAGAAGAAAAACTAGTAAGAAATATAAAGAATATATCAATGAATTAGATGTTGAAAAAAATCAACTCATTAATGTAAAAATTTTGTCGGAAATTACAAAAGTTCGAGGACTAGTAAAAACAGACAATCTAAAACATAAGTTAGAAGATTGGGATAAAACATTTAATTATATTAAAGAAGATATGCTTCCTAAGATTACGGATCAAATTAGTGATGTCGATTTTTTAATCGATAAGAAAGATTATAAAAATGCCATTAAAAAAATGGCAGGAATAGAACTAGAAATTGGTGCTTTAAGAAGAAAAAGTCAAAAATTAATTGATGAAATTCAAATTATTACCAATTCTGAAGAAAGAAATCGGGCATTAATTACCAAATTAAAAGTAACTTATCGAGAACTTCAAGCAAAATTCAATCGCTGCGAAAAAGACTATGGAGATTTAAAAGAAATTATAACAGAAGAATTTACAAAGATAGATGAAAAATTTATTGATTTTGAAAATGCCATGGAAAATAACGATTATGTTAAAGTAGAAGAAATTGTAATTCTAATTGAAGAAGCTTTACAAAAACTAAAAAATATTTTAGATAATTTTCCTTCTATTTTATTAATGGCAAATATTTTAATTCCTGGAAAAATAGAAGAAGCAAAAGTTGCTTATTCTAGAATGCAAAGAGATGGCTATCCATTAGATTATTTAAATGTTGAATATAACTTATCAGAAATTGAAAAAAAGACAAAAGGAATAGTAGAAAACCTAAAAAAATTAGAAGCCCAAGACGCTGATATTGAATTAAAGACAATTTTAGAATATTTTAATTCTTTGTTTAGAGATTTTGATAAAGAAAGAGAATGTAAAGATAACTTTAAAGAAGGGTGTAAAAAATTTCGTTATAAGTTAGAAAAAGTCAATAAAGTTGTTTATGATATTTATATTCAAATTGATGATATTAAAGTAACATATGACTTAACAGAAGAAGAAATGAATCGTTTTAGTACGTTAAATCGAAATTTAGAAGTCATTAATGAAGATTTTAAATTATTATTAGAACATGGAAAAAGTAAGTCTTTTGCCTATTCTAAATTAATGGATGAATTAGAAGGACTTGGAATTAAATTATCTAGATTACAAGATGACTTAGATTATCAATTAAAATCGATTACGAGTATGCAAGATGATGAATATCGAGCAAAAGAACAGTTAAATACGATTCAAGATTTGCTTCATAAAGCAAAAATGAAATTAAAAGATTATAAATTACCAGTAATTCCTAGTAGCTATTATGTTGAATTAAAAGAAGCCCAAGATGCTATTAGAGAGATTGTAAAAGAGTTAGATAAAAAACCCATTGTCATTAAAATTTTAAATATCAGAGTAGATACAGCAAGAGATTTAGTATTTAAGATTTATAATAAAACGAACGATATGATTAAAGTTTCTAGCTTAAGTGAAAAGATGATTTTATATGGAAATCGATATCGAAGTATTTATCCAGAAGTGGATCAAGGATTAGAACAAGCAACGGCTTTATTTTATAAAGGTCAGTATGAAAAATCTTTAGAAAAAACCATTCAAACCATTCAATTAGTAGAAGAAAATCCCATGAGTAAATTTAGTAAATAACTTTACTTTTTTTCTCTTTTATGGTAATCTCTTAATAGAAGATAAATAGAATAAAGAGGAGGACTATAATATGAGTTTTATCGATTTTTTATTACAATATTATATTTGGATTTTAGGAGTTTTAATTCTTTTAATTTTAATTATTATAGGAGTGCTAGTAGATTCAAAAAGCAAGGGAAAAGAAAAAAATACGGGAAAAAAGAAAAATTCTGCTCCTGATGCTCAAGCTACAAATATTCAGAATAATGAACCAAAAAAAGAAGGTAATGTAACTTTAAATACAATGTTAAATTCAAATAATATGAAAAATAATAATGTTGGAGGAGAAAAATTAAATAATATTGCCCCTTTACCACAAAATAATGAAATACTAAGCAATAGTAATTCAAATTTAGAAGGAGGAATAAATAATAATCCTTTAAATACTGTTCCAGAAAATGCTACAAATTCTATTTCACAAATAAATCCAATGGAACAACCAATGCAAAACATCAATCCAGTACCACAAATAAATCCAATGGAGCAACCAATGCAAAACATCAATCCAGTACCACAAATAAATCCAACGGAACAACCAATGCAAGATATCAATCCAGTGCCACAAATAAATCCAATGGAGCAACCAATGCAAAACATCAATCCAGTACCACAAATAAATCCAATGGAGCAACCAATGCAAAACATCAATTCAGTACCACAAATAAATCCAATGGAACAACCAATGCAAAATATTAATCCAGTACCACAAATAAATCCAATGGAACAACCAATGCAAAATATCAATCCAGTACCACAAATAAATCCAATGGAACAACCAATGCAA
>CAKPOS010000019.1 GCA_934176955.1 uncultured Bacilli bacterium
ATGGTGCCTAAGGTCGGACTTGAACCGACACGAGGGTTAAATCTCGCAGGATTTTAAGTCCTGTGCGTCTACCTATTTCGCCACTCAGGCAACATATTTTTTTAAACATCTTTTGCTGATGTCTAGTTCATTATATAACACTTTTCTAAGTTTGACAAGACTTTTTCATGATAAAAAATAATTTTTTTACCATTTTGGTAATTTTAAGCAAAAAAACGGAAAATTTATTCCCATTTTAGATATCGATACCACTTATTTTATCTTGTCTTTTCAATTTTAATGTATTATTTTCTTGAATATTAGTTAAATCAAGTTCTTTCCCATCAACACTTAAATTTCCATAAAAATACATAGTATCTATTGTATTTGAATGTAAAACAAGCAAACAAAAATATTGAAGTTGTTCCGTAGTACTTTTATTATTATCTTCATCAAAGAACTTATATTGTGATAAATTATCTTCTATATATTGAATAGCTTCTTCTCCAGTATATGCCTCATATTTTCCCAAAAGAACTCGATCAGTATTATTTGTTTTTTGATTCCATTCAAAAGTACCATCTTTTTTTAAGAATAAAGTACTACCATCATTCCCTACCCATTGATATCCAGATAACTCTGGTACAGTTTCCATAGGAATATCATATTCATCATCATCAAAGTCAATATTACTTATCCATTCTTTTGCTAAAGGAACAACAAATAAAGTAGATAAAAAAAGAAATATAGTAATACTTAAACTAAGAATTCCTAAAATTATTCCCATATTTTCTTTTTGATGATTCTTCTTTTCTTTAAGATTAAAAACAATACTTAATATAGCTAAAGGAACAGAAATAACAGGATAAAGAAGACAAAGAATAGAAAAGATACCTAATATTAAAGAATAGTTTATTCTTTTTTTCTCACTTGATACTCTATTTGCTGAATAATGATTAATTTCTTTTCCACAAAATGTACAATAATGATGACTAGAATCTACTTTTTTCCCACAATTTGTACAATACATACTATTCCTTCTTTCTTTTTTTATGCCTTTTTTTTCATTATTTTAGAGAAAACAATAAGAACAATTCCTATCATTATACTAATAATAGAATAATAAAGACAATTTTTTAAGACCTGATTTGAAATTACTTGAATAATAATTTTATAGTAAGATATTAATACCATATTTAATCCTAAATATAGAATAAAATCTAAGAATAATGTAATCATTCCTGATATCAAGAAAGTCTTTCCTATAACTTTTAAACAATAAAAAATATTTCTATTTAATAATAAAATTATCATCATAAGTAATGCTATAAAAAGTAAACCAATAAAATTATAATTGGGATTAAATATTTCTCTAAAATTTATCATTTTTGGTAATCTCCTATATCTGTTTTATAAATCGTATCAATAATCTCATCAGTATGATTTTTGGTATAATTCATTACACTTTTTCTATCTTCTTCTGATATTGAATAATCAATTTCTGATAATACTTTATCCATATTATTTTCTACAATATCAATAATTTGTTTACTAGTATACTTATATTGTTCATCTCCCGTTAAATGATAATCATAAATACTATTAACAATATCCGTTAAAATATCATTTGCCGTCTCATTATTCATAATTTTTACTACAGTATCCTCATCTAAAGTCGTTAATCTTAAGATAGTGTTAAATATTTCTGTTTTATTTCCATTTTTATCATAAATAAATCCTGTTAAAAGATTTTGTTTAACACTTTCTTTTACTTTATTTTCTGTGATTGCATTAGAAAGTGACACATAACCTATTTCTAAAATAATAGATAGTGATAGGATTAAGCAACAAATCATCGTAAAAACTTTCTTCATCTTATTCCTTCTTTCTATCTATATTATAACTTATTTTAAGAAAAATACTTCATTTTTTCTTTATTCTTTATCAATATTTTTTTATCAACGAAACCTTACATAAGCTACACCTAATTCTTTATAAATTTTAGAAGCTCTTTTCAAATGGAAAATTCTTGCAAATATTAGATTATAAAATTCATCAAATAAAATAATCGAGCATAAAGTAAAACTCATCAATAAAAATGTTTTTTTATCTAATTTTTTGGCTAAAAAATAGCAAAATGGAATTACTCCATAAATTAATAATAGACTAGATAGTCCAAAGAATGTTACACTTCTCAGACAGACAAATCCTTGAATATTTCCAAAATTTAATATTTCTTGATTATAATCCCAGCAACGCATTCCTGATCCTATGATATACATTCCTAGTCCTGATATGTATTCTAAGATTCCACATAAAAAGAAACTTATTAAAAAGATTTTCCATGGTTGCGCTCGATAACGATAAGTAAAAAAATAAATTAGTAATGAACCTGTTGCATAAATATTTATCCAAGGTAAGAAATTACTTCCTCTCCAATAAAACTGTTTCATTCCCCCATTAAAATAATAAAATATATATTCATATAAAAAACCAAAGATTCCTGTTATTACAATAATTAAAGCTAAAATAGCTAACATGGTTACTTTATCAAATGAATAATCGTTTGTTATATATTTTCGATACTTCTCTTTCATTTTACTACACCTTTGCAAGTTTTTTATTTTATCAATTAGGAAAAGTTTATGACTTCTTTTCTTCTTTTTTAATAAAGATTCGATTCATAAACTTTACCATTAAGAAAACGATAAAGGCCATGATGATAAAGTTGATGACATCAGTTAAGAATGCTCCATATTTTAAATGGAAGTTTCCAATATTGAGAGCATAAGAATTGAAATCTACTTCAGTAAAGCAGCCTAAAATTGGGGAAATAATATTATCCGTTAAAGAAGTTACTATCTTTTGAAAAGAACTTCCAATAATTACTCCTACTGCTAAATCTAGAACATTGCCTCTAGCAATAAACTCTCTAAATTCATCAATAATTTTATGTTCCTTTACTTCTTTTTTTGCTTTTTCACCAACTTTTTTTATGGTATCTTTCATATTTTCTTTCATCATTTTACTCCTTTATAAATTATTTTTAATTCGAATAACTAAACTAGATAAATTAAGTTCTAATTCCTTTAAAATATCTTCTTCATCACCAGATTTTCCATAAGTATTTACCCCAATAAAATCATCATCTGCTTCTAATATTCGATACCAAGTAGGATCATTTGAAAATTCTAATACCACCTTTTTATACCCCTTAGGTAATACCTCATTTTGATATTCTTTATCTTGATTTAAGAAGTTTTTAATATTTGGCATAGAAACTACTCTTGCTTCAATATAATTTTTCATTAATTCTTCTTTCAAATCCATAGCATAGCTTACTTCACTTCCTGTTGCAATTAAAATTACATCTAAGCTTTTCTTTACTTCACTAATGATATAGCCTCCATATTCAATTCCAGCAGGATTAGTAAATTCTTGAACTTCTACATGTCCTCTTGGTAAGATAATAGCACTTGGGGATGCCTTAGCTAAAATTTCATTCCATGAACCAATCAATTCTTTATGATCCCCAGGACGATAAACAGACAAATTAGGGATTGTTCTAAGCATAGCTAATTGTTCTACTGGTTCATGAGTTGCTCCATCTTTTCCTACTAAAATACTATCATGAGTAAAAATATAAGTAACTGGTAAATTCATCATAGCAGCTAATCGAATAGCTGGTTTCATATAATCACTAAAAGCTAAAAAGCAACTTCCAAATACTCTTAAATTACATAAAGCAAGTCCATTTAGAATAGCTCCCATTGCATGTTCTCTTACCCCAAAAGCAATATTTTTTCCAGCATAATTATCACTACTAAAGTCTTCTTTTCCTTTTAAGTAAGTTTTAGTACTCGTCACAACATCAGCACTTCCCCCAATAAAATTAGGAACAAAAGCTGAAATAACATTCATAATCTGATAATTAATATCCCTCAAATCTCTATCTGTAAATAATTTATCCATATCAATAACTTTATCCAACTGTAAAGTAATACTCTCATTATTAATAATACTATTTAAAGTATTCATTTGCTTCTCATCTAAATTAGCAGAAAATTCTTCATATAAATTAAACCAATCTTTATAATTATCTTCTAAACGATTCTTGATTTCTTGACGATACATTGCTGTATTATTTTTATCATATTCCCATTTTTCTTCATGGCCTAATTCCTTTTTAATTTCTAAATAATCATCATTTTCTAGGTTTCCATGAATTTTATTGGTTCCTTCATACCTTGAGTATTTTCCAATTGTTGTATTAACAATAACAATAGCAGGACCACTTGCTCTTTTGGCAGCATTTATTGCCTTATTAATTTCTTTTACGGATTCTCCATTTTTAACATAATAAGTAGCAAAACCAATATCAGCATAAACATTAGCTATTGAATCAATATAGTTTTCATCAATTTCTCCATCTAAACTTACCCCATTACAATCATATAGTAAAATTAAATTATCTAATTGATATTGTGCCGCTAAGCATGCTGCTTCATAGGAAACTCCTTCCATTAAATCTCCATCACTCACCATAGCATAAACATAATAATCAAATAGACTGCTTTTTTTATCACTATAATAGCTTTCTAAGTATTTTCCCGCCATAGACATTCCTACTGCTGTTGCAACTCCTTCTCCTAAAGGACCAGTAGTGACATCAATTTTATTTTCTAAATTATACTCTGGATGACCTGGTGTTTTAGAATAAATATTTCGATAATTTTTTAAGTCATTTAAATTATACTTAGACTCATCAACAAAAAATTCAAGAGCATATAGTAAACTAGAGGCATGTCCACATGATAAAACAAATCTATCTCTATTACACCAATTGCTTTTGTTTAAATCAATATTTAAGTGATAGGTAAATAAAGTGTATAAAAGGGGTGCAGCACCTAACGCTATTCCTGGATGACCACTCCCTGCTTCGTGAATCATATCTAAAGCCAAACAACGCACATCATTAATTAACCTTTTTTCATTTAGTTTTGTCATAAAATCCCTACTTTCAATATTTAAATTATATCATATCTCAAAAAAAATAGGAATAAAATTATTGTCATTTTTTGGGGAAAAAAATACTTATCTAGTCTCTTCTTCTTTAAAAAGAACTGTACTAAATAAGTATTTTTCTTTTATCATTTATTTAAAATTTTTTCTTTCCTTTTATGATAATCATTATAACAATTCCTAATACTAAGATAATTCCTGTAATGAGAAAATAAAAATTGATATTTTTCTTTTTTTCTTGCTTGGTTTCATCTCGATTTAAAGATAATATTTCATCACTTTTAGCAATATACTGATTTTTTAATTCTTTTTCTGTCAAAATATATTTTGAATTATGGTTAATATAAAACTCATAATAGCCATTTTCTTTTTGAACTTCCATTGCTACTTTTAAGAATTTATCTTCATCTAAATCATAGTAATAAATATAAAGATTATCTTCCTCAAATAATTTATCTAATTCCATAGATTTTAAACGAATTAATACCTTTCCTGGCAATGTCCCATTATTAGAAAAAGTCAATAATTTTGTTTTAGCAGGAAAATCACTGATTAGACTCCTATTTTTAAAATCTTTATTTGTAATATCCTTTATCATCATGGAAACATCTATATTTTTAGGATTAGTAATATCTGCTCCATTAAATATCCATTTTGATTCCCCATATTCAATAATTAAAGTTCTTTTAGTTCCTTGTAAAGCTTGAAATAAATTTTGATGAATTACTGTATAATTATCTGCTACCACAGTAATCACTGCATTTTTATCTAATGTATTAATTTGAGATTGTATTTGTTCATTATAATTTTCATTATTGAAAAAATAAGTTGATGTATTTTCTAATGTATTGTTATTATCTTCTTCATTATTTTCTATTTTTAAAGTTTGATTAAAATCTACTTTTAGTGTTGAATATGTTAATGAGCCATTTTGATATAATTTTGTTTCTCCATTATCATTCATTATGGTATATGTATTATTTTTACTACTTTTTATTAAGATATATTGTAATTGGTATTCTCCACTAACCGCTGTTGATGGAATAGTAAAATGTTTTTGTTCCATTCCTTTTAAATATACTGCTAATGTTTCATTCGTTGTTGTATTATAGAAAGATAATAATATACTATTTGTATCTAAATTAGTATAAAAGTTTGTTTTTACTTTATCTCCATTAGATGCTACTTTATCTATTAATTCAAAATGAATTTGATTTAAATCGGTATGAATTTTATTTTTTTCTTCTTCGACAATAATATTTCCACTTTCATTAGTAAAAATATTGTTAGAATAAGTTAAACTAGAATTGTTTTCTATTAGATATTGAATGGAAGAAGATTGTGGAAAGCAAGTCATCGCATCTACTTGATACTCGCCTGGAAATACTGTCCCTGCACTATTATCACTCATCATAAAATATGGTTCCTTATTCAAATCTTGAATGGCATAATATAAATGATTTTCATAATCTTTACCCTTTAGCCATATAGAACAAGAATTTACTTTATTTGGATATGTATATTTTATTTCTAAATATACTTTATCTCCATATTTTATGTTTTTATTTTTTATAGCAAATTTTTCTATTTTCATTTTTGGTTCTGTTGCTGTTGCTATACTCTCTTCACCCAGAGCATAACTATCTTTTAGATAAATTCCACTAAAAATAAATGCTCCTATGATTCCTACAAACATTAACCCCATTATGATATTTTTTCTTTTCATCTTTACACTCCTCTATCATAATCATTGTAGCATATTATTTGCAAAAAACAAGAAAAAAATACTGATAAAGAAATTTAATAAAAAAACAGTTCAGTTTAATGAACTATTTTTTTAAAAGAATTATAATTTGATTTTTCTTTTTATCGTAAAACTATTGTTAATATTATCTTTTGCTTTTTCAATATCATCAGTTAAATAGTCTTCATTTAAGAATTTATTTACTCTATTGATATCCCAATTAAATAATGGATTTACTTTTCTATATCGATTAAAGATGGGATTATTTTGCCAATTAGGATACTTAGAATTTAATATTGTAATTAAGGAAGTGATGACTATTTCTTTTTTTGTTCTTGGAAAATTTACCCATAACATAGCATTTTCTACTCGATATAAAGTATGTAAAATATATAAACTTTCTATTTGTTCTTTATATTCTTCATTTAATCCTCTTTTTGTCATTTCTATTTCAATATTATCACAACATCTAACAATATCTAATATATTTGGTATTTTATTAATAAAATCTGTAATTGTTGTATTCATATTCACTCTATAATTATATACTGGTTCATTTAAGTGAAATATTTTTTCACTTGAAGCAATAACTACTGGTATTATTGCTAAATCTTCCCATTTTGTTTTTTCAGGAAATCTTAATTCTCCAATTAAATCTCTTTTGATTAATTTATTTCCAATTCCTGGTGTCTCTGTTACAATATAATCTTTATTTTCTCTAACATCAACAATTTTTGACTCTTTAATATTGCTCCAACTACAAGTATCAATTGTTTTTATTGGACCTATTATCGTTTGATAGTTACCTCTTACAAGGGATACTTTTTTCTCTTTTGCTATGGTATACATTCTTTCTAATATATTTAATGATAAATAGTCATCTGCATCAACAAATTTAATAAATTCTCCCGTTGCATTGTCAATACCAATATTTCTAGCAGAGCCTGCTCCACCATTTGGTTTGTCAAACACTCTTATTTTATCTTTATATTTTATTGATAAGTTATCTAGTATATTTAAACTATTATCTTTTGAGCCATCGTTAATTGCAAGTATTTCAATATCATCTAAAGTTTGGTTTGCGATACTTGATATGCATTTTTCTAAATATTTTTCCGCATTATATACTGGAACTATTACACTAACTTTTTTCATCTTCTAAATCCCCCTTAACGTCTTTTAGAAACTGTAGCATAGATTACATCATGATCACTTGTTCCTTGTGTTGATGTAATACCAGAACTTTCAATATAAAAATCTTTTGGAATAAATATATGATCTAGTGATTTTTCTTCTCCAGATTTTCCATGCCATGTTTTTTCTTTTATATCAACATGTTCTAAATCAGCATTTATACTTTTTACAAACTCACTAAAGTTCTTATCATCAAGTTCCATATTAAAGTCTCCTGTTAAAAATACTGGGTAATCTTTTCCATATTGATTAATTAATTTTTTAATTGCTTTTAATTGCTTTATTTGAATTGATGGAATTTGATAATCAAGATGTGTATTTATCATACATATTTTACCATTTTCTTTAGTATCACTAATTACAATCGTTGCTATTCTAGGCATTATTGACATTTTAATTATAGAAGTTGTTAAATCACTAAAATTATTGGCAATCCATGGTAACCATATTGTATTACTAGATAATACACTTTGATTAGTAATAATTCCATTATTTTCATTATATGGCATATTCTTAAGGATTTTCCCATATCGATAATTACCATATATTTTATAACTATCTAAATTTTTCATTACTTCATTTACATATTTAACTGTAAATTCTTGTGTTCCTATAAAATCAAATTGTTCAATAATTTTTGAAAGTTTTTTTGCATTCTCTAAATTCCCATTTCTATTAGCTTTATTGTCTTTAACATTAATGGATGCAATGTTTAATTCACTCTTATTTTTCATAAAATCCCCCTTAATGCCCTTAATATACACCATTTGTTAATTTTTGTCAAATATTATAGATTTACAAGCAACAAAAAATACTGATTTAGTTTTATCATTTTTTGAAAGATAGTTCTAAGTAAGTATTTTATTTTGATTCAAATAAATTAATTTTTTGATAAATATTTATAATATCTTTAACTTCTTCTTTTTGATAATGGTATTTTTCTAATATTTTTATATTTTTTTGAATATTCTTTAAATTCGGAGAAAGTTGTTTATTTATGATTTCTATTCTTTTTATTCCTCTTTTAATACTATCAACATCACTTAATACAGTTTTATTTTTTATTTGCATAATTCCAAATTTTCTAGGAATACCATCTAAGCGATATAAAATAATATCTATTTTTCTTAAAATGAATGGCCTTTTGATATTTTCGTATAAGATTATTGAATAGATTAAAGGGACTAAATTTTTATTTTTGGGTTTAATGATTTGGTAGTATTCATTTTTTAGATGAACATATTGAATCATTAAATAATCGTCTTTAATTTTAGAAAGCATTATTTTATTTGATTTTTCTTGTAAAAATTTGCGTAGATACCAGTAAAGATATAAGAATACTAAAATCCAGATAAAGGATTTTAATTCTTCTAAAGTTAAGAAAGTCCCTTTTACTTTATTGATGAATAATCGGTTAATTAAATAGACTACTGCGACTAAAAAAATATATTTATAAAAAGAATAAGGATTTCTACTAGTAGAAAGTTCTTTATAGTATAGAAGAAAGATTTCTACCATAGAAACAATAAGCATAATAGCATATAAATAATAAGTAGAAATATTCATCTCATAAAAAATTCCTGCTATGGTTAAGAAGTAAATACTTACTAATATTACTTCATGTAAAAATTTGATTTTTAAATTTTGTTCTAAATAGTTAATCATCAAAAATAAGATAATCGCTGTAATTAAATATCCTATTAACATATATATTCCCCCTTAATACGCTATTATTATATACTAAAAGATAAAAAAAAGATACCCATGATAAACATAATTTGTCTATCATAAATATCTTTATGCTCTAGTTTCATAAACACTAACTTGTTTCTTGTCGCCTTCTACTACCTCATACTTTACATATCCACTAATTTTAGCAAATAAAGTATCATCAGTACCTCTTCCTACATTTTTACCTGGATGAATTTTAGTACCTCTTTGACGATAGATAATAGAACCTGCTGTAATATATTCACCATCTGCAGCTTTTGCTCCTAATCTTCTACCAGCTGAATCTCTACCATTACTTGTAGATGATTGACCTTTTTTATGAGCAAATAACTGGATATTTAATTCTAAAAATTTGATCATTCTTTTTCCTCCTTATCTATTCTGATGTTTTTAGGATAACTTTTTTCTAAACTTTTTAAACAATTTAACATATTAATCAGTATTTTTTGGATATTTTCATTTTCTGATTGCACGACTATTTTTTGTTTGTTTTCACTAGAAAATACTTCTAGAGAATTTTCTTCAAATAGATAGCATGCATTAATACTACAATAGAAAATGGAACTTACTGATGCACACACGATATCTTTTCCTAAATTGTCATATGCTGCATGACCAGTAAAATTGATTTCTTTTATGTTATTGTTTTGTTCTTTTACTTTAATCCTAATCATAGTCTTATTTTATTTTTGTAATTTCTACTTTTGTATATGGTTGACGATGACCTTGAGTTTTTCTAGTACTAGTTTTATTTGGTTTATAAGTAAAGATTCTAAGTTTTTTTCCTTTACCATTTTTAACAACTTTTCCTTCAACACTAGCACCTGCAACAAAAGGATTTCCTATAACACCATTTGCCATAAGTACTTTGTCAAAAACAACTTTTTTTCCCTCTTCAACATCCATCTTTTCAACATAGATAATTGATCCTTCTTCAACGGAATATTGCTTTCCTCCAGTTTCAATAATTGCTTTCATTCGTTTTCCCTCCTTAAGATATATTTGGATTAAGACTCGCCTTTAGGGTGTGCAAAAACACTTAAATACCCTTTTAGTGCGGTTGAGTTAACAACTCGAGGTTCTTAAAACATTAAAATTGTAACATAATATTTTTTATCTGTCAAATAAAATACTTGTATTTTGCACAAAAAACATTTTATTTTACTTGTAGATAACAAAAAAGAAAGAAAAAGAATATTTCACCTTTTTCTTCCAAAAGAATACTTAAATGACTCATTAAAACTGAATCCTTTGATTGATATAATTTTCTACTTCTTCAATAGGAAGGGTAATTTGTTCCATTGTATCTCTATCTCTTAATGTAACAGTATTATTGTTTAATGTTTCATCATCTACAGTAATACAATATGGTGTTCCAATAGCATCTTGTCTTCTATATCTTTTTCCAATACTTCCTGTTTCATCATAGCTACACATAAAATGTTTACTTAATTTTTCTTTTAATTCACTTGCATATTCACTGTGATATTTTTTTACTAATGGTAAGATTGCTACTTTATATGGAGCTAAAGCTGGAATAAATCCCATAACTTCTCTCGTTGTTCCATCTCCTAATTCTTCTTCTCTATAACTATCACACATTAAAGCTAATGTTAGTCTATCACAACCAACTGATGATTCTATAACATAAGGAATATATTTGGTATTATCTTCTGGATCTAAATATTCTTGAGAAACTTTAGAAAATTCTTGATGCCTAGATAAATCATAATTTGTCCTGTTATGTGTTCCCCATAATTCTCCCCAACCCATTGGGAATAAATACTCAATGTCACAAGCTTCTTTAGCATAATGAGCTAATTTATCATGATCATGATATCTTAATTTATCCGTATCAATCCCAAGATCACGACAAAAGTTCATAGCGTATTCTTTATAAAACTTATAGAACCCACTATCCGTTCCTTCTTTACAGAAAAATTGATGTTCCATCTGTTCAAATTCAATTGTTCTAAAAGTAAAGTTTCCTGGTGTAATTTCATTACGGAAAGATTTTCCTATTTGTCCTATTCCAAAAGGCACTTTTGCTCTCATTGTTCTTTGAACATTTAAGAAATTAACGAACTCTCCTTGTGCTGTTTCTGGTCTTAAATAAACAAGACCACTTTTATCTCCTTTTATTACTCCTCTATATGTTTCAAACATTAAATTAAATTCTCTTATATCTGTAAAGTCACTTTTCCCACATTTTGGACATTTTATTTGATTTTCTTTGATATAAGCAATCATTTCTTCATCTGTTAAAGTATCTGGATTAATATCTTTTGTATAATCAGAAATTAAATTATCTGCACGATATCTTGATTTACAGTTTTTACAATCTACTAACGGATCAGAAAAACTTGTTGTATGACCACTAGCTTCCCAAACTTTAGGATGCATTAAAATATCAGCATCTATTTCATAACTGTTTTTATTTTCTTGAATAAATCTTTTTCTCCATAAGTCTTTTACATTATTTTTTAATCTACTTCCTAATGGACCATAATCCCAAGTATTTGCAAGACCTCCATAGATTTCACTTCCTTGATAAACAAATCCATATTGTTTACAATAATTTACCATTTTTTCCATTGTTAACTTTTCCATATTTCCTCCTAAAAATACAAAAAGAGAGACTCCATATAAGGACGAGTCTCCCCGCGGTTCCACCTTATTTATTCCATTATAGAATCTCTCTTCTCATATTGCTCCATGGACGCCACTCCATATCTTCGCGTTTCCAAATTCAATCTAATATCATTTTAATTCTTATTTATACTTCTGTCAATTCTTTTTTTTACTCTTTTACTTCAAAATTTTCCAAAGTCCCATTCTCAGTTAAAATCTTATTTACCTTTTCAGTTACTTCCGTTAATTTATCTGTACATTCTTTAGATAATTTCATTGCTTCAGAATACTTATTGATAGCCTCTTCTAAAGCAACATCTCCACTTTCTAATTCAGAAACTATTGTTTCTAATTTCTTTATTTTTTCTTCAAATGATAATTCTACTGTTTCTGTTTTAGCCATTTTCTTCCCTCACTTCCAATACTTTTGCAATTATTTCTCCATCTTTTAAATTAATATTTATTTCTTGCTTTTGTTTTACCTTCGCAATTGTACTAATCACATGATTATTCTCTTTTACGATTGCATATCCTCTTTTTAATGTATTCATTGGATTTAACACCGTTAATTTTTCAATTAATGAATTTAAATTTTGTTGATGAAATTTATATAATATATCAGGATTATTTAACACATAACTATTCTCTAACTGAAATAATTCTGTCTTTTTATTGGTTAAAATAATACTGATTTCTTTATTTAATCTCATATAAATATTTTTAAAAGTTTCTTGCTTTTGTAAATATAATATATTAGGATTATTTAACACATAACTAGAAGTACTTTTATATAATCTTATCTTTGTATTTTCAATTTTATTTTTTATCAAACTATTGATTCTTTCTACTAAAGTATCCAATCTTTGTTCTTTAATTTCATAAATTGTACTTGGTCTTTTTAAACCATAACTCTCTTTTAAATTATCCAATTTTGCTTTTTCTGCTTGAATTTTTTTTAAAACTGCATTATAGCTTCTTGATTTAGCTGTTGTTAAATACTCCAATACTGTATTCATATCTACCGCCGCAAGTTCTGCTGCTGCTGTTGGTGTTGGTGCTCTTAAGTCTGCTACAAAATCAGCAATCGTAAAATCAACCTCATGTCCGACAGCACTAATAACAGGAATTCTTGAATGATAAATTGCTCTTGCTACAACCTCTTCATTAAAAGGCCATAAATCCTCAATAGAACCACCACCACGACCAACAATTAATGTATCTAAATCATAGGTATTAGCAATTTCTATTTTTTTAGCAATATCCTTACCTGCATCAACACCTTGAACTAAAGCTGGAAAAAGAATAGTTTCTGCAATTGGATACCTTCTTTTTATTGTCGTCAAAATATCTCGTATTGCAGCTCCTGTCGGCGCGGTTACTATTCCTATTCTTTTAGGCATACGAGGAATTTTTTTCTTTTTCTCCTTAGCAAACAAACCTTCTAATTCTAATTTTTTCTTTAATTGTTCATAAGCTATATAAAGATTTCCTATGCCATCTTCTATCATTTCATTGACATATATTTGATAGCCACCTGTTGCTTCATAAACAGTAACTCTCCCTGTTACCATCACTTTCATTCCATCCATCGGCATAAATTTACACTTAGAAGTATTACTAGCAAACATAATTGCATTAATACGACTTCCTTCATCTTTTAATGTAAAATAATAATGACCTCTAGTATGTGCTTTAAAATTAGAAATTTCTCCCTTTAAATACACCGTATTTAAATTTGTATCTTGATCAAACTTATATTTTAAATAACGACTCAGTTGAGTTATTGTTAAGTATTGTTCTTTCATTATTTTTCTTGTACTTTCTCATGATAAACTTTATCAAGTACACCATTAATCATTCCTATTACTGGTTCATCTGAAAAGCATTTTGCTAATTCTACTGCTTCATCAATACAAACTTTATGTGGAGTTTCTGTATAAAGTAACTCATAAATTGCTATCTTTAAAATTGCACCATCTGTAATTCCTAACCTTGAAATATTCCAGTTATTTAGATATCGATTAGCAATACCTATTAATTCTTCATTATGATGAATTACTCCTGTTACTAATTCACGAATAAAAGATACATCACCATCTATTCCTACAATATTTTTTTGAATTACCTCTTCTAATTCATAATCAATATCTTTTTTTTCAAATAAATCTACTTGATATAAAATTGCCATTGCTAAGACTCTTGAGTCATTTCTTGATAATTTCATACTATACCTCCAATTTAGATACTTTTTTTGTAAAATAAAAAAACCTTCAATAAGGTTTTTAATTTATATTTGGTACCAACCATGGGACTTGAACCCACACACCATTTCTGATAATAGATTTTGAGTCTATCGCGTCTACCATTCCGCCAGGTTGGCATAAATCAAGAACCAAATTCATTATACTATAAATAAATTCAAAAATAAAGTACTTATTTTTGATTTTTTCATATTATTAGTATGATTTGTATCCTTTAGCAATTTCTCTTTCGATATCTCTATCTTTTATAGTTTGTCTTTTATCATAGTTCTTTTTTCCTTTACATAGTCCTATTAATACTTTTGCTCTTCCCTTTACAAAATATATTTTTAGAGGAATTAAAGTATATCCTTCTAATGTAATTTTATTTTGTAATTTTTTTATTTGTAATCGATGAAGCAAAAGTTTTCTAGTTCTATCTTCTTCATGATTAAAAATATTCCCTTTTTCATAGCTAGAAATATGAGTGTTTAATAAAAAGATTTCCCCATTTCGAATAATTGCATAACTATCTTTTAGATTAACTTTCCCCATCCGAATAGATTTTATTTCTGTTCCCGTTAAAACTATTCCTGCTTCTAATTCTTCTTCAATAAAATAATCATAGTGAGCACGTCTATTTACTATTTCCATATTATCACCTTAATTCTTTTAGAGATATTTATAAATATTATATAAAATTCAATAAAATTGTCAATATTTTCAATTTTATTTTGAAAATAATTGACACAAATTCATAATAATTATATAATATTAGTGAGTTTGAGAATAATATATGGGTCTATAGCCAAGTGGTAAGGCATGGGACTGCAACTCCCTGATCGTTGGTTCAAATCCGACTAGGCCCTCCAGATTGATAGGAAACTCGAACTTTTCGAGTTTAAGTAATAAATGCTAACTAGAAATGATATGAACCCCGTTTCTTGGACATGGAAACGAGGTTTTTATATGTCAAAATTAAGTTACAAAGATAAAATAAATTTATATAATGATAAAAAGAAGGAATGTCAATAAAGGCATTATCAAAAAAATATGATGTAAGAGATAATGTTATTAAGTATCTTGTAAGA
>CAKPOS010000020.1 GCA_934176955.1 uncultured Bacilli bacterium
TCATATGTAGCCTTAGTCTCTGCAGATGTTATATCCATATCATCAAGTTCAATCGTGACATTAATGTAATCATCCGGATTTTATTTCAGTTGGGACAAAAGAACAACCGTCTCAACATGATAAGTATTTGGGAATAAGTCGAACAACATGATGTCTTCTAATTTATATTCTTCTTTTAAATCATCAATATCTCTTGCTAGAGTTATAGGATTACAAGAAACATAAATTATCTTTTTACTTTTTATTTTTAATAATCCGGATTTTGTTTTTTTATCTAGTCCACTTCTTGGTGGATCAACGATAATAGCATCATAAGTATTTTTTTCATCTAATAACTTTCCTACATCTCCTTCTCTTACTTTAATATTGGTAAGATGATTTTTTTTTATATTTTCTTTAGCATCTTTTACAGATGATGGATTTAATTCAATTCCTGTAATATTTTCGGCAATATCACTTACGTAAATTCCAATTGATGCCATTCCACAATATAAGTCTAGAATATTTTTAGTATCACTTTCTAAGTATTTTCTTACTTGATTATATAAATGAATCGTTTGTTCTTTATTTACTTGGAAGAAAGAGTTAGGAGAAATTGAATAATGGTAACTTTCTAATGTTTCTTCTAATTTTTCTTTTCCATAAACTAATTTATCGTTAATATAAATAGAAGATACTTTATCTTTTAAAATACTGATCAAGTCTTTTTCTTCTACTTTTCCTTTTATTTGGATCATTATTTTTTCTTGGAATTCTTTAATAATAATTTGATTTACATTAGTTAAGATTTTACTTTCACTGAGTAAGTTAATGATTTCATTTGTCTTTTCTTTTGCTAGAGGGCAATTCTTAATAGGAATTAATTGATTTGTTTTAAAGTGATAAAAGCCAATTTTACCTTTCTCTACTTGAAGAGTAATTTTATTTCGATAATTAAAGATTTTGGGAGAAGCAATAATTTCTGGATTAATTTCTAATAAAGTATATTTTTTAAAGATATCTATTACTTTATTTTTTTTATAATTTAATTGTTCTTGATAAGGAAGAGTCATGATTTGACAGCCTCCACACTCTTCATAAAAGGGGCATTTTGCTTCTATAGACAGAGGACTTCTTGTTAAATATTGGTCTTTATCGGCAAGTAAATACTTCTTCTTATCTACTATATTTTTTACGGTTACAATATCTCCAGGAAGAGTTTTTTTGACAAAAACAATTTTGCCATTTATTTTTCCAACACCATCTCCTGTATGATTTAATCGAACAATCTCTACTTCCATTCTATCCATCCTTTCTAAACTTTTTCATTTTCATCCTTTTTTTACATAAAATTAGTTGAGGGATACTATGAAAAATATCATTAATTATTATTATAACTTAAACCCTGAGAAAATCAATCACTTATTTCAGTATTATTACTTTTATCTTCAACAAGAACTTTATTATTTTGTTATTTATGAAAAGGATAAATCTTTAATTCAATCGATTTATCAACTTAACCAGGAATTAGTAAAAAATAATGTTTTAGTAAATGAGATTATTAATAATCAAATGGGAACAATCCTAACTTATTACAATGAAACGCCATATCTTTTAATGAAAGTTGTTATTAATACGAACAAAGCTATTTCTTTATCAGAAATTCATTACTTATCTAATCTTCGAGTATCTTATGATAAAAACTTAATGCGTGGAAATTGGGCTAATTTATGGGCAAATAAGATTGATTATTTAGAATATCATCATGAACAAAATTATCAAAAATATCCTCTTTTATCCAGTTGCTTTGATTATTTTGTTGGACTATCTGAAAATGCCATTAGCTATTTAAATAAAACTGTTCATCAAATTCCTTTAGAAAATGTAGATATTGGGGTAATTTCTCATGATAGATTATCCATAAATGATCATATTTATTCTTTATATAATCCCCTAAATATCATTATTGACCATAAAGCTAGAGATGTAGGAGAATATATCAAGTTATCTTTTTTTCAAGATAATTATCAAATCTTTGATGAATTAACTAAATACTTTAAGCATAATTATTTTTCTAGATACGGAATTCATTTAATTATTGCTAGAGTTCTCTACCCAAGTTTTTACTTTGAAGTATATGATGAAGTGATTAATAAGAGGCTAAATGAGTCAGAAATTTTAAAAATTACTTCTAGAATTAATGAATATGAAAAATACTTAGGGGATGTTTTTGAATATTTTAAAAAACTTTATCCTATAGAAGAAATTGCTTGGATAAAGTCTCATTATTCTAAAAATTAGTTGATTATTCTTTCAATATAAAACCTGTTGCGATTGGTCTTGTTTCTTCTTTTTCATCCCAATTAATCGGATGATTAATTAATTTATTTTTAATTATTAAGGCACTGGAATTTCCTCCATCTAAGTTAGCTGCATTGTAAGCTCCGTATCGCTTCATGATTTCAATTAAATCATCCATATCAGCGCCCATACAACCAACTCTTCTTCCGTCAATCACTAAAAATAAGACGACACCATCTTTTCGTTGACCAATTACGGTTCTTGGATGAAGACCATATCCTCCATTTCCTACAACTTTTGATGCTTCTCCATTGACAATTAAATAAGGGCCAAATTCAACTGCATCACGAATGCCTAGTTGTATGGCTTCTTCTGCACTTTTTACTTTTCCTAGATAAAGTTTATTCTCTTTCGTAAAGCCAATTAATCCTCCTGCTCTTGTATAACGATTACGATTTAGTATTTTTCCGTCACGAATAACAATACCAGATACTTCGGCTCCTGTTCCTAGGCCATTTTCATCAATGAATCCTCCTCCATTAATGGCAACTAATGCTTTATTTTCTTTAGCTATATCAATCAAATATTGTCCCTTCATTCCTAAATTTTTGCTTGTTACCACCGTTACTTTGGAAGGATCATAGATGGCTACTAAATAACCAGAATAATTTTTTCCAGATACTTCAATCATCTTATATTTTTCCTCTTTCTTATGTTCTAATATCTCTTTTTCATATTTATCTTTATAGACTTTAGTTGTAATATCTGAAGTATCAATAATCGATAAATCCGTATCTTGATTAGGCTCAATAATTTTATTTTCTTCTAGAATTTTCTCTATCGTTTCATTGCTGTAAAACATCTTAGCTAAATATTGATGATTCATGGTAGTCATTGCCGTTGTAACAAGCCAATTTCTAAAATTAGGAAAAGGGCCATATAATAAAAATAATCCCCCAAGCATTAAAGTAATAAAAAAGGAAAGAACTCCAATAAAAACTTTTTTCTTTTTCCCTACTTTTTTTGTCTTTTTTACTTTTTTCATGATTACTCCTCTTTACTTATATTCTTTATCGTATTCTTTATCTTAATATTTTATTTGTATTCTTCATCAGTATTTTTTGTTTTAAAACTTACTTTCCATATTGAGATTGAAAAAGAGCAAGTTTATCTTCTTTTCCTTCATTATAAAGTTCTATCATCTTATTCAAAGATTTTATATCTTTTTGATAAACTTCTAATAATTTCTGGTAAGTTTTAGAATGGGTATTACAAATTTGATTTACTTCTTTATCTTGGTAAATTTGATTTTGACAGTTAGAAGTTAATATTTTTTCATTTTGAGAAATACTTTGAATAAGGCTTTCATTTTGGTTGAATAAATCGATAAGATTAGGATAATCTTTTATAAATTGTTCTTCATAATAAATCGATAATCCTTTCGTAATTTCTTTCTTATTTTGGTTATAAGATAAGATGGCTACTTTTAATTGATTATTATTTTCTTTTATTTGATTCATCTTTTGTCTACTTTTATTTTGATCTTCTGTAAAATTTTTGGTATAGATTACGCCTATTGTTATTCCTACCAAAAGAACCCCTATAATACTTATTCCTATTTTTTTCATTACTTTACTCCTTTATGGTATAGTAATAGTATATCATATTTTAAAAGAAAACTTACTACAAAAAAAATACTTCTAAAGAATTTCTCTAGAAATATTTTAATTATCTACTCGTTTTTATCTGATTTTTGTTTTGATTTATTTTTTAAAAGGAATTCTTTTCTGGATAAATTAAGTTTTCCTTTTTTATCATAACCAGTTGCGATTGCGATTACTTCATCACCGACTTTTAAGACATCACTTACTTTTTCTACTCTCTTTACATCTAATTGAGATACATGAATAAGTCCTTCACATCCTGGCCATAATTCAACAAATGCTCCAAAATCTTGAGTTGACACGACTTTACAAGTATAAGTTTTTCCTATTTCTACTTCTCTTGCAACGTCCTCTATCATTTTTATGGTTTTTTTAATAATCTCTGGATCTGTATGATATACAATTACTCTTCCATCATCTTCTAAATCGACTTTAACAGCATCTTTATCTTGAACGGTCTTTACATTAGAGGCTTCTAAGATAATTTTAGTAATCATATCTCCGCCGCGACCAATGACATCTTTAATTTTTTCTGGATTAATTTGAATGGTTTCTATTTTTGGCGCATATTTTGATAATTCTTTTCTTGGTTCTGGAATGACACTTTCCATTAAATCTAAAATTTGCATTCTAGCTTTTTTGGCTTGAGATAGGGCTTCACTTAAAATTTCACGACTAACGCCTTTGATTTTAATATCCATTTGCATAGCACAAATTCCTTCTCTTGTTCCAGCAACTTTAAAGTCCATATCTCCCATATGATCTTCTAAGCCTTGAATATCGGTTAAGATTGTATATTTATCATCTTTAGTAATTAGTCCCATAGCAATTCCTGCTACTGGTGCCTTGATAGGAACACCTGCTGCCATTAATGATAGGCAACCAGCACAAATAGATGCTTGAGAAGAACTACCATTGCTTTCTAATACTTCACTAACGACACGTATGGTATAAGGAAATTCTTCTTCACTAGGAATAACTTGTGATAATGCTCTTTCTCCTAAGGCACCATGTCCAATTTCTCTTCTTCCTGGTGCGCCATATCTTCCTGTTTCTCCAACAGAAAATGATGGGAAATTATAATGATGCATGAATCTTTTTTCGTCTTCTATTCCAAGTCCATCTAAAATTTGATGTTCTCCTAAAGCTCCTAAAGTTGTTGTTGATAATACTTGGGTTTGTCCCCTAGTAAATAATCCTGAACCATGTGTTCTTGGTAAAATATCAATTTTTGCGGATAATGGACGAATCTCATCCATAGCTCTACCATCAGGACGAATATGTTCTTCTGTAATTAATCTTCTTACTTCTTCTGCTTCAATGTTATCAACAATTTTCTTCACATCTGTAAGGATTTTGTCTAATTCTTCTTTATCTTGATATTTTTCTTGAAAATAAGTAACGCTATCTTCTTTTACCTTATCAATAGCAGCATATTTTTCTAATTTATCTTTAATTTGAATTGCTTTACACATTTTCTCTTTTGCAAATTCATTTACTTCATGAACTAAATCTTCATCTAATTTTGCTAAAGTTACTTCTATTTTTGGTTTTCCAACTTCTTTGACAATTTCTTCTTGGAAAGAAACCAATTTTTTAATTGCTTCATGTCCAAACATAATGGCTTCAATCATTAGTTCTTCCGATACTTCTTTTGAACCAGATTCTACCATGTTAATAGCATCTTTGGTACCTGCTACAGATAAATTAATGTCACTTTTCTCTAGTTCTTCAACACTAGGATTGATAATAAATTGATTATTAACATGACCGACAACGACTCCTGCTACTGGGCCTTCAAAAGGAATATCACTGATTGATAAGCATAATGATGTTCCGAATAAGGCAGTCATTTCTGGCGTACAATCTTGTTCTACGGAAAGAACGGTATTTATTACTTGTACTTCATTACGAAATCCTTCTTTAAATAATGGGCGAATTGGACGGTCAATTAATCTAGCGGCTAGAATAGCTTGTTCCGTAGGTCTACCTTCCCTTTTAATAAATCCTCCTGGTATTTTCCCAACAGAATAAAATTTCTCTTGATAATTAATCGTTAAAGGAAAGAAATCTGCTGATGTTGCATTAGAACTCATTACGCACGCTGATAAAATTACTGTATCATTATAACGAACTAGGCAAGCAGCGTTTGCTTGCTTGGCTAATTCTCCAATTTCAACAGTAATTTTACGTGTGCCAAAATCTAATTCAAATACTTTTTTTTCTTCCATATTTTCTCCTTTCTAAAATAAAGGACACTCATTTTAGAGTGCCTGTTTTTATCTTCTTAAACCTAATTTGTTAACAACTGCACGATATCTTTTTACATCAGTCTTTACTAAATAGTCTAATAAACTTCTTCTTTTACCAACTTTCATTAAAAGACCACGTTTTGAATGTTTATCTTGCTTGTTGTTTTTTAAGTGTTCAGTTAAAGCTTCTATTTCTTTTGTTAAAATTGCAATTTGAACTTCTGGAGATCCAGTATCTTTTTCATCTCTTGCAAATTCTTTAATAATATTTTGCTTTACTTCTTTTGTTAATGCCATATTTTTTTCCTCCTTAAATTATTTTTCACCAATTACGTAGAAACTGTTAGAGGTACAAATTTCCAAGTAATGGAACACCTTAATTGTAATATAAAATGTTAAATAATGCAAGTATTTTCAATGCTTTTTCTCTAAAATAAGGTTACCGTTTAGTTAAGAAAATATAAAATAGCTCTAATCCATTATAAATCAAGAAATTTATAAAAAGCTCAATAAACAAAACAATAATAAATGTATAGAATTTCACACAATTTATTAGCAATATAAGATTATTTTAGTATTTTTTGTAAAAAAATGTCATTTAAAATCTTATTTTATCAGACTGAACGACAACAAAATAAACCTTATTTTTCTTCTGTTGATATTTTATTATCTATTAAGTCTTGATACACTTTTATTAATTGTTCTCCTACTGTTTTAATATCTTTTGTCTTAGCTTTTTTATAGCCATTATCTGCTAATTTAGGGAGCTTATTTTCTAATATCTGTTTTATTTTTTCTTCAAATTCATCAATATCTTTTGCTTTATATACTTCTTTATCTGTAATAAATTCTTCAAAAACAGGAATATCTCTTACTAATGTTGGTATTTTTGCTGTTAGTGCTTCTAAGATAGGAATTCCTTCTGTTTCTTCTAAAGTAGGAAATAAATATAAATCTGCTCCACTGTATGCTTTTCTAAGAAATTCTTGTTCTACATATCCAGCAAAAATCAAGTTATCTAATTTTGTGTTTACTGCTACTCTAATTTCTTTTGGAACAAGTTTTAGGTCTAAGTAACCAAACCAAATAAACTGATATTCTGGTAATCTTTTTGCAAGTTCAACAAAGTCTAAAATTCCTTTTCTCTTTAAATAAAGTCCTACTCCCATTATTACTTTATCCTCTTTCTTATAATGGTATTTTTTTCTAAATTCATCTTTAAATTTAGAATTATATTCGAAAAAGTCTGTATTTATTCCATTAGAAATTGCATAAATTGGTCTATTTAAGTGATAATTTAAAAGTAATTTTTTAGCGTATTCTGTTGGTGTTATGATAACATCTCCTAGACGATAGCATTTACAAATCCACCATTTAAAAATTGGGGCAATTTGATTAGAAAAGAGAAAAGAATTTTTAAAATCTTCTTCTGTAGAATGAGCATGATAAACTACTTTTTTTCCTTCTTTTTTGGCTTTTTTTGCTAAGAAATAACTTTTTAATAAATACCAATTAATATGAACAATGTCTACACTATCTAATTCTTTTCTATCTAGTGTATAAGAAATATTGTTACTTTCTAGAGCATTAATTTGGTGTTCAACAGCCTTTCCTAAACCTGATTTTCCTACTGCTTTTAATCCTTCTGTATATAATAATACTTTCATTTTATCCTCCTTAGTAAGTTTATAAATTCTTTTTTAATTTTAATACTTTTTTATTTATTTCTCTATATAATTCACAATTTTTGTTATAAAAGTCTTCAAATATATCCGTATTTTCTTGACATAATATTTCTGTTTGTGACATTAATCTTTTTTCTTCAGTCCTAGAAATTTGCTCTTGTGGATGATGTAATCTTTCTTTTAAGGCTTTGTATTCTTCTTTACTGGAACAGCATAGCCTTGCAATGGTTTCAAATATTTTACAATCTACTTCTTCATCATACAATATCTTACTATTTTTACGATGATATATTCTACATTGTGTTGGGTCCAAAAAATAATCTTTTTCTGATGTAAATACTGCTGTTATTACATGATTTGACTTACTCAACTTTAAGCTTTTTTCATTACCATGATAAAACAGTACTTCATTAGATTCTCCTAATTGTATATTTGATGAGTTAATATATTGCAGAAATTCTTGATATTCTTCAGGAGAAATTTTGAGTTGATTTAAATGATAAAGCAAAAATTCTTTAAATTCTTCTAAATTTAATTTTTGTTGTAAAAGTAATATATGTTTTTCTACTTCTGAAATATGAACTGGCAACTGATATGCATTAAATCCTAATGTTTGTAAAATATCTTTAAACATTGCTGAAATATGTCTACAGACAGCCTGTCCCTCTATTACTCGTGTTCCATCTAGCCATCGAAAGGACTCACTTGAATTTTTAAAATTCAATGATTTATGATAAGATAAATAACCTTCTTCTAATAGATAATTAAACATGATTTGAATTTGGATGGGATTATCTAATTCAAAAAAGTTATTAAATTGACAATAATTTTTTAAAAACTCTTGGTATAATTCTTCTAATTCTTTTCCTGTTTTGGTTTTTAATATTACTCCTTTTCCATATTTTTCCATGTAAATGCCTGTTTCTATTAGTAAGCTCGATGATATTCCTAAAAGAATGCTAAATATTTGAGGAATAGAATTCATCGTATATAATTCTAAATTGAAAAGTGTTATTCCTGTTAAATAAGATATTTCTTTTATATGTTTATATGTTTTTTCATCTATTGTATTGAAAAAATCATCTAATTTATTCATCAAAATTCCCCTTTCATTTCGGTACTTATTCTGTTTTCCTTTTCCAAAATCTAAACTTAAATTACTGATATATTTATTTAAGACTAATTATAATAATCATTCCAACAATCTTTAGCAAAAGGAGATAAAGATTTATATTTACATTTTTTATTACTTACGAGGAACATATTACAATTTTCATTATTACAAATAAAATAATTTTGTGCTGTCACATCTGCGTTATACCATTTATTTTCTATTTTTACTTGATTCCACACATGTCCACCATTTTCTTTGTTTCCTCTACCACTTACTATAATAGATTCAATTCCTAGTAAACTTAATACTTGTTTAAACAGTTTTGAATATCCTTCGCAGACTGCCTTATGATGAAATAATGGTCCAATAAGATTTTGGTTTTCTATTTTAGTATTTTCAATTCCCTCTTCATCATAAGAAATATTACTGGCAATAAACATAAAAATTGCATATGTTGTATCCAAAATACTTTCTTTTTTATTTGTTTCTATTATTTTATTTATCGAATATATCATTTCTTTATACATTTCAATATTATATATATCATTTGTTATTTCATTATTCTTTTCTAGTTCTAATTGATAAGATTTATCTATTCCAAATTGTTCTGACAAAACATTCAATAAAAATGCACAATCATTTGTAATATATCGTATTTGTCCTAATAATATGTGAGTGATATTATATTTTTCTCTTAATTCATCTAACTTTTTAATTGGTAGCTCATTTATATCATCAATTTGTAATACTATTCTATCATTAGTAGGTTTTATCATTTCTAAGTCTTTTCTTTCGATTACAACATTGATATTTATATTTAATTTGTTAAAGTTTCTATATTCTTCGACATTCCTTATTCTTAAATAGATATCATTTAATCTATTGAAAATGTTAGTATTATTCATTACTTTGATTAAATTTTCAATATCAGAAAAATAAATAACAGAATTTTCCTTGTTCAAATTTCTAATCAGTTCTATATCTCGTTCTAATAACATATATTCATTGTTACTTTTATTATCTACAATTACGTTATAATGATGAAAGGATAATGTATAATTGTCTGGTTTAGTTGAATAATAATTTGAAAGACTTTTACTTTTTAATTCTATATTCATATGTCTTTCCTTCTTTCATATAATTTTTCTATTGTGTCTTTCAAAGAGATAATCACAAATAATGGTTAGTAATAATAACTGTTATAAATATAACATAAAAAGAAAGAAAAGACTAGACAATATTTCTAGTCAATGCTTATTACCTTCAAAATTTTATCGGCGTAATTTTGAGGATAATAAAAGAAAAAAACATTATTGTATAAGGCTTTAAATACACTAATGGTGCCCTTTTGTTGGAAGGATAACAACCGCTAGGCATAATTTATAGGTAGTAATAACTACTAACTAGTTAAATTATACTACATTTTTAGTAAAATATATAAAAAATTTTATAATTTTTGTGCTACAATATTATTCATAACAAGGGAGGGCAATTTTATGATTAAATCTGGGATTATTAACGAAAATGAAGTTATCGAATTAGAAAATAATGATTTAATTTCTTATTTATATAATTTAATCGATAAATCTACAGACAGCAAAAATGCTTTTGAAATTTATAAGCAAAGCCAATTTTTTTGGAGTGATTTAAGTGTTATTGATTATTTTGTAAAAGTTTTAGGATTTGTTATAATATATGATAAAGTTGTATATTTTCAATCAGAGTTAAAAAGTGAATTAATTGATAAAATTGATTATATAAAAAACGGATTTCAATTAAAGAAACTTCCTAAAATGATTTATAAAAATGGAAAGTTTATTAAATATTTAAGTTCAATTCAACAAGAAATTGAAATTGCAGAATTTGAACATTCTATTAATCCTGAAAATGATTTATCTTTTTGGTACCCAAAAACTGCCAATATTGGGTTTAAAACGCCTAATACAATTATAACAAATTTTACAGATGTAGAAACTAATTTAATTAAAACAGGAAAATGGAATAATTTATGCGAAAAGGATTTATTGAAAAGAATTAGAATTATAGCCAAACAAAGTGGAAAATTAGATTTAAGCAATGAAATGTTTATTAGATTAGGAAATTCAAGTAATAAGTTTAATTTTGATTCGTGTCATATCAATGAAATTAATGAATTATATCAAAAATTAATGATAATGTTTGATGATATGTACTTTAAACTAGAATGGCAACAAAGTATTGAGTTAGTGTTAAGAGAATATATTAAAACAAATTATCAACGAAATAGGATTTATAATGGAATGCCACTAAACACTGAATTTAGAGTATTCTATGATTTTGATAAGAATAGAATTTTGGGAATTTTTAATTATTGGGAAAAGGATACAATGTTAGATAACTTACACAATAATCAAGATTTAATTACATTTGCCAATACAACACATGAAATAGAATGTGACTTTAATAATTTATACCCATTTTTAAAGAAAGAAGCTGAATATAAATTACCTAATGCTGACTTAAAGGGAAAATGGTCTGTAGATTTTCTATACGATGGAAAAGAATTCATATTAATAGATATGGCACATGCAGAATGCAGTTATTATTATGATAAAGTTTTAAGTAAACAACGAACATTAAAATAGTTTTTAAAATGCAAATTCATGCGCATAATGGTTATATCATTATGTAAGTATGTTACCAGAATGGTATTTTTATTGTAAAAAGTTAAATTTAACTTTCTTTTTTACATGATAAAACTCGAACTATTAAAAGTCCGAGCTAGATATCAATCTGGTGCCAGTAAGGAGCAGGACTAACAACTCCTAGGCTAATAGATGATAGTAAGTAATACTTACTAACTAATCATATTATATACCTAATTAATGCAAAAAGAAAGAACTATTTTTTTCTTCCTTTATTTTCACCTTCAACTTTTTCTGCAATTTCACTTAAAGTTGGTTTATGCCTATTTCCAGAAATTCTATCTCTTGCTATATGTTGAAATCTATCATAATTTCTTTCATGTAATGACTTTTCACCCATTTGTAAATTTCTAGATTGACTAATTTCGTCCATTTTTTTTCTACTTCCAATCGATGACTTTATTTGCTCTGCCAATGCATCAAATACAGGTTTATTTTCTTGAATAATCTTTTTTTCTATATTCTCTACATATTCTGGGTTTTCTTCTAAAGTTTTTACAAAACAATCATATATTACTTTTTTTGCTTGTGTTCTATCAATGTAACCCGGAAGATAAATCATTATATGCGTTGTAACTTCTTTAATTTTAGATTTTATAATTTCTGAAAAGTTTTTAGAAACAACTGGAACTACATTAGAATTAGTAACTGATATTGAAACTTTTAATTGATATTCTCTTTTTAAAATATCATCACATATAATAGCTATCACATAATTCATGACATATCTTATCGAATTAGGATTTTCAAGAATTATTCTTTTCATTTTTTTATACTCTAAATATTCTTCTTTACTAATATTGACAACAGTATCATTTTCTACCTTAAAACACTCATTATCAGTATTTCTTTGAAAATATATAATATCACCAAAATTACTATATGAATAATTGCCTATTTTTAACCCTACTGTTAATAGTTCCGAATCATTTTCATATATTTGACCTTTTTTATATATTGTTCTTGTAGTAGGATCTACTATCCAACTTTCACCATTCCAATTAATTTCTTTTGTCATATTTTACATCTCCTTATCAAATAATTTCTAATTACATTATACACTTATATAGTAAAAAATGAAAGTATTTATACTTTCAAATTATATTTTTAATCTTCTAATGATTTTTTTAACTAAAGCAACTGGTTTACTATATAGCATATCATCTATTTTATCATCTAATCTTCTTTTTGATTCTTCTGGTGTTAATCCTGTTTCAACAAATGTTCCATCACTAAGCATTACTCTTTCACCCTTTTTTACTTTGATAAAAGTTGAATGCTCACCACTTCCAATCATCATAATAACTTCATCTTTTTTAGTTGATTTTAAAATCTTTTTATGTACTTGAAGAATTTTATGTTGTTCATCACAATCTAATTTATCAAATTCTTCATATGGGATTCCCAACTCTCTTTCTAATAAATTTTTTGCTATTTCTGGAGCAGTCTTTTTATATGTAATTGCATCTATAATTGAATTAATATCATCAATTGAAATATTTTTATCAAAAACATAACAAAATCTCCTCTATGTTTTATATTATACAGCAAATAACGGCAATTTGTTATATACTAACTTTTATTTCTATTATTTATTTTCAATCAAAACTCTATTATTTGCACTTATTTTTTCTTGTAATAATTCTAATTCTTTAATACCATTATTATTTTTTAATATTTCCATTTGGTTTCTAGCAGAATTATTTAAACTAATTAATCTTTCACTCTGTGACATACCTAATTTTATAAACTCTGCATTTGTATTTTCTAAATTATTTAATATTACTAAATGTAGTAAATCTGTATAGTCTCTAATATTTCCTTTTTTAGCAAGTTCTGGATTTTCTTGTCTCCATTCTTTAGCTGTCATTCCAAATAATGCCACATTTAATACATCTGCTTCTTCTGCATATACAAATCTTTTTTGTTCTTCTGTTAGTGTAGGAACTATATAATTTTTAACTGCATCAGTATGAACTACATAGTTTAATTTAGATAATAATCTATTAGCATGCCATTCAATTTTTTGTTGATACATTTCATTACTTTTTAATCTTTCAAATTTTTTTATTAAATAAAATTTAAATTCAGGACTTAACCAACTAGCAAATTCAAATGCTATATCAGGATGTGCAAATGTTCCACCATCATATCTTCCAGATTTTGAAATAATTCCAATTGTATTAGTTTCTTTAATCCATTTTTGTGGGGACATTTTAAATTTATTACTACCTGCTTCATTTTTAAAGGTAGCGAATTCGCCCCCTTTAAAATTTTTGTTATTCATGCTTTCCCATAGTCCTAAATAAGAAATAACTTCTTTATTTCTCATCCAATCTCTAATTGGAAGTCTTGGTTCTTCTGCATCAGCATATCTCGCTAAATCAGTAAGTGATATATAATCTATATCTCCAATTCTCATTATTCCTATTTTATTATCTATAACATTTATTTCAGTTTTTTACTAAATCTTTCGACATATTTTTGCTCCTTTCTAAATGTCAGACTTGTCTGACTAATCGTCTTCTTATATCAATTTTACCATAAAATTTAGTTAATTATCTTTATAATTCAATATCATCTTTATTTTTAATTCTTTATCTTCAAACTCAAGTATAATATACCTTCTTAAAACACTAAAAAACTAACTATTTCTATGAACTTGTAAGATAAATGTAGATACAAAAAAAATGTAGACACAAAAAAACGGTCTACATTTTTTTGTTATAATAAAATTGGAGGAAGAATATGACAAGAATTAGAAAAGAACCAAATAGA
>CAKPOS010000021.1 GCA_934176955.1 uncultured Bacilli bacterium
TACGGTCTAACCCATAAACTACCATCTTCATAAAGTTTTCGATAAACAACACAAGACTCTCCAGTTTCTGAATAAGTGGCAATATCCACAACCAAATAATAATCCCCTTTAAAATGTCTATAAATTCGATTTATCTTTAACTCTCTCATTTTTCTACCTCCCTTTTAATATTTTAACTTACCAAATCTTTTGAAATTTTACTTTTTATTAAATTCATAATAGTTATGTTAGTACTTACATCTAAATAAATTCCCTAACGTAAAAACATATTTGTATTTTATTCATATCATAAATTTAACTATTTCTTCCATATTTACTATTAAAATAATTAATTAAAGGCTCTGAAGAAATATCTTTATTACATATCCTCTTTATTACTTCTAAAGAAGTATATGCCCCTCCAAAAACATAAATATTATCTATTAAATACTTAGTAATCTCCTTTATTTTTCCATTTCTTAATAGATTATCAATACTCCCTAATTGAGATTCAATCCCTTCTAAAAACATTCCATCATAAATTGACCCCATTAAATAAGATGGAAAATATCCAAAGTATCCCTCAGACCAATGCATATCTTGTAATAATCCTTCACCATCATTTTTAATCTCAATATTTAAATATTCCTTTGTTTTTTTATTCCACAATTCTGGTATATCAGATACATCAATCTTCCCATTAAATATATCTCTTTCAATTTCATATCTTAAAATAATATGCATACAGTAAGTCAATTCATCTGACATAATTCTAATTGGATTACACTTTGGTTTATTAAGTAATGAAACAAACTCATCTAGAGAGTAATTTAAATTTAAAATTTTTTTAATATCATCATAAATAGGAATCCAAAAATTTTTATTTCTTCCTAACATATTTTCGTAAAATCTCGATTGACTTTCATGTAAAGCATACAAATTATCTATAGTAATGTTTTCATATTTAGATAATTTAGGAGAAATGTTTTGTTCAAATATTCCATGACCACCTTCATGGATAATTGTTGTAACAAAATCTATTGGATCATTAGTATATCTAAAGGCAATTCGAATATCATTTTTATTCATTTTTTCAGTATATCCATGTGGATAAATACCAATCGTACCTTTATTTAAATCAAAACCAATATAGTCTAATAAATAATTTGCACAATCCATTAATTGTTGTTCAGTAAAATCAAAATTTAATTGATCATCATTTGATTCTTCAAACGGAATCAAATGAATAATCCCATTTTTCAAATCCGAAAATAATTTATCAATTAACTCACTTCCTATACCAATTTCATATTCATTTAACATAGCATCATATAAATTATCAATGTTAGGATATATATATTTATAATATTTTTTCGTCAACTCAATGATTTTTCTTAAATATGGCTCAAATAGCTTATAATTATTTTTCTCTTTAGCTCTTCTCCAAACTACATTTGCTGTTGCTTTCATTTTAGAATATTCCTCATAAAAATCTGTTGGAACTTTCTTATTTTTTTCATAATGTCTTAATAAGTTTTGAATATACCTTTTTTCTTCTTCAGATAATGTTTGATACTCTAATGACTCCATTGCCGCTTTCAACAAATTACCATATTGTATACTAGTTTGCATACTAAATAAATTCTTTTTATGATAAGAAATTAAATCTATTAAATCTTTTTCAGAATCCTTTGGGGCATTAATTTTTAATTCCCATAATAATAAATTAATTGTGTATTGAATACTTGCTATTTCATTTTGATATTTTAAAAAATTGTCCATAAAACACTCCTTTTATTTTTTTTATATTCTTTATTTTTCTCTTTCAAAATTCAACTACTATCACTTTCAAACATATAACAATAAATAACTGATTTTTTATTCAATAATTTTTGTAAAATAATTCTTATATTTTCATAATTATTACAAAACTATTTCTAACATACAATATCCTACCACCATTGATTCTAATTATATCACATTTTTACCACTCTCACTATAACAATAATTCAAAATATTTAAAACAAAATATCAGATATCAAATTGCTTAAAATTTTTAATCTTTTTATAAATTCATTTTTTACTTCTTCGAAGCAACATGCTCTATACCTCCAAAAACAAAATTAATACTAAAACTAAACAAAACTTACTAAATTAGATAAAGATTTTCTCTATACAAAAATACATCACTTTCTAATTTTTAGAAAAGTGATGTATTTTTCTTTTTTGAACTTTAATTAATTTTAAATTTAGGCATAATCATTTTTTCTTTTTTATCAACTGTATAGATACACCATTATCATCTTGAACAAAAAAACTTTTTCGATTTAAATCTCCATAAAATACATTTAAATCAGTAATCTTATATCCAATGCCTTTTGCAAACTCAAAAGCTTCTTCATCCTTTACAAAATTATATGCAATATGAAAAATATTCAAATCATTTTCTCGTAATGGTTGAAAAAGTTCTAAGCCAGCTTCTTTCAATGTTAATGTAGCCCATCTATAATCCTTGTCACAAAACTTGGATTGTAACTTATAACCTAAATTTTCATAAAAATGTATTGATTTCTCCAAATTCCTCACTGTAATTGCAACATGATCAAAACTTATCAAATTAACACCTCCTATCACTATCATTATAAATAATAAAATAGGAAACAATTATGCTAATTTATAATTTTTTCAATTCTATTCAGATTTAAATGTCTTATATCATTTATATCTTCAGAATACTGCACAACAATCATTACAAAATTATCATATTTATAAATCTTTTTGGGATATACTAATCTTTGTTTTTTCACTCCTTTGCTTTGATATTCAATTTTAATTTTTTCTCGTTTTTGTATTGATTCACGAATAATCTTTAAAAGACTTTTCTGATTTTCATCAAAAAAATCTTCTTTATAATTTATTAAATTACAATAACATACAATTTTTTCTCTCAAGTCAAGTAATTTTTCTAATTTTTTATTATCATCACAGTAAGAAATTGCATTATCAATTGTTTCAATGTCACTTTCATTAAACAAAATTAAAGGAAGATTTAATTTAGAACGCAATTGATATCCCCCATCTTTGCCATAGAAAGAATCAATATAAATCCCATCTTTTTCTAGTTCATCTTTATATAAACGTACCATCCTTGGACTTATTTCTAATTTATCAGCCAGTTCTTTACAAGAATACCTTTTACCAGATGATAAAATATCAAGCATTTTTATATTTTTTGAAACCTTTGACACATTAATCCCCCATAACTTGTATTAATACTTAGTGCTAATTTTAATAAAGTTATTCTCTTTTATTTACACATTAAAATTTTATTAAGTAGAATTACTTTCACTCTATTTACCATACTTTCTCCATAATTCTTATATTTTTCCAAAAACACAAAGTATTATTATTTATGTATTTGAACAGTCACACCCATCAAAAAAAGATTAATATCTTAATATATCTTTTGCAGAATTATATTGTTTTTTAACCAATATTTTTCCTTTTTCAGACATTTTATTATAACTTCTATCAAGCTTATCCATAACAAATTTACTACCCTCATCAATTGATAAGTTCTTTTCACGATAAACCATACTTAATAATGAAGGAATATTATAAAAATGTGCCATCGCATCTGAATCAGCTATGCATATTTCTTCGGGTGTGATTTTTTTTACCAATCTACTTCCACGATGATTTAAAATACATTTTTTAATTAATTCGATTTTATTTTCTGGGTATTTTTCTTTTAATAAAAGTTCTTCAGCTATTTGTGCACCTACTATGTGATGTTCTTCAGTATAACTAATGTCTGTAACACTCGCTACATCATGAAGAAGTGCTGCCAAAGACACAATTTCTATATTAGCTCCATACTCACTTGCATACTTTCTAGCAAGTTCATATACTGTTTTTATATGATGATCCCAAGCTCCTATTCCATATGCATTTGTTGGAAGTTCACATCTATTTTTTACTTCATTGTATATTATTTCTTCAATCATCAAATAAATCATCCTTTTCAATAATTATATTAATCCTCGATTCTATTTTATCATTTCTGTGGTTTTTAATACTTCTAAAAATATATCTGCTTCTTCTAATCTCCTTTCAGTGATATCATCTTTTTGCTTATTTTTTTGATTATAACCACAAATTGCAAACATTTTGCTATTTTTAGTACTTTTTTGAACTTTTCAGAATCCCACAAATCCTTATTTTATGGGCTATTTACCACAACAGTTCTTGTATTTCTTTCCACTGACACAAGTAGTGGATGTTCCAATATTATCAGTATTATTTATACTTATAGTATTATTCGTATTTCCTTATTTGTCAGACTAGGTAACATCTATATTATTTGTATTTATGATATTACCTGTACTATAAGTATTTCTCCAATGTGGACATATTGTGGACATTGTCCACATCCGTTCACTTGCTACGATTATATAAAATATATTATTTAATGTCAACCCTGGCCTTCCATAATTTTATCTACAGACAATTCTTTTATCAAATTAATGTCATAATCGTTTAAACACTCATTATGTTCAACAAAAAAAGATTCTTGTTTATTATCTCTTATATTATAAGTGAATACTGATATAAAAACTTCATCATAATTTTGATTAAATTTTTCATTACTTTCTTCAAATTGTTTAAATTCCATACCATCCCATGAAAGTGCCTTTCTGTTTGTTTTTCTATCAGTAAAATACATTTGAAGACCACCACAATATAAGTTAATATCATTATACAAATTTTTCTTATCCAACTTTTTTTCTATTTTTTATCTAATTCAACTCTTTTATTTCTTTCTTCAATATTTTTTATTTTCTTTTCTAAATTTTCCAAATTTATCACCTAACTAAATATATCAAATTTTTACTCATATATTTGTTTTATTTTATTTTCTAATCTAATAATTCGGCTAATTTCTTATGACTTTCTTTAGTTAAATGTACACCATCTATACCAGTTTTTAAACCTTTATTTTCCAAAAAATAACAATCATATTTTTCAGCTATGCTCTTATAAATATTATTTAAGATTAAATATTCTCGAAAGTTCTTCTAAATGCCTTTCCCCTTTTTCAATCATACTTTTTAAAAATGGGGTTTGTTCATAAGTATATCTTTTAATTCTTAAAGCCATTTTTGATATTGTATATCTTAATCTCATTAATTGAAACAACTCATCAAAATTATCATATATTGGAGTTTCACTAAAATATCCCTTTAAGAATGGTGTAATTCGTTCTGGATCAAAGAATGTAGACCAACAAGCTATTTCTTGAATAGGATTCCCTGCAACACATTCATCCCAATCTATAACACCAGTTATAGTATTACCATCAGTAAGTAAATTCCAATCAGCAAAATCATTATGAATTAGAACTGACATATCTAAATTAAGTAATTCATTATCATCAAATAATGTTTTCATTTTATCTGCTACTTCTCTTGTTAAAATATTATACTTAACTAATCTTTCAAAATTTTCCTCTAATCCTGCATTTATAGAATCTTTTAGTAATTTATGTTTTCCTACAAGCTTACCATTTTTAGCTTGTTCATTGTCAAAAGGACCAAATCCAATAACTTTTATTTTGTGTAACAATGCCATAGTTTTTCCCATTTCAATAACAAGTTGTTCTTCTTTTTCAGGAGTTTTCTTTAAATAAAATTGAACAGTATCTCCATTTAACTTTTCTATAACTTGATAAGAAATATCATCTTCACTACCTAATTCATGAATACAATAGGTTTTATAAGCAGGGAGCCCATTTTCTAAAGCTATATTTGAAGCTAAACTTTCAGCATAAAAATACCCATTCCTAACACCTTTTGGGTGACACCTTATTATTACTTCTTTTCCACTTTCCAAGATACCAACTCTTATTGAATTGACATTTCCTAAACTTGTTTGAGCATTTTCATCGAATTGTTTGATATAAGATAATTTATCATCTTTTAGTTCTAAATTGATTTTATCTAACAATTCTTCATTAGTTATAGCTGAATGCCTATCTTTCCATATCATTGCTGCTTCTTCTTCACTTATTTTTCTATCAGTTTGCCAATAAAAGCAATCCGATCTATCGCTAATTCTTTGATTTATTTCATTTAAATTCATAGTTTTTAAATCTCCTTTCTTTTTGAACATCTCTGTTGATTCAATTATACTATAAATTTCATTTCTTTACTACAAACTCAGCTAATAATCATCTTTTTCTTTATCATCGTAAGTATTTTTACTTGTTTTCAAATAACTAGGTATATCTGCATAATCAAACAATTCATTTTCTTTAATGGTTCCTTTAAAAATATCATAAACATCATCAGAATTAAAATCTTGATTATCATAATACGCTTTTATTTCGTTTGTAGTAGTTTCTTTTGTAGATTCATTACCAATTTGTAGTAGTTTTCTAAAAAAACTCTTTATAACCTTTAAAATAGTATCTAGATACGATTTTAATTTGTCGTTTTTTTGTAAAAAATTACTATTCCTAGTTTTTAATGATTTGATTTCATGTCTGTATTTTTAATTATCTTTTTCTAATGAATTATAACTTGTAACATAACTATCTACTTCATTAAATATCTCATTTATTTTTTGGTTGTTATTCCATAATCTTTTTAGACTCTTTAATAACTTTATTCATAATATCAAAAGTATCCTTTTCTACAACTATATGTTTCTTACCAAAAGGAATAGTTCTAGTAGTTTTCATCTGACTCTCAAACTCATTCATAACTTTATCAAGTCTATCATTTCTAGTATTTAGATTTTGCTCTAGTTTTCTGTTAATTTTTTATAATCTTTAATTTTTATAAGAACTTTCCAAAAATAAAAGTCACAATTTTTGAATATTCCTTATTAGGATATAATTGACAAAATAAAAACAACTTCGTAAACTGTTGTTAAAGAAAAAAATACAATAGGAAGTTGTTAATATAAGCATATCACAAAAAATAGAAAAAAGTTATAAAAATCAAATTGAAAATATTAAAAATGAAAAAAATCTTGAATCTAAAATAAGAAAAATAGGTGCATTAGTATTAGATGTTGGTGGAAACTGTATATTAGCAATAGATAAAGCAATAAATTGCTGTAGAAAATTTGTAAAAAAATGCTATCTTATAGTGCGAGATAATCTTGAGGTTAAATCTAATAAAAGTAAATGTAGAAGAAAAAAGATTACAGTAATTTATCCTGAACTTGAAACTGATATTAAAAAAAGAATAGAAAATAAATTATACACTGATCCATATTTTGAAACAGAACAATTATTTTGTAGTTTAACTATTAATGAAGTTATGAAAGAATTATTAAAAACAGGAAAATATAAACAAGGATTTATTAGCAGAAATTCACTTGAAAATCTACTAAATCAAATGGGATATAATTTAAAAAAAGTAAAAAGGAATAAACCTCTTAAAAAAGTAGAAAAAACAGATGAAATATTTGAGAATGTTGAGTTAAAGAAAGAACAAGCAATCAATGATGAAAATACAGCACTAATATCCATCGATACAAAAGATAAAGTAATAATAGGTCCCTATTCAAGAAATGGTAAATCAAGAATTTTAGTAGAAGCATGTGACCACGAATTAATAAATGATTGTTTAATACCATTTGGAATAATTGATTTAAAGACAAATCAAACATACTTTTATAACTTCATGAACAAACCATCAAGTAATGAAATAGTAGATTGTATTGATGATTATTTATCTGATAAATTTTATACAAAATTAGTAATATTATTAGATAATAGACCAGATAACAGTGGCGTTAGAACAGCATTTTTAAAAGGACTTGTAGATTTATCTGATAAATATCAAATAGAAATAAAATTAGTATACTATCCTCCATATCATTCTAAGTATAATCCAATTGAAAGAGTATGGGCAAGACTTGAGAAAATGTGGAATGGAATGTTATTTTCAACAAGACAAATTTGTATGAAAGTTATGGAACACCTAACATGGAATAATGTGAAAGCTAAGGTTAAATATATTACAAAAGAATATAAAAAAGGTATTACATATTCAAAAGAAGAAATGAACAAGTATGAAGATATTAATATACATAGAAATGAGATTTTAAAAAAATGAAGTATCATAATAACTCCATTAATCTAAAATGTAACTTTTATTTTTGGATATTGCCTATAGTATATCAAATATGCAAAATCAATAATATTTTTTATCTGGTGTACTTACTCAAAAATTCTTCTAACTCTTTTTCTGTACAAAATATCTCTTCAAAAATATTATATAACGTATCTGTTGCTTCGTATTCGCCTATTGCATAACATTTTTTGCCCATACCATAAGCTATTCCTGATTCTAGATGAGCTGCTTTACCGGCTGGTAATACAAGTAATAAATTTTTTGACCTCTTTTCACCTTCTAAATCTTGTTTAAATAAATTTAGAACAATATCACTTTTTAATCCCAATGATTCAAACTCTTGTTGTCTTTCTTCTGGTGTTTGATTTTTATTTCCATATCCCCAATTATCTTCATTTTTTAGAAAGCAATAATAAGAAATGTTATATTTATCAAAAATATCACATATTTTTAATATATTTTCTTTATTTCTTGCTCTTCCAGCAATGAAAAATTCATATTCTTCATTTATCATATTCATCTTCCTTTCAAGTTAGGTATTATTTATATCATTATATATTAAAATTATTAAAATTTCTACTAATTTCAAATAATTTAATTACTTGTTTCTTATCTTCACTTTTACTTAAAACATAATATCTTTCTGTAGTTTCTATTCTCTTATGACCTAATACTTCAGCAATATCTTTTATATCACAACCATTTCTTAAACTAATAGTAGCAAAACTTCCTCTTAAATCATAAAATCTACAGCTAATTTCTAACTCATAATAAATTATTTTAAAAGGATATTTTATAATATCCGTTCCAGAATATGTTCCATCTTTTCTAGTAAACACCATTTCTACTCTATTACATTTAGAATTACTTTTTATGATTTTATATTCCACCAACTTACCATATTTATTTTTAAATTCTTCTAAAATATAGTATTTATAATTTTTACCAAATTCTTTTTTATAATTATTTTGTAATTCTTTATATTTCAATAAAAATGAATATAAGGTAGGTATCACATATATAAATTTCTCTTTGACTACCTATTGTTTTTGTTGTACCTAAGTACCATCTGCCGTTTTCTTCTTTATCTTTTGCATAAACAGTCTTATTAACTTTGATAATTCTATTATCCAAATCTATATCATCCCAAGTTAATGCAAATACTTCTCCTGTTCTCATACCTGTATAACAAGCAGCAAGAAATGTAGTTATAAATACTTTATTATTTGTAAATCTTTTTAAGATAAGCTTTATCTCTTCATTATTATAAACATGACCTATATCGTTTTTTTTAACCCAAATGATAGTACTCTTGATATTTGTAAATCTGCTGCTGGATTATTTTTTATAAATCCAAAATAATATGTTGCATCTCTTAATGAACTTTTAATCACTTTTTGATAATTTTTTAGTACTTCCTTTGTAGTTGATGTTTGATATAACCTTAATAATGCTTAATTAAGAATAAAAGGTGTTATATTAGATAATTTATAATTACCTACTTCCATTTTTATATTACCAAAAGATTCTTTATATCTTTTTGCTGTGAAATACTTATAATTTATTTCAAAGTATTCTTTCATCCAGTAATCTAAATAATCAGAATATAACATATTACATTCTGTGACACTTCCATTAATAAATTCATCATAGGCCTTTTGTCCTGCTATAAATGTTTCATTTTTAGTTCTAAAACCTGACTTTGATATTTGTTTTCTTTTTCCATTAACCTTTCCTGCTTCAAATCTGTATTCATATAAATCATTTTCCTTTCATATCGATATCATCTTATCCTCCTCCTTCTTTCCATAAACTATTTTACATGAAAAAAAGTATTAACAATTACTGTCAATACTTTTAAACAATTATTTACTTTTAATATTATTTTTCTTATTTTCAAAAATTGGACTATTAATGAATATTCTTCTATCATCATAGTCTATAGTTGTTTCTGCATCATAAGGAATTATACACCTTGGTACTGAATGTCCAAAATTAACATTAAATAATATCGGAGTATCTAAATCAGAAAACACCTTTCTATATACTTCTTTATATTCTTCATAATATTTTTCATCTATAGGTTTACCTACAATAATTCCCCTTACACTCTCTAAAATTTTTCTATTTTTGAAGAAATTCAATATTTTTTCTAATTTATCAGGATGCATTCTTTCTTCAGATGTTTCAATAAATAATATTTTTTCTTTCCATTCATCCAAAGTTAGTAGAATATTATATTTAGTGTATATTTCATTTTCATTTCCATATCTTTCACTAGTATATATATCGTATAAACTATCTAAACATCCACCATATAGTTTTCCTGTTACTACGCCACTTCCATTTATTGTTTCAAATCCATGTTGTTCTTGATGTACCTCTCTTGGTTTACCTATTTCTTCAGGTCCATAACTTTTTCTATCACTATACCACACAGGACTGGATTTTATTTCAAAGCTAGACTCATCCATAAAATACTTTTCAAAATAATCTTTTGTATATGCCAACATCTCATTATCTAATTCAGCAATATCAACTAATAAGCAAGGTCCATAAAAGGTAGATAATCCTAATTTATTTAACATTAAATGATTATTAGTTGTATCTGAAAAACCAGTAAATATTTTAGGATTATTTTTAACTGCTTCAATAAACTCATTGTCTTCCATTAAATATGGAATAGTTTTATAGGTGTCATCTCCTCCGATTGCAGTAATAATAGCTTTAATACTTTTATCCATAAAAGCTTGCTTTAAATCACTGGCTCTTGCTTCAGGATGTTTTTCAATATATTCCATATCTTTTAATGCATTAGGCATTATAACAGGTTGTAATCCAAATTCTTTTAATCTTTTAATTGCAATATCTAATTCGTGCTTACAAAAAGGCATTCCAAGCAATCCCCTTGATAAACTTACTATCGCTATCTTGTCACCCTTATTTAATTTTTGAGGTTTAATCATAATTATCAACTCCTACATATATTATACCATTAATTATATAAAAAAGGATGTCCACATTTAAATTGTTGTCTACATCCTTATTTTACTTGGGTTTCATTAGTATTAAGTGGACAAGTTATAAAACTTGAACCAACTTACTAATTTTTAAATATTAAGTTTTCCCTTATTTTATGCTACTTTCCACAGCATTGTTTATATTTTTTCCCCGAACCACATGTTGTAAGAACTCCCATATTTATAATACTTATAATATTTATAATATTATTGATATTTCAAGGCTTTA
>CAKPOS010000022.1 GCA_934176955.1 uncultured Bacilli bacterium
TCTGGTTATGCAGTTAGATTTAATAAACTTACAAGAAAGCAACAAGAGGAAGTAATTGCAAGAACTTTCCACGAGAAAATGTAATGAAAAAAGGTGCAGTTGACTCAATTGAAACTTTTGGATTAGTTGATGGTCCAGGAATTCGAACAGTCGTCTTCTTAAGTGGATGTAAACTTCGATGTAAATATTGTCATAACCCAGAAATGTGGATAAGAGGAAAAGAGAATATTACTAGTGAAGAATTAGCCAAGCGAATTATCCGAAATAAACCTTACTTTAAAAGAAACAGTGGAGGAGTAACTTTCTCAGGAGGAGAACCACTCCTTCAAAGTAACTTTATCATTGAAGTAGCAAAAATTTTAAAAAAAGAAAATATCCATATTGCCTTAGATACAGCTGGAGTAGGAAATGGAAATTATCAAGAGATACTAAAGTATATTGATTTAGTCATTCTAGATATCAAATTTACAACCAAAGAAGGATATTTAGCTCTAACATCACAGCCAATAGATGAATCATTAAAATTCATAGAAGAACTCAACAAAAGTGGAAAAAAAGTTTGGCTTAGGCAAGTTGTCGTCCCAGGACTAATGGATAACGAAAAATACTTACAACAATTAGCAGATACTTGTCTTCAAGTTAAAAATGTCGAAAGAATTGAATTTCTTCCTTACCATAAACTAGGTAGTGAAAAATATGAAAAACTAGGGATTCCGTATCCCTATAAAGATAAAGAAGAAATGGATAAAACAAAATGCCAAGAACTTTATCAACACTTTATGGAAATCTATAATAGAAAGAAGATACAACAGTGATTTACTCTTCTTTCTTTTTTCTTTAACTTTAGAGAAAAATATGAATCAGTATTTTTGCATAAAAAAGAAAAAATTATCCACACTAAAAATAAGGAGCGTGGAAAAATGAATGAAAACAATGAACTATTAATGTATATTTATCAAAATGCTAACATGGGAGTAAAAAACTGTACTAATCTAATTCGAATCTTACAAGGAAAAGATAATAAAATCAAAAAAATAGTAGAAGGAGAATTAAAAGGATACGAAGACTTTGCCAAAAGAGCAGAAAAACTAATCAAAAAAAATAAACTCAATCCCAAAGAAATAGGCTTAATGGCAGACGTCATGTCAAAAATAAGCATGAACATGGAAATGATGAAAGATAACAGCGATGCTAGAGTAGCCGATATGTTAACCAAAGGATTTACCATGGGAAATGTAGACATTACCAAAAAAATAGATCGCTTTGAAAAAGACGCTGACAAAGACATTCTAAAACTAGCAAAAGATTTATTAAATTTTGGCAAAGAAAATATTGAAATATTAAAACCATACTTATAGAATAGGTGATAAATTTGAAAGCACTAGTAACAGGAGCAAGTTCAGGAATAGGACTAAATATTTCCTATGAACTATTAAATCTTGGCTATGATTTATTTGTTGTAGCAAGAGATAAAAAGAAATTAGAAAAAATATATGCAAAGAAAAAGAACGTAACTATCATTAGTCTAGATTTAGAAGACAAAGATAATTGCTATAAATTATATGAAATGCTAAAAGATAAAGATATTGATATTTTAGTCAATAATGCTGGATTTGGAGATGCTGGTAATTTTAGCCAAACATCATTACAAAAAGAACTAAGCATGATTGATTTAAATATCATTTCTTATCATATTTTAACTAAATTATTTTTAAAAGATTTTATCAAAAAAAATAGAGGCCGAATTCTTAATGTTGCCTCCATGGCAGGATTTATGCCTGGACCTTATATGGCCACTTATTATGCAACAAAATCTTATATTGTAAGCTTAACTACCTCTATACAAGAAGAGTTAAAAAAAGATAAATCCAATGTCCATGTATCCATGTTTTGCCCTGGACCAGTAGAAACTAACTTTAATAAGGTCGCTAAAGTAAAATTTAATGTACCATCCATAGATGCAGAAAAAGCCGCCAAAATAGCAGTAGAAGGAATGTTTAAAAATAAAAAAATAATTATTCCGATGAATATGAAATTAAATTATTACTTAATAAAATTAAGTCCATTAGGCTTAGTATCAACAATTAATGCTAAAACCCAAGAAAGAGTAGAGGATAAATGAAAAATACTGATATCTACTCTTTTTTTATGATAAAGCTTAAAAATAGTAAACATTTCACCCTAAGGAAATTCTAAGTTAACCTTGACTTTTCTTCAAAAAAATTTATAATAAGATAAAAAATTATGGGGGAAACAATGAATCGAGAATTAGAAAATGCAATAATAAATGCTAAGAAACGCTGTAATGGAATGTTAATAGAAGAATGCAAAGGATTGTTTAGTAAAATTTATCCTTTTACTACTGAAAATATTAGCGGCTATATCTCAAACTTTCAATTAAAAAATAAATCATTATTAACGGTAGGCTCTTCTGGAGACCAAGTATTAAATGCCATAGCAGAAGGATGCAAAGATATATCTGTAATTGATGTTAATCCTTATACCAAATACTATTATTACTTAAAAGCGGCAGGAATAATTACTTTAGATGAAGAAGAATTTTTTGAATTTTTTCGATACAAAGATTATCCTTTCGTATTTAATGATAACAAAAATGTTTTTAGAAATGATTTGTATCAAAAAATTTTACCAGCCTTAGAAGTCTTAGATAAAGAATCCTTTCTCTTCTGGAATAGCTTATTTACAAAATTTTCTGGAAGAGAAGTGAGAAGATATTTATTTCAAGCAGATGAAGAACAAAATAAAACAATTACTTCTTGCAATTTATATTTACAAAGTGAAGAAAAATATCATGATTTAAAATCAAATTTAGAAACTATAGTTCCTACCTTCTTAAAAGGAAATATTCTACAATACCAATTTGATAAAAACTATGATAATATCTGGTTATCTAATATAGGTTCCTATCTAACAGAAGAGGATATTCAAAAAGTTGCTGAGACCTTTCCTAATCACCTTGCAGACAATGGACAATTATTAATTAGCTATTTATACGAAACAACCAAAAATACAATATATCAAAATAATTGGCCTTCAATATATGATTTTGATACTGTTTCTTTTCTTTTTAAAAAGTACAATCCAGAACTGATATCATTCTTAGCAGTAAAGGGAATAGTAATAAATAATTCATCCATTCAAGACTCTGCAATACTATGTAGAAAACGCAAAAAATAAACATCAAGTTATTCTTGACAAGAATAATAATAACGATTATAATGTTCTTGTAATGGGGTCGTATATGGATTCGACAGGAATAAAAGAAATTTAGCTGCAAGTCGTATATCTTACGTTACAGATAAATTAAATATAGCTGGAAACAACTATAACAATGCTACTGGATACGCTTTTGCGTAATTTAATTTAATCAGTAGGTTCTATCCCATCTTTGCCTATGAGATAGGAATAGGACATATAAAATAGGCTATATTATATATTTTTTCTTGGATATATAATGAATATTAAAGAATAGTAAATAATTATTCTTGTTAGTTCTTCTAATTATTTATGAATATTTAGAATTAACTAAACTTGTAGAAGCTAAATGGAGTTTATTTTTGGACGGGAGTTCGACTCTCCCCGGCTCCACCAGATTGATAGGAAACTCGGACACGTCCTGAGTTTAAGTAATAGATTACTAGCTAGAAATAGTTAGTTTTTTTCTGCTTAAAACGAAAGGAAGAGTGATAATTATGTTTGAGATAGAAACTAAAAACTTAAAAATAAGTGAAGAACTTAATAGAAAGATAGACATGATATGTTGGTTTGTTTGTGTTAAATATGAATTTATACCTGGTAATATTAAAAGTGTTAAAAAACCGAATAGATAATTTAAATAAAAAAGTAATAAAACTTGAAGCAAAAGTAGAATCATGGAAACAAAGAGTTAATGATATTGTAGATTTTATATCTGAAAGAGTTAAAGGATTCTTTGGAAATATATTAAAAAGTAAATATAAAGATGTTGCAGATAACTAAAAAGAAAATAATATAATAACTGAAAACGAATATAACAAAATATATGATTTGCCTATTAGAAAAGAACATAAAGAAGATAAAAATAAAGATGATATGGATTTAGAAATGTAATTAATATTTATAACCTTAGATAAAGATTAGAAAATGGAATAAAGGAATTGTAATGATGAATATAAATTTTTTAATTATTTAAACTAATAACTATTGAAAAAAATATAAAAAAAGAGTACTATAATAAACTAATTAAAAAGGAGTGAAAAAATATGATTATACCACAAGGATATGAATACAATCATGATAAAGAAATATCTAATGAGGAATATGAAGTAATTAATAAATTTTTAGAATTTTATAGAAATAAACCTGTTATTGTTGCTGATGAATATAGGCAAGATTTTGATATGGTTCCATTAGAAGAAGAAAAAATAATTTTTAAAACTGATGATGATGTATTCAAATGTGTCGATTTTTGTAGAAAAATTTATTATAAAAATAAACCTTATATAATAGAATTAGGATTATGGCGTACAAGTCATAATGAAGCAGAGCCAAAATGTTTACAAATTAATAAGTTTAAAATTATTACTAAAGGTAAAGTTCATTTCATTAATTTGAATTTAGATAATTGTGCAAATAGAGGAATTCTATTTAATATTATAAGTATTTTTGATGAAACGAAGATAATTTCTCCAGAACAGGCTTATTGTAACAAAATGTATACAAACAAAGTATTACAAGATTTTTTAAAAAATCATGAGTGGAAAAATATTGATAAAGGAATTCAACAAATGCCTTCATTAGCGAATGCTTTATTTATTATAAGAGATGGATATGAAACATGCAGTCATTATACAGCGGATTTTGCTACAATATTGTATCAATTAATTGATTTTAGAACACATAATTTAGGTAGTTTAATTAAGGATGAAAAAGATTTAAATGAGTTAGATAAATTAATATTAAAATTAAGTAGAACAAGTTTATTGAAGGTCCAATTACATGAAAAAACAGGTAGGAGTGAATCTTATCCAACTGGATCAATATTATTAGATTGTAATTATTATGACGGAAGGCTGCATAAATCAACACAATATAATGTAGATAACACAGAATTATCATTTGAAAATAATATTTTAAAAAAATTAGTAAAAAATAAAAAACAATAAAAGTATTATTATAAATAAATCTAACTACTATTTTCATATAATTGATTTAGAGCAATCACTATATTGCTCTTTTTTTTCTAGAAAAATCTATTTTTAATTTATAGGAATTAAAATATGATATACTTATATTCAAACGGGGTGTTATTATGGATAAACTAAAACGTAAAGATAATAGTTCAATAAAAGATGGCATTAATAATAATACATATCACTTATTATTTGGAGATTATAATAATCTTCCAAAAGAAGAACAAGGTAGTTATGAAAATGTTATTGCATATATTACAATTGATTGCTTTACAAAATTTCAAGAGAAAAAAATATTTATAAAACTATTAAAATTATTTTTTCAAAATTCAGTAATTGATTTAAATAAAATTACATTTAATGGGAAAATAAAACAATATGAGTATAAAAATAATAATTTAACAATCACTTTCGATAAACTGTCAAATTGCTTTGAAGATAAAGGTTTAATAAAAGAATTAACCTCCAATAAAAGATATCGTAAATGTCATAGTAGAGCAATGGATATTTCACCATGTATTGAAGGTTCAAGAATTGTAACAGGGTATATTACTTTAGGAAATCAAAAAATTTTACATTCTGTTATAGAATATGAATATGATAGTAAAACTATTGTATTGGATTGGATTGGACAAAAAATTTAAAAATTACTAAGGAACAATATATTGAATTAACTAATTTTGTAGAACTTTCATCTTTTGAAGGTAGAAAAGTTATAGATGATATTGAAATTATATTTAAAAATTTAAATATAGGAGTTAAAACCTATGTAGTGTTTAGAGATGAATTGATAAGAGATATGCAAAAAAATCCACATATTTTTCAACCTACTGAAAAAGGGAAAAAACTATTCAAGCATTTAGAGAAGAAAAAGAAAGAATAGAAAACGAATAAAATACCAATGTAAAGCATTTTATCTTAAAAATGAATACAATGAATAAATTTTATGATAAACTATTATCAATAATTGAGATTTTCAATTAAAAAGGAGCAAAGAAATGGAAAATAATACAATACAATATTCAGAAAAGTTAGAAAAACTAGAAAAACTAGATTTAGAAACCTGGTTATATTTATATCTCACTAAAGCAAAGATAAAAAAACATCTTAAAATAGAAAACTTAAGTAAGAAAAGAGAATTTTCTATAGGAAAAACCCAAAAAAATGAAGTATATATTTTTAAAAATTATGATGAATATAGAAACTTTTTCTTAATGTATTTAGATGATGTAGAAAATGAACTAATTGATTTAGCAATTTATACTCGTGGAAATAAAGGACAAATAGTAGCATTAAGAGGATTATGTGAACGAATTATCATTAAAGTTAAAAACTTTAAATTTTATCAATCAATTACCGAAAAACAAATTGAAAAGATTCACGAAAAAGGTAATTTAACTTCATTAGAATTTGCACAATTATGTATTAATAATAATTTATGTGTAATTAGTGACAAATCATTGACACAAGAAGATAGATGTAATTTTTTTGATAGGAATTGTCAAAAATGCTTATTAGAAAATGCAACACATCGTTTAGAATATGAAAACCCAGCTTTAGAACAAAGAGAAAATTCCACAAATAGTCCTAAAAGAGTATTAAATAATAGAAATAATTTTATTAAAAAATGAATTTAGATTCTTTAAAGATAGAATATGATAAACTTCAAAAAAAGTATGGGGCAATAGAATTAGATTCTATTTATAGCGGTGGTTGTGATAAAAATCCAGATATATGTTTTGTGTTTATGAATCCAACAAAAAGAAATATTGCTTCATCTAAAACATGGAAAGGATTAAAATCACCATGGATAGGAACAAAAAATATTTGGGATTTATTTTATCAATTAAAATTGCTCGATGAAAACGTATACAAAAAAATAAGAAAAATAAAAGGAAAAGAATGGACTGAAAACTTTGCAAATGAAGTATATGAAGAAGTAAAGAAACATAAGTATTTTATTACCAACTTAGGAAAATGCACACAACTTGATGCTAGACCATTACCAGATAGTGTATATAAAGAATATCTTCATTTATTAGAAAAAGAGATAGAAATAATCAATCCAAAAGTAATAATCTTATTTGGAAATCAAGTTAGTTCAATTGTATTAAATGAAAAAATATCTGTATCCCAATGTAGAAAAAAGCAATTTCTAAAAACAATAAATGGAAAGCAATACAAATGTTATGCTGTTTTTTATCCCGTAGGAAACGGAAGATTTAATATAGATAAATCAATAGAAGATATCTTGTATATAAAACAATCTCTATTATAAAAATCTTGATTAGAGAATATTACTAGGAATTTAGTTTTTTAAATAAATATAAAGGGGGGAAAATGATGGATAATATTAAATGGATAAAAAAACAAATTAGATCCACTTTAGATTATCAATATATTACTAAAATAGTAGATGATTATTTAGAAAAAAACGATAAAGATTTTTTAAAACAATACCAAGAAAATAATTTAGATTTTATTTATATCAGTAAACAAGAAACGATGGATATTATTTTCATTGCTATTAGTCATATAAGTAAAAATTCATCTGTTGACAAAAAATATCAACAAATGAAAGAATATATTCTAAAAAATCATCTAAAAAAATTAGATTTAATTCTATCATCTCTTAATGAAGAAGATAGAATAGATGCCGGTGTAGGTTTTGCCTTTATTGAATATAGTCCTTTATATCAAGAAAAAGAAGTAAAAGATACCTTTGCCAAGTATTTTATGGATAAAATTTTATCAGAAAATAAAGAACAACTATCTAAAAAAATAAATAAAACTTTTAAAACAATTCAAAAGTTTCATCAATATGGAGTAAAAAGATATATCATTGATTACTTATCTTTCTATGATAAATATCTAGCAAACTATATAGCAATAAATCATAAACTAATTTCAAAAGAATTATTACAATCACTAAATATTAGTTTTTTCTTTCAATCTCAAGAAGAAAACCAATCCCATTTGCCAATAAAAAAAGACTCCACTCAAAATAAAATTTTAATTCTTTCAAAAAAATAGGGTCATCAGTAAAGTTAAAAATAAGTATTTTTTTCTTACAAACATATATTTAAATAGGTGATTGGATGAAAAAAGTAGATTATTTATTACTATTTGGGATTATCATGATATCTATATTCGGTGTCGTAATGATATATTCAGCTTCTTATGTTTGGGCAGAATATAAATTTCATGACCCCTTAAAATTTGCAAAAACACAACTCCTTTTTTTAGTAATGAGCTATATTCTTATCTTTTTTTCTTTAAAAATACCCTATCAAAAATATCTTTCTTACGCAAATTTAATCTTTTTTATCTGTTTTATTCTTCTTATTTTAGTATTAATTCCAGGAATTGGAACAGTTAGAAATGGATCAAGAAGTTGGTTTGGAATAGGAGGCTTTGGGATTCAACCTAGTGAATTTACTAAATTAGGAATGATCATTTTTACCTCAAAATACTTAGCTTATAACGAAAAAGTACTAAAAAATATAAAAAGTGGAGTACTTCCCATCTTAGGAGTATTAATGTTAATATTTGGACTAATCATGCTACAACCAGATTTTGGAACAGGAGTTATCATAGTTATTTCTATTATTGTTTTATTATTTGTTAGTGGAGTTAATATGAGTTTTTTTATCAAACTAGGATTTATTGGTCTATTAGGTGTTGTAGCCTTAATCATTGCCGCTCCATATCGAATGAAAAGAATTGTATCATTTTTAAATCCTTGGAGTGATCCTTTAGGAAGTGGCTTTCAAATTATTCAAAGCTTATACGCAATTGGACCAGGAGGCTTACTTGGATTGGGCTTTGGAAATAGTATTCAAAAACATTTCTATCTACCTGAACCCCAAACAGACTTCATCTTTGCTATCATCAGTGAAGAATTTGGTTTTTTAGGAATTTTAATTGTAGCCAGTTTATTTTTATTAATTATTTATCGAGGATTTCACATCTCTATTCATTGTGAAAATAAATTTGGAAAATACTTATCTTTCGGCATCACTTTTCAATTAGCATTTCAGGCACTATTAAACTTAATGGTCGTTGTTGGATTAATTCCTGTAACAGGGGTTGTACTTCGTGGTATCCTATAACTACAGACACTTTTAAGCCCTTATAATAAGGAAAAAAAACAAATTTGATAATTTGTACTTATTTAGAAAAAAATTAAAAATATATGAAAAAATCAAAAAATTCAAAAAAATGGCAACTTTTTTTGAGGGTTGTCTGCTCATTACAACATTCAAAATAGAATTTTAGAGTTCTATGCTATTTAGATGTAAAAAATATGTAATGATTATAATTTATAAAACGTGAATATTCATTTAATTAAATATTAAGATTTAATAATTGTGATATAATATTTGTTGGATGTGATAAAATGTTTAATGTAAAAAAAATAATTTTTATTGTTATATTTATAGTATCTATAATTTCTTTAATTTTTGTTTATAATGATGATTTCTTATATTCTAAGCAAATTATTAAAATAACAAAAATTGATACAATTAACGAAGATACATCTCAAAATTCATTAGGATTAGAAGAAAAATACTACACAAGAAAGATAACTGGATTAATAACCAACGGTAAGCAAAAAGGAAAGGAAAAAACCATCTCATATGATGAAACTTATTCATCTGTTGTTACAGACAAGTATAAAGTTAATGACAAAATAATATTAGATGCGAGCGGTATTGAATTAAAAAGAGATTTCTATCTAACTTTAATGATTGTCGTATTTTTAAATTTACTTTATATAGTTGGCTCTTATAAAGGACTATTATCTGTATTAAGTGTTATTTTGAATTTAGTAATTTTTTATATTGGTTTATCCTTATATTTTAAAGGTATTAATTTATTATTTTTATGTGTAATAGAAATGATTATTTTTTCTATTATTTCTTTGATATTAGCCAGTGGTTTTAACAAAAAAACATTATCAGCAATCATTTCTGTAATGATATCAACATTAGTAATGTTCTTTTCAATTGTGATTATTATAAATTTTACAGGATATAAGGGGATAAATTTCAATGAATTATCATTTCTGACTGTTCCTATTGAAGATATTATTTTGCCGGAATTATTAATTGGATCTACAGGAGCAATCATGGATGTGGCGATTACAATTTCATCTTCTATATCGGAACTTATTCAAAAAGACAATAATATATCTGTTAAAAATCTGAAAAAATCTGCTAGAGAAATAGGGAAAGATATAATGAGTACGATGAGTAATGTTTTATTTTTTACTTATTTATGTTCAGGACTTCCAATTTTTGTGTTAGCATTACGTAATGGATTTTCAATGTATAATTATATTTCAACTAATTTTACATTAGAATTAACTAGATTCTTAATTGGTAGTATTGGTATTGTTTTAACTATTCCAGTATCAGCACATACATCAATTAAATTGATGAAAAGAGGTGCAAAATGAATATCATATTAATTATTTTATTATTCTTATTAATGATTTATATTGATATAAAAAGAGGAATAAAACTGTTTTTATCTATATTATTTAATTTTATTATTTTAATGATTATTTTTTATTTAATTGCTGTTGGATTAAACCCTATAATTTGTTCTTTAATAGGCTGTTTTATAATAAGTTATATAATACTATATTATGTAAACGAAAGAAACGTAAAAACAGAATCTAGTTTGAAATCAGTTATTATCGTTCTAATTATATTATCTTTTCTCATATTTTTTGTAACGAAAATATCAAGAATCGCTGGTTTTGGATATGAATCGTACGAAGAGATAAATATGTTTTCTTATGATGTAAAAATAGATTTTACTAACATTGCAATTTCTATGATATTAATTAGTT
>CAKPOS010000023.1 GCA_934176955.1 uncultured Bacilli bacterium
ATTGTGCATATTTTTATTTAGATGATTTAAGAAATCTTCACCATTTTGATATTTCATGGATAACTCCTCCTTCTTTTGTTAATTTTATCATATTTTTTAGGATATTGTTTAAATAGATTTCTTTTTTATTCAATTGACATCACATTATACAAAAGGTATTTATATTACAAATAAACAATAATTTCAAAAATAAAATACTTCTTTATATTTTCCTAATATATAGGGAATTTTTTAAGAAGTATTTTTTGTTTAATTTATTTTTAAATCTTGATATTCTTGTGTTAATGTTTGATATTTTTCATTTCGTTTTGTATTGTCTATTTTTTCTAGAGAATACCAACCATTTTTAAACATTAATTCATAAGTTTCTCTTTGAAGATTTGCTATTTCTTTGAAAGTACTTAAATAGCTTTGATATAGATGTTCATTACTTGCCTCTGTTAAGGCAATAGAATAATTTTTTTCTAATTCTTTTAATATTCCTAATAGACATGTTAAATAGTCTTTTTCATTCATCTCGATTCCTACTGGTACTTCTGTTTTAGGATTTGTTATTTTGTTATTGTTCATTGGTACCTCCTTCATTTAATAGAGATAATATTAAGTTTAAATTGTTTTTAAAAAGATTATAGCCTTTTGTTAGTGTTTCTTTTATTTCTTCATTTTTAACTTGGTTTACAGCAATATTCATTTTTTTTAATGCATTATAATTCCAATTAAACATATCACTTAGATAATCTAAATCTTTTCCTGTAATTATTGTAGGTACTTCATTATAAATTTTATTTTCCATAAAAAAACTCCTTTCATTCTTATTATGAATCAAAGAAGTTTTTTTAAACTGTTTTCCACAAAAAAAGTAAATTATTTCTTTTTTTCTTGATGATGACTACAAATATCTTTTAATTGACAGTTAATGCAACTTGGTTTTATTGCTTTACAATGATATCTTCCAAAGAAAATAAATTGATGATGAGTTTTAATCCAATTTTTTTTGGGAATTTTTTTCATTAGTGACTCTTCTACTTCTTTTACTGTATCTGTTTTTTTTGCTAATCCTAATCTTTTAGAAACTCTTTCCACGTGCGTATCTACAGCAATAGAAGGAACATGATAATATTCTGATAAGAAGACGTTAGTTGTTTTTCTTCCTACTCCACTTAATGTTTCTAAATACTCTCGATTATTGGGAACAATTCCATTTTGTTCCTTTACTAATCGCGTGGCAATTTCTTTGACAAAAATGCTTTTCTTTTTAAAGGTACCTATTGGTTTAATAATTTTCTCAATGTCCTCTGTTTTTGCTTCTGCTAATTCTTCTAAAGTTGGATACTTTGAAAATAATATTTTTGTTACCATATTAACTCTTTTATCCGTTGTTTGTGCACTTAAGACAATTGCTATTAATAACTCGTAATCTTTATTATATTCTAGTTCACAATGTGCATTAGGAAATAAGCTATTCATATAATTTGAGATACGATTTATTTTTTCTTTTTGTGTCATTATTCATCCTCCAACCAATTATAATCATAAATTGGTTCTTTTGGTTTAATGGTTTTTCGATAATTTTTCTTTTCTTCTAAAATATCTTTTTTGCTTTTAATTCCTTTAGTCCGCCAATTGAATAGAATTCTGTCAATATATTTTAAGTTTCTAGCATTGTTATAGATTGCTTCTTTCAATGCTTCTTTGATTAGTTCTTCACTATTTCCATCATGAAGCCATTCTTTGATGATTTCTACTTCCATTGGAGAAATAGTTCTTCCTAATTCTGTTTCAAATAAAGTAAATAGGTCAGTATTGATAGTTGCTTCGTGATTTTTATCAATAATAATATTAAATAATTTATTGTAAAGAAGATCTAAATAGATATATTCTTCTTTTTTACCAGAAGGGTTATTTTCTAATTTGATTTCTATTATAGCTTTTTCAGATAAATCATTTAGAATTTGCATTGCCCTATAAGGTTTCATTCCTATTTCTTCAGTGAAAAATCCTGGGTCATAAACAATTTTATTTCCTTTGTTCATGATACAAATTAAGATGATAAATTCTTCTTCAGTAATATTTAATTTTGTATAATATTTTAATAGTACCTTAGGAATAACTATTGGTTGCTCTTTTAAAATGTCGGTTACTACTTCATTCATGTTATTTTCTCTCTAACGTAGTTTCTTTGATTAATTGATTGGTTAAGGCATCATAGTATTCATAAGTAATTTTATCTTTTTTACGAATTGTTTTTTCATACATCAATTTATTTGTTTTATAGATAATGGGAAGATTTTCTTCATTGGTAGCTAAGCCACTGATTTCTTTTTGATAAACTTTTTGATATTCATTATTTAAAACATATACATCACTTTCAGTAGTAAAAATATAATAATTTCCGTATCGATTTGAGTAAGTAATTTCATCTTTAACGGAATAATTATCTTTGATATTTTGAGTGATGTTATTTAATTCATCTTGATTATGATTCGTAATATAAGATATATATAAGATACCTATTATTAAAATAATTACAATAATTAAAATACTTCGAAGGACTTTTTTCATGGTATCATTCCCTTTCTTGTTAAAGATTATAACTTACTTTTCTTATTTTGTTAAGTCTTTTTTATGATGTTTTTATGGAAAATAATAGATAGAAAAAGAGGATTTATTTACTTTGTTTTCTATAATGTCTTTCAATATAGTTTGTTAAATCCTCTTTTGTGTTATTTAATTCATTATTAATAATTTTTTTCTCTATATCATTCATGATTTCTTTAATATATATTCCTGGTCTTAAGTTTAATAAATTGGAAATATCTTGACCATTTATTTGAATATCTTTTTTACTTTGGATTGGTAAGTCATGATAGATTTTATTTAATTGAGAGATATGTTTTTCTTTGATTTGATAGACTACTGTTGAAATATATAATCCATATTGATATAAGTTGTATTTATCATTAATATCTTTTTTTAGAAGAGCTCTAATCTTTTGCATTTGTTCTTTTTCTACTTTCGTAAATGGATAAATATCATCAACATCTAATTGTGCCCAAATGCCAATTAAATCATCACATAATGTTATTTTATTTAAATTTTTTAATTTTAAAGCATCTGTTATTGATAATTCTACTAATAATTCTACACCTCTTTTTCGATTAGGGCTCATTAATATTTTATCTAATTCTTGCTTTTTTCTTTGATAAGATAATTTTTTTAAAAGATAAGCATATTCTTTTAAATAATGTTTAGTTTTTGTTTCTATATTAAAATTTAGGGTCGTTGCAAAACGAATTGCTCTTAAAATTCTTAAGGAATCTTCTTTTAAACGATATCTTGGATTACCTACTGTTTTGATTAATTTATTTTCTAAATCAGGCATTACTTTTAGGTAATCCTTCATCTTTCCTTCCTTATCTATACAAAAAGTATTTATTGTGAAATCTCTTCTTAATAAATCTTTTTTGATATTTTTGATGTATTTTATTTTTACAGGTAGACGATTATCTTGATATTTGATTTCTTTTCTGAAAGTAGTAATATCAAAATTAGTATTTTTATAAATAATATTAATTGAGCCATAGTTTGGACTTGATGTATTGGGAAATATTTCCATTATTTCTTTTGGTGTAGCACTGGTACAAATATCTATATCATTGCTTTTAATTCCTAATAATTTATCTCTCACAAAGCCACCTACTATGTAAGATTCATGATTATTTTCACTTAAAATACTTAATATTTTTAGTGCCTTTTCTTCAGTACTATCCATATTATTTTTTTCCTTTCTTTATTTATTTTATATTATAAATTCTTTATATCCTTATTAAATGAAGATATTACTCTTCATATCAAGTGTAACATAAAAAAATTTTGACTTCTATAAAATCGTTGTTACTTTACAATAGAAAAGTCAGGAATAGTCAATTTCCTATTTACAATAAAATGTAAATTATATTGTATCATTAGTTAAATAATAGGTATGTGAAATTTTTTTGATATAATTATCATGATTGGAAGAGTGAAAAATGAAAGAGAAAAATTACAAAAATATTGTTATATTACTAATAGGTTTAATCATTATTGTATTCGTTATATTATGTGTGTTATTTGCTACGGGTACCATTCAATTTAAATCGGATAAGGTTAATTCTAATCCAGTAACTAGCAACAATAACGATAGTAATAAAGACGATAATAGTCAAGATAACACTGAGATAAAAATATTAAGTAATGATGGAGCACTTACTATATTGAAAGAAAAATTTAATTATTTTTATAAATATCTTAGTTCAGTTCAAAATCCATGTGGTGATGATTTTGAATTAGATAATGCGGTTGAACAAAAAAATGGTATGCCTTATTATCGTTCTAATGATTTTAAAAGTTTTGAAGAATTAGAGCAAGAACTTTTAAAGAATATGACCAGTGATATTATGAAGTTAAGGAAAAACTTTGTAAAGGAAAATTATTTGGAAAAAGATGGAAAACTTTATTGTTGGATGATTGGTGGAGGAAACTTAACTAGTTATGATGCTGATAAGACAGAATATACTATTACTAATATTAGTGAGAATAGTATTGAAGCTGGTGTCGTAGCTTATCAAGCACCTGATCCTGATAACATAATTTCTAGTGAGAAAATTAAAGTTAAACTTATCAAAGATCAAGATATTTGGAAAATGGCAGAATATCAAGTACAAAATTAATTTCGTTTACTTAGACTTTTATGTTTAAGTTTTTTTCTTTAAATAAAGCAGTATAGAGATTAAAGATAGATTTAAGTATTTTATTTCTATACGAACAAATGTTTACCATTTAGTTTAAGATATGTTATAATAAAATTGGATATTGGGGTGGTACTAATGAAGAGAATTATCTTTCATATTGATGTAAATAATGCTTTTTTATCTTGGACAGCTGTAGAGAGGCTAAAAAATGGTGAAAAGGTGGATATTCGCAAACGCTACGCTGTGATTGGTGGAGATGAAGCAGCAAGGCGAGGAATTGTTACGGCTAAAAGTGATTTATGTAAAAAGTGTGGTGTTAAAACTGCTGATACTTTATATAGTGCTAGGAAGAAATGTCCGTATTTAGACGTATATGCTGGAGATTTTAAAGTATTTCGAAAATATTCAGATTTAATGTATCAGTACTTATTACGGTATACTAATGTTATTGAAAGGTATTCAATTGATGAGTGTTTTTTAGATTATACTGCCTCTAAAAATTTATTTGGAGATCCTGTTAAAGTTGCTTACCAAATCAAGGATGATATTTATCGATTATTTGGTTTTACGGTTAATGTGGGGGTTGGTAATAATAAATTAGAGGCTAAGATGGCTTCTGATTTTGAAAAGCCCAATCGAGTGCATACTTTATTTGATGAAGAGATTTCCACAAAGATGTGGATTCTTCCTATTGATGATTTGTTTATGTTGGGAAAGTCTAGTGCTAAAGCTCTCCGAGAAATGGGAATTGAAACAATTGGTGAACTTGCTTGTTATGATGTAAATAGACTAGTAAAGAGATTTAAAAGTCATGGTAAATTAATGTGGGAGTTTGCTAATGGTATAGATAATAGTGAAGTTAATTATCAAGAGAGAGAGGCTAAAAGTATTTCTTGTTCTACTGTTTTACCCTATGATTATCGTAATCGAGAGGAATGTTTAAAAGTACTTAGACAGCTTTCTATGGAGGTAGGAAGAAAGCTTCGACAAAAGAAAGTTTATGCTAAAAATGTAAGTATTTGGATTAAGTATAATAATTTTGTTAAAGTTAGCAAACAAAAGAACTTAGAAAATGCTATTTATAATGATATGGATATTTTTCATATTGCTACACAATTATTTGATTTTTTGTGGGATAAAGATAATCTTATTAGGGGATTATGTGTTGGAGTTGGAAATTTTTCTAATGGGCATGACAGACAATTATCTTTATTTGAAAATAATATAAATAAAGATGAAAACTGTCATGAAAATAATGATAAATTACAAGAAGCAATTGACAAAATAAGAGATAAATATGGTAATGATAAAATTATATTTGCCGATATGAAATCGGAAAAAAAGGAGAATGTTAATGCGCGAAAAACAAATAAAAAAAGCTATTGAAGAAAATAATAATATTATTTACCGTCAGGATTTTTTTGACGAAATTAAAAGTACTAGTTTACTAGAATTTCGTAAAAATATTAATTTCATCCAAGACTTATGCCCTACTCTTTATTTAGAACAAAAAGTTGACCAATATTATGATGAACTATTAAGAAGTTATCATGAGAAAACTGGACTATTTTTAGAATATGAAAAATTATTAGAATTTGTCAAAAATAAAGATATTGATAGTTTGAAAAAATATAAAGATTATCATTATTTTGTTGATAGAAATATGATTCTAAAGTTATCGGATTGTATTTATCATCAAGATGGAGTTGAGGAAGCTTATTCCTATTTATTAAAAAATACTAAGGAAAAAATTAGCGAAATTGTTGTTGATGGATTATTTAAAGATAGTATTTATAATGTATGGATTAATATTAAAGAAATTCTTAGATTTCATAAACAACTTCAAGATAAAGAAAAAATTTTAAGTAAAGAAAAAATAGATTTCTATCAAAAAATTCTAGATATTGATGCCTTATCTAATTCTGATAAAATCAAATTATATAATGGATTAAAAGGAAAAAATACGGCCTTATTATTTTATCAAGATTGGTATAAAGTAAGAAAATATTCTTATCAAAAAATGAAAGAAAGTTTATTTAAGATAAAAAGAAAGGGAAACTTATTTTGCTATCAAAAAAGTTTAAAAGAAAAAGTCCCTATTTATGAATTGGATGGACAAGACTTTTTTATGTTAGTGAATTGTAGGGATGAATACAAAAGTACTGATATTGTTAGAAGATATTGTTATAGTTTAATTTCTCCTTATAATATGGAAGTATTTAATAATAAGAAATTCATTTATGGTTATAGTGATTTTTCTCTTGATGAAATTATGCACGTATTTGAGGATGATATAGCGTCTTCAGGTAATTTTAATACAAATTCTTTTACTACTAGTTTTGTTAATCGAATTATGATGCCAGAAGAAATTAGTTATTCTAAGGGATATAGTGAAATTCAAATGGTGAATAAAAGAGTGGATAGTGAATTAAAAAAATTTTATACTAGACGTCCTAACTATTTAGTAGTATTTGATACAATAGAAGAGAGACATCTACAAGAGGCAAAAAGATTAAATATTCCTATTGTAGTTATTCCTATTTCTAAATATAAGAAACAAATAAAAGAAAGTGAAAAGAAATGTGAAACATTAGACATTCCAAAATTTAGTATTATTCAGGATACTTATACTAATGGGAATAGTATGGAAAAAGAAAAGAAATCAAGAAGATAATTTTTGGTTGGTTAAAAAATTTTTCCTAGTTTCTATTTTTTACTTTGATAATTGTTCTAAATAAGTATTGTTTGTACGGTTAAAAATTTATTGTTAGTAAATTATGATTTATTTATTTTTATTTTTGATATAATGGAAAGGAACTAAAAAATAAGAAAGAAGTGTAATGATGAATCAAGAAATTATTAAAGAAATTGCTGCTACTTTACGTGTTCGTGGTGAGCAAGTTGAGAGTGTTTTGAAACTACTTAGTGAAGGAAATACTGTTCCTTTTATTGCAAGATATCGTAAAGAGGCTACGGGCGCTTTGGATGAGGAACAAATTCGTCAAATTAATGAGGTGTATGAATATCAAGTTAATTTATTAAAACGTAAGGAAGATGTTATTCGTTTGATTGATGAAAAAGGCCTTCTTACAGATGATTTAAAGAAAGATGTTATGAAATGCGAGAAGTTAGTTGAAGTTGAAGATTTATATCGTCCATTTAAAGAAAAAAAGAAGACAAAGGCTACAGAGGCAATTAAGAATGGACTTGAGCCTATGGCAAAGATTATAATGAGTTTTCCTTTGAATATTGATATGGAGGAACTTGCTGGAAGATATTTGAATGAGGCAGTTAAAAATACTGATGAAGCAATTCAAGGGGCTAAATATATTATTGCAGAATGGATTAGTGATAATGCTAGTTATCGTAAATACTTAAGAAATAATATGATGAATTATGGGGTTATCGTTTCTAAGATGAAGAAAAAAGCTGAAGATGAGCATGGTATTTATGAGATGTACTATGATTATAGTGAAAAAGTGAAATATATTAAGCCCCACCGTATTCTTGCGATGAATCGTGGAGAAAAGGAAGGAATACTAAGTATTGGTATTGAAGTAGATACGGATTATGTATTAGGATTTTTTGATAAGAAAATTATAAAAAATGAGAAGAGTCCTGTTACTGAATATGTTAAAGATGCCATTCGTGATAGTTATAAACGTTTGATTTTTCCTAGTGTTGAGAGAGAAGTTAGAGCAGAGTTAAAAGAGGTTGCTGAAACACAAGCGATTGATGTATTTGGAAAGAATTTGGAGAAATTACTTTTACAGGCACCAATGAAAGATAAGGTAGTATTAGGTTTTGACCCAGCTTATCGTACTGGATGTAAGTTAGCTGTTATTGATCCTACTTCAAGAATTTTAAATATTAGTAAAATTTATCCTCATGAACCACATAATAAATGGGATGAAGCAAAAAAGATTATTAAAGATTTAATAAAAAAATATCATGTTGATATTATTGCTGTTGGAAATGGTACTGCTTCTCGTGAAAGTGAAAAGTTAGTAGCAGAAGTTTGTCAGGAATATACAGAGAAAAAAATTGCTTTTGTGATTGTTAGTGAGGCTGGTGCTTCTGTTTACTCGGCTAGTCCTCTTGCTATTTCAGAATTTCCTGATTTGCATGTTGAAGAGCGAAGCGCAATTAGTATTGGTAGAAGATTACAAGATCCACTTAGTGAATTAGTTAAGATTGATTCGAAAAGTATTGGTGTTGGTCAATATCAACATGATGTAAATCAAAAAAAATTGAATGAATCGCTAGATTTTGTTGTTAGTAAGGCTGTTAACGCTGTTGGGGTAAATATTAATACAGCTAGTCCTTCTATTTTGAAATATGTTTCTGGACTTACGAAGACAACAATTGATAAGATTATTAAGTATCGTGAGAAGCATGGAAAGATTTTATCTAGGGAAGAAATTTTAGATGAAAAGTTAGTTTCTCCGAAGGTTTATGAACAGTCTGTTGGATTTATGAGAGTAATTGATGGAGAGAATATTTTAGATAAGACTTCTATTCACCCTGAAAGTTATCAAGCTACTTTAGAACTTTTAACAAACTTAGGTCTTGATACAAGTAATATTGGTAGTGAAGAATTGATGAAAAAGTTAGAAGATTTAGACTTAGAGAAATATTCAAAAGAGCATGGTGTTGATATTTATACTTTAGAAGATATTGTAAAATGTTTAAAGCAACCAAATCGTGATTTTCGTGATGATTATCAAAAACCATTACTTCGCAGTGATATTTTAAAGATTGAAGATTTAAAAAGAGGGATGGAATTAGAAGGAACAGTTCGTAATGTTGTTGATTTTGGGGTGTTCATTGATATTGGACTTCATGATGATGGGCTTGCTCATATTTCTAAATTGACTAAGGATTATATTAAACATCCAATGGAAGTTGTTAATGTTGGGGATATTGTGAAGTGTTATGTTGATGATGTTAATTTAGAGAAAAATAAAGTTAGTTTATCTTTAATTAATCCATCAGAAATTTAATTCTTGTAGAATTCAACTTATCGTTTGTTAAAGATGGGCCGAATTCTAATAAAACTATTGACAGGTAGGCAATTATCTTATATAATTTTAATTGTCTACTTGATTATGCAGCTGTGGTTCAACGATTAGAATTCGGCCTTGCCAAGGCTGAGACGAGGGTTTGACTCCCTTCAGCTGCTCCATTGACGAATCTGTTCGAACTATTCGGACATTGATATATAGAAACTCAATCGAAAGATTGATTTTTTTGTTGTTATACTTCCACGTTCAGCTTGGAAGTCATACAAAGAAATCATCCTAGAAGAAAGGATGGTGAAAATAATGATAAAGATTATTGA
>CAKPOS010000024.1 GCA_934176955.1 uncultured Bacilli bacterium
TCTTTTTATTTTTTCTTTATCTGTTTCATTTTCTTTTTTCTTTGTTACTTTAGGCATAGTTGACCGTCCTCGCTTTCATTCAACTATATTATAACCGTTTTCTTTATATTTTTTAATCCAATTATGTAACATTCCATCTCCAGGTAGTCCGATATCTAGTGAAACACTCCAAATAGATTCATTATTATTTAACACTCTATCTATTGCATCCTGTTTTATAAATTTGCTGTAATATTTGTTACTACTTGTTCTTAAGACATCATAACCGTGTATGTCAATTAAACAACATAAATATTGAACTCCGTGAATACATATATTATATTTCTTTGATAAAAATAATTTACTCATTCCATTTTTTCTATCTTGATATAATTGTATTTTTTCATCATAACTTAATTTAGACATATAAAAACCTCGTTTCTATTTTGTCCAAGAAACAGGGTTCATATAAAAAAATACCTACACTATTTCAGAGAGTGATAGGAATAAAATTACTGAATATGTTGATAAAGTTGATGATACTAATAAGGATTTTAAAAAGACTGAAATGTTATCAGTAACCTTAAATAATGTAGATACTGAATTACAAGAAAATAGAGAAAAGATTAAAATACTAACCGAAAACAATAAAGCATTAACTCTTAAAGTTGATACTTTATCTAAAAATATTGATAATAAAAACAAAGAGATTAAAGAGTTAAAAAGCGACAATAAACGCTTACAAGAAATGGTTGATTATTTCAAAAATCTATTTAGTAGATTAGTAAAATTTATTAAAAATAAGATGTTTGGCAATGATAAAGAACGAGAAGATTATTGGAAAGTATCTAAAGATATGTACAAACATGGCATATTTAGTGATGATACTATTGAATCAATTAAAGATGATTATATTTGGAACAAAGAAAATGATAAACATAAAGATAAAGGTCGTGATGACTTTGAATTATAGATTAGAAGTGTTATAATTATTTCATTGATAAATCAACTAATTTATTTTTCAGAAAGTGAGGTAACAATGGGAAGTATAAATGTTTTAGAAAAAGAAAATAATATTGTTAGTGTAAACAATAATGTAGAAAATATGATATATGAAATAAGAGGAGTTCAAGTAATGCTATCATCGGATGTAGCAAAACTTTATCAGGTAGAAACAAGAAGAATTAATGAAGTTATTAAAAGAAATATTAAAAGATTTCCAGATACTTTTTGTTTTCAACTAACAGAAAATGAATTTTATAACTTGAGGTCGCAATTTGCGATCTCAAGTGAAAATGGTCATGGCGGTATAAGATATTTACCTTATGTTTTAACAGAACAAGGTATAATGATGTTATCAGGACTTTTAAAAAGCGATATTGCAGTTAAAGTAAATGTACAAATTATAGATGCATTTGTAAAATTAAGAAGATATGTTTCTAATAGTTTAGTTAATAATGAAATGTTGTTAAATCACGAAAATAGGATATTAAAGTTAGAGCATACATTTAATAAAATGCAAGAAAAAGAAAAAATTAATACTATATTCTTTGAAGGGCAGATATTTGATGCCTATACATTATTATTAGATTTATTTGAGAGTACTGAAGAAGAAATAATTATTATTGATAATTATGCATCTAAAGAACTTTTAAAAATTCTTAAAAGTGTTGATAAAAAAATAATAATTGTTTCTAAAAATATAGATGATATACTTGTTAAAAAATACAGCAGTGAATACTCTAATATAGAATTCAAAAATCTTGATATATTCCATGACAGGTTTTTAATTATAGACAGAAAAAAATTATATTCTTGTGGAGCATCATTTAAGGATTTAGGAAAGAAATGTTTTGCCATTAATGAAATGGAATCAAAAAAACTAATTGATGACTTATTAGATAAAATCTCTATAAATACTTAAAAATTATTAAAGTACTTTAGGTTGCTGCAGGTAATTTTGGTAGATTTTAAAAGGAAGAACATATTAAACTCTTCCCTTCATTTAATCTAAATTATTTGTCTTTAACTTTCATAACAACTACAATAGCATCTTCCAGTGTTTGTTCTATTTCTTCATCAATTATATTTAATTTCTTGATAGAGTATAGTTCATCTTTGACTTCATTAAATTTATGAACTTCTACTAATTCAAAACCAATATCTCCAAAAAAATCTTTAACATGGTTTATATCTTCAAATCTATCATTTAGATTGTTTCTTGAAGTAATATTTGATACATTTTTGTTAAAACCTTCAAGGGCATCATTTTATGATTTTAAGAATTTTTTAGGAGTAACATCAGAAGTAATCCAGATTCCATTATATTTGGATAGTAAATCATAAACGTTTTCTGCAACTATTCTTTTTTCTTCAAATGTTAAATATCTTAATAGTCCTTCGTTAATTACTGCTATAGAATTATCTTTAAAATATTTTTGACATTTATTAAGATCACTTTTTCTCAATGCATTTCCACTAACAATATTTAAATTATTAGGAATATTTTCATTAATTGATTTTAAAATTTTCTTTTTATTTTGGCAAACACTTTCTAAATCTATTTCAACATAATTGTATCCTTTTTTAGAATATATTAATCCTCTTGAAGGATACCCAGATGCCAATTCTAAAACTTGCTTAATATTGGATTTATCTAAAAGTTTATTAATTAATTTATATCTTGCTTCTATTTCAGGAGCCATATTTTTATATAAAGCAACTTCGGTATTGCTATGATTTTTCTAGCCAGTCATATATTTCTTTTTCATAAGGTATATCTGTAAATATTCTAGGATAAGAAGTTATGATAGCTGTGGGACTTACTTCTTTATAATCATTATCATTGATTTTCATTGTTTACTCTTTTCTTTGCTTCTATATTCCATTTTATTATTCCATAAATATTGATAAGTAAATAACCTATAGATACTAATAATATCATTGTTGATTCTTCACCTTTATTTATAAAAGTTATAATCCAAATACTTAAATCTATAACATTATTGATTATCCATAGCCACCATGGTTATTTAAATCTAAGAATCATGAGTACTACTCTACATAAGTTGATACAATTTGAACTTGCATCCATAAATGCTAATCTTTGGCTTGGGATAAGAGTAAGTAAATATCCAAGTAATAAACTTCCAACTATACAAGGCAGTGTAATAATTATAGAATTTTTTAAAGTAAATTCTCACACCTTTACATATTTTCATCATCTAAATTCTTATTCCAAGTTACAAAGCCTTTAATTTGAAGAGGAGAGAATATAAAGATATAGAAGAAAAATATTCCATATAAATTATTTTTGAATGATACATAACCCATTAAAAGATAATTAATTAAACCTAAAATATAATTGTTTCTTTTTCCTTCACTTGCAAAATAAGCACATAATAACCCTGTTAATAAAATAGCTCCACCGACTATGATATCGTTAGAAATTATCCCTGAGATTATAGAGATTATTACACAAACACAAGTAATTATTATATACTTCTTATTCATCTTTCATTTCCCAACTTTTAAAGTAAATACAGTCAAGATTTTCATTAAATTTTATTTCGTATATTCCATCAAAATTTTGATTATTTTGCTTTAAAATCCATTGTGCTATTCTATTAAAGTATAACCATCAATTGCTAAAGGTTTGATTTCTATTAATTGAATATTTTCATTTTTAATATGTTGCCATTCTTCAATTATTTCTTTTAAAGTAGTGTATGGTTTAATAAATGGTGTTTCTTGATAAAAAGTAGTATTTTTAAATAATGAAACAGCACTTTCAATATCTTTATTAAACCAATAATCTTTTAATTTGTTTAACCATTCTTCTAAAAATTGTTTACTCATATTTTTTCCTTTCACTAATAATTAAATTTCTATTGTTTCCTCAATGTCTAAAACTTTATAGTTAATATCAAACTTATCAAAATTTTTCTTCATATAATCAGTATCAGTTGGATATTTTTCATTATCCATGTGAATTGGTAAAACTAAATTTGCACCTAACTCTTTAGAAAATAATGATGCTTCAAATGCAGACATAGTAAGTCCATAACCTGTTACTGGAAGAGCTACAATATCTGCTTTATAATCATTGTTAAAACAGATAGTATCACTAGTAATATAAAGTCTATGCTCTCCATCATCTACTATGTAGCCAACATTTTCAAATACTTGACCGCCATTTTTTAATAATGGATTGTAGCCATGAAAGGCTTTAACTACTTCAATTTTTACATCATCAAAATCTAATATATCATTTTCTTTCACAATATTAAATCTTATTTCTGGATAAGTATTCTGTACTTCTTGAGTAGAATAGATAGGAATATTAATATCTTTTAACACATCACTTTTAATATGATCTCCGTGTTTATGAGTTATTAAAATTATATCTGCAGTTTTCCATTCTTCTAAAAATTTATCTTGGTATTTTAAACTTCCTGCATCAATTAAAATTCTTTTACTATTTGTTTCAATCATTAGGCATGATTGTGGATATTTTTTTATTTTCATTGTTTCTTTCTCCTTTTTCTTTCCTTAAAACTATATTGATAAGTCAAAAACATATATTCTTACTTTCAAAATTTGACCATCATTATTTTTAGATTTTAATTTTAATTCAAATTCATTTTTATCAAATTCGCTGTAACTTAAATAGTTTTCTTCATCTGGCATAATACTTTTTATTTCCTCTATTACTTTAAAAAAATCTTTATTCCTAGAAAAAATTATCAATGATAATTTATTATCTCGCCAAGTAGTATAGCTTTGTAATTGTGATAATGCTGATTGAAATATTTTTTTCCCTGCCCAAACTTTACATTCTGCTATAAATGCAGCTCTATTTTCATATTCTATTAAAATGTCTGTTTTTCCATGTTTTCTGAAACATTCACTATTTGCTTTGCCTTTAAACAAACCATTTAAAAATGCTAATATAATATCTCTTAATTGTTCTTCATACATACTATTATATACTTCAGGCGTTCTTTCAAATGTACTTCCTTGATTTTTAATCATTTCTAGTATATCTTGGTATATTTCATCTGAAATAGAATATTCTTGAATACTATTATCTCTTTTTACAAGAGGTATGATTTTTCTCTCAATTTTTATTTCTTCTATCACTTTTGGATTAGTTCTTGTAATTGGAATTTCTAACATCTTTGAAATAGCATAAAACTTATCTGCTTTTTCTTTTCTGTTTTTTAATTCAGTTTTTGCTAAATCTCCTATTTGAGAATTAAAATTTTGTGCTTGATTATTGCAATAACCTATAAATTGTTTTATGTCTTCTAAATCTCTATAAATCTTATTAAATAATAATTCTTTATTTTCTTCTTTAGCCATTTTATCTAAGCTTTCTCTTGCAGATAAGGTAAAATAGTTATTATATAAATCAATTTCCGGATGTCCACTTAAACTATATGTATCAGCAGAACATTTAAATAAAAGTTTATCTCCAAAAAACGGGAATTGACAAGTAATATTAATTCCTTCAATTTCCCAATATTGGGATTCAAAAGGGTCATTTCTATCATAAAACATATTAGGTAATTTTATGGTTGTTTTTTCTATTTTTCTATTTTCTTTTACTTCCTCTTGAATTTCTACTAACTCTAATTTATATTTTTCAATCATATTATGAATAATAGTTTCATCTTGTCCAGACATTGCTTCTTCATCAGATAGTGACTGAATATAATCTTTTATTTCATTTTTTCTTGCATCTATTATATTTCTTATTTCATAATCTCGAAATGGCTTCACAATATCACCTCTTGTATTAATTTTATCAAAAAATATTGATTTTTTCGAGACATAAAGGCAATTTTATGTTAAAATATTATTAACAACGGAAGATTATATGTATTCTTTCGTTATTGGGAAAAAAGTTGTAGATAGCTACGACACTTGCTCCAGATTGATAGGAAACTCGGAAATTAACTTCTGAGAGTAATAAATGCTAACTAGAAATGAACTGAACCCCAAAAGTTGGACAGTTTATAAATAGTTTCTAATTAGAGGATTGTAACCTATAATTTACAGGTGACAGTCCTTTTAATTTCACTTTAATTCTATCATAATTGTAGTAATTAATATAGTCATCTATCGCTAAAATTAATTCATCTATATTTTGATATTTATCTTCTTGATCATAAAACATTTCTGTTTTAAGCAAGCCAAAGAAGTTTTCCATCATTCCATTATCCATACTATTTCCTTTTCTTGACATACTTTGTTTTATACCGTTGTTTTTCAATCTTTGTTGATAAGATTGGTGTTGATATTGCCATCCTTGATCTGAATGAAATATTAGTCCTTCTAGATTTCTGCCATCAAATGCTTTATTAAGCATATCATTTATTTGTTCTAAATTAGGTGATTTAGAAGTGTTATAAGAAATAACTTCACCGTTAAATCCATCTAATATTGGAGATAAATAACATTTTTCTCCTCGAAGATTAAATTCAGTAACATCAGTATACCATTTTTGATTAGGCTTTTCTGCATTAAAATTTCTTACAATTAAATTATCAGCTATCTTACCAACAGTTCCCCTATAAGAAGAATATTTTCTTTTGTTTCTTTTTAGTAGTTTTAAACCTAATTTAACCATTATTCTATAAACTTTTTTATGATTAACATTATAACCTTGATTTCTAAGTTCTAATGTAATTCTACGATAACCATATCTTTCTTTATTATTAATAAATATTTCTTTTATTTTATCTATTATTTCTTTGTTTTTATCATCTTTATCTATTTTAGATAAAGTATAATAATATACTGATTTAGCCAAACCAGATACTTTTAGAAGAATCATTAATGGGTACGTTAGCCGAAGTTCATTTACAACATTTACTTTTTCTTCTGTTGTTGATTCTTCCTTGCTTGAACAACGGCTCTCAATTTTTTTGAGTATTCTA
>CAKPOS010000025.1 GCA_934176955.1 uncultured Bacilli bacterium
ATATTCTTCCTCCAATTTTATTATAACAAAAAAATGTAGACCGTTTTTTATTGTCTACATTTATCTTACAAGTTCACCCAAAATTTAAGTGTAGTTTTTATTTTTCATTATTTATTACTACCATTTGGATTCGATAACTTTCGAACCTTTGGAGTAGAATTTAAAGTTTGTTCTTCTTTAATAGAGAAAAATTGACAAAACTCATCCACAGGAACCTCTTTAAATAATTCAGAACGCCTATTAGTATCTTCGATAACATCCTGATTGGTTATTTTTTGATGAGTAGATTGTTCTAAATAAATCTTTCTAAGTGGCTTTATTGTTTCTAACAAAGTATTCTTATTAAAAAAGGAAAAAACTTTATCAGAAGTACTATATTCATCTAGTGCATCATTCACATCAGCAACAAGTAAGTCGACAATTTTTTGAGAATTTTCTTTTAATTGATTAACTCTATTAATATCAAAACTTAAATCTTTTTCTGTTTCTTGAATTTCTTCTTGAGAATAATGACCACTTTCTTTCGTAAATTTTAATTGTCTTTGATATTCTTTTATCGCCATATCATAAGCCTCTATTAATTTTTTCTCAATAATATTCTTATTATCTGCCACATATTTTCTAACTACAGCATCAATAGATTTACCTATCATGCTACATGCTGTTGTATCCAAAACACGCTTTAACATTTTTCCATCAATTCGATAAGGTTGATTAAGCATAGCCAATAAATTATAAGGAATTTCATCTTTAAATTCTTTTACTCTATCATCATAAAAAGAAGCCAAAGCAATTCTTTTTTTCTTTTTTTCTGATAAAGGAATCGTAGGAACAAGTTCTTTGACCTTATCAACAATAATAGCATTCACATTATTATTGATAATATTTAATATTTCTAATTCATAATAATTATCAGTAATTTTTTGATAAATTAAATCTTCTGTTTTTTTAAAAGAATTATATGGACTAATAATTTCAATAAAAGAACAGAAACATATTAACTCTCTTTCAATATCCATTTTTAAATCTCCTTTCAATATTATTTATTATATAATGAAAAGTAGAATTGTCAATCAGTTTATTTTAGTTTTACATGTCAGTTAAAAAATGATATAATACCAAGTAAGAAAGAGGGATATTATGAAAGTAAAATATCAATTATTACATCAAGATGGAAAGGCTAGATATGGAACATTAGAAACCAATTATGGAAAATTTGAAACCCCAATGTTTATGCCAGTAGGTACTCAAGCAACAGTAAAAACCCTAGATCCAAGAGAATTAAAAGAAGCCTCATCTGCAGTTATCTTAAGCAATACTTATCATTTATGGCTACGACCAGGAGAAGATATTGTAAATAAAGCAGGAGGATTACATCAATTCATGAATTATGATGGACCTATTTTAACAGACTCAGGTGGATTTCAAGTCTTTTCTCTAGCAAAACCAAAAGATATTTCTGAAGAAGGAGTGATATTTAAAAGTCATTTAAATGGCGAAAAATTATTTTTAACTCCAGAAAAATCAATTGATATCCAAAATAAATTAGATAGTGATATTGCAATGAGCTTTGATGAATGTATACCATATCCAGCAACTTACGAATACGCTAAAAAAAGTACAGAAAGAACATTAAGATGGGCAAAAAGAGGATTAGCCGTTCATCAAAACGAAAGACAAAGCCTATTTGGAATAGTTCAAGGAGGAGAGTATCAAGATTTAAGAGAATGGAGTGCAAAAGAAACTTCAAAATTAAATTTTGATGGCTATTCTATTGGAGGAACATCTGTCGGAGAAGACAAAAAAACAATGTATAAAATGATTGATGATGGTATTCGCTATCTACCAGAAGATAAACCAAGATATTTAATGGGAGTAGGAGATCCTATTGATATTGTAGAAGGAGTCGATCGAGGAATTGATATGTTTGATTGCGTCCTACCAACCAGATTAGCAAGACATGGTCATGCTTTTACTAGAGATGGAAAAATAAATATCAAAAATGCAAAGTACAAAGAAGACTTTACAAAGATAGAGGAAAACTGTGATTGCTATGCCTGCAAAAACTATACCAAAGCATACATCAGACACCTTATCGTAGCAAACGAAACACTAGGTCAACGCTTATTATCCATTCATAATATTCGTTTCCTAATCAGAGAAACAGAAGAAATAAGAGAAGCTATTAAAAATAATACTTACCAAGAATACAAAGAAGAATTTATCTCCAATTATCAAAAAAATAAAAAAAGTGTCCAATCTAAATAAGTATTTTAAAACCAATCCAAAAAAATTGATATCTAAAATTTTTTATAGTATAATTAGGTTAGAAAATAGGAGGAATGAAAATGAAAAAAATAAAGGACTTAGTTTCAAGACATAAATTATTATCAGCAATTTGTTTACTTGCATTTATTGTAATCATTATGATGATGTATGTTTTCTTTAATTTATTTGTTGGAGGAAGTAACAAATATGGAGATCGCTTAAAAGGAATAGAAAACCATAAAGTAGAAAAAAAAGAACAAGAAGAAGTAGTATCTTTCTTAAAAGAAAAAAACGAAGTCAATGATGCTAGTATTAGAATTCAAGGAAAAATTATTTATATTCAAATTGAATACACAAAAGAAACTTCCTTAGATACAGCTAAAGCAATTGCAACAGAATCATTATCTAAAATTAGTAATGATGAAAAAAAGTTTTATGACATTGGCTACTATTTAACACAAACATCAGATGATAATTCAGAAGATAAAGGATTCATTGTTACAGGCAACAAAAGCAATGAACTAGATAGCATCAGTTGGATTAAAAGTTAGGTGAGAGAAATGAACAAAAAAAGAAACACCATTATCACTATCATTATCATTACATGCATCTTTTTAGCAGGAGCAATCTTTTATCTTCTAACTTTTAGTAAAGATGAAAGTAGCCTTACTGTATTAGAAAAAAAATGGATATCAGACAATTTAAATAAAGTAATTGATATTGATGTTTATAATGATATTCCTATCTTTGGCTATAATGGAGAAGGAATGATTTTTGATTTTTTAAATTATACCACAAAAGAAAATCAAATCAATTTTAATAAAATCTCTTATTATACAAATAGTGAAATTGATTATAGTCCCATTTCTTTTCAAGTATTAAAAAACAATGAAAAGATAGAAGGACAAGATATTGTTTTATATGAGGATTATTACGCTATCTATACCAAAGATAAGCAAGAATCCATCAATCTTAATCAACAATTACATTTAGGCTACTTAAATGAAGATGAGAAAGTATTAAAAGACTATTTCCCAAAAACAGTTGAATTAACAAACTATGAAAATATTGAAGATTTAGTAAAAGCATTTCAAGAAAATCAAATTGATCATATTGTTTTACCTTCAAATAAATATATGGATGTTATTTTAAAAAATAAATATCAAGTAAGTTATCATCTAACCGATTTAAAATTAAATTATATCTTAAGAGCGAAAGATGAAACGATTTATCAAATCTTAAAAAAATCTTACTTAAATTACATCAAAAATGAATATGAAACAGACTATAGCAAAAATTATTTAAAATTATATTTTGATAGTACAAATACCAGTGATCTCTTAAGAAAAAACTATAATGCTAAAACTTATAAATATGGTTATGTAGTCAATATGCCATATGAAAATAATGTTCAAAATGAATTTGTAGGAACAATTTCCAATTACTTAAAAGACTTTAATAAAGTCGCAAGAACAGATATTGAAGTGGTAGCTTACAAAAGTATTGATGAATTAAAAAGCGCTTTAATTCGAGGAGAAGTCGATTTTGCTTTAAGTAATTTTGACTACTCAACAATTAACTTAAAATATAATTTAACCAATTCCATTGCTGATTTAAAATATGTAGTTTTAAGTAAAAAAGACTATTTCATGAATTCAGTTAAAGGACTCCAGTCTCAAAAGGTAACTACCGTAAAAGAAAGTAAACTTTATCAATTATGTAAAGAAAATAGTGTTCAAACTTTATCTTATGATAATACAGATGAACTATTAAGAAATATTGATGATAATAGTATTATTTTATTAGATAAACAAACCTATCTTTATTATAAAGATAATAAACTAAAAGACTATAAAATTAATTATGAATCTAGTTTATCAGATGGCTATCACTTTATGATGAATGCTTCTAACGAGACCTTTAATCAATTATTTAATTATTATGTAAGTAATATTAGTTATGATCAAATAAAATACTTATATAGAACAGACATTACAATAGATAAAGATTATTCTACGATAAAGACATTTATTTTTATTACGATTTTAGTTCTTATTTTAGTAGTATCTACCCTTATTTTTAGCAGAAAAACCATTACCAATAAAACCATTAGCAAAGATGAAGTATTAAAATATATTGATCCAATGACCTCTTTAAAAAATAGAAATTATTTAAACTTTAATATTTATGATTGGGATGATAATGTCATTTTCCCTCAAAGTGTGATTGTCTTTGATTTAAATCAATTAAAAGAAGTAAATGATACTTTAGGAAGAGAAGCAGGAGACGAAATCATCAAAAAAGTGGCTAGTGTTTTGATTAATAATCAATTAGAAAATACAGATATTATTCGTAGCGGTGGAGATGAATTTTTAATTTATTTAGTTGGATACGATGAAAAATATGTAATGGATTATGCTAAAAAAATTACTAAACTGATGAAAAATATTCCTAATTCATTAGGTTGTGAATATGGCTATAGCATGATTTTAGATGAAGTAAAAACGGTAGATGATGCAATTAATGAAGCAATTGCAATGATGATGAAGAACAAAGCCAAAAGAAAATAAAAGGAGCAATATTCATGGAAAACTTTAAACATTATGCTAAAAAAGCCTTTTCTTTATTTAATTGTATGGAAATGAGAGTTTTACCAGGAAATGTTGCTTTCTTCTTTGTATTAGCTTTATTTCCTATTATTACCCTTTTAGTAGCAATTGCTTCTTACTTTTCTATTTCTTTAGATTCAGTTATTTCGATTATTCATGATTTACTTCCTCAAGAAGCAGGAAATATTATCATAGAAGCTATTTCAGGAAAAGGCTTTGACAGTAGTGTAGGAGCATTTAGTATAATTACCTTATTTGTAGCATCAAATGGTACATATGCAATCATTAATGCAGCAAATACCCTATACCAGGTAGAAAAAAGTGACACTTTAAAAAATAGAATAAAATCCATAATCCTATTATTCTTACTTTTATTACTGATTATATTTCTATTATTAGTCCCTATTTTTGGAGAAAAAATACTTTCTATCTTTGCTTCCAATGATATAATTTATCATGCCAAATTAATTTATAAACTTTTGAAATGGCCAACAACATTTTTTATGATATATGCAAATTTAAAATTATTATATACAATAGCACCTGATAAAAAAATTCCTAGTTGTAGTACAACTTATGGTTCAATATTTACAACAGTAATTTGGACAGTAGCAACAGCAATATTTAGCTATTACTTAAAATACTTTGCCAATTATAATATGCTTTATGGCAATTTATCTAGCATCATTATTTTAATGATGTGGATTTATATTATTAGCTATGTATTTGTCATGGGAATAGCCATAAACGCTACAAATTTAAATGAAAAATGATTACCTGTCTTAAGTAATCATCTATCATGCCCATATAGCTCAGCTGAATAGAGTGTTTCCCTCCGAAGGAAAAGGTCATGAGTTTGAATCTCATTATGGGCACCATTGGAAAATCTGTCCGAACTTTTATAGTTCAGGACTTAAATATAGAAGTATCAATTTCTAAAAGAAATTGGTACTTTTTTGGCGTTTAAGTTTTGAAAGGATGGATTTTATGATTAGTATTACTATAAAAGAATTAGAAATATTGATAAATCAAATTTAAATTATGTAGAACCACATAGAATAATAATTAAGGGTATTACATTTCTTGCATTTAACCATTCTAAAGCTTTTTGTTTATTTTTTTTCAAAATAAAATACATCCTTTCAGATATGTATTATATACTACAATAAGTGACATTTCAATAAAATTTATAGGTGACATTTTAACGAGGGTTAACAAAGATTTGCTGATTAATTGACAAAAATCAAAAAAAATAATATAATTACCTAGGCTATCAACATTTTTAAGTAAAAAAATAAAAGATATGGCTAATATTAAAAATACTTGTTCATATCTTTTTTTTAACAAAAAATCTGAAGATAGGAGGTTGATAAAATGCTAAAAAATGCTATAGCATATATTTTAAGAAAAAGAAATAGAACAATTATAGTATTTATTATTTTAACAGTAGTTCTCTCTTGTTTGTATTCATGTTTGAACATATCAAAATCAACAAGTAATTTGGAAAA
>CAKPOS010000026.1 GCA_934176955.1 uncultured Bacilli bacterium
TCTTTGATTTATTTAGTCGTAAATTATTATATCAAAGGACTTTCTTTTTGTATATTCCGAAACCATTTTACACTATTAAAAAAAGGAGCTATTTGAAAAAAGTGTCTAATTATGATATAATTATAATGGAATAATTTAAATTTAAGGAGGGTTCAATATGTTAAATGATAAAATTGAATTCTATGGTGAAATGCTATCTATGAGAGCTATTGCATTAAAAATAGGTGTCAGTAGAGATACTCTACAAAAGCATTTTGATAAATTTCAAGATATTTATGAAGCAGAAAAAATTTGTAGAAAAATAATAGAAGAGAAAAATGAAAGTTTAATTGAATATAATGGAGAATCATTAGCAATACAAACAATAGCGAAAAAAGAGAGAATAAAAGATGCTAAAACATTAAAAAAATATTATGAACAAACAGGAGATATTTATAAAGCAATAAAAAGATGTAAAGTTAATAAATATGAATATAATGGAGAAATGCTGACAATTAATGCTATTGCTCAAAGAGAAGGAATAAAAGGAGAAACATTAAAAAAATATTATGATAAATATGAAGATATTTATTTAGCTGTAAATGAATGCAAAGAATTAAGAAGAAAATTAGAAGAATCCAAAATTGAATATAATGGAGAAAGACTAACTATAACAGAAATATCAAGAAAAGCGCGGTCTAAGTAAAACTTCATTAAAAAAATATTATGAACAAACAGGAGATATCTATGAGGCAATAAAACAATATTACCAGAAAAAGGATGAATATGAAAGTGGTAGAATCGAATATAAAGGCGAATTAAAGTTCTTAAGAACAATAGCTAAAGATGAAGGAGTAGCAGAAACTACATTGGATAGATATTACAAAAAATATGGTAATATTGATAAAGCAGTTTATATGGCAAAAATCCAGAGGAGTAGAAATCAAAAAGTAATAATCAGAAATACAGAATTAAGTTTGTCAGATTTATCAATTGTTTTAGGAATAAAAGAATCTGAATTGTTAAATATGTTGAATTCTGGAATGAAGATTGATGACATAAAAAAGTCAAAAACTAAAAAAACAAGAAAAAGTCCAATGTCAAATAAAAAGTTATTATTACCAAATGGACAATCGTTACTTGAATATTGTATTGAAAATGGACTGAATTTTTCGTGTATATATTATTCAATTAATACTTATGGAAAAACAATAGAAGAGGCAATTAAACATTATAAAGAAAAGGGACAAGAAATTCCATCAAGTTGGATATATGAAAAATATGGATTATTATTAAAACATTTATTATTAAACAATAACGTCAATAGTCAAAGAGTAGTTTCGTATATGAGAAAAGAAAATATATCTTTAAATGATGCATTGGAAGAATATGTATTAAGAAGAAACTCTAAAGAAGCAAATGTGGATTATGATTGGATGCACGAATTATATAGTGTATTAACTGATGAAAATATGAAAGATGAATATGATGCTTTCAAGAGTACATTTTATGTAACTGATCAGGAAGAAGAGTGTATAATAAAGAGTTATGATGAAGTTGAAAATTTACAAAGAAAATTATTACTTTATGAAATAGCAGAAGCATTTAAAGAAAATGTTTTTGAAGGAGCAGAGAAGGAAGAATTATTAAAAATATATGAAGTTACAGAAGATGAAGTGGAAACAATATTTTTAGATTTTTATAATTACTTTGGAAATAAAATAAAACTTACTGAAAAAGAACAAAAAAGAAAGGTGGAAATATCAGAGATAGCTAAAAAATGGTACTATCTTTCAGGAGATGAGAGAAAAGATATATTAGATATTAATAATGTTACTAATTATGAACAATCAGTAATTGAGGAACTATCTCAAAACATTACTAAATATAAAAATATTATTAATGCGAAAAATAATAAAAAAATGGAAGGAGTAAGCTTTAATGGAGAGTAATAATTTAGAAACAGAGATTGAACAAATTAAGGAAAGAAACAAACGAGTTGAATTAGATAAAAAGTGGGAAACGAGTTGGACTAGGAAAATATGTATTATGATTCTAACTTATATAGTAGTAATCATATATTCTTATATTATAAAAAATACAGATAATATATTTTTAAGTTCATTAGTACCAGTAATTGGTTTTGCTTTATCAACTTTATCTTTAAAAGGTATAAGATATTTTTGGGAGAAGAAATAAATTGAAGAAAGTCAAGATAAAAAAGCTTTATCTTGACTTTCGTATTTTAGGTTTAATCTATAACTCCAATTTTCTTAAAATAATAATAAGCATCCATACTACCTTTGAAATAAATTTCTTTTTCCAAAATATCTTGCAAATTATTATATAGAACAATAATTTGAGATAAATCTTTACATTCTCATGCACTTAATCCATTTTCTAAATAAGTTTCATCAAGTAATTTTTGAATATTTAAATTTCTATCCATAATTTTATGAATCTTATTTTTAATTTCTCTATAATTTTTGTTGTTTTTCATTAAATATTGTCTTATATCTTCAATACTTTCATAAAAGTCTTCACTATATTCTTCTATAAATGGCTTTAATTTTTCTTCCATTGCAAATCCCCCTATACATAAATTAATTCATTAAAGATAATTTCTTCAGCACGATTTTTAATTGAATTCATTTTGCCAACCCAATCAAGTTGATTTATGGCTTTTAATTCTTCTGTGATATTTTCCTGTTCTGCCAATTGTTTCATTAGCAGGTTATATCTATTAGTTGCTGTTTTATCAATTTCCTGTAAGTGCTTACTTAATTTATCTTACATTAGTAATATTGTATAATCTGCTTTCTTTTGAGTTTTTAAATAATTTAATCTCATTCTTCCATACTTTCCTAATTCATAATTTTTAGTATTGGAGATTACTAAGTTAGGAATATAGTAATCTCCACATTTTATATAATCTATTTTCATATTTATTAAATCCTTTCTACATTTCAAAATCTATTTCATTATCTTTCTTTTCAAAATGACTTGTATCGAGTTGCTTTTCAAAATTAATATACGATAAGTTTCTTTATTAAAATCTCTTATAAGGTCATCCTCACAAGGATATGAAAATTTATGACATAACCATTTAAGAAACTTTTTCAAATTATCTTTAAATTTATCAATTACTTTGTTTAAGCCTTTATTTTCTTTTTCTAATTCTTTTATCTTTTTCTGATATTTGTGTTCTATATGGTCAATTCTATTTTCGTATTCAAATTTTAAATCTTCCTCATCTTGATTTTTTACTTGTTGCAATAAACAAATAGTTCGTTCTAAATTTTTATTTTCATTTTGTATATGTTCTTTTTCTTTTACAAACTCTTTTGCAACATCTATTATTTTAGTTTGTTTAGATAATTCTTTATGCAAAGCTACATTTTCATTGTGAAGTTCTTTTATTAAATTGCTTTGAGGCTTTATAATTTGTTCCTCAATTAATTTATCTCTATTCAAGACAAGTTTTTTTATATCTTGTAGTTCAGGTGTGTTTGGCAATTCTAAAGTTGTAGTTTTTTAAATTTCTTTTGTTTTAGCATAATTAGTTACTTTCTTAAACTCTTCAACAGACAAATTCTTTCTATTTGTTTCTTCAACATATAAGCCTCTTTCTAAATCAAATCCTTTGCTTTTAACATATTCAAAACACGAATCTTGTAATTTCCTATAACTATCTCTACCTTTCCAAAAATCTCTTGCACAAATTTTTTCAATTGGCATACCATTTTTATCTTTTGTATGAACTATAGGAACAAACATCAAATGTAAATGTGGTGTTCCTTCATCTAAGTGAACAACTGCAGATATAATATTTTTTTCTCTAAGATTTTTGTAATTGCAGATAAATTTATAACATTTATTAAAATATCTTTTGGTTTCTTGTACTCCGATTCTATCAAAAAATTCTTGGTCAGATGTAAATATCATTTGGCACATTATAATACTATTTTCTCTTAAATGACCTGCTAAATTTTGTTCTTTCCTTAATTTATCAAATTCTTTTGTATAGGTGTAATTGTTTTTCTTTATATAATAATTTAAATGTGTTTTAGTTGGATCAATATCTTTATTTGTATGACATTTTGCTTTTCTATCATTATGGGTGCATTTACCATTTACCTCAGCTCGTGTTAATTTTTCGTTTCTTACTATGGCATAACTCATAGCTTCAAAGTCCTTTCTTGCACTAAAACAAATTTATTTGTCTAACACACTAGACAAACAAGTTTGTCTGTGTGCCCTACGGGGTATTACCGTATCAGTTGGCATATCAAAGTTTGCATATAAGAAATCAAGTGAGCCAGCAGGATATTCTCTTTCATTTGGTTTAATAGTATCAGCTTTTTTTATCATTTTATTTATACTGATATTTCCCCAATTATTGTATAAGCAAATCTTCAAATAATTTTTAGCATTTTTTATATTAGGTATATTTTTCAATATATCTAATAATTGAACAAGATTATCTTTTGTTATTAAATTAAGATTGTCCAATATTTTAAAATGATTAACTGTTATATAAATTATCTGTATAATAAAGATTATCAATTACATCTTCTAAAATTGTTTTTTCTTCTTTTGTAAATTCATTTAAATTACATTTCTCTTTTATCAATAAAAGATCTTCATCACTTTTAGGATTGATGGACTCAGTATTGATTATATTAGTATTGATATTATTAGTATTGATTCCTTGTAAATTTTCCGAGTCAAGAATCGTAGATTCTCCGATTCCAGAGTCGTAATTTTTACGATTCCAGAATCGTAAATTCTCCGAGTCTGAATGATTAATTTTTCCAACATATATTAAATTAGTTTTTCTTAAACCTTGTCTTTTCTCTTGAACTAAATTTACTTCCATTAATATTTTAAATGATTTAGTAACTGTTTTATCTGATAAATTTAATTTTTCTTGTACTTATTCTCTTGTAAAAATTAGATAAACATTATTTTCTTCATCTATCAAATGATTTTTTTGAGATAAAGATAATCTATCTAATAAAAAAGCATATAAAATTTTACTATCTGAATTTAATTTATTTTTATATTTTTCATTTACAAATAATTCTTGTGGTATTTGATAGTATTTATGATCCAATGTTTCGTTTGATTTGTAAGGTATAAAATCCATAACAATAGTTCTCTTTTCAGTTTTGAAATTCCTGAAAGGGTTGAAATATCAATAAATTTATTTTGCGGAACATTTTAGAACATTTTTCTAATGGCAAAAATTCATTGCGGAACATTTTTCAGAACAAAATAATCGGATTTTTGAGGATTTTTGAGAATTTTTTAGAACTTTTTAGAATTAAACTAAAAAAATACTATTCTCTAAAACCTTAGAAAATAGTACTTT
>CAKPOS010000027.1 GCA_934176955.1 uncultured Bacilli bacterium
CTAAACCATTTTACATACTTACTATCTAAATAAGCCCCACCACAAATAAAGTATTCTAAATTACCCCCAAATTGAGCCAGAACCGACTTAAATAATTTCTTTCGTAAATCAATTCCTACCTTTAAAAGACTGTTAGATAACTTAATCGCTAATTTCAACTTTTTATCTTGCTTAGTCTTTCTAGCTGTTGACCAAATAGTCTTATAAAAAGTTTCAATAAATACTGGCACCACAAACATCGTATTAGGCTTAGATATCTTCATTTCCTTCTGTAAATTCTTCAAACTACTATTAATGAAAATTGGAACATGATAATAAAATGGTTTTAAAATTCCCGTAATAAGGCCAAAAGAATGATGAAAAGGCAAAACGGCATAAACTCCTCCATTTGGTTTAAAAAGACTAGCCAAAGACCAAATATCAAAGCAAATATTTTCTTCACTTAAACACACAGCCTTATTAAAACCAGTTGTCCCCGAAGTAAAGAAAATAACACTTGTATCCTGAGGATTAGTAAATCTAATAAAATCTTTTTCTAATTTATAATTATCTATCTCTTCAATAGGATACATTTTACTAACAATACCACTTAAATTATCACAATATTCTTTAGAATAAAAACAAGTATTAGTACTCGTATTCTTAAGCATCTTTTTAATATCTAAAGCATCTAAATCTTTATCAATAATAACAGCACAATTACCACTAATAACGATTCCCATAAATAACACCAAAAAGTTATAAGAATTTTCGCCAATTAAAGCAATATGTTTATTATTATAAAGATTAGCAATATAGTTACTAACAAGCCTTACTTCTTCATAAAATTCTTGATAAGTTTTCGTAATTTGAACTTTACTCTTATCTAAAAAACTAAAGGCTATATCATCGGGTTTTTTAATACTTAAATTCATTAACTCTTTAAAACTATTAATCTTGGGATTATTATAGTAAGCATAGTTTTTTTTCATAAGCAATCACTTCCCATACAAACTACTTTTATTATACAATTTAAAAATGAACTGAATATGAAATCATTTAATTGGTAATTTCACAATAACTTCAGTTCCTTTATTTACCTTACTTTTTATCTCAATTATACCTTTATGAAGTTCGATAATTCTTTTAACTAAAGAAAGGCCAAGACCATTACCTTCTTGTGAATGGGATTTATCAGCCTTATAAAATTTTTCCCAAACAAAAGGTAAATCATCTTCTAAAATTCCAATTCCTTCATCTTTGATTCTTACTTCATAATAATTATTAACGATTTTACTAGTAACTTTTATGGTCTTACCTTCTTCACTAAATTTAATCGCATTATCTAAAATATTAATCCATACTTGTTCAATACTATCTTCGTTTAAAAATAGTTTATAATCTAAAATATCTAAATCTAACTCTAAATTCTTTTCTTCTATTTTTTTCATTTCTAAAAGAATAGCCTGTCTTATTTGTTCCCCCACATCATACTTTGTTTTATCGGTTAATATTTCTTGTTTTTCAACTTTAGATAAATATAAAATACTATTAGAAAGATTAGAAAGTCTAGTAGCCTCTTTAATAATTATATCTAAATACCTATCTTGTTCTTCTTTAGATAAATCATTATTTTTTAATTCCTCCGCATAGTTCTTTATTGAACTTATTGGTGTTTTAAATTCATGCGAAAAGTTATTAATAAAGTCATTTCTTAATATTTTTACTCCCTCTAATTCCTTAGCCATTTGATTAAAATCATGGGAAAGTCGTCCCAAAAACTTTGTTTTATTCTCTTTGATTCTAACCGAAAAATCACCCTCACTTATCTTTTTAGTCGAGTTAGATATCTCTTTAATCCCTTTTAAAATAGGACGTCCAATCAAAATTGAAGAAATAACCCCAATTAAAATGATAGCTACAAAGACTAAAACCCAAAACTGAGACTGGTGCAAATCAATCATATAATCCCAACCTAATATTTTATTACCTAAAAATATCAAAAAACTTAAAGCTATTATAATAGCCGCAAAGACACAAAAGGCTAAAGCCGTAAAATAAAAAGTTAACTTTTGATTAGTTTTAATCTCATCATCATTAATTTTTTTCATTTTTAACCACCTTATACCCCAGACCGCGAACTGACTTAATTTCAAATTCTGGATAATTTTCAAATTTTCTTCTTAACCTATTAATATGGGCATCAATGGTTCTATCATCACTGTTTGATTCATAACCCCATATTTCATCCATTAATTGATTTCTTGTAAATATTTTATTAGGATTAGATAACAATTTATATAACAAGGCAAATTCCTTTTGTGTTAATTCCGTTACTTCACCATCTCTGGTAACTGTCATTGCATCACAATCAACTACTACTTTACCAATAACTATTTTTCTTTCAGCTAAAATTTTACTACGACGAAGTAAGGCTTTTACTCTTAATAATAATTCTTCCATTTCTAAGGGTTTAGTCATATAATCATCAACACCAGTTTGAAAGGCAATTCTTTTATCTTCCATTAAACTTTTAGCAGTAGTCATGATAATCGGTAAATTCTCTTTTTCATTTCTAACTTTTTTAGTAAATTCATATCCATCTAATTTAGGTAACATTAAATCCAATATAATTAAATCAATATGATTATTTTCAAATACTTCTAACCCAGATACTCCATCTAAGGCTGTATAAACAATATATCCTTCTCTTTCTAAATTTTTCTTTATAATATTAAGTAAATTAATATCATCTTCTACTATTAATATATTTATCATAGAACACCACCAATTTATATTGTTATTGTATCATAACTTTTCCTTGAAACAATATTTTAAAGAAGTTTTTCATATAATAGCATTCCTATCTTCATCTAATTAACATAAATTTTTCAAACACACCCATTCAATTATTTTTTTATAAATTTTATTTTATCTTTTAATAAATCAACATAAATTAGTCATATGATTATTCACGATTAATTAAATTATATTTTTCTACAGGAAAAGATAACCATAAAATTACCTCTATCTTTTTCCACAGGAAAAGATAGAAATATAAAAAGCACTTAATTTTTCTTAAGTACTCTTCCTTTTCCTTGTTCTAAAGTAAATAATATCGGCTTGCCACATCCTAAAAAACCTTCTGTTAATACTTTAAAATAATCTTCATCAACATATAATGGTAATATGTGCAAACTATTTAAAATAGCAAGTAAATCCTCAAAATGAATAATTTTTTCCATACTTCCTGAAACACTTTGATAGATATTCTTATTACCACCATTTATTCTTTTATATTCACCATCAACCTTTTTTAAAGGATAAATAATTAACCTATATAAGAATAAATCATCTATGTTTTCAGTTTTACGTTTATTATTTTTAACAACTAAACCGCCACAAAAGCTGAAACTTAAAGCCTCGTAATCGGTACCCGCTAATTTAGCAATAGTATTTTCAATATCTTCTAGTACCCCACTTGCACTACAGTCAATTTCTTCTAAATTACAAATTATACTAGCATCTTTAAAATTAATTTCATTAGTATATTGAGTTCTTACCATATTTTTATCTCTAATAAGATAATTAACATAAGGATTATTATTAATACTTTTATTCATTTCTTCAATATTCATTTTCTTCACCAAGAAATTATTTAATCATAAAATATTAGGATAATCAATATTTTTTTCAAGAAGAAAAAATTAAAATGCTAGAAAATTAATTCTAACATTTATATCTCTTAATGAAATTTACCTTTAATAACTCTATTATTTGCATTACTCATGGTACTACTAGTCTGTCCATTATTACTTCTCACAAAATTATCAATCTTTTTTAAGTTCTTCATTTCTCTTTTGGTCTCTTTTTCGTAAGTATGACGAGCACTTGTATTACGATATATATTATAAATAACCAAAAAGTAAATAAAACCAACTGATAAAAATATCCAGCTATAATCCCAATCAATATTACTAGCTGCAATATAACCAAATATTTCTACTATAAAAGATGCTAATAATAACATTGGTATATGAATCGGTACACTTCCCATTACTTCTTTAGTTCTTGCATTTACGGCAACATAATGTAATAGTTTTTTATTACCTTTATCCTCTAAATAGCTATAAAGCCATACAGGCAAATAAGCAGATGTCCACTGCTGGCCCCTAATATTTAAAGACTCATTATCCCAACGAACACCTCTATCATAAAATTCTAAAGTATCATTACATGAGTATCTTGCTATATCTTTACACTGTTCATAAGCTGTTTCTTTTAAGTTTTCAATATTAACATCTCTTTTTTCTGAATTAAAACCTCTTAAATAATTGGCATTAAATTTAACACAGTTTTCTGTATCAAAAGGCATTATAGCATTAATAATATTATTTGTTTTTCCACTTACTTCATTTAAATTATTAGAGTTTGATTCTATAGATAAACCTTGAATTGTTAAATCAAAATCTCTTTCAACATGATAAACATCAGCATTATAAAGAGTCTGCCTAACTGTACTATTTTGATAACTTTCTCTACCGTATGCTTTATTTCTATCGCCTATTTCAACTTGATAAACCTTAGTTTGATGTTCACCATCACCATTAAAATTAGCATGAGCATTTACATCTAAAAGCATATAAGGAAAAAATACTCCTATTATATTATTAGTTGTAAATTCTTTTTTAAACTTAGGATTAGCAAAAAATTTTCTTTTGTTAACAAAGCCTTTAATTATACCTTCAGCATCTTCCTTGGATACTTTAAAAGGTAACAAAGTATCAGGAACACTACCATTTGGAATTTGTTCATTTACAGACAATATATGACGACACCAATGACATCTAGCCTGCATACTACTAGCTGTATCAACAAC
>CAKPOS010000028.1 GCA_934176955.1 uncultured Bacilli bacterium
TTTTTTCTTATAGTTTCTAAACGATCTTTTATACATTCTTCTGTTGTGTATTCAATTTCATCTGTTCTTTTGGTAAAACTTAAATCTATGTCAACTTTATCTTTAAGCCCATCAATTGAAACATCTTTAAATCTAAAATCTCCTTTGGCAGTAATTATACTTTCACTAGGCATATCTAGAGTACATAATGATTTTGCTAATAATTGTTTTAATTCTTGAGAAGCATTTAGTATTTTACCATCGAGCCTTACCATAAAATCAAAATCACCATCTCCTGGCAAATTTGTCCCTCTTCCGGTTGAACCAGTGTCTATTACTTCAACAGTTCCTTGTAGTAAATCTTCAGTTCTTTTTTCTGACATGTTTAATCCATATGATTCTATAGCTCCTTTTAATGTTTGCAATATTGCTTCTCTTTTATTTTCTGCATCTTCTTTACTTTGTTTTATTACATTTGCAATTTGATTAGTTCCTATATTTTTAGCACTTGAATCTAATTGAAATTCATTAAGCCCATAATGGCTTAATCCTTGCATTTTACTTCTCATTTCATCATACATTTCTGGTGTGTATAATAAATTCTTATCTTTATCAATTATCGGGATATAAAAACCATTCATAGCAATTTCTAAGCCTAGTTTATCAACATATCTATCTGCTATAATAAAACTTATATTAGTAGAACCAATTCCTGTTCTTATTCCATAAGCATTTTCTCCACCTTTTCCATTATTATCAAAATATTCAATCTTTGTTCTATCTTCTATAACTTTTTTTACTGCTTCTTCATCAACTTGCTCTTTATCTCTTGTTTTTACATACCTTCCGTCATTTTTCATTACAAGAATAATTTTTCCTAATGCTTTTCCATCGACATTTCCACTTGTATAGTTTGGAGCAGTAAGCATTTTTTCATCATATTGAATTAATTCCACATCAGTATCTAGTGGCGTCATATCAGATGCCGCATTTTCTCCTAAATAATCTCTAGCAACTATACCATTTTGCAACATCTGTGGAAAATATTGAGTATTCCCAATTCCTTTTACAAGATCTCCTTCTTTCACAGAAAAATCACCTTTTTCTACAGTTTCTCTATTTGTTTTATCCGCTTGTTTTGTGATTTCTTCTATCATTTTTTTAGCTTGTTCAAAATTTCTGATTCCTGCCCAATAGCCAAATGTTCTTACAATTTTATCACGTAATGGAATATGAATATTTTTATTACTATTTAATAAATCGTTTAATTCTGTTAAATCTTGTTCTAAATTTTCAGAATTTACTCTTGCTTCTGCTAGTCTTTTTCCTTTACTTGTTTGATTGTATAGAGTATTTAATATATTGCTATATTTTTTTAAGATTAGCCTGTTATCCTCGGACAATGTATCATCAAGTTGTAATTTTCCATTTTTAAACATTTCAAATAGTTTATCCCCTTGTTCGATGGCATTTAGATATTTTTGCAAATCTCTGCTATTAGACTCTGCCGAAATTTTAGCTAAGTCAGAAAATATAATGTGATTTCTCTGTTTTAACAATGCTTTATTTAATGATGGAATATCTCCCATTGGGTCATCTAAATAATTCATATAATCTTTTTCACTCATAAAACTTGAATGTAATTGTTTAAAAACAAGAAAATTTTGTGCAAATAACGGAATATCAGTAGTTTCATAAAGTCTTCTAATACTATTTGCTGTTTGTTTCCATTCATCTACTGGCAAATTTTTTAGTTGCTCTATTATTCTGTCACTAATTCTATTTAATCTTCCAGAATTAGATTCCTCTATTGATTTTTTAATTTCAAATAATTTTAATATCTTTTCATATGTATATGTTCCATTAATAATTTCGTTATCTAAGAAATTTTCTAATGAACTCATACCAATAATAAATGCTATATCCTTTCCACTCAAGTTATATTCTTTTACTTTATCTAAAGTTAAATATTTTTCTATATTTCCACTCTTTTTTATTAAATATCCAACATATCCAGAGCAAAAATGAAATCTCTCCATATTTTCGGGTGTTAAATATTTTTCTATATTTCCGCTTGCTTCAATTAATTTTCCAACATCTCCAGAGTTTAAATGAAATCTCTCCATATTTTCGGGTGTTAAATATTTTTCTATATTTCCACTTGCTTCAATTAATTCTCCAACATCTCCAGAATTTAAATGAAATTTCTCCATATTTTCGGGTGTTAAATATTTTTCTATATTTCCACTTTTTTTTATTAAATATCCAACATCTCCAGAGCCTAAATGAAATCTCTCCATATTTTCGGGTGTTAAATATTCTTCTATATCTCCACATTCAATTAATTGCACTATATCTATTCCAGTTACTCCGAGTTTTAACAAACTTTCGGGTGTTAAATGATGCCTTTTACTTATTTGGATTAAGCTTTTAATATAATAAGAACTTAACTGAAATTTTTCAACATTTTCTGGTGTCAAATATTTTTCTATATTTCCACTTGCTTCAATTAATTCTACAACATCTTCAGTTTTTAACTGAAATTTATCTATATTTTCTGGTGTTAAATATTTTTCTATATTTCCGCTTGTTCTAATTAAATTTACAACATCTTCAGTTTTTAACTGAAATTTATCTATATTTTCTGGTGTTAAATATTTTTCTATGTTTCCGCTTGTTTTAATTAAATTTACAACATCTTCAGTTTTTAACTGAAATTTATCTATATTTTCTGGTGTTAAATATTTTTCTATGTTTCCGCTTGTTCTAATTAAATTTACAACATCTTCAATTTCTAACTGAAATTTATCTATATTTTCTGTTGTTAAATATTTTTCTATGTTTCCACTTGCTCTAATTAAATTTACAACATCTTCAATTTCTAACTGAAATTTATCTATATTTTCTGGTGTTAAATATTTTTCTATGTTTCCACTTTCTTTTATTAAACTCCCAACATATCCAGAGCTTAACTGAAATTTATCCACATTTTCTGGTGTTAAATATTTTTCTATATCTCCACTTGCTCTAATTAACCTTGTAACATCGTCAGAGTTTAAACGAATTGTTCTTATGTTTCTTGGTGTAAGAAAACCTTCAAAATCTTCTAAATTTTTTACAAAAAAATCAACTAAATATCTTCTTGTTGGTCCGAAAGGAGGCCCCACCCTCCTTATTACATCTTTAGTTAATAATGTTTGGCAATTAGGGCTTTTACATACTAAAAGCAAAATACTATTTCGATCTAAATTAAATTTATCCATATTTTCAGGTGTCAAATATTTAATTGTATTTCCTGTTGCATGTATTAAAGAAGCTATAACTTCTTTATCGCTATCCAAATGTAACTCTTTTATTTTGTCAGAATTTAATATTCCATCAATTTCCTCTCCTAAAAAAAAGAAAGAGGAGACATCTTAACAAATATATTTCCAATATCTCTTCTAGCTTTACTTTTGCTTTCCAAAGCTGATAATAGTATTTCTTTTTTATTTGCTAACTCATCTATTCTTTTATAAAATCCTTCAATTAATTTATATCCTGTAAAGGATTTTCTATCTTCTTCAAATAAATTTTCTATGTCATTTATATTAAATTCCTCATTAATTCTAAATTTAGAAGCTGTTCCTTCAAAAATTCCAAACACTGTATCTAATAGTTCATTTGTATTCATTTGTATTTTCTCCCTTTTAATGTTTATATTTTGAATATATCACAAACAATTACTTAATTCAAGATTCCTAATTAAATATTTTTTCACCTTAAACACTTATTATAGAACACAAAAAGAAGAAATTTTATGTAAAAACTTCTTCTTTTTCTTAAATTCTTGCCATTAAACTATGCTAATAAATTTATTTTTTAATAATTTTCAGCTTTTATTTCAAAAAATGCTTTTGGATGATTACATACAGGGCAAACTTCTGGAGCTGATGTTCCAACTACAAT
>CAKPOS010000029.1 GCA_934176955.1 uncultured Bacilli bacterium
ATAGGATGGAAAAGAATATTAGGAAATCAATATTCTTTAGAAGAATCATTTGATATTGATAAAGTTATTGGAAAATCTCAAGATTCTTCAGAAAAATTATCATATTTTGAAAAAGCATTAGAAGATTCAATTGCTAATTCAGAAATAGGAGAAGGAACAAGAGAATCAGTAGAAATAATTTTAGAAAACATGCAGAATTCACAAGAAGAAAGATAATAAGAATAGAAAAAATAAAAGGAAATAAAAAATGAAAAAAGAAGAATTAAAAAAGAAATTAGAACCAAAAAAATTTAATGATGTTACAATGGAATTTTTAACAACAGCAGTAAATGATGTATTAAAATTATATGGAGAATATATATCAGAAGATGTAATAATAGAAAGAATAAAACAAAATTTAGATAAAAATATAGAATTTGAAAGAAATCTTGAAAAAAATATAGCAGGATCTTATAATTTTGGAGAAAAAAATATAAAAATAAAGAAAAAAAGTATAGATGAAGAAAGGCAAGTATTTTTCCATGAATTTTTACATTGTGTTTCAGTACATCAAAAGACAGATGGAAAGATTTCAACTGGTCTTAAAGGTAATATAATCGGAGTTGGAATAAATGAAGCAATGACAGAATATTTAACAAAGCAAAGATATCCAAAATTAAGAGGAGGATATGATGAAGAAGAAAAAGTTATGAAAAAATTATTAGAAATAATTCCTATAGAAGAAATGATTCAATCATATTTATATGGTAAACCTGAAATAAAAGAATTAATAAAAAAATATGGTATGGATAGTTTTAACTTATTATATAGTTTGGATGAATTATTTGAAGATAATAAAAAATATAGTTCATTAGGAAATAAAATTATACCAGATGAAAATAGAATAGATGCAAAACAGCAACTTATATTTGAATATGTAAAAGGATATTGTAGTTCAAGAAAGTTAGAAGAGATAGATATAGAAGAAGTAATGAACAATGTTGTTGAGTTTGAAGGAATACTAGAAACAATGGGAGAAAAATCTGACTTTGATTATATGCAATATATTAATAGGATTATTGCTCAAAAATTACAACTAGGAATAGGTGAAGAAGAACTAAAACAATTACCAAATGAATATATTGTGAGAATAAATCAACAAAGAGTAAAAGAGAAAATTTATAATAAAACAAGAAAAAGAATTTTAGATGAAGATTTTTCAAGAGAAAAAAACACTTATGCAGATTTTTATAAAGATAATATATATATGGAAAAGATAATAAAAAAAATATGTGGAGAAGGAACAATATTAGAAAAAGAATCAATGAAATTCAATTGGGTTACAAGACTATGGAATGAAATAAAACTAAGATATCCAGATATAGATTTTGATTGGATTGATTTTGGTTTTATAAATAATAAATATATTATTGCTAGATTAAATGGAAAAATTATTGGAGCAATGAATATAGATATTGATGATGAGATTGAATATCAAAAATATAAAGAAGTAGTTGAATCTGAAAAAGGTAGTAAAAAATATAGAATTATAAATAAAGATAATGAATATATAGAAATAAATGAAGCTCAAGATGAAGGAACATATTATCAAAATGGAGAAATAGGACATGAACAGGAAGATGTTGTAGAAACTTTTAAAAGATTAGAAAAATTACATGAGACAAGAAGACAACTTGAAATTTTAAAAAGTTTAGGAGCACCAAGTATTGCAATAAGTAGATTAGAAGAAGAAATTGAAAAATTGTCACATCAAGAAGAAAGAGAGCAAAGATATAAGATAGAATATTCTGGAGATTATTTAGAAAGACAAAAAGAAAATGGAGAAATGGAAGTAGATGAATATAATATTGAGGTTCAAAAAAAGAATGAATGGGAAAAGAAACATTGTAAAGAAGTTTCAGTAGATGATGATACTGAAAGATAAAATTAAAATACTACAAATTTGTAATTATATAAATTTGTAGTATTTTAATTTTATTCGAAAACTCAAATTTTGTGAGAGTAAATTAAAGAAAAAATTTGTTATGTATTGAAAAAAAAGAAACAAAATGATAATATTATTTTAGAAGTAAAGAGATTGGAGAAAAACAAATGATTAATGAAACTAGAGAAAGACTTACATTAGAAGAAAATGTAAAATTAATAAAAGATATTTTCTTTGGTAAACAAACATCTCAATTAAGATTAATTGATTTAAAGAGTATAGAAGTATCTAATAGGGATGGAAATGAAGATGAAGATAAAAATGATGAATTAGCAGAAATATTTGAAAATTTGTTAGATTATTGTAAAAGTGGAATTACTATATATGATTTAATTAATTTATATAATGTAGATACTAGAAAACATAGTGAAGAATTTGCAGGGCATAGATATAGCAATGTAAGTGCTGGTGGAAAAAAAATTATAGATATTATAAATAGTATAAGAGGAGTACCAACAAGAATAAGTAGTTCTAGTTATGAAAAGTGGGTTAACGCATTAGTGAAAAAGGAGAACCAAAACTCATTAGAAAGTGATACATGTTTAGGAAGAATAACATCATTAATGATGATAGCTTTTTACGCAAATAAGGCAGAAAAAAGAAGAATAGATGAATATTTTGGAAGAAACAAAAGAAGTAATGTAGATAAATTGGGAGAAGAAGATTTACAAATCATTGATTCATATAAAAAGATATTATATGATATTAAGCAAGAATGTGTAAGACAAGCAATAGTAACACTTACAACTGATAAGGAGGCAATATATAATGGCAGTTGGGGAATAGATTGGGATGAAGAAAGGAAAGCATATTTGTTTACATATTTAGATGATGAACAAGTAATACCATTTAGTTTTCATATTCCAGCAAAGTGTTGTAGAACTTTTTCAAGAGAGATTATGTCTAAAATAGCAAGAGGAGAATATTCCATAGATAGAATAAAGAATGAAAAAACAAGGCAGGCGTTAAATAAATTATGTAAAAAGCAGATATTAGAAGAGCCAACATTAGCATTAAAGAAATCTGATAGAAAAATTGTTGAAAGTACTTTAGAAGTTAATAGAAATACAAAAGAATTTAGTGAAGTAGAATTAATATTACATAAAGTATTAGGGAACTTGGCTTACGAGCAAGATGAAGAAGAAATAAACTCAGAAATGCAAACTCAACCACAAGAAGCTGAAGAAGTGCATAAAAAAATAATAAATGATATAAAAAGAAGCAATGGTATAG
>CAKPOS010000030.1 GCA_934176955.1 uncultured Bacilli bacterium
GTAGAAGTTACACCAAAATCAATAAGATTAAGAAAGAAAATCTTAGACAATAAAGAAAGAGAAAGAGCAGCAAGAAATGCAAATAAATAGATGATTAAAACAAAGACTAATTTGGTGAAATGAATTTATCTAATTAGTCTTTGCTTTTGTTGAGAAAGGAAGGAGTTTTATGTCAAAAAGAGATTGTGATAGAAAAGGATATATAAAAAGAGAAATTTTAAGTAAAAAAGTAGCTAAATTACAACTTAGTGGGATAGAACGTGAAATAAGAAAAAAAATTAAAGGACCAGTTAAACCACAATTAGGACCAAGGGCTTTAGCTTGGAATGAATTTAGAAAAAATGGAAAAATTGATAAAGCATATGAAGAAGTTGTAAAAGTATATGGAGAAAAAAGCTTTGCAAAAAGTCTTATATGTAAATGGATTGATGAAGAAATGCAAAAAGAAGAACAAAAAATAAAAGATAATGGTTATAATGAGGCAAGATAAAATGAATAAACAAGAATTAGAAAAAATAAAACAAAAAGCATTGGAAGAACATATTCCAATAATAATGGATGATACATTAGAAATTGTAGATAAAATTTTGAAGGAAGTAAAACCGAAAAGAATATTAGAAATAGGAACAGCTGTTGGATATTCAGCAATGTGTTTTTCTGAATATCTTGAAGATGGTGGAATAATTGATACAATAGAAAGAGATGAAGAAAGAATTGTAGAAGCTAAAATAAATATAAAAAATGTTGGAGTAGAAGATAAGATAAATATTTATGAAGGTGATGCTGTTGAAATTTTACCAACTTTAAATGAACAATATGATGTAGCATTTATAGATGCTGCAAAAGGAAAATATCCATTTTTCTTAAAAGAATCTTTACGAATGTTAAAACCTAATGGAGTTATATTAGCTGATAATATATTATATAAAGGATATGTTATGAGTGATTATAATAAACATAAACAACGTACAGCTGTAAGAAATTTGCGTGAATATATAAAAGAAGTTACAGAAGATCCAAGCCTTGAAACTGAAATACTAGAAGTTGGAGATGGTCTTGCTGTAAGTAGAAGAAAAAAAATCGACTAATTTAGCCGATTTTTTACATATTTAAATTTTTTTTATTTTAATTTCTTTTTTACTTGGTCAATTTGCTCTTGAGTAGCATTTGTACATTTTTTTATTTCTTCATCTGTTAAATTAAAATTAAGCATATTCTTAATAATTGAAAATAGATTTTCTAGTTTTCCTCTAGTTTCACCAATGTTAATACCATGTTTTATATTTTTCTTCTTTTCCAATCTTATATTATTATTAATTCTTTCAATTAAATCTTCCATATTTTCATTTTTCTCCTTTTCATATAACAATTTTAAAATATTAGTTTTTATTTAATTTTTTTCTTACTTGATTAATTTGTTCTTGAGTAGCATTTGTGTATTTTATAATTTCTTCATCTGTTAAATTAAAATTAAGCATATTCTTTATAGTTGAAAATAGATTTTCCAATTTTCCAATCTTAATATTTTTCTTCTTTTCCAATCTTATATTATTATTAATTCTTTCAATTAAATCTTCCATATTTTCGTTTTTCTCCTTTTCATATAACAATTTTAAAATTTTTGATTTAGAAGTATCATCTAAAGTTTTTGCAAAAACATATGTTACTAAATTATTAACCCATTCCTTAGTGTTAGATGTATTTGCATGGATTGCAATATATTCAAGTGTTTGTGCTAATTCTAAATGATTTTTACACTTTTCAATTAAAAGCATATAAGATATTTTATTGTGGATATTTTTTAATTTATCTATACTGTAAGTATGAATATCAATTAGCTTATAAATTTGATTGATAACAAATGATTTGTTAGAAGAATTAAATGTTTGAGTATCTGAAAAATTAGTTGGAATATTCCAAGGTTGTTTTCCTGTGTAAATAACAATTGGAATAATTAAAGGATTTTTCAATTCAATTTTATTTTTCTTGATTTCACGCATAAGCTCAGTAGAATATTCTAAAATTCTTCTAGGCATATCAATGTTTACAGTAGACTGATGTTCAATTAAATAAAAAGTATTTTGGATTATATCTTTATACAAAATATCTGATTCTCTTCGCTTGTAATTATTTGTAATAAAACTACTATTATATATTTTTAAGTTTTCTGAATTCACCTCCAATCCAATAAATGTTTTTAAAAAATTTGTCATTTCATATGAACTCTTTAATATTTCTTTGAATGTTTTATCATGAACTTGAAATATAACATCTTTAGAAATGATAATAATGTCATTTGAGTAAGTTGATGAAAATTCGCTCGAAGAAATAGAGTTGTTTGTATTTAAAAATTTGGGCAATAAAAATCACCTTTACCTTTCTGTTTTCTCTTATTGAAATAGAAATTAATAAGAAAATAATTTATGAGATTATAAAAAATATGAATAATAAGTTTTCTACACAATGAAAATGTGTGAAATAAATTATAAATAATATATCATAAAATAGTGTATCTGGCAAGAGTAAAATAAAAAAATAATATTTTTGAATGTACGTGTGTCAATGATGTGAAACAAATTAATATATTTTTCTTGTAATATATTGAATTTATTTCTTACATTTAT
>CAKPOS010000031.1 GCA_934176955.1 uncultured Bacilli bacterium
TTTTCTTCAAGTCCAATAGAAGAAGTTATTAATTTAAAAACAGAGCCTGGAGCATAAGTATCAGTTACAGCTTTTGGGGTCCACATTCTAAGTAAAGCATTAGATTTTTCCTCACTAGATAACGTATCCCAAGTTTCTGCTAATTTACTATTAGGAGTGTTACGATTATTAGGATCAAAATTTGGATAGTCAGCCATAGCTAAAATTTTGCCAGTAGATGGATCCATTGCAATTGTAATTCCACTATCACATTCATATTCATCAACAGCAGTAGCTAATTCTCTTTCAATAATTCCTTGAATATTTACATCAATTGTTAGATTTAAATCGTAACCATTTTCAGCAGCTATATATGATTTCTCAGAATTTGCGATTTCTGATTGGCTAGCATCTTTTAAGCTAACTGATTTTCCAGCTGTACCACTCAAAAAGGAGTTCCAAGAATATTCTATTCCATAAGCACCAGAATTGTCTGAATTAGTAAAACCTAGAACTGTTGATGCCAATGTGTTATATGGATAAGTTCTAGATGTAGTCTCTTCGAAACTAATACCTGTTGCAAAATCCAAATTATTTTTCCATTCTTTTATTTGTTCAACTTTATTTTGTTCAACATTAGAGGCAACTGAAAATCTTTTTGGATTATTATTTATCTTATCTAATAATTCTTGATAATCTATTTCAAGTATTTCAGAAAGTTTTTGGGCAACAATTTCTCTATTTTCATCTTTTATATTCGTAGGATCTATGTATATTTTATCGGTTTCATAACTTATTGCTAATGTTTGACCATTAATATCATAGATAGTTCCTCTTTTGGCGGAAAGTGTTTCTGTTTTTGTTTGTCTTGCTCTTGCAGCATTTTGTAATTCAGAACCATTTACAAATTGTAAAAATATTAGACGAACAATTAATAATAAGAAAAATAGAATTATTATAATTAGAAATGTTTTTAATTTTACACTAGAAGTTGTATTAGCAACATTTATATCATCAAACTTATTTTTTATTTTTTTCTTTTTCATAAAATCACCATTCTTTTGTTTTACTCAATTTTATAATAAATGGTAAAAAAAAGCAATAAAAATTAAAAAAATATAATGGAGGAAGTATGTTATCAAAAATAAAGTCAATATCATTAATAGGACTAGAAGGAAATTTAATAGAAGTCCAAACAGATATAAGTAATGGAATACCGGAATTTGAAATAGTTGGATTACCAGATACAAGTGTTAGAGAATCTAAAAAGAGAATAGTATCAGCAATAAAAAATTCTAAAATTGAATTTCCAAGTAAAAAAATATTAATAAATTTAGCGCCTGCTAATATAAAAAAAGAAGGTAGTTCATTTGATTTGCCAATTGCAATTGGCATATTAATATCAATTGGTATTTTGCCTAATTTAAATTATAATGAAATAGTAAATACAGTTATTATTGGAGAACTTTCGCTTGATGGAAAAATAAATAGAACAAATGGAGTGTTTGCGATGTGTGAAGAAGCTAGAGCACTTGGAATAAAAAGAGTAATAATTCCAAAAGCAAATTCAAATGAAGTTTCTATTATAAAAGGACTTGACATTATTCCCATAATAACATTAATGGATGTAATAAAATATTTAAATAAAGAGATATTTATAGAGAAAGAAACAGAAAGAAAAGTGAAATTTATAAAAGAATATAATATGGATTTTATAGATATAAAAGGACAAGAAAATGTTAAAAGAGCATTAGAAGTAGCTTCTGCTGGAGGTCATAATGTGCTTATGATCGGAAGCCCCGGAAGTGGTAAAACGGCATTAGCTAAAAGAATTTTGACAATTTTACCAGATTTAACATTAGAAGAAGCAATAGAAACAACTAAGATTCATAGTGTTTCGGCTAATTTAACTAGAGAAGGATTAATATTAAGTAGGCCTTTTAGAATGCCACACCATACAGCACCAATAAAGTCAATAATTGGTGGTGGAAAAGTTCCAACACCAGGAGAAGTAAGCTTAGCACATAATGGAGTTTTATTTTTTGATGAATTAACAGAGTATAATAGAACAGTATTAGAAGCATTAAGAGAACCGTTAGAAGAAAAAGAAATTACAATAAATAGATTAAGTGGAAATTATAGATATCCTTGTAATTTTATGTTTGTGGCAAGTATGAATCCTTGTCCATGTGGATATTATGGTGACGAAGAGAAAGATTGTAAATGTACACAGTCAGAGATACATAGATATTTAAATAAAATAAGTGGTCCATTATTAGATAGAATAGATATTCAGATTGAAGTAAAAAGAACTAAAATTGAAAAAATAAATTCTAATTTTAAAGCAGAAAGTTCAAAAATAATAAAACAAAGAGTAAACATAGCAAGAAGAATCCAAAATGAAAGATACAAAAATTTTGGGATAAAATCAAATTCGGAATTAACAACTAGATTAATTGGAGAATTTTGTAATATAAA
>CAKPOS010000032.1 GCA_934176955.1 uncultured Bacilli bacterium
TCTTTAGTATCTTTATTTTCAATTATTTTTTTATCATCTTCTGGTGATTTACCTTCAAGATTATATTTTTCATCTAAACATTCTACAATTGTTTTAATGTTCTTATTAATTAACAAAGTCTTAAAAGTTAAGCGACTTCCTAATAATATCATTATGTATTACCTGAGTAATTAACTTTTTTAACACAGTAAAACGATATTTATTTAGATAGTTTTTCAAAGAAAGTGGCTTATCAATCGGCTTATCAAATATTACTTTTGTCATGTCAGCCTTAAATAAATTATTTACAACAGTACTATATAATGTATCATCAAAGGAAGAGTAAATTTTAAAATTTTTGTAAAAAATATGTTCTTCAGCATTATCATGAATATAAATAATATCATTAACCAAATTTTTTATCTTTGGATTTTTTAAATCTTTGTTAGATAGTTCAACGAATTTTTTTTCGCAATATTTAGCATTATAACTATTAAAATTTAATGTATAAAAGCCACCATTTTTATAAGACTTTGATAGTTCTATTTCGCCGTCCATATAACAATTATTCAATACATCTTTTTTTAAATTTTCTAATTTGCCAATAATATTTTTTGCATTTATTTCATCCAATTCACTCAATAATTCTTTTATTTTTGTCATATCTTTACCTTGAACAGTATACCAATAACTCATATTGTTACGATATTTTCCAGAATAATGATAATCAATAATAAATTTCATTTCCCTATCGTTGCAATAAAAACCAATACATTCTGGGCTATTTAATATTTCTTTCCATTGTTTAATCAAATAATCCAAAGACATTTTTTCACCATTAATTAGAGCAGTATTATCATTAAAATCAAATCTTATATTTGTATAGGCCATTTTCAATCCCCCATTTGTAGCATATATCCTAACATCTGTATTACAAAAAAACAATATAAATTCACTTTAAATTAAGCTTTCTAATATTATTTGTATCTAAAGTTACACTCTTTAAGCCATCTAACTCCGTATTTATAATATCCAAATCTCCTATATCATTCGATTGTTCTTTCGTCTTTTCTTCGATTAAACTATCTAGTTTATTGGCAATTTCTAAAAACCTAGGATATTTAATCAAAAGTTCATAACTAGACGAATCACTACTTTTTTTAGCTTCAACATACTTCTTCGCTAAATCTTCTATAGTTCCTGCTTCATAGCCCCAGTCAATCTCCGAATAATTCTTCATAGTAACAATATTTAGATATAAACTTCTAAGGAAGGGATCATCTAATTTTTGTGTTTTCCTTGGCACTTTGGCAAATTCTGGTTGCTTTTCTATTTCTTTTGCTGGCTCTTTAACCTCGACATCTACCAAATTATATTTTTCATCTAAGCACCTTATCATTTTATTAATATTTTTATTACTTCTAATTACCGACAAAACTTTTTTAAACCCATAATAAACCCACGTGCCTAAAAAGATGTTAGAGGTAATAGAAGTAGTACCTAAATAACTTGATTCTATCGATCCACCTAATATTAAGCCAACCCCCAAAAGAACAATCTTTGCTTTAACTACGTCATTATCCAAAAGATTCCAAATATCATTTATAAAGCTATGTGTAAGTAACCTTCCTAACACTTTGAAGCGGTGCTTATTAAGATACTTCTTTAAAATATCCGGTTTTTCAAAATTATTATCAAATATTCTTTTTTCTATTTTCTTATCATCTTTCGTGCCAACGATAAAATTATGCAAGCTATCTTCCGCTGAAGATCTCATTTCAAAATTATATTCAAAAACCCATTTCTCATTATTATCATGTAGATTAATTACTTCATCAACTAGTTCTTTAATTTCTGGTTTTGTCAAATCCTTATCATACAAATTAACAAAATCCTCACTATCTCTTGAGTAATAACGGGAATAAATAAGCCACTTGTTTTGACTATGTTCTAATAAATATAAGCTACCATCCATATATTTTTTCTTTAAAAGGTCTTCTTTTAATTTTTTCAATTTATTAATAATTTTCTGTGTATTAACCTCATCTAATTTTTGTAATAAATTATTTACTTTTACTCTATCTTCATTTTTAAATTTATAGGAAAAAATATTTCTAGAGCAATTTGTTTTGTTAAATATAATCTCTTTTTCGTCATAAGAAAAGCCAATACATTCTGGCATATTTAATTCATTTAATAATTGTTTATATAAATAATCTATAGTTACTTGTCTTCCATCTAATATAGCCATATTATTATTAAAGTCAAATTCTATTTTCTTAGCCATTTCTAATCCCCCATTTGTGCTCTATATCTTAGCACCACCCCATAAAAATTGCAAGAAAAAAGACAGTCAACTGACCATCTCTAATCTACTTTAAATCATTAACAATTGTTTTAAACTCCGTACCACGGTCTTCAAAGCACT
>CAKPOS010000033.1 GCA_934176955.1 uncultured Bacilli bacterium
TCCCTTATTAAATAAGGCTTCGCTCCGATATATATTATAAAATAAAATATAAGTAAATTCAAGTAAATTCAAATAAACATTAAATTAAATTCAAAGTTCCCGTTTTTTCATGGATGGGAACTTAATCCTGAAAACAATTAGCTTTTTTAGATTGACTATAACAAGATAGATGATAGAATAAATATTGTTACTTAGGGGTTATGGCAATGCTGAGGAGCAACCAGAGCATTAAGTAATGGACAAACAAAAAAGGAAGTGACTATCTCTTATTACATTAGATAGTCTCTTTTTTTACTTTCTTTTTTGGTGTTCTATTGCTTTAAACCTTGGGGTTTGGGGCAAAGCCCCATAATTGCTTTTTTAATTAACTGGTATTAATATATGATCGTTGGTTTATTTGTCATTTATAAGGAGTGAATTTTCATGACAAATTATAATCAATTAAATATATCTCAAAGAGAGACAATTCAAATTTTATTTAACAAAGGTAAAAGTTTTACTGATATTGGTCTTGCTATTGGTAAAGATAGAACTACTATTTCTAAAGAAATAAAAAGAAACAGATACATTAAAAGTAACTTTTATGATGCATTTGATAAGAATGGTATTAATAAAGCTATAGATAGCTGTAATAGATTAAAATCTAACTATGTTTGTAATACTTGTCAAAATAAAAGCACATGTAATCATCATCATTTATTTTATGATTATAGACTAGCTCAAAAACATTATGAAGAACAACTTGTTAATTCTAGAACTGGTGTTGATATTAAGCCTGATGAAATTGATGAAATCGAAAAACAAATTGTACCTTTAATAAAAAATAACAAACAAAGTGTTAATCAAGTTTTTATCAATCACCCTGATATATTATTCTTTTCTAAAACAACATTTTATAAATATATTGATATAGGTGTTCTTTCACTAAACAATTCTGATTTGCCTAAAAAAATTAGATACAAAAAAAGAAAAAGTACTAAAAATAAAGAAAATAAACGTGAAATATCTTTATTAAAAGGAAGAAGATATGAAGATTTTGTTTTATATTCTGCTGAGCACCCTCAGATGAATATTGTAGAAATGGATACTGTTATTGGTACTAGAGATAGCAAAAAATGTTTAATGACTCTTTATATCAGAAAAACACATTTTATGTTTATATTCTTATTAGAAAAAAAAGATTCAGCATCCGTCAATGCTAAAATCAATTTTCTTAAAGAAAAATTAGGTTCTACTCTTTACTCAAAAGTATTCAGAATTTTTCTTACTGACAATGGTACAGAATTTTATTCAGTCCTTAACTTTGAAAGAGATCTTAATACTAACACTAAACTTTCTAATCTCTTTTATTGTCATCCTTATTCTTCTAGTGAAAAACATGGTATTGAGGTTAATCATGAATATATTAGAAGAGTTTTTCCAAAAGGTACACCTTTTGATGACTTAGATGATAATATAGTCAGAAATCTTCAAGATAATATTAATGCTATTCCTAGGTTATCACTTGATGGTGAAACACCATTCAATTTAACTAAAAAACTTTATCCTGAGTTAATTGAACTATTAGGTTGCAAATACATTGAACCTGACAAAGTCTCACTAAACAAAGATGATATTACCATATTAAAAAACAAATAATTATAATATGCTAATCAGAATGAAGAAACTAATTTCCTTCACTCTTATTGGCAGATAAGCCAACTTTTTTACTATATGTTTTTATCTATGGCCGGGAACTTAGTTTTAAAAATGCTAATACTCGTACACTTTTTTGCGTGGGACTAAACTAATTCCGACAAATATATACTATCATATTTTAAAAAAAATGCAACTTTCTGTTCTTTAAAAGTTCTGTTTTTCTGGGAACTTTCTCATGAAATTGCATTTTTCTTTTATATCGTGAACTTACTATTTAATTCAGTCAAATTCAAATAAATATAAATAATTTTATATAAAAATTCCCTAAAATTTCCCTGAATATTTTTTAAGCATTAAATTTA
>CAKPOS010000034.1 GCA_934176955.1 uncultured Bacilli bacterium
ATCTAACTTTTTTGTGATAAGATTATATCAATAATTTTTAGAAATTACAAGAGAAATTTAGAGAAAGGAATTTTTATTATGAGTAATGTACTAGGAATAATTTGCGAATATAATCCATTTCATAATGGTCACTTATATCATCTAAATGAAGCCAAAAGAATTACAAATTCAGATTATTCTGTTGCTATTATTTCAGGTAATTTTACTCAAAGAGGTGAACCTTCTATTGTTAGTAAATGGGTAAAAACTGAAATGGCCTTAAAGTGTGGTATTGATTTAGTATTAGAGTTACCTACTATATATTCAATTTCTAGTGCTGAAAATTTTGCATATGGTGCAATAAAAATTCTAGACTCATTGAATATAGTCGATTATATAGCTTTTGGAAGTGAGTGTGGAGATATTTCTATTTTAGATGATATTGTTCAAGTTCTTGTTGAAGAACCAAAAGCATATAGAACATTGCTTTCTCATGAATTATCTACTGGTGTTTCTTTTCCTAAAGCTAGAGAAAAAGCTTTAATGATGTATTTAGGAAATATGAGAAGATTTGCAAATATACTTTCTTCTCCAAATAATATTTTAGGAATTGAATATTTAAAGGCTTTAAAAAAGCAGAATTCTTACATTCAGCCAATTACTATAAAAAGACAAGAAGCTGAGCATAATAATAACATGTTTTCTTCTTCTCGTTTTGCAAGTGGATCTGCAATTCGTTCAGCTTGTATTTCTCCTAATATTGACCAATTACAAAAATATATGCCTGAAGATTCTTTTTATTTATTAGAAGATTGTTTAAAGAAAGGTAATTATGTTAAAGATTTATCCACTTTCGATAAAGAGATTTTATATACATTAAGACATATGACTATTGCTGATATTGCTAATTTACCAGACGTTTCTGAAGGTTTGGAATATGCAATTAAAGATGCCGCAAATTCATGTAATAGTGTTGTTGAATTAATAACATTAATTGATACTAAAAGATATACTAAAACTAGACTTCAAAGAATTCTTTTATATGCAATTCTTGGTATTACAAAAGATGATATGCAACTTTCCAAAAAGGTTACTCCATATATAAGAATTTTAGGTTTTAATGAAAATGGTAAGAAAATCATTAGTGAAGCTTCAAGAAGAAATCCAAAATTGAATTTAATTACTTCTCCTAAAAAGTTTATAGATGATTCTTCTAATAAAAATTTGAAACATTTACTTCAAAAAGATATTTGGGCTTCTAATGTTTATACTTTGGGATTTGAATATGAGTCTAAAGCTAATTTGGATTATACTCATAAGTTAATAATAATTTAAAAGAGATGAATTTTTTCTAATTCACCTCTTCTTTTTTTATTTTTCAATCCATTTTATTAAGTCTAAATTTGCACTTTCTAATAACATTTCATGTTTTGGCATAACTCTAAATGAATATCCATAATTTCCACCTGATATTAAATCTATTTTAGCTGAATAATAATATTTCTTATTTGCATCATCTTTTCCATCAAGTTTCATTGGTATAATTTTTACATCTTGAACAGATCCATCATCTAAAAATTTTCCATAATATACTTGTGCTTCAATATGTCTTACATCAATATTTGGTAATGTTACAACACATTT